>NZ_JBVYOQ010000018.1:0-178599 GCF_056134165.1 Actinoplanes sp. 13 | reverse complement strand
CAACGGCCAGGGCTGGCGCGACGCCCCCGCCAACGGCCAGGGCTGGCGCGACGCCCCCGCCAACGGCCAGGGCTGGCGCGACGCCCCCGCCAACGGCCAGGGCTGGCAGCGCGAGCTTCCCGCCGGTCCCACCCAGCGACCCGAGACCGGCTGGCCTGACCCGCTGAGCCAGCCGCGCCGCCCGAGCGCGCCCGCCTACGGCGCCGAGCCGCCGCTCGGTGACCAGCAGAGCGGCAACTGGAGCGACCCGCCGACCGGTCAGGGCCCTCCGTCCGGGGATTGGCTCGCCTCCGAGCGTGCGACCCGACGGGGTGGCGCGCAGTACCGCGAGACCGCCGGGCAGGCAGGTGAGACCGATTGGCGCCAGGAGCTTTCCCGGGACAGCGCTCTGACTGAGGGCGAGTCCCGCCGTTACGACACCTCGGACTTTCCTCCCTTTCGGCCAAGCGGCTCAGCCGCAGTGGCAGGAACGTCGAACCTGGCCCTGAGCTCGACATCGGTGATCACCCGGCCGCCCGCCGAGGTCGTCACCGCTCCGGCCGCGGCACCGGAGGTCGAGGAGGACACCAGCTGGCCGCCGCGCCGTTCCACCGGCGCGTTCCAGGGCACCGGCTCCTACGAGCGGCGCCCGGTCAGTGGCGGCCTGGTCGCGGGACGGGGCAACGACCTCCTCGACCCCGATGACGACGAGGAGGACGAGCAGACCACCGGCGGGCCACTCGCCGCGGTCGGCTACACCGTCGTCTGGTACGGCGTACCCGTCGTCCTCTTCGTAGCCGGCATGTTCCTGCTGAACAGCGGTCAGCGCAGTCACGCGCTGGACACGCTCGCCGACGCCGCACCGGAGTTCGGCATCTCGCTCGCGCTGAGCATGCTGGTCGCGCTCGGCCTCCGGTTCGCCACCACCGCGTGGAAGTCCGCCAGTGTCGGCCTCGCTGCCGCCGTGGTGGGCGGCGGTCTGGCCACCGTCCTCAGCTCCGCCATCACCGGCAACAGCCTCAGCTGACCCTGCCATCCGTCAGCAACAGGCGGCGGTCTGGCCACCGTCCTCAGCTCCGCCATCACCGGCAACAGCCTCAGCTGACCCTGCCGCCCGTCAGCAACAGGCGCCGGTTTCGTGCGAGTTCCGCGCCGAGCAAACCCCGGGTCAACGATGGGGGGACGAAGCGACCGCCCCGGGATCGGCCCACGGAAACCCGGCCGGTGCCGGGGCAGCGAGTGCGGAACGGCGCGTCAGCCGGAGCCGAGCCCGAGAAGCGGACCCGAAGCAGGAACGCGAAACGGCGCGCCTGGCCAGGGCCGGGCGCGCCGTTCGGTGGTGCTGAGATTACTTGGCCGCGACGACGTTCACCGGGAAGGTGGCGGTCACCTCGGGGTGGAGCTTGACCTGCACGTTGTAAGCGCCCGTGGTCTTGATGTGACCGGGGAGCTCGAGACGACGCCGGTCCAGGGCGGGACCGCCGGCGGCCTTGACCGCGTCGACGATCTCGGCCGGGGTGATCGAGCCGAACAGGCGGCCGCCGTTGCCGGAGCGCGCCGACAGCGTGACCTTGAGGCCGGCCAGCTGGCCCTTGACCTCGTTGGCCTGGCCCAGGTCCCGGATCTCGCGGGCATCGCGGGCCCGCTTGATGACCGCGACCTGCTTCTCGGCACCCTTGGTCCACTGGATCGCGAAGCCCTGGGGGAGCAGGTAGTTGCGGCCGTAACCGTTCTTCACCTCGACGATGTCGCCGGGGGTGCCGAGGCCGGACACTTCCTGAGTAAGGATGATCTTCATCTCGGTGCCCCCTCTCAGCGCGCCGTGGCCGTGTACGGCAGGAGCGCCATCTCGCGGGCGTTCTTGACCGCGCGGGCGATCTGCCGCTGCTGCTGGGAGGTCACACCGGTGACGCGGCGGGCACGAATCTTGCCGCGGTCGGAGATGAACTTCCGCAGGAGCGCGGTGTCCTTGTAGTCGATGTAGGTGATCCCGTCCTTGTCGAGCGGGTTCACCTTCTTCTTCGGCTTGCGAAGCGCCGCAGCCTTAGCCATTGCTCTTACTCCTGAACTCGGTAAAGCCCGTGGGGCTTAGAAGGGAGGCTCGTCGTCGAACGAGGAGTTGCCGCCGCCACCGCCGGAGCGGTTGCCGGAGGCCGGGGCAGCCGTCGCCCAGGGGTCGTCGAAGTCGTTGCCGCCGCCGCTGTTGGCGCCGCCGCCACCGCCTCGATTGCCGCCGCTGAACTGCCGGTTGCCACCACCGGAGGCGCCGAAGCCACCCCCGCCGCCGCCGCCGCCACCGGACCGGCTCATCTTCTGCACCTTCGCCGTGGCGTAGCGCAGGGACGGGCCGATCTCGTCGACCTCGAGCTCGTAGACGGTGCGCTTCTCTCCCTCTTTGGTCTCGTAAGACCGCTGGCGCAACCGGCCCTGCACGATCACCCGAGCGCCGCGCTGCAGCGACTCGGCGACGTGCTCGGCGGCGTCACGCCAGATGTTGCACGCGAGGAAGAGTGGCTCGCCGTCTTTCCATTCACCCGATTGCCGGTCCAAGGTCCGCGGCGTCGAGGCGATGCGGAACTTGGCGACCGCCGCACCCGACGGGGTGAAGCGCAGCTCAGGGTCGTCGGTCAGATTGCCGACGACCGTGATGGTGGTTTCTCCTGCCATGAACTTCTCCTCGCCGCTTCAAACGTTGACGCCAAGGGTCTCAGGACCCTCTGACAAAAACGTCTCAGCGGGTCTCGGGACGGATGACCTTGGTACGCAGGATGTTCTCGTTGAGCCGAAGCTGACGGTCCAGCTCAGCGACGGCCTCGGGGGTCGCCTGAAGGTCGACGACGGCGTAGATGCCCTCGGCCTTCTTGTTGATCTCGAACGAGAGCCGGCGACGGCCCCAGACGTCGAGCTTCTCCACCGAGCCACCCGCGGTCCTGATCACGTTCAGGTACTGATCGAGCGACGGTGCGACGGTGCGCTCCTCGAGCGAAGGGTCGAGGATCACCATGAGTTCGTAATGACGCAAGACTTTCTCACCTCCTGTGGGCTTAGCGGCCACGGTCTCTCCGTGGCAGGAGGTCTTGTGTCGCACGCAGAAGAAAGCCGTGGGAATGAAGCGCCCACGGCAGACACACTGCGAACCGAGCCAGCATACCCACGCCGGGCGTCAGGCCCAAAAGCGGCGGCCCCGTCCGTGGACGGGGCCGCCTGTGAAGAGCCGCGGGGCGTCCGGCCCGATTCGTTGGGTGGGACCTGGGGAGGAACGACCACACCGATGAGGTGGGCGCGTCCGCCCCGCGGAGCTTTCACGGATCAGCTTAAGCCATATTAGTCCGAGATGCACGTTGCGACACGATTGCCCGAATCGCGGCGATTGAGACGCCGAGGACACAGACCAGCGCGGTGAGCCCGAGCAACCCGATCGGCCGGCCCTCGCGGATCGGCCCGACCGCGGCCACCGGCTCGGCGATGGTTCCGCCGATAGCCTGCGGTGACTCCTGACCCGGATCCGCCGCCGGCACGCCCTCGGCGGTCGCCGACGAATCAGAAACAGGAGCTGCGGCAGCGGCGTCGACAGCGGGAGCGGTGGGCTCTGCCGGGGCAGCCGCGAGAGAGGTACCGGCCGTGGCGGGCAGGATCGTCTTGCGGTCGCCCATCGGCATACCGGCGAAGGCGGGCACCCCGACCGCACCCGTACCCCGCACGGTCTTGACCTTGGGCCGGGAGATCGCGCCGCGCTGCGGCACCGCCTGCGTCCCGGTGGTCGCGTTCCGCACCGTGGCGGCCGGCCTGGACGACTCCGACGACTTCCGGGCGCCCGACCGTGACGACTGGGAGGTGGCCCCGGCCGGCCGCGACGCCGAGTCCGGCAGTGCGGAACCGGCCCGGGACCCGGCCGGCGAGCCCGGGCCGGACGGCTTCGCCATCATGGTCGAGGCGCTGCCCCCGGTGGGGGCGGGCATCGGGCCGGGCGACGTGGCCGCGTTCGACGGCTCGGCGGTGACCAGCATCGGCACCACCTCGTCGCCGACCGAGCACTCCGGGCTCAGCAGCACGGCCGTGGTGCCGCGGCGGAACAGCAGCTCGGCCGAGCCGTTCTCGGGCACGACGCCCTTCGGCGAGCCACCGAGTCGCAGCTGTGCGTCGTGACCGGTCCGGTTCACCACCCGGACGATCGTCTCGGCCGGTACGGTCATCGACTCCACACTCGGGCGGGACTCACAGTCGATCCCGAGCACGTCGCCGCCGAAGGTCACCTGACGGTCCGCCGGGTCCATCTGCTCGGCGCTCGCCGTCCCGTTGGTGAGCAGCGGGGCGCCGAAGATCAACCCGCTCAGCACCAGAGCCGCCATCCGATATCGGAACTGCCGCGACATGCACCATCCCCTAGTCAGCAGCCGGTCCGCGCCGGCGTCAGTCAAGCGTGATCAATGAGCTAACGAAGGGTGATGCGGCACGGTGACGCCGGGGGAAAGCGTCGTACCGGCGTCGTAGGCTCGTCCCATGCGCATCGGAGCCCATGTCGACCCCGCAGATCCGCTGGCCGAGGCCGCCGCTCGCGGCGCGGACGCGGTGCAGTTCTTCCTCACCGACCCACAGGGATACAAAACGCCCAAACCGCGCGACGACGCGGACCGGCTGCGTTCCTCCGAGGTGGACATCTACATCCACGCGCCCTACATCGTGAACGTCGCGTCGCCGAACAACCGGATCCGGATCCCCAGCCGCAAGCTGCTCATGGCGCACGCCCAGGCCGCGGCCGAGCTCGGCGCAAAGGGCCTGATCGTGCACGGCGGCCACGTCGGCGCCGGCGCGGATCTGGCCGCCGGCTTCGCGAACTGGCGGAAGGCCTTCGAGTATGCGGAGAAGGACGGCGGCCTGCCGCTGCCCGTTCTGATCGAGAACACCGCCGGTGGTGACAACGCGTGCGCCCGGCGCTTCGACGACCTGGCCCGGCTCTGGGACGAGGTCGGGCAGTTCGGGGCCGGGTTCTGCCTGGACACCTGCCACGCGTTCGCCGGCGGCGAGGACCTGGTCGGGATCGTCGACCGGGTGAAGTCCATCACCGGGCGCATCGACCTGATCCACGCCAACGATTCGAAGGGCGGCTTCGACTCCGGCCAGGACCGGCACGACAACCTGGGTAATGGAAAGATCGACCCGGAACTGGTGGTGGCGGCGATCCGGGCCGCCGGAGCCCCGGCCGTTGTGGAGACGCCCGGAGGCGCCGATGGGCAGACCGCGGACATCGCCCTGCTGCGCGAGCGGGCGGGTAACTAGGCCAACCGGCACGGGAGGGTCATGACCGAGCAGCCGAAACCGATCTCGCCCGGACCCGCGTCGGCGGCCGGGCCGAGCGGTGTGGGCTCTCCCGCTCCGGGGACCGCGGTGACCGAACGGGACCGGGCGGCAAGGATCGCCGCCGCGGCCGAGGAAGCGAAAGTCGCCGGGACAGCGAAACCGCGGCGCAGATTCGGCCTGTTCGGCGCCCGGAGGCAAGCGGCGGTCCCTCCCGCGGACAACGGCCCGGACAAACTCGGCCCGGACAAGCCCGAGTCAGACAAGCTCGGCCCGAACAAGCCCGAGCCAGGCAAGCCCGAGCCAGACAAGCCGGAATCAGGCAAGCCCGAGCCAGACAAGCCGGAGACTCCACAGCGGATCGTTCCCCGGCAGAAGCGGCGTGAGCTGCCGAACACCCGGCCGGCCGACGCCCCACCGGACCCGTGGTCGGTCTTCGTCGCCCTCCCCGAGCAACCGCCCAGCCGGATGCGACGGGCCTCCCGCGCCGTCCGCCGGGCGCTCGTCCACGAGTACGCGCTGGTGATCTACGCCGGGCTGGTGCTCGCCGTGCTGATGACGTGGCCGGCCATGCGCTATCCGCTGCACACCCTGCCCCAGGACCTCGGCGACCCGGCCCGCCAGGCGTGGCAGGTCTCCTGGGCCGGGCACATCCTCACCGGCGACCCGATCCGGCTCTGGCACTCGAACGCCTACTACCCTCAGGCGCTCAGCTTCGGCTTCGGTGACAGCCTGCTCGGCTACGCGCCGTTCGGCATGATCGGCAGCGGCCCGGTCGCTGCGGTGCTGCGCTACAACCTGCTCTTCGTCCTCGCGCACGCGCTGCTGGCGATCGGCGCCTACGCGCTGCTGCGCCAGCTCGGCGCCCGTCCGATCGGGGCGTCGGTGGCCGCCGTCGCCTTCGCCTACGCGCCGTGGCGGCTCGCGCAGGAGGGGCATCTCGACGTCATCTCCGCGGGTGCCATCCCGCTCGCCCTCGCGATGCTGGCCCGCGGCCACGGTTACACCCTGAGATACGGCTTCCGCCCCGCCCGCCGGCACGCCGGCTGGGCCGCCGCCGGCTGGGCCGCGGCCATCTGGCAGGTCTCGCTCGGTTTCTCCCTCGGACTGCCCTTCGCGTACGTGCTGGGCGTGATCCTGATCGTGCTGCTGACCGCCTCGGTGGTGCATGGCGTCCGGCACGACGGCCGGCTCGCCGTGCTCCAGTTCCTCCGGGGCAAACACGACTCGCTGCTCGGCTGGCGTCTCGTGGCCACCGACGTCCTGGGCGCCCTGATCTTCGCCGGGGTCGGCCTGATGATCGCCGTGCCGTACCTCCTGGTGAAGGACACCGGCGCACGCCTCGAGGAGATCCGGTTCTTCTCACCGCCGCTGCGCAGCCTGCTGATCGGGCCGGCCGAGTCACGGATCTGGGGCGCCGCGCACGCCGTGCCCCGGTCCTCGCTGGGCTGGCCCGCGGAGATGTCCCTGCTGCCCGGCTTCGTGCTGTACGCGCTGGCGCTGACCGGCCTGCTCTTCTCGATCTGGCGGCTCCGGCACCGGATCTTCCTGCTGGTGGCCCTCGTCGGCACAGTGATCCTGACCCTGGGGACAACCTTCTTCGGCGGCCGCTGGACCTATCTGCCGCTGTTCGGGCACTACCCGGCCTCGTTCGACCTGCGAATCCCCGGCCGCCTGATGCTCTGGGTGACGCTCCTGCTGGCCGTCCTGGCGGCCGGCGCGGTCGACGACTTCGTCCGCCGTGCCGAGCACCTGGCCGCCCAGCGCATGCCTCCGTGGCCCGGACCGTGGATGCGGACGGCGATGCTGACGCCGCTGGTCCTGGTCGCGCTCGAGGGCTGGAACGCCACCGCCCACCCGACCGTCCCGGCACAGCCGGCCGCCATGCGGACGGTGGACGCCGGTCCGATGCTCGTGCTGCCGACCGGGGAGCTCTTCGATCAGACGGTGCAGCTCTGGTCGACCTCCAAATTCCAGTCGATGGCGAACGGCGGTGGCACCTTCGCCGGCGCCCGGCAGAACGAGATGCGCACCCGGGTCGCCTCGTTCCCCGACGCCCCCAGCATCGAATACCTGCGCTCCATCGGCGTCAGCACGGTCCTGCTGCTCCGCAACGGCGTGGCGAACACGTCGTGGCAGCGGTCCGGCGACATCCCGGTGGACGCGTTCGGCATCACCCGCGAGGACCTGCCGGACGCGGTGGTGTTCCGGCTCAACCAGCGGACCCGGCCCCAGGGGCCGGGCGGCACGCAACAGCCGGCACCCGGCACGACCCAGTTCCCCGCGCCGGGCACGACCCAACTGCCGGGTGGCACGAGTCAGCTGCCCGGAGGAACGAACCAGCTGCCGGGCCTGCCCACCCCTGGAGGCGTCATCCCGGCACTGCCCGGCACCACCACGACACCGCCTGCGCCCGGGACGACCACGCCGCCCGCGGCACCGGGAATCGTCCAGGGCCAGCTCTGAGCACCGGTGGTGCTGCCAACCGACGGCCACGGCCCGCCAACGGCTCAGAGGTAAGGCCGGCGGTCAAGCTTTGACGGCCGGCTCGGGTTGCACGGCAGCGTCGAAGGACGAGGACTCCGGCGGAGCCGGCGCCTCCAGCGACGGACCGAGCCCGAACCTCCTCCGGAGCCCGCTGATCCACCGGACCTCCGGCCCGTCGAGCGGGCCAGCATCCGGGTCCACCCCGTCGTAGGACAGCCGGACGTCGTCCAGCTCGGGCCGCCAGATCTCGCGCACCACCAGCGCGCAGAGCAGCGCCACAGTCACCCACCGGGCGACCGACGCCAGCACGAACGTCCCTTCCGGAATCACCGACTTCCCGCCGGCGCCGATCAGCTCGGCGTAGAACGCCGCGAGGTAGCCGACCTCGGCGACCGTCCACGCGATGATCGCTCCCCACTTCGGCCGGGCCAGCACGATCAGCGGCACCAGCCAGAGCACGTACTGCTGGGACCAGACCTTGCTGGTGAGCAGGAATGCGGCCACCACCAGGAACGCCAGCTGCGACAGGCGCGGGCGGCGCGGCGCGAGCAGGCCGAGGGCCAGGACGGCCAGGCAGCAGAGCCCGAACAAGGCGTACGACAGGTAGTTGAGGGTGGGGATGTTGTTGCTCAGCCACTGGAACGGACCCTGGTCGCCGGCGGTGCCGGTGTTCCACTTCCCGTCGAGGTAGCGGCCGATGTACCAGAAGGTGCCCCAGTCGATCGGCCGCTCCGAGTTGAGCCGGAAGAATCGCAGCCAGCTCTCGTGGTGCCAGTAGTAGACCGGGAAGTTGGCCACTGCCCAGGTCACCCCGGTGGCGATGAAGGCGCTGACGAACGGCCGGATCCGCCCGGTGCGCAGGGCCAGGATCAGGATCGGCCCGAGGATGAACAGCGGCCACAGTTTGGCCGCGGCGCCCAGGCCGAAGAAGATGCCGGCCCAGACCGGCTTGTGCCGCACCCAGAGGTAGAGGCCGATCGCGGCCAGCCCGATGGCCAGGAAGTCCCAGTTGATCGTGGCGCTGACCAGGATGATCGGGGAGAGCGCGAAGATCGCCGCGTCCCAGGGGCGGCGCCGTCGCAGGGCCAGGAGCACCGCGGCGGTCGCGACCGCGAAGAGGCAGAGCACCAGGGCGTTGATGTTGTAGAACCAGCTGCCCTGGTTGATGTCCGGGTTGCTCTCCCCGTACGCGTGCACCGGCAGGCCGAGGACGCCCATGAAGTAGCCGGTGACCACCGGGTACTCCACGGGGTGGTCCACGTACGGCACCTTGCCCTCGTTGAGTCCCTCGGCGTAGTAGAGGGCCAGCACGTCGGTGTAGCAATACCGCGTGTATTGCACGTTCTTCTGCCAGTTGCCGTCCATGCAGGGCGATTTCTGCACCCAGGAGAGCGCGAGCACCAGGCACGTCAGGAACAGCACGATCCGCGGCGCCGTCCAGAAGCGGCCGGGGCGGGAGTCCGGCGGGACCGCGTGCGAGCCGAGCGGCCCGCCGATCAACTGGGACAGTCCCCGAACGAAACCGTCCGAGGTCGCCGGGGAGACGTCGGGGCGGTCACTGGACGGTTGCGCGCTCATGTCTTGGCATCATGCCGCATCCGGCACGTGCGGAGGTGCCGGGCCGCGCTGCCGCTGAAGATCTTCACTGGACGGACGCGGCGGGCGGGCCGGAAAGAGCGGCGCCCACCTCGTTCACACGAGGTGGGCGCCGGCAGCGACGGGCACGGACGTCAGTCGCCGTCGTCCTCTTCGTTGTTGCCTCCGGTGTTACCCGGCCCGGGGTTGTTGCCCGGTCCGGGGTTGTTGCCCGGTCCGGGGTTGTTGCCCGGCCCGGGGTTGTTGCCGCCGCCGTTCGGGTCGCCGCCGCCGTTGTTCAGGCACAGCTGGGGCAGCTGCTGGCAGACCACGTTCAGGTTGGGGTCCGGTTCCGGCTCGACCGGCTTGGTGCCGTTGCCCAGCGCCGCCGGGTCGCCGCCCTTGATCCGCTCCGGGAACTTCTCCTCTTCCCAGTCGAGCTCGGCGGTCACCGTGTTGATGAATTCCTTCCAGATGTCGGCCGGCGTGCCGGAGCCGAACATCTTCTTGCCGCTGCGCTCCTCGAGCTGAACCTTGTTCTTGGCGCCGCCGACCCAGACGGTCGCGGCGAGCTGCGGGATGCCACCGACGTACCAGGTGTCACCGTTGCCCTTGCCGAACTCCCAGGTTCCACTCTTGGAGACCGCGTCCCGGCCGTTGCGCAGGGTGTTGCCCTGGTCGCCGGGGATCTTGCCCATGACGCCGAGCAGGTCGGTCATCTCGGCGGCCGGGAACACCCGCTTGCCCTCGGTCTTGGCGCTCTTCCAGGCGACGTACCTGCCGGTGGCCGGGTCGAGCCGCTTCACGGTCTTGATGAAGTGGGCCTCCTGCCGCACACCGCCGTTGACGATGGTGGCGACGCCGGCCGCGTGTTCCAGCGGGATGACCCGGAACTGGCCGAACGCGACCTCGTTGGAGAAGTTCTTCTTCCACGCCGACTCGTTCGTCTTGGTGAAGTCGATCATCTTGCCGGACGGGGCCTGCTTCGAGCCGTTGGTCCACATGTGCTCGACGCCGGCCGCCTTGGCCGCGGCGATGACCTTCTCGTGCCCGATCGAGTCGGCGATCCAGTAGAACGGGAAGTTGTACGACTTGATCGTCGCCCGCTCCAGGTCACAGTGCGTGATCTTACCGCCACAGACGGAGGATTCCTCGGCGCCGGCGTTGCTGATCTTGTTACGGCCCTCGGGCTTGATCGTGCCGTCCCAGATCGAGTCGAAGGAGAGCTTCTCCTGCAGACCGGCGGCCAACGTGTAGATCTTGAAGGTCGAGCCCGGCGACTGGCCGCCCCACTCCACGATGCCGCTGCCGTCACCGGCCATGTAGCCGCCGTAGTCGGTGCCGTTGGGGTTGTCACCGCCGTAGTACCCGAGCACCTCACCGGTCTTCGGGTCGATGCCGATCACCGCGGCCTGGTAACTGCTCGGCCGGCCCTTCATCGGCGACGTCTCGCTCTTGCGCGAGCCGGCCGCCACGGCGGCCTTCTGCACCTTCAGATTGATCGTGGTGGTGATCTGCAGACCACCCTTGCGCTTGTCGTCCTCGGAGATTCCCATCTCCTTGAGCTCGGCGTCCACGTGCCGCATGATCATCGCGTCCGCGGTGCCTTCGACACACCTCTTACACGTGGTCCCGTTCTTCTTGACGACTGGGTACTTCCTGGCCGCGTACTCCTCCGGGGAGATCCAGTTCATCTCCCGCATGTTGGCGAGGGTGTACTCCCAGCGCTCCTTGGCCTCCACCGGGTTGTTGGCCGGGTCGTAGCCCTTGTGCGTGTTCGTCGCGTACGGCTGCTTGATGATCGATGCGATCACCGCGGCCTCGTAAGCGTTGATCTCGTTCTTGGCGCCCTTGACGGCCGACTTGCCGAAGTAGCCCTGGGCCGCCGCCTCGACGCCGTACCTGCCCCGACCGAGGTCGATGTAGTTCAGGTACATGCCCATGATCTCGTCTTTGTCGTACTTCGACTCGAGCTTGCGGGCGATCACGGCCTCACGCAGCTTCCGGCTGTAGCTGATCTCCTTGAGATCGGCGACGTGCCGGGCGTACTGCTGGGTGATGGTGGACGCGCCCTGCTTGTCGCCGCCGGTGAAGTTGTTCCACGCGGCGCGGGCGATGCCCTTCATGTCGATGCCGTTGTGCTTGTAGAAGTTCTTGTCCTCGGCAGCGGCGACGGCGCGCTGCATGGTGACGCTCATGTTCTGGTACGGGACGTTGATCCGCGGCTCGCCCTCGCGCGCCAGCACGTTCTTGCCCGAGGAGTCGAGGATCACGTTCATCTGCGCTTCCGCGTCGGGCGTGGGGAGGTCCACCTCGTCGAAGAAGTAGGTGCCACCGACGATGCCGACACCGAGCATGATCACCAGCACGGCGGCCGCAGCGGTGAGGATGTTGGCGCGACGGTACTTCTTGTCCGTCTTGCTCCGGCCCTTGCCGCCGCCGAGCCCGCCACCCGGTCCACCGGGGCCGCCGGGTCCTCCCGGACCACCGGGGCCTCCCGGACCACCGGGCGGCGCGGGGCGCACCGCCGCGCGAGCCACCGGGGCGCGCCCGGGCACCGCGGCGCCCACCGAGGCCGAGGCCCTGGCCGGGCCCACGGAGGCACGTCCGGGTGTCGCGGCACCGACGGCCGCCGACCCCACGGATGCCCGGCCGGCTGAAGGGCCGCCCACCGACGCACGCCCCGGCGAGCCCGGCACCGAGGCCGCGCCGGAGGGACGCCGATAAGCGTCCGGGGCCGGCCGGCCCTGAGGCTCGTCGTCTGGCGTGGAAGCAGCGGACGGCCCGGGCACTCTGACCCGGGCTCGTGCTGACTGCGAATCGCCGTACGCGTTCATCTCTTCACACCTACCGGTCGCGGGGGCGCTGCTGGACGGCCCGGAGGGACCGTCCCGACGGGGCGCCACGAGCGGGCGTTGTCGGCTGCGTTGCCCGCAGCCGCATTACAAAATGTCCCAGATGACCGATTTGGGCCTCCACGGCCCCCGTCGGTCGTAATCGTGTACACGTTAGCGAGATCGAACAGGTTCATCGCCGGCCCTCCCCGTGCTGTGATCGCAACCCCGCGACGACCTCGTCGGGGGCCAGGCCGTCACGACCGAGCACGTACCGCTCGATCAAGTGGTTCCACGAGCAGGAGCGGCAGACCTCGACGACGAAGACCTGGAACTCACGGAGCGTCATCGCGAGAACCGGCAACTCCGCCAGTTTCCGCGCCTGGCCGGCGGACTGCTTGAGCTCTTCGCCATAGACGTAATGCACCAGTGTCAGATTGTCGCGACGACAGATCGGGCACCGCTCGTCGGTCGGCTCGCCATGGTACGTCGCGGCGTTTCTCAAGTACGGAGACGCGTCGCAGACATCGAGCGTGCCGATCCGGCCGTTTCGCACGTCACGCAGGACGGACCGCCTCTGTAGCGAGTAGTCGACCACCTGCCGCTGCGTGCGCATGGCGAGAAGAGTACGCGGTCGCCGCGAGCGGGGCGACCGCCATCACGCAGCGTGGCGAAGCGACTCCGGAAGATGCCTGCGGGAGGTCGGAGTTGCGCGTTCCTGACACCCGATCTACGGTGACGATGTATCGAGTCGATACATCGGGGCAGAGATGAGGGAGGGCCGATGTTGGAGTTGGCGATCCTCGGTCTCCTGCAGGAAGCCCCGATGCACGGTTACGAGCTGCGCAAGGAGCTCGCCACCAAGCTCGGCACGCTGCGGGCCGCGATCAGTTACGGCACGCTTTACCCCACGTTGAAGCGGCTGAAGCTCGCCGGATGGATCAGCGAGGCAGAGACCAGCAGCGACATCATTCCCCCGATGACCAGCAAACGGGGCCGGGTTGTCTACAAGATCACGGCCGAGGGCAAGGAGCGGTTCGCCGAACTCCTCACCCAGACCGGCCCGGAGACCTACGACGACGCCGGCTTCGGGGTGCACTTCACCTTCTTCTCCCGCACCGATCAGGCCACCCGCCTCCGGATCCTGGAGGGCCGCCGGCGGCGGATCGAGGAGCGCCGCGAGGGGCTCCGCGAGATCCTCGCCCGGACCGCGGACCGCCTGGACGCGTACACACTCGAGCTCCAGCGCCACGGGCTGGACGCGTGTGAACGCGAGGTCCGCTGGCTCGAGGAACTGATCACCAACGAGCGGTCCGGCCGTACCCCGGCCGTCCGCAACCGCGCCGCCGGAACACCGGCCGCGGAGATCGCACCACCCCCGGAAACACCGCGTCCGCACCAGGACCGGCCGTGATGAACAACAAGGAGGCAAACGCGATGGGCTCCGTCCGCGTCGCCATCGTCGGTGTGGGTAACTGCGCCTCGTCCCTCGTGCAGGGCGTGGAGTACTACAAGAACGCCGACCCCAACGACCGCGTCCCGGGTCTCATGCACGTGACCTTCGGCGACTACCACGTGTCCGACGTGAAGTTCGTCGCGGCGTTCGATGTGGACGCCAAGAAGGTCGGCATGGACCTGAGCGAAGCGATCGTCGCCAGCGAGAACAACACCATCAAGCTGACCGACGTGCCGCCGAGCGGTGTGACGGTCCAGCGTGGACCGACCTTCGACGGTCTCGGTACCTACTACCGCGAGATCATCGAGGAGTCCTCCGCCGAGGCGGTCGACGTCGTGCAGGCGCTGCGCGACGCCGAGGTCGACGTGGTCGTGTCGTACCTCCCGGTGGGTTCCGAGGAGGCCGACAAGTTCTACGCGCAGGCCGCGATCGACGCCGGCTGCGCGTTCGTGAACGCCCTGCCGGTCTTCATCGCCTCGGACCCGGTCTGGGCGCAGAAGTTCACCGACGCCGGCCTGCCGATCGTCGGTGACGACATCAAGAGCCAGGTCGGCGCGACGATCGTGCACCGCGCCCTGGCAAAGCTGTTCGAGGACCGCGGTGTCGAGCTGCTCCGCACGTACCAGCTCAACTTCGGCGGCAACATGGACTTCATGAACATGTTGGAGCGCAACCGCCTGGTCTCCAAGAAGATCTCGAAGACCCAGTCGGTGACCTCCCAGATCCCGCACGAGATGGTCAAGAGCGACGTGCACATCGGCCCGTCGGACCACGTGCCGTGGCTGGACGACCGCAAGTGGGCGTACATCCGCCTGGAGGGCCGGTCCTTCGGTGACACCCCGCTGACCGCCGAGCTCAAGCTCGAGGTGTGGGACTCCCCGAACTCGGCCGGTGTGATCATCGACGCACTGCGCGCTGCGAAGATCGCCAAGGACCGTGGCGTCGGCGGCCCGATCCTGTCGGCCTCGTCGTACTTCATGAAGTCCCCGCCGGTGCAGTACAGCGACCACGACGCCCACCAGGCCGTCGAGGCGTTCATCCGCGGCGACGTCGAGCGCTGACCATCGCCGACTGACTGCGAAAGGCCGGCCCGCGAATTGGGCCGGCCTTTTTCATAATCAACACCGGTTCCGGGTACGCCCGAAGCACTCCCCGTCAACCCCAGGCCCGGGTCAACGCGACCCGTGCCTCCAGCTCCAGCAGCCGGCGTTTGCGATCGAGGCCGCCGCCGAAGCCGACCATCTTCCCGCCGGCGCCGACCACCCGGTGGCACGGCACGATCACCGGGATCGGGTTGCGATTGCAGGCCGTGCCCACCGCCCGCGCCGCTCCGGGATCACCGAGCGCCGTGGCGATCGCCCCGTAGGTGACCATCTCGCCGTACGGAATGGCGGCGATCCGCTCCCACACCGCCCGCTCGAACCCGGACCCGCCCCGCAGCTCGAACGGCACCGTGAAGTCGGTGATCTCGCCGGCGAAGTAGGCGCGCAACTGCTCTGCCGCGCCGTGCTCGGCGGACGGCCCCGGCTCCACCCCGAACCGCACGCCCACCACGACGTCGCCCTCGACGGCGACTCCCAGCGGACCGATCGGTGACTCCACGACGAACACCCCTCGATTCTGCACCCGGGCTCCGACAGAAATCGCATGCAAGGTTTCCGGCCGCTGCTGCGTCTGACTCCCCGGAGGTGACCGGTGAAGGAGTCGCTCGAGGCGGAGTTCACCGCTTTCGTCGCGGAGCGGGGGCAGTCGCTGCTCCGGATCGCGCACGCCCTGACCGGGGACCGGGGCGCCGCCGAGGATCTGGTGCAGGGCGCGCTGGCGAAGGCGTACGCCCGGTGGCCCCGGATCCACGGCGACGCCGAGGCCTACGTCCGGAAGATCATCTACAACGACCGGGCGTCGAGCTGGCGCCGGCCGGGACGCCACCGCGAGGTGTTCGTCGCCGAGCCGCCCGACCGGCCGTACGGTGACCGCCCCGACCACGATGTCACCGACCGGCTGGCGGTCCGCGAGGCGCTGCTGTCGCTGCCCGCCCGGCAGCGCGCCGTGCTGGTGCTGCGCTATCTCGAGGACCGCACCGTGGAGGAGACCGCCGAGGTGCTGGGCTGCCGTCCGGGCACCGTGGCCAGCCAGGCGTCGCGGGCCCTGGCCAAGCTTCGCGACCTGGTCGGCGGGGCGGACGAATGGACGCGCTCGACGGGAGGCATGCGATGAGTCATCTCGAGGATTCCGTGCGCGCCGCCGTCGAGGAGCTGGCGGCCACCGCCCCGCAGCTGCCGGACCTGGCGGGTGTCGCGCGCACCCGGGGACGGCGGATCCGGCGACGCCGGCGCGCGGTGGTGGGTCTCGTCGCCGCCGCACTGCTCGGGACCGTCGTCACGCCGTACGCCCTCCTGGAAGAACGCAAGGGTGCGCCGCGCCCGGTGCCGGTCGCACCCACACCGTCCGCGTCGCTCTCGCCGGAGCCGAGCCCGACCGGCAAGGTTCCCTATGTCTCGGCCGCCGGAAAGAACTGGTGGACGGCGCCGGTGGTCCTGCCCGGTGGTCTCGCCGTCACGGGGCTGTCCCGCCGGCAGAGCACCGATGCGAACGGCAACGATCGCCCGGCTGCGGAGACCCCGCAGGAGGGCAACGTGGTCCTGGACCGGTCGGCCGGCGCCTACCGGGTCCTGCCGAGTGGATACCAGGCCCTCAAGGCCGCGCCGGCCGGCAGATATGCCGTGGTGGAGAGCGAAACCGAGGCCCGGATCGGCATCGCCGACGCCACCACCGGCCGGATCCGCATGCTGGACCACGGCTCCGGCAGCGGGGTGGAGTGGTCGCCGGACGGTAAGAAGGTGCTGCTCACCCTGCTCGACGGCGGCTTCCGGGTGATCGACGCGGCGACCGGCGCCGCCGTTGACCGGAGGTTGCCGGAAAGCCGGCTCCTTTGCCCTGACTTCTGCTTCTTCACCTGGCTGCCGGGTGGCCGCGAGGTGGCGCTGGCGCAGCGCGATCCCGGTGTGGAGGAGTCCGAGGCCCGGCCGGACACCATCGAGTCCGTCAAGGTCTACTCGGTGGCGACCGGGAAGCTGCTGCGTGAGCTGCCGTTGCCGGGTGTGCCGGGGAGCTCGGCGGCCTGGTCACCGGACGGTCGCTACGTGCTGCTCGACGCCGACGCCTCGGCGGAGGGCACCCGGATCGTGGAGGTGGCGTCCGGCCGGACGGTGGCGACCATCGATGCGGACAGCACCGTGCCGGTCCGTTTCGTCGGATCGGACACCGTGCTGGGCGTGGCCGGGCGGGACGCCTACTTCTTCGACCTCAAGGGTGTGCTGAAGCTGAGGATGGCGCTCCCGGCCGAGTTCACCGGCCGGGACATCAGCTTCGGACAGCCCTAGCTAGGCGATGTGGCCCTGCTCGCGGGCCCACTTGAAGAGCTCGGCCTCGGCCTCGTCGCGGTCCAGCGGCCCCCGGTCGAGGCGGAGCTCCTTCAGGAAGCGCCACGCCTGCCCGACGATCGGGCCCGGCGGCACCCCGAGCAGCTCCATGATCGCGTTGCCGTCCAGGTCGGGGCGGACCTTGGCCAGGTCCTCCTCGGCCGCGATCCGGGCGATCCGCTCCTCCAGCGCGTCGTAGTCGGCGGCCAGCTGGGCGGCCTTGCGACGGTTGCGGGTGGTCACGTCGGAACGGGTCAGCTTGTGCAGCCGGGAGAGCAGCGGCCCGGCGTCGGTGACGTACCGGCGCACCGCCGAATCGGTCCACTCGCCCCGCCCGTACCCGTAGAACCTCAGGTGCAGGGCGACCAGCCCGACCACCTCGGAGGTCACGTCCTTGGGATATTTCAGGGCCTTCATCCGCTGCTTGGTGAGCCGCGCGCCGACCACCTCGTGGTGGTGGAAACTGACCCGGCCGTCCCGGCCGACCGCCTTGGTCGCCGGCTTGCCGACGTCGTGCATGAGCGAGGCCATCCGCAGCACGAAATCGGGTCCCTCGTCGCCCTCCAGGCGCATCGCGTTCTGCACCACGATCAGCGTGTGCTCGTAGACGTCCTTGTGCTGCGCGTGCTCGTCGATCTCCAGCTTGAGCCCGGAGATCTCGGGCAGGAAACGGTCGGCGAGCCCGGTGTCGACCAGCAGCCGCAGACCGGCGATCGGGTCGGTGCCGCACATCAGCTTGGTGAACTCGTCCCGGATCCGCTCCGCGGTGATCCGGTCCAGGTCGGCCGCCATGTCCTGCATCGCCGCGATGACCGGCGGATCCACTGTGAACTGCAGCTTCGCGGCGAACCGGGCGGCACGCAGCATCCGAAGTGGATCATCACCGAAGGACTGCTCGGGCGCCGCCGGCGTCCGGATCAGCCGGTTCGCCAGGTCCCGCAGACCACCGAACGGGTCGGTGAACTCGTGGCCGGGAACCGACACCGCCATCGCGTTGATCGTGAAGTCCCGCCGGGACAGGTCGTCCAGCAGCGACGTCCCGTAGGACACGGTCGGGTTGCGGGTCACCCCGTCGTAGGCCTCGGCCCGGAACGTGGTGATCTCGATCCGCAGTCCGTTCTTCTGGATGCCGATCGTGCCGAACTCGCGGCCGGTCTCCCAGATCGCGTCCGCCCAGCCGTGCACGACGGCGAGCGTCTGTTCGGGCCGGGCGTCGGTGCAGAAGTCGAGGTCGTCGCCGAGGCTGCCGAGCAGCGCGTCGCGCACCGAGCCGCCGACCAGGTGCAGTTCGTGACCTGCGGCGGCGAACCGGCCCCCGAGCTCGTCGGCGACGGGGGACACGCGGAGCAACTCGGCTACCGCTTTCTGCTGGGCGGTGTTCAGAACAGACATGGGATGACCAGGGTATCGGGGACCGGGTCGGTGGCCGGGGCAAGGGTGGGCCAGCCGTGCGGCGCAGGCGGCCGGCGGGCAGGATGGCGGGATGCCCGTTTCCGAGGTGCTGCGCCGCCTCTCCCTGGATCCCCGGTTCTGGACGGGCGAGCCGCTCGAGGATGCCGACCTCCCGGCCCAGCTGCGCGTGTCGCTTCCGGTGGTGGACGGGTACGCGCTGGTCCTCGACATCGACCTGCCTTCCGGCGAGCGGGCGCTCGGCCTGCGCCGGCCGTCCTCCAGCGAGCCGGTGCAGCTCGGCTGGGCACCGGCGGCCGGGCCGTACCCCGCCTCGCTGCGCTGGTGGGAGCTGGAGTCCTTCGCGCGGGTGATCGCCCTGGACGACCCCCTGCTGCCGCACCCCGGTCTGGTGGTCGCGCTCCTGTCCCCGTTCGCCCCGGCCACGCCGGACGACGACCTGGCCGCGATCGCCGCGGTGCGCGAGGTCGCGTACCGCTCACTGCGCCGGGAGGTGCCGGACGCCGAGCCGTCCGGGCCGGAGCAGGCGCCGCTCCCGCTCTTCGCCGACGAGCGCTGGTGGCCCGCCGCGCCGGCGGAGTCCCCGGAGGTGCTGGACGAGGCCGCGGTCGCGGCCCTGAGCGCCCCGGCCCGGGCGGGACTCCAGGTCCGGGCGGGCGAGCGCTTTCCGCACGAGGACCTCGATGATCTGGTACGCCGGGCGAGCGCCCTCCTCAGCCGGCTGCCCGAACAGCCGGGGTACGCACAGACCCGCCCGCTGGCCCGCCGGATCGCCGACTCCGGTGATCTGGCGCCGGTGCCCGATCTGCTCGGCGCGCTGACCGAGGCGGGCTGCGACCACCCGACCGTCCTGGACGCGCTCAGTGAGCCCCTGGTTCCGCTGGAGGCGTGCTGGATGGTGGAGACGCTGGCCGGTGCCCAGCCGGGCACCCTCCTGCGTCACCACGTGTGACCGCTCCGCTTATGGTGGCTCCAACATCGGGACAGCTCGGGAGGCATGGTTGAACGGCGGTCTGTACCGCAGCAGCCACGCGGCGCCGGACGGGCGGCCGCCGGCTGAGGACGGCGTCACCGTGGTGTCGGTGGACACCGAGGTGACCGGTGGCGACCAGGCGTTACCCGCGGAGCAGGTGCCGGCCGGCGAGAGCCGCGGCACCGGCGGGCAGAGCCTGATCATGGCGGCCGGCAGCATGGTGAGCCGGGTGATCGGCTTCGTCCGCAACGCGCTGATCGGCATGACGCTCGGCGCGGGCGTCGGCGACGCCTACACCACCGCTCAGTTCCTTCCCGGCCAGATCTACGAGCTGTTGCTCGGCGGCATCCTCTCCAGCGTCCTCATCCCGCTGCTGGTCCGCCGGCGCAAGGAGGACCCGGACGGCGGCCAGGAGTTCACCCAGAAGCTGATGACCTTCGCGGCCGCTTCGCTGGGCGTCGCGACGCTGCTGGTAGTGGCCGCCGCGCCGGTGATCACGGCGATCCAGGCGAACGAGAAGAACAGCGATGCCTACAGGGAACTCGTCACCCGCTTCGCCTACCTGATCCTGCCGATCATCTTCTTCACCGGGCTCTCCGCGATGTTCGGCGCGGTGCTCAACGTGCGCGGGCATTTCGCCGCGCCGATGTGGGCGCCGATCCTCAACAACCTCGTGATCATCGCGACCTGCGGCGTCTTCCTGCAGGTCTTCGGCACCGACGACAAGCTCAGCCCGGAGACCGTCACGCCCGCCCAGATCGCTCTGATCGGTGGCGGCACGCTGCTCGGCATCATCGTGCAGTCGATCGGGCTGCTGCCCGCCCTGCGCAAGGTGGGCTTCCGGTGGAGGTTCCGCTGGGACCCGCGCTCGCTCGGCCTGCGCGAGATCGGCGGCCTGGCCGGCTGGATGCTCCTCTACGTCGCGGCGAACCAGGTCGCCATCTTCGTGGTGGTGCGGATCCTCAACGAGGTGGCCGGCAAGGGCAGCGCCAGCGTGCTCGCCTTCAACAACGTCTTCCTGCTGACCATGATGGCGCACGGCATCATCGGCGTGTCGGTGATGACCGCGCTGCTGCCGAAGATGAGCGCCGCTGCGGCCGACGGCCGGTTCGCCGAAGTCAGCGCCGACCTGACCCGCGGCATCAAGCTGGTGTCCGCGGCGCTGGCGCCGATCATCGTGGGCTACGCCGTCCTCGGCACCCCGATCGCGGTGGTCCTGTTCCAGGGCGGCAACTACAGCCGGGACGCGGCGCTGGACACCGGCGCGGTGCTGACCGTGGCCGCGTTCGCGGTGCTGCCGCTGTCGATCAGCTACCTCTGCACCTATGCCTTCTATTCTCTGCAGGCGAACAAGACGGTCGCGCTGATCAACCTGCCCGTGGTGGTGGTCCGGATCGCGGCGTACTTTGCGCTCGCCGCGGTGCTCGACGCGGCGTGGCTGGCAGCCGGGATGACCGCCGCCAACGCCCTCTCCTACGTGGTCTCCGCGCTGATCTCCCTCGCCGTGCTGCGCCGCCGGATCGGCCGGCTGAACCTGGGCACGGTCGCCGTGTCGCTGATCAAGGTGATCGTGGCCGCCGGGATCGCGGCCGGGCTCGGGCTGCTGGCGGTCCACCTGCTGCCCGGCACCGGTGTGCCGGACGGGAAGATCGAGGCGCTGGTCCAGGTGATGGTCGGCGGCGCGGTGATCGTGGTCGCCTATCTGGGCGCCGCGCTCGTCCTGCGGGTCCAGGAGATCAGCCAGGTGGTCGGGATGGTGCGGCGCAAACTCGGGCGCTGATCTGTTGTGATCACGCCCTGATCGGGCCTCGCACGCCCACCTCAGGGTGATTGACCCGATTCGTCCGGGTCCACGCCGATGCCGCGCCGGGGGGACGACCTGCCGGAGGATGGCCCCGGGCGGGTATGGTCGGTGTCGGCATGTGCTCGGGAGCACCCCGACAGACAACCACCAGACATGCACCACCGAGGGAGGACTGGTGACCCAGGTCGGCGAAGGCCACGAGACCGCGGCCGACGAGGCCGGACCGGTCTTGACCTTCGGTGCCCCCACCGTCGGTGAGATCCTGGCCGAGCGTTACCAGCTGGAAGAGCACGTCAACAACGACAGTGCCGGCCGGCAGGTCTGGCGCGGCATCGACGTGGTGCTGCGCCGCCCCGTCGCCGTCGTGCTCCGTCACCCCGGCGGCGACTCGGCAACCGAGATGCTCCAGGCCGCGGTCGCCGCGAGCCGGGTCATCCACCCCAACCTCGTCGGCGTCTACGACGCGATCGACGAGCAGGAGCGGGCCTATGTGGTCCGCGAGTGGGTCGACGGCGAGTCGCTGCGTGACCTGGTCGGCGCCGAGGGCCCGCTGGACCCGTCCCGGGCGATCACCATCGCGCACGCCGTGGCTGACGCGCTGACCTCCGTGCACGCCACCGGGATGGTGCACGGCAACGTGCATCCGGGCAGTGTCCTGATCGCCGACGACGGCCGGGTCGTGCTGGCCGACGCGCGCGCCGACTCCGCGGACAGCGCCGAGCTGGACGTGCGTGCGGTCGGCGGCATCCTCTACTTCGCGCTCACCGGCCACTGGCCGCACACCGAGGTGGGCCGCTCGGCCCTGCCCGACGCGAACCGGGACAGCTCCGGCAACCCGGCCGCCCCGCGGCAGATCCGGGCCGGTGTCCCCGCCTATCTCGACGATCTGACCATGGACCTGCTGGACCGGCGGGTGGTCGCCCCGGCGGCCGACGCGCTCACCGCCGAGTTGGGCCGGCTGGACGCCGCGTCCGAGGACGAGGAGTTCGAGGACGTCGGCCCGCTGCGGTTCGTGCAGGGTGGCGGCTCCTCCGGCGCCGACACCATCCGCAGCGCGCCCAAGATCCTGATCGGGGTCGGCGCGCTCGTGGTCATCGCGATCATCGGCCTGGTCTTCGGCATCCGCGCGATCAGCAACTCCACCCAGCCCGGCACCCAGGCCACTGCCCCGGTCGACGCCGGCGTCGGACAGGGCGGTCCCGGCGACAACGCGCAGACCCCGGCGCCCACACCCGACAAAATCGCGCTGACCAGCGACATGGTCCGCATGGTCGACCCGCCGCGCGGTGAGCGCAAGGACAGCGAGCAGGCGAAACTCACTGTCGACGGCGACCCGGAGACGGTCTGGGAGACCTCGCGTTACGAGAGGCGGCCGGACTTCGGCGGCCTCAAGGACGGCATGGGCGTGCTGATCAATCTCGGCGAGGCCCGCTCCCTGTCGGAGGTCCGCGTTTCGGCCTCGACGCCCGGCGCGACGTTTGACGTCCGCTACGGCGCCAACGACCCCGGCGACAGTTCGTCCGGGGACGAGAAGATCATGAAGGACTACAAGCGCCTCAAGGACGAGGCGCCGGAGCCGAGCACCGGCACCAACTGGACCTTCTCCGGCTTCGACCCGGACCAGAAATACCAGTACGTGCTGGTCTTCCTCACCGCCCTCCCCGAGGCCGAGGACGGCAACGGCGGCTACAAGATCAGCGTCAGCGAGATCGAGCTGTACGGCTACTGATCGGGTGCACGTCCTGATGGCCACCGTGGTTTAGATTGCTGGCGTGACTCTCCGGGACGTTTCAGCCGCCGCGCCGAGCGACGCCGAGCTGATCCGTGCCCACGTCGATGGCGATCCGCAGGCCTTCGCCGAGCTGGTCCGCCGCCACCGGGACCGGCTCTGGGCGGTCGCCCTGCGCACCACCGGCGACCGCGAGGAAGCCGCCGACGCGGTGCAGGACGCGCTGCTCAACGCGCACCGCAACGCCGCCCGGTTCCGCGGCGACTCGGCGGTGACCACCTGGCTGCACCGGATCGTGGTGAACGCCTGCCTGGACCGGCTCCGGCGGCGCCAGGCGCACCCGACGGTCCCGCTGCCGGAAGGCAACCGTTCGGACGACGACCGGCCGACCGCCCCGGAGCCGGCCGCGCCCACCCCCGACCAGGACACCGTGCTCGTGGTGCGCGACGCGCTGGCCGCCCTGCCGGCCGAGCAGCGCGCCGCGATCGTGCTGGTCGACGTGCAGGGATATCCGGTCTCCGAGGCGGCCGCGATGCTCGGTGTGGCGGAGGGCACGGTGAAGAGCCGGTGCGCCCGGGGACGAGCACGGATGGCTCTGACGTTGGGATATCTGCGGGGAGCCGGGGACGGCGCGGACAGTGGAGCCGGACCGGGCGGGAACCGATCGGGCGGCGGAAGCGTCCCATCCGGGACGGCGACGGGAGCTCCGCTGCCGACCGGGCACGATCGAAGGGATCAGCGGTGACGGGCGCCGAGTTCGAGGGGGTCGATCTCGACCTGCTGGCCGACTACGTCGGTGGCGCCCTCGACGGCACCCCGGACCAGGAGCGGGTGGCTGCCCTGATCGCCGGCGATCCCGCCTGGCGCGGGGCGTACGAGCGGTTGCGGCCCGCGATGTCCACGGTCGGGGCGATGCTACTGGATCTGCCGGCGGAGCGGATGCCCCAGGATCTCGCCGCCCGGCTGGACGGGATGTTCAGCACGCCGGCCGCCGAGGCCGACGGCATGCCCGGTGAGCCGGCTCAGGCCGTACCCACCAAGGTTCTGGATCTTGATGAACGCCGGCGTGATCGCGCCGCGCGTCCCGGCCGCCGCCGGTGGTCGCGTCTGGCCGCACCGATCGGCGTGGCCGCCGGTGTGCTCGCCTTCGCCGGCTTCGGCCTGACCCAGCTGGCCGGCCAGGCGCAGGACGACAGCGCCGGTTCGACCGCCGCGGAACAGCAGGAGGCGCCCGCCGCTGCCGAGGGTGTGGCGCCGATGGTGGCCGACGCCCCGCCGATCGGCCAGATCCTGCACAGCGGCACCGACTACACAGCCGCCACGCTGGACCGGGTCGTCGCCGCCCGGCAGTCGCCCGCGCCCATCTCCGGCTCCACCGAGACCGACGCCGCCAAGGGTGCGCTGGGCCGGCTGCTCGCGCCGGACCTGCTGCTCTCCTGCCTCGACCAGATCGCCGTCGAGAACGCCGGCGGGCCGATCTCCGCCCAGGTCGTCGACTATGCGACCTTCGAGGGGGCGCCGGCCCTGATCGTGCAGTTCAGCGCGGCAAACGGCATGTGGGCGTGGGCGGTCGGCGCGGACTGCGGCACGCCCGAGGCCGGCGCCGCGGAGCTGGCGAAAATCCCGGTACGCTGACCGCACCCCAGGCGTGAGGTCGGACACGCGCCGGTCCGGGGAATGGTGGATGTCAGCGTGACGTTCTAGCGTGCAGTGTCGCCGACCTTTCGTGCGGCGAAGACAGACTGAGGAGTCGGCAGTGGACGAGGTCCGCAATCTGATCATCATCGGTTCCGGTCCGTCCGGTTACACCGCGGCGTTGTACGCGGCCCGGGCCAACCTCAAGCCTCTGGTGATCGAGGGCGTCCAGTCCGGCGGCGCGCTGATGACCACCACCGAGGTGGAGAACTTCCCCGGGCACCGCGACGGGATCATGGGTCCCGAGCTGATGGACAACATGCGGGCGCAGGCCGAGAAGTTCGGCGCCGAGTTCCTCACCGACGACGTCACCCGGGTCGAGCTGACCGACAAGCCGACCGAGGCCGGCACCGAGGGCCTCAAGACCGTCTGGGTCGGTGAGCAGCAGTTCTTCGCCCGCGCGGTGATCCTCGCGACCGGCTCCGCGTGGCGGCCGATCGGCGTGCCCGGTGAGCAGGAGCTGCTGGGTCACGGCGTCTCGTCGTGTGCCACCTGTGACGGCTTCTTCTTCCGCAACCAGCACATCGTGGTCGTGGGCGGTGGCGACTCGGCGATGGAGGAGGCGACCTTCCTCACCCGCTTCGCCGAGACCGTCACGATCGTGCACCGCCGGGACACCTTCCGGGCCAGCAAGGTCATGCAGAAGCGGGCGCTCGACAACCCGAAGATCAAGGTCGAGTGGAACTCGGTGGTCGAGGAGATCGTCGGCGCCGACGGCAAGGTCAGCGGCGCCCGGATCCGCAACGTGGTGACGAACGAGACGAGCGTGCTCGACGTCACCGGCGTGTTCGTGGCGATCGGCCACGACCCGCGCAGTGAGCTCTTCAAGGGTCAGATCGAGCTGGACGACGAGGGCTACGTGCTGGTCGACTCGCCCAGCACCAGGACCAACGTCCCCGGCGTGTTCGCCGCCGGCGACCTGGTCGACCACACGTACCGGCAGGCCATCACCGCCTCCGGCACCGGCTGTGCCGCGGCGCTGGACGCCGAGCGCTTCATCGCTTCATTCGTTGAGCTGTAAGACCCGGGAGGTCCTCGTGGGAGCAACCAAGGTGGTCACCGACGCCACCTTCGACACTGACGTGCTGAAGTCCGGCAAACCCGTCCTGGTGGACTTCTGGGCCGAGTGGTGCGTGCCCTGCAAGAAGGTCGACCCGCTGCTGGCCGAGATCGCCGCCGAGATGGACGACCAGGTGGAGATCGTCAAGGTCAACATCGAGGAGAACCCGGAGACGGCGATGAAGTACGGCGTGATGACCGTGCCGACGCTGACGATCTTCAAGGACGGCGAGCCGTTCAACTCGGTGACCGGCGCGAAACCCAAGAGCATCCTGGTCAAGTTCATCGAGTCGGCTCTCTGACCCGAGCCGAAAAGACGCCCCGCGCCCACTTGTGGACGCGGGGCGTACTCTTCGGAAGGTCGTCTTTTCTCGCCCCTAGGGAGTCCTGAGTGCGGTCCATCCGACGCGGAGACACCGGCCCAGCCGTTTCCGAGATCCGGTCGATTCTGGTCGGTCTGGAGTTGCTGGCCGACGCCGAGCCGGACATCTTCGACGAGCCGCTGGAGATCGCGGTCCGCGCCTTCCAGCAGGGTCGTGGGCTCGGCGTCGACGGCATGGTCGGTGACGAGACGTGGGGCGCGCTCGACGCGGCCCGCTGGCGGCTCGGCTCCCGCACCCTGTTCCACTCGGTGCCGGACGCGCTGGTCGGCGAAGACGTGCGCGCCCTCCAGGAGCGCCTCCTCGAGATGGGTTTCGACACCGGTCGCGCGGACGCCATCTACGGCTCCCGCACCGCGCGGGCCGTGGCCCAGTTCCAGCGCGAGGTCGGCCTGGTGCCGGACGGCTCCTGCGGCCCGCAGACCATGAAGGCGCTGCGCCGGCTGGGCCGCAAGGTGGTCGGCGGCCGCCCGCAGTGGCTGCGCGAGGCCGAGGCGTTCCGGCAGTCCGGGCCCAACCTGGTCGGCAAGACCATCGTGATCGATCCCGGTCACGGCGGCGGTGACGACACCGGCGTTCTGGTGCCGGACGGTCCACTGCGGTGGAACGAGGCGGACCTGGTCTTCGACCTGGCCGCCCGGATGGAGGGCCGGCTCGCCGCGGCCGGCATGCGGGTGCACCTGACCCGTGGCCCGTCGCCGGTCGCCCCGATGAGCGGCGCCGAGCGTGCCGCGCTGGCCAACAGCCTCGGCGCCGACCTGCTGATCTCGCTGCACCTGGACGGGCACTCGTCGGAGGCGGCCGAGGGCGTGGCGACCTACCACTACGGCACCGGCAACGGGCTCAGCTCCACGGTCGGCGAGCGGCTGGCCAACCTGGTGCAGCGGGAGATCGTGGTGCGCACCGGGATGCACGACTGTCGCACCCACGCCAAGGCCTGGGACCTGCTCCGGCTGACCCGGATGCCGACCGTGCGGGTCGACCTGGGTTACCTGACCAACCCGAAGGACCGGGAACGGCTGATCGACCCGATGTTCCGTGAGCAGATCGTCGAGGCGATCCTGGCCGCGGTCCAGCGGATGTACTTCCCGGTCGAGCGGGACGTGCCGACCGGCTCGATCGACGTCCGGCAGCTGCGGATGGCGCTGGCCGACCGGGCCTAGTTGTCGGTGCTGCGCGTCGCCGCCACCGGGCGGACCGGGCGCAACAGGGTCTCCGGGCTCATCGAGCCGAGAAGCTTCTCCAGCGCGTACTCCACGTCGGACTTCCAGGACAGAGCCGTCCGCAGCTCGAGCCGCAGTCGCGGGTAACGAGGGTGCGGGCGGACCGTCTTGAAGCCCACCGACAGGAAGAAGTCGACCGGGGCGACACAGACGCCGGTCCGCTCCTCGTCCTCGTCCGCCTCGCCGGCCTTGGCGTCACCGAACGCCTCGATCGCCTTGACCCCGCGCTTGGTGAGATCCCGGGCGACGCCCTGCACCAGCATCCGGCCCAGGCCGCCGCCGGCGAACGCGGGCACCACCTTGGCGGTCATCAGCAGCGCGGCGTCAGCGCTGACCGGTGAGGTCGGGAAAGCCATCGACCGCGGGACGTAAGCGGGTGGCGCGTACATCACGAAACCGGCGGGCATGCCGTCCACGTACGCCAGCTTGCCGCAGGAACCCCACTCCAGGAGCGTCTGGGAGACCCAGGCCTCCTTCTCCAGCCCCGGGTCACCGGTGGCGCAGGCCCGCTCGGCGGAGACCGGATCCAGCTCCCAATACACACACTGGCGGCAGGGCCGGGGCAGGTCCTCGAGAGTGTCGAGGGTGAGATTGACCAGGCGTCGCGACATGGCGCACCCCTCGAAAGCATCGGCTGGACCGGAGATGAAGCACGGTCGCCGTCACCTGCTCCGCCGCGCCCCCGCCGAATCCTACGTGGAAATCGCCATGAACGGGAGCAGGTCGGGCAACAGTCAGATGGGACGACAGGGCGGAACCGTGCGTACGGCGTTTAGGATCGATGGGTCTTTGCCGACTATTCAGCGAGGTGAGAGCCGCATGACCGGCACTACCCAGGACGACTACACCGACCGCTACGCGCGGCGCGTGCGTGGGATGACCACTTCCGAGATCCGTGCCCTGTTCGCCGTCGCCAGCCGCCCCGAGGTGGTCTCCCTGGCCGGCGGTTCCCCGTTCATCGCCGCGCTCCCCCTGGACGCCGTCGGCGAGATGCTCAACCGCCTGGCCACCGACCAGGGCGCCACCAGCCTGCAGTACGGGATCGGCCAGGGCACCATCGACCTGCGCGAGCGGATCTGCGAGGTGATGACCCTCTCCGGGATCACCAACGCCTCGCCGGACGACGTGGTGGTCACCGTGGGCGGCCAGCAGGCCCTCGACCTCCTCGCCCGGCTGTTCCTGGACCCGGGCGACGTGGTGCTCGCCGAGGGGCCGACCTACGTCGGCGCACTCGGCGTCTTCCAGGCTGCCCAGGCACAGGTGAACCACGTGGCAATGGACGACGAGGGCCTGATCCCGGCAGCGCTGGAGGAGGCGATCGCGGCGACCGCACGGGCCGGTCGCCGGGCCAAGTTCCTCTACACGATCCCCACCTTCCAGAACCCCGCCGGCGTCACCCTCTCGGAGGAACGGCGCGAGCAGATTCTCGACATCTGCGAGCGCGCCGGCCTCCTGGTGATCGAGGACGACCCGTACGGGATGTTGTCCTTCGAGAACGACGCCCCGCTGCCGCTGCGGGCCCGCCGACGCGACGGCGTCTTCTACGTCAGCACGTTCTCCAAGACCTTCGCGCCCGGCCTGCGGGTCGGCTGGATCCTCGCGCCGCACGCCGTGCGCGAGAAGCTGGTCATGATGAGCGAGGCGAACGTGCTGTGCCCCAGCGCGTTCGCCCAGGGCGCGGTCACCCAATATCTGACGGCCATGCCGTGGCGCGAGCAGATCAAGGTCTACCGGGAGATCTACCGGGAGCGCCGGGACGCGCTGCTGACCTCACTGCACGACCTGATGCCCGCCGGAACCATGTGGACCCGCCCGACCGGCGGCCTGTTCGTCTGGGTCACCCTCCCCGAGGGTCTCGACTCCAAGGCGATGATGCCGCGGGCCATCGCCGCACGCGTCGCCTACGTCCCGGGAACGGGCTTCTACGCCGACGGCACCGGACGGGGCAACATGCGGCTCAACTTCTCGTTCTCCGCCCCGGAGCGGCTTCGTGAGGGCGTGCGGAGACTCTCCGGGGTGATGGAGCAGGAGCTGGCGATGCGCGCGGTCTTCGGCGGCGGCGCCGCCCTCGGCCCCCACCGCCGTCGTGGCGCGGCCGCTGCCGACGCCCCCGGCCCCGACTTGGCATGATCACTCCCATGGGTACGCGTGACGATGTGCGAGTTCTGGTGCTGGCCGGTGGTCTCTCCTACGAGCGGGACGTGTCCCTGCGGTCCGGCCGCCGGGTCCTCGACGCCCTGCGGTCGACCGGCCTGACCGCGGAGCTGCACGACGCCGACGTGTCGTTGCTGCCCGCGTTGCAGGCATACCCGCCGGACGCGGTGGTGATCGCCCTGCACGGGGCGACCGGTGAGGACGGTTCGCTGCGCGGGGTGCTCGATCTCTGCGGCGTGCCGTACGTGGGGGCGGACGCCCGTGCCGCCCGGATGGCCTGGGACAAGCCCTCGGCGAAGTCCATGCTCCGGGAAGCCGGCATCCCGACGCCGGATTGGGTGGCGCTTCCCCACGACCGGTTCTCCGAACTGGGCGCGGTGGCAGTGCTGGACCGGATCGTGGACCGGCTCGGCCTGCCGCTCATGGTGAAGCCGGCACAGGGTGGATCCGGGCTGGGGGCGGCGGTGGTGCGGGACGCCGCGGACCTGCCGGCGGCGATGGTCGGCTGTTTCGCGTACGACTCGACGGCGCTTGTCGAGCAGTACGTCACCGGGACCAACGTGGCGGTCTCGATCATCGACCTGGGCACCGGCCCGGAAGCGCTCCCGATCGTCGAGATCGTCCCGCGCGACGGGGTGTACGACTACGCGGCCCGCTACACGGCCGGGCTGACGACGTGGCACGTGCCGGCCCGGCTGGACCCGTCGGTGGCGGCACGGGTGTCGGAGACGGCGCTGGCGGCTTTCAAGGCGCTGGGGTTGCGGGACCTGTCCCGGATCGACGTGATCGTCGGGGAGGACGGGGAGACGCAGGTGCTCGGGTGCAACGTGTCACCGGGGTTGACCGAGACGTCGTTGCTGCCGTTGGCGGTGCAGGCGGCCGGGGTCGATCTGGGGGCGATGTTGAGCGCGCTGGTGGAGCGGGCGGTGTCCCGGAAGGTTCAGTAGCTATCTGGCGGGATCAGCCAGAGCCGAAAAGGCCCGGTGCGTCGTTGGACGCGCCGGGCCTTTGCTTCACCGCCGTCCTACTTCTGTTTGTCAGGGCGCTGACTTGGCCACGGGGGCGGCCACATCCGGTGCTGCGTCGTTGTGCTTCCGAGGGGCAGGAGTGCTGTCCGGGCGTACTCCCGTCCGGGCCTCGTGGCCCTCTGCCGCCGGCACCTGGGTTACCGCCGCCGGGGTTCGAAGCTCCGCCGCAGGCGTGTGCGTTTCGGCTGCCGGCGTCTGGGTTTCGGCTGCCGGCGTCTGAGTTCCGACGGCTTCGAGGTCGCCCAGCGTGGCCGGTCGGCGGGTGTCGTCGGCGGGCTCGGACACGGTCGGCATCGTGAACGTGGCCGGCGACTCCCATTGGATGTGGGCGGGCTCGGCGTTCGCCTTGCCACCGAAGTCGGCCAGCCAGGCGGCGACCAGCGCAAGATTCTCCCGCCACTGCGCCTCGGGGATCACCGGCAGGATGTCGTCCCAGAGTGAGAGGAACGTGCCGCGCAGCTGGAGACGTCCGTAGGGACGCGCCAGGAACCACATGTGCAGGTGCGCCGAGCCGTCGCCCCAGCGGTTCACATGCACCCGCGCGACGCCGTCGAGGGAGCGGATCGCCCGTTCCAACCGGACCGTCATGACGCCCAGCTCGGCGGCCAGGAGGTTGGGCAGGTCGCCCAGATCGAGGTGCGAGCGGCACTCCAGGATCAGCACCATGGGCAGGCCGGTGGGCCGGTCCATCGCCCGGACCCGCCATCGCTCACTTACCCAGATGTACGAGTCGTCGGGCGTGCTGCACGCCACACAGTCGGTGGCGTCCTCTCCGCTGCGGGGAGGCTCGACCTCGACCGGTGGGGCGAGCTTCTTGACTCGCATGTCGCCTTCGAAGGGGAATGACGGCCAGCGCGTGAAGTCCGGCAGGGGGGCGGTGTTCTCGGACACGACGTGACCTTAGCCCAGGTCAGGAGGGGCTGTCCCGGGTCAATTTCGCACTACAGGGGGACGACTTTCCACCCGCCTGGGCGCAGCCGTGACGTCGAAGATGATGAGGGCGCCGGGGCCTTACACTCGCGCCCCAAAGTTATCCACAGAAGTTATCCACAGGCAGGCCGGTTTCACGTGAAACGCGACGTCGCAGGCTTGCGCGGCCTGTGGATAGAGCGGTGGACAGTGCGTAGGACATCGGTGTTGTTTCACGTGAAACGGGTCCTACGGCGTAGTTCACAGGGTGTGCGCACAGGGTGTGGATAGTGGTGTTGGCACATAGGTGGATCCGACAGTTCATCCGGTCGAGTTGTTCGGCGGATCGGGTCTTGCGCCAGTAACCAGATCTATGTCGGTCGACGGTCCGCGGACCAGCGAGTTGGTTTCACGTGAAACGCGCTCGCTGCCCTACTGCGTCTGTAGCCGAACCACCGAGCCTGCCGCCGGGATTCGTAGCGACCGTTTCACGTGAAACCGCGCCCTGACGGTGCCGACAAATCCTTCGTTTCGGGTCTCGTTGGCCGATCCACTGTTCATCGCTACCAGACCGATCATGGTGGCGAACCGGGACAGCGATACCGCAGTCCGGTCGACTTCGCCGAGCGACAACCGGTCGGCGTGTTCCACGGAACCGGCAGATCCACGAGTGTCGCACCACCGCACCGCACCATCCCCCAAAGCCGTTCTCATCCCCGAAGGAATCCAGTGCCGCGCTTCTCCCGACCCGCCATTCTTCTTGCTTCAGCTTCCCTGGCGGCCAGTCTTCTGGTGGCACCAGGTGCGGCCTACGCCGCGGACACGACCACCGCCTTGACCAACGCTGGAATGGCAGCCGCGCTCAAGGCAGTGGCGACCACGACCACCGCAGCCTCCGAGAAGGGTTGGGGCGGCACGTACAAGGTCTCTTTGAGCGGCACTCCGGGAGACGCCAAGTTCGGGATCGACCCCACCGGCGGCCGCGCCTACTTCGAGTTCAAGTTCGACGGCGAAACCACCGCCGGATACGCGGTCAAGCACAAGGGCGCCTACGAGAACCTCACCACGAGAGCTGAGTACGCGGCCGTCAAGATGATGGGCCGCTCCTCGGTCAAGTACGTGTTCACCACCGACACGAAACTCGACCTGAACAAGTGGGTCGCCCAGAACGAGCCTCAGCCGTCCGATCTCCTGACCGCCGACACCGCCCACGCCGGCACCAAGACCGTGCACGACGACGGCTCGACGACTTACGCTTTTGAGCACCCCGAGGACGCGGTCAACACCTACAAGGTCGATGCGAACGGCGTACTGCAGACCATCAACTCGAAGTACCCGATCCTGCTCGACGAGACCTTCGCCTTCACCTACGGGCCACAGACCGTTCCTCTGCCTTCTCCGGAGCAGACGGTCAACCGCGAGGTGCTGGCGAAAGCGATCGCCTATCTGGACATGCCTGCGGCGGTGAAGGGTGTAGCAGCCCGAGGGGCGGAAGCTACCAAGAAGGCGGCGAAGGGTAAGACGGTCAAGGTCACCAACCTTCGCAAGGCTCTGCGAAGCACTGCGACGAAGCACAACGCTGCCGCCAAGGTCAACATGGTCACCGTCAAGGACATCAAGGGCGGCGTACGGGTCAGCGCCAAGAACCCATACACCGGTCAGACGATCACCTACACGATCAGGGCGTCCGGCAAGAAGGTCGTCGTCAAGAAGGCTTAGCTTCCCCCGTACCGGCCGGCCATTCACGACCCGATGATTGTGATGGTCGGCCGGCCACGTCATGCCGCACTCATCTCGTTTCACGTGAAACGGCAAGATCGAGTATTGGGCTGCCGTGCCGGGCGCAGGGGCGCTGAGCGGTTCTCTCAGAACGATTCTCCTGAGATTTCTGACGGGCTGCCCATGCCCTCTGAGCCGTTTCCGAATGCCCCTTTCGCGCCTTTTCCGCCTCGCACCGCTCACTCACTGTCCTAACCCGCACGGCTCTCTCAACGCCGCTCCTTCGAGGGTGTCACCGGGCCGGGCGAACGCGGCCTGATCGGCGCCGGGCGACAGCGACGCGTGGCCGGGGTGGAGAGCGCGGATCGCGGAATGCGCGATCCCGGAACGCCCGGGTCGCGGAACGCCCGGGTCGCGGAACGCCCGGATCCAGCGAAGAGCTCGGACGCGTTCAGGAGAACCGGCTCCAGATACAACAAAGGCGCGCAGGGCATCCCACGCGCCTCCGGCAGTCCGAGCAACTCGGACCGGGGAATCAGCCCTCGGAGTCCTCACCCCGAGCCGATCCCTCTTCCTCAACACCGATCATCCCGACGATCCGCTCCAGATCATCCACCGTCGCGAACTCGATCGTGATCTTCCCCTTGTTCCGTCCGATGTCGACCTTGACCCGCGTGTCGAACCGATCCGACAGCCGCTCCGCGAGGTCGTTCAGCGCCGGTGCGTGCACCTTCGCCCGCCGAGCCGGCGTCGCCTTCTTCGGCTGTCCGTCCGAGTTGGCCATCATCACCAACTCTTCGGTGGATCGCACGGACAGTCCTTCCCGGACGATCCGATCCGCCAGCTGCTCCTGGGCCTCGTTGTCCTCCAGCCCGAGCAACGCCCGAGCGTGCCCGGCCGACAACACCCCGGCCGCCACCCGCCGCTGCACCTGAGCCGGCAGGTTCATCAGCCGGATCGTGTTGGAGATCTGCGGCCGGCTCCGACCGATCCGCCGAGCGAGCTCCTCGTGCGTGGCACCGAACTCTTCGAGCAGCTGCTGGTATGCCGCCGCCTCTTCCAGCGGGTTGAGGTTGGCGCGGTGGATGTTCTCGAGCAGGGCGTCCCGCAGCATCGCGTCATCGGGTGTGTCCCGCACGATGGCCGGGATCGTCTCCTTGCCGATGGCCTGCGCGGCGCGCCACCGACGCTCACCCATGACGAGCTCGAACCGGCCGTCGCCCATGTCCCGGACGACGATCGGCTGGAGGAAGCCCACCTCTTGGATCGAGGTCTTGAGTTCTTCCAGGGCCTCTTCGTCGAACACGTGCCGAGGCTGCTTGGCGTTCGGCTCGATCGCGCCGACCGGCAATTCCGCGAAGCGGGCACCAGGCACCGGCGCCAAGCCGTCCTCGGCAGGCGCCGCCGGAGCGGGAATGGGTGCGACGGGAGCCGATGACGGCGACGAAGCAGATAACGAGGACGACGCCGTTGAGCCGGCCGAACCTGATCCTGGCGACACAGTCACCGGCTCAGGAACCGTCTCAACGTTTGCCGCTGGTTCAGCGGCAGGTGCCGTGGGGATCAACGCGCCCAGGCCACGGCCCAAGCCACCCCGCGGACGGTTCTTCATGCCGTGCCTCCCGTGTCGACCCCACGCATCGCGATCTCCAGGGCCGCCTCGAAATAGCTGGTGGCACCCCGTGATCCCGGATCGTAGGTCATCACCGACTGGCCGTAGCTAGGAGCCTCGGAAACCCGCACGTTTCGGGGAATGACGGCGTTCAGAACTTTGGTCCCGAAGTGGTTCCGGACGTCCTGCTCGACGGCATCCGCAAGCCGGGTGCGCCGGTCGTACATGGTCAGCAGAATCGTCGAGACATCCAGCGTCGGGTTGAGGTGCTGGCGTACCAGGTTGATGTTGTTGATCAGCTGGTTGAGTCCCTCCAGTGCGTAGTACTCACACTGAATGGGGATCAGCACCTCCTGCGCGGCGCACAGTGCGTTGACCGTCAGCAGGCCCAGCGAGGGCGGGCAGTCGATGAAGACGTAATCGAACTTCTCCGGGTGGCCGGCGATGGCGCGCTGCAGGCGCGACTCCCGGGCCACCACCGAGACCAACTCGATCTCTGCACCGGCGAGGTCGATCGTCGCCGGAACGCAGTACAGATTGGGGATGCCCTCGACCGGCTGCGCCACCTCGGCCAGCGGCACGTTGTCGATCAGGCAGTCGTAGACGTCGGGCACACCGGCGTGGTGGGGCACGTTCAGGCCGGTGGAGGCATTGCCCTGCGGGTCAAGGTCCACCACCAGGACGCGATTGCCGTGGAGTGCCAACGCCACCGCGAGGTTCACGGTAGTGGTGGTCTTGCCGACACCACCCTTCTGATTGGCGACGCAAATCACCCTCGGGTGGTCCGGTCGCGGCATGATGATCTCGCCGCTCGGGTTGAGGATCTGCACAGCTCGCAACGCTTCCATGGCAAGGGGCGGATCGTCCTCATCCGCGCTCGGCGTTTCACGTGAAACATGCTCGACCGGCTGAACCGGCACCCCGGAAGTGGGGGCCGCGGCCGAAGCGCTTGCCGAAACGGCACCTCCCGCCCCCGGCAGAGGAAGTGGCGCCGATCCACGGAAGTCGTCGGGGCTCTGATGTGGGGAAATGCCATGGCCGTACTGCTGCGAAGGCCCGTATCCACCCGCACGAGGCTGGGGAACGTTTTGCTCGCCGGCGTGCAGTCCGCCCACGCTCATTCCCGACGGCCTGTCGAGAGGCGACTCGGTTTCACGTGAAACACCGTACTCATGCACCGCTTTATCCCTGTTGGCTAGGAAAGGGTCGGCCGGCGAAGCGTGTGTTCCGGCTGAGGAGATCCGCTCCACACTATCGACGCCCAGCCAGCCTACGGGGGCCGGGCATGTGCCGCCATGGCCGGTTGTCCGATGAGTCGTGCGCAACGCCGGTGACTCTTCATCGGTCGACGGCACGAACACCATGATGCCGGGGACCAGGCGTAAGGAGCTGCCGGAAGATCCAGAATCCGACCCCTTTTCGGTACGCGCAAACGCCGCTTTCGGTGGCCGATTCCGTGGCAACTGATCAAACCGAAGCCCCGGCGCGACCCCCCGATCGTGAACCACGTCAGGCATCGTCGAGGAGCCTGCCCAGGACAGGCCGGGGGCACCCACCGCGGATGCCGGTGACGACACGGGCATCGTCGACGACAGGACCGGCCAGGTGACCGGGTGGACACCGTGGTGGGCCAACTCAGGAACCCCATGCAGCCGAGGCGCCGAACCGTCTGCGGCGCTGATTCGCAACGGCTGCCCCGGAGAAGGACTCAGCGGCTCCAATACCGGGGCATTGCTCCCCGTACGGCTGTCAGACGGCCGGGACATCCCGACGCCCGACGTGATCGACTGTGCGCTGGACCCGGTGGCCGGTGACTGACGCCGGACCGAGCGCGCCGGAGCGGGCATCGATGGAGTCGCCGCCGGGAACGACATCACGGCCGACCCCGAAGACGCCGGCTGAGACGGAATGGACGGCGGAGGGCTCGTTGCCACCGGCGACGAGCCCGGACGCGCAGGGGGATGCGGTCGGCGACCGTTCCGCTTTCGTGCGCCCCGCCGGCCCATCTATCTCCTCCGAGATCTCCCTCGCCCACCGCCGTGGCGGCCTTCAGTCTTGCCTCCGCCACCCTTCGGCGAAGTCGCCCGGCCACGCCCCGGAACTTCCCGTTCCTTCGCCACCTCGACCACCGTCGTCGGTGGGTCGATCAACCCCACCCCGCAGAGCCGCACCTCCGGCACTCCACCGCCCAGTTTCGAGACCGCCTCCCGATGAGCAACGATCTCCTCACCGGCGGAGGCACCCTTCATCGCCAACAGCACACCGCCGACCCGAGCCAGTGGCAGGCACCACCCGGCCAGCTTGTCCAGCGCCGCCACGGCCCGCGCCGTGACGATGTCCGCACCGGGCAATTGCCCGGTCACTTCTTCGGCCCGACCGCGCAGCACCGTGACGTTGCCGTCAAGGCCCAGCTCGGACACCGCCTCTTCGAGGAAGGCCGTTCGCCGGGCCAGTGGCTCGACCAGGGTGATTTCCAGGTCCGGACGTGCCACTGCCAGCACGATACCGGGCAAACCGGCACCAGACCCGACGTCGACAACTGATGCACCGAATGGGATTATCTGGGACATAACTCCGCAGTTGACCAGGTGACGTTCCCAGAGTCGCGGCGCTTCCCGGGGCCCGATGAGCCCTCGTACGACTCCCTCGGTCCCCAGAAGTTGCGCATAGCGGCCGGCCAACTCGAGCCGCTCCCCGAAAACCTCGGCCGCGGCATCCGCGACCGCCTCCGGAGGAATCGCCAGCGACTCGGGGGCAAGAGCGGGCTCAGCAGAGGACGACGAGGGCGGCATGGAGGGGGACACACCCGGCAGGGACGGGGACGATGACCGCGGGAAAGACGACGGCCCGGGCGACTGAACGCCCGGGCCGAGATCCCCCGCGCCGTAGCGTGGGTCAGTCACCAGATCAGTCCGCCACCCGCACCACGATGCGCCGGCTCGGCTCCACACCTTCGGACTCGCTCTGCACACCGGTGATCGCGTTGACCACGTCGTGGACGCACTTGCGCTCGAACGCCGACATCGGCTCCAACCGGACCGGGTCGCCGTGCTCCTTGACCTTCTCGACCGCGTTGCGCGCGACCGCGGCCAGCTCCTTGCGGCGGGTAGCCCGGTAGCCACCGATGTCGAGCAGCAGTCGGCTGGGCGACCCGGTGGCCCGGAAGATGGCGAGCCGGGTGAGTTCCTGGAGCGCCTCGAGCGTGGCGCCGCGCTGCCCGACGAGCGACTGCAGCCGGTCGCCGACGACCTCGACCATCGGCCGGCCGGCCGAGACCAGCTCGTCGATGTCGCCGTCGTAGTCGAGGATGTCCAGCAGACCCTCGACATAGTCCGCCGCGATCTCACTCTGGCGGAACAGGTCGCCGTCCGAGGCGACGCTCTCCGACTTCTTCGCCTCGGCCGGCGTACCGTTCGCTTCGCCGTTGGCGGGCGACTCGGTGGCCTCGGCCGGGGCCGGCGCCGAGGACTCGGCGGAAGGGGGAGTGCTGGTGTCGGTCACGGTCTCATCTCCGTTGTCATTCGGTCCGGACCGAGATCGGTCCGCTGTTTCCCGCGCCACCGGGGTGCGTGGCCGGCGAGCGCGGGGAGGTCTGTGCCGCGAGGAGCGCTCGGACCCGAGGGCCCGAGCCGCGATCATCCCTTGGGTTTGTTCGCCGGGCGGGCGCCCTTCTTCGGATTCACCGGTTTGGCGCCGGGCTTCGGGGCGAGAGCCTTGGTCTCGGCCACCGGGGTGGTCGGCTCGGGCGCCTGCTTGCGGCCGAAGAGGCCACCGGTGCGGGCCGGCTGCACCGGGTTGGTGATGCCGCGCGAGCCAGAACCGGACGGACGGGCCGACGACGACGGCGTCTTGGCACCGGCCATCTGCACCGGCGGGAACTTCCGGAGCACCCACTGCTGCTGGGCCAGCGTGAACAGGTTGTTGGTCACCCAGTAGATGACCACACCGATCGGGAACAGCGCGCCGGAGATCAGCAGCGAGAACGGGATGCCGTAGAGCATCAGCCGCTGGATCATCTTCTGCTGCGGGTCCTCGGCCCAGCCGGTCTTGAGGATCATCTGGCGGCTGGTGAGGAACGTGGTCCCCATCATCGTCAGGACCAGGACCGCGGCCAGAACCTTCACCGTCGTGCCGTCCGCGCCGACCGCGGCCAGCTCGGCCGGCGACGAGCCGAACTTGGCGCTGATCGGGGCGTTGAACAGGTGGGCGTTGGCCGCGCTGTTGAACTGCTCCAGCGACCACCCGTACAGCTGCTTGTAGTAGTCCGAGATCGACGGGTCCAGGTGCTGGAGCACGTGGAACAGACCGAAGAAGACGGGGATCTGCAGGAACATCGGAAGGCAGCCCATCAGCGGGTTGGCCTTCTCCGTCCTATACAGCTCCATCATTTCTTTCTGGAGCGTCTCCCGGTCACCCTTGTGCTTCTCCTGGAGCGCCTTGACCTTCGGCTGCAGCGCCTGCATGGCGCGCTGGCTCTTGATCTGCTTGACGAAGACCGGGAACAGGATGACGCGCAGCGTCACCACCAGGAAGATGATCGCCAGAATCCAGGCGAAGTTGGTACCCAGGACGCGTCCGTCCGGTACGCCGATCGCGTCCCACATGGCATGCCAGCGCAGGAGGATCCACGAAATGACGTTGTAGATCCAGTCGAGACTCAATCTAAGCTCCAGTCACATCGGCAGGGCGGTGACGGATCGGGTCAGGCACCGGGTCGTACCCGCCAGGGTGGAAAGGGTGACAACGCAGGAGCCGCCAGATCGCCAGGCCCGTTCCCCGGAACGCACCGTGCCGCGTCAACGCCTCCTGGGCGTACGCGCTGCACGAGGGGTAGAACCGACAGCGTGCCGGCAGCGCCGGACTCAAGTATCGACGGTACGCGACGACCGCCGCGGTCAGGATCCGGGCAGGCACGCTCATCGGGGCCGCCTTGGTCGGCGAGCGGCTGTGACCGCTCCGTCCAGGTCCGCGGCGAGGGTCGCGAACGTCGCTCCGGCAGCCGGCGGAAGCGCCCGGACCACCAGTGACGTCCCCGCGGGGAGCTCGTTGAGAAGCGGCCGCACCAGGTGCCGCAGCCGGCGCCGGACCTTGTTACGGGTCACCGCATTGCCGACGGCCTTGGAGACGACGAAGCCGGCGCGCGCCGTGGAGGCGTGCGCCGGCTCGTCGATAAGCAGATGAACGACCAGGGTTCCGCGACCGGCACGACGGCCGCCGCGAATCGCTGCGGCGAAGTCGGTGCTACGCCGCAGTCGCTGCGCTGCGGCCAGCACGACTACCTGGGCATTCCGACCCGACCAAGTGTCGGCTCAGGCCGACAGCTTGTCGCGGCCCTTGGTGCGGCGGGAGGCAAGAATGGCGCGGCCGGCACGGGTGCGCATGCGCAGCCGGAAGCCGTGGGTCTTGGCACGCCGGCGATTGTTCGGCTGGTAGGTGCGCTTGCTCACGTGAGAACTCCGTCTTCGTACTACGTCCAGGGGGCATCCGCTGCAAGAAGCCACTTTAGCAGAGCGCGGCGGAGCAACCGTTCAACCCTAGGGAGAGCGGTGATGCAGGTCAACCATATCCTGGGGTCGGCACGTCGACAGGCGGGCACCGGCGACGCCCACCTGCTCTTTCCGCACCTGAAGTGAATCTTTTCCCGCTGTCGGGCAGGGCAGGGTCCGACGGGCGGTTGTAGTCCACCTGTCACCGCTGTTAGCGTGCGCGGTTGCTGGTCTTACCGGCCGTTCGCATACCGCGAAGCAGCGGCCAAAACCGGACAAGCAGGTGGATCGTTCGCCACGGTGAGCCTGTTTACAGCCCGCGCCACTACAGGCTCCGGTAAATCTGCCGACCAATCCGGCCGGGAGCGGTCACCGGCAACACCACAGGTTGTGGATAACCTGTGGACAGCTGGTGGCGCCGTGCGTGTTCAGCACGTTGAATGTGCTGGGTTGGGGGCCGAGCGGCGCCGGCAGGCGCCGACAGGCACAGGCGGAAGGCCGGACAAGGCCCACCGGGGGTCGGTGGCGATGGGGGTGGCGCGGCGGTGGCCGATCAGGTCGACCTGAGCGAGGTGTGGAAGGCGACTCTGGGCGAGTTGTCCGACGAGATCGCCTCGCCGCAGCAGCGCGCCTATCTTCAGCTGGTCCGGTTGCGGGCGATAGTGGAGGACACCGCTCTCCTGTCGGTTCCGGACACCTTCACCCGTGACGTCATCGAGTCACGGATGCGCGCAGCGATCACCGAGGCGCTCACCCGGCGGTTGAGCCGGCCGATCCAGGTGGCGGTCACCGTCCGTGCCCCGGAGGACGGCACCGGTGTGCCCGGCACTGTTTACGGCAGCCCCGCCGAGAACGGCGCGCCGCAGGCGGAGCCGCAGCCACGGCACTACGCCGAGCCTCCGCGCTACCCGGACCCGGGGCCTTACCCGCCCGACCTCCCGGCGTACCCCGGGCAACAGCAGCAGCGCCCGCCGGAGCCGTACCCCACCGGTTCCGCCCAGCACTCCTCGCCGTCCTCGCCGTACACCCGCAATGTGCCGGCGGCCCGCGACGGTCAGGAGGCGCTGTTCGCCGATCCGCTGCCGCCGCAGCCGCCGCCTCCTCCGCCGATGAACCGGCCCGCGACCGGCCGACCCGACAGGGACCCGCCGAACGATTTGGCCGGGCACCGGATGGCCGCCGACCAGTCGCAGCTGCGGGACAATCAGCGCCGCTCGGACGCCATGTCCGACCGTCGCGACGAGATACCCACCCGCGGCGACAACGGTCCCGGCCGCCCGCCGCTGGACCTGCGCGGTCCGGGTTCCTCGCCGCGCCCCGGCGGCCAGGACGGCAACCGTCTCAACCCGAAGTACATGTTCGAGACGTTCGTCATCGGCTCGTCCAACCGGTTCGCGCACGCCGCCGCGGTCGCGGTCGCCGAGTCGCCGGCCAAGGCGTACAACCCGCTGTTCATCTACGGCAGTTCGGGACTGGGCAAGACTCATCTCCTGCACGCGATCGGCCACTACGCCACCACCCTGGGCCACGCGCGCTCGGTGCGCTACGTGTCGACCGAGGAGTTCACCAACGATTTCATCAACAGCCTGCGCGATGACAAGACGCAGGCGTTCCAGCGCCGGTACCGCGACGTCGACATCCTGCTGATCGACGACATCCAGTTCCTGGAGAACCGCGAACGGACGCAGGAGGAGTTCTTCCACACCTTCAACACCCTGCACAACGCGAACAAGCAGATCGTGATCAGCTCGGACCGCTCGCCGCGCCAGCTGGCCACCCTGGAAGACCGGATGCGCACCCGCTTCGAGTGGGGACTGCTCGCCGACATCCAGCCGCCAGACCTCGAGACGCGTATCGCGATCCTGCAGAAGAAGGCCGCGCAGGAGCGGATGTACGCGCCGGACGACGTCCTCGAGTTCATCGCGTCGCGCGTCTCCAACTCGATCCGCGAGCTCGAGGGCGCCCTCATCCGGGTGACCGCGTTCGCCAGCCTGACCCGCTCCCCGGTGCAGCTCTCCCTGGCCGAAGAGGTCCTGCGCGACTTCATGCCGGACGGCGCCGGCCCGGAGATCACCGCCGACCAGATCATGGTCTCCACCGCCGACTACTTCGGCGTCAGCCTGGAGGACCTGCGCGGCCACTCGCGCAGCCGGGTCCTGGTCAACGCCCGCCAGGTGGCCATGTACCTGTGCCGTGAGCTCACCGATCTGTCGCTGCCCCGGATCGGGCAGGCCTTCGGCGGCCGCGACCACACCACCGTCATGCACGCGGACCGCAAGATCCGCCAGCACATGGCCGAACGCCGCTCGCTCTACAACCAGATCGCCGAGCTGACGAACCGGATCAAGCAGAACACCTAGGGGCGCCGCTCCATCCGGGTGACACGCTGACCGGTCGCAACACCAGATTCCTTATTCGGTACGCCCCACAACGCCCGCCTCGGCGAAAGTGAGGGCTGCCTGCATGGTTGCGCCCTCGACTTGCTGCCGGGCTGTGCTGCCCACTCCATGACTTGGGCTTTCTGCGTTACCCCACAGTCCCGCCCACAAGTTGTCCCCAGGATGTCCCCAGATCATTTTCGGTGTCCCCAGGTCGGCTCATGCGGCGGAACCGCGTGCCGACCGGTGATGGGGCCGACGACGGGCCGGGCCGATCCCCACAGGCACCGCCGCGAAAAGCACACAGGCCCTGAACTGGACGTTCTCCGCCAGTCCACCGGTTATCCACCGGATTTACACCGACCTGTCCACAGGTTGTCCCCAGATCATCCCAGCTCAACGCACAAATCAGCGCCGTTCGATGCGTGCTTGCAGGGCTGAAAATAGGGGCGCTGTCAACGTCGGGACGTGACAGTTTCGTGCCAACGTTGTCCACACTAATCCACAGGCGTCCACAGGCTTTCTCCCCAGACGGTGGACAACTGCCGACACCGTTCTCCACAGATGTGGACCAACCCTGGGGAAATCGATGTGGACAGACACGGAGGGTCACATATTTGCCCACAGCCTGTGGACGCGTGTGGATTACCTGTTGAAGGTTCTGGGGACGACGAGGCGGTAGCGTCCCAGCGTTATGCACAGGCCGGGGGATAAAACCGGTGGATAGCCGGTGGATAACCGGTGGACAACGGTGGACAACGTCCTTCAGCTCGACGACTGTGGACGCAGAGGGGACTTTGTACCCCGGTTACCCACATGTGAATCACCGGTGGATAACGTTCTGACCTGCGGAAACGCGAGTTCTCCACAGTATGCACAGGACCGATGAAGACGACTAGATATCTCTTCTTAGAAAACAAAAAGCAATCATCAGCGTTGTGGAAGGTGTGGATGGGCTGCTTGCGGCTTGCCGTGCCTCAGGCTCGACTGCACAGCACCGGGGTCGGGTGCCCGCCATCGCTGCCGGAGCCATAGAGTTCAGTGGGGTCGTCGACGCCCCCTGTCAGAGGAAGCATCGCGGAGGACAGCATGAAGTTCCGGGTGGAGCGAGACGCCCTCGCCGACGCCGTGGCCTGGACAGCCAAGAGCCTGCCCAGCCGGCCCTCGGTGCCGGTGCTCGCCGGCGTCCTGCTGCGCGTGACCGACAGCCGTCTGCAGGTCTCGGGCTTCGACTACGAGGTCTCCAGTCAGGTGAGCGTCGAGGTGCAGGCCGACGCCGACGGCGCCGCGCTGGTCTCCGGCCGCCTGCTCGCTGAGATCACCAAGGCTCTCCCGGGCAAGCCGGTGGACATCGCCGCTGTCGGCGCCCACCTCGAGCTGGTCTGCGGCAGCGCCCGCTTCACACTTCCCACCATGCCGGTGGAGGACTACCCCACGCTCCCGGAGATGCCGTCGAGCGCCGGCACCGTCGACGCCGCCACGTTCGCGTCCGCGGTCGCCCAGGTGGCCATCGCTGCCGGCCGGGACGAGACGCTGCCGATGATGACCGGTGTGCGCGTCGAGCTGAACGGCACGACCATGGCCATGCTCGCCACCGACCGCTACCGCCTGGCGATGCGCGAGATCGAGTGGAACCCGGACGACCCGGAGATCAGCCTGAACGCTCTGGTCCCGGCGAAGACGCTGAACGACACCGCCAAGGCACTCGGCCCGATCGGCGGCTCGGTGACGCTGGCCCTGGCGCAGGGCAGTGCCGGCGAAGGCATGATCGGTTTCGCCGGCGGCGCGCGGCGGACGACGAGCCGCCTGCTGGACGGCGCCAACTACCCGCCGGTGCGCTCGCTCTTCCCGGCCTCGCACAACGCCGAGGCCCGCGTCTCGGTCGCCGCGCTGGTCGAGGTGGTCCGCCGTGTCGCGCTGGTCGCCGAGCGCACCACCCCGGTGCTGCTGAGCTTCAGCGAGGACGGGCTGGTGGTCGAGGCCGGCACGACCGAGGAGGCGCGGGCCAGCGAGGCGATGGAGGCCACCTTCACCGGTGAGCCGCTGACCATCGGCTTCAACCCGCAATATCTGATCGACGGCCTGCAGAACCTGGGCGCCCCGACCGCGGTGCTCTCGTTCGTCGACGCGTTCAAGCCCGCAGTGATTTCCCCCGCAGGCGAAGACGGCGAAATCGTCTCGGGTTACCGCTATCTGATCATGCCGATCCGGGTCACTCGCTGATACTGAGCTAGAAGCAACCGCTCATCTAGGGAGATCACCATGCAACTCGGCCTGATCGGTCTCGGCCGAATGGGTGGCAACATGCGGGAACGACTGCGTGCTGCGGGCCACGAAGTCGTCGGATTCGACCAGAACCTGGATGTAAGCGACGCCACCAGCCTGGCCGACCTGGCCGAAAAGCTGGCCGCGCCGCGGGTGATCTGGACCATGGTGCCGTCGGGCAAGATCACCGAGGACACCATCGACCAGCTCGCCGAGGTGCTGGAAGCCGGCGACATCATCATCGACGGCGGGAACTCCAAGTTCACCGACGACGGCCCGCGCGCCGAGCGCCTGGCGAAGAGGGGCATCAAATACCTCGACGTCGGCGTCTCCGGTGGCGTCTGGGGCAAGACGAACGGGTACGCGCTGATGGTCGGCGGCGAGCCGGAGACGGTGGCGCACTGCCTGCCGATCTTCGAGGCGCTCAAGCCGGCCGGGGAGTTCGGCTACGCGCACGCCGGCACGCACGGCGCCGGCCACTACGCGAAGATGGTGCACAACGGCATCGAGTACGGGTTGATGCACGCCTACGCCGAGGGTTACGAGATCCTCCGCGCCTCGGAGTACATCAACGACGTCCCCGCGGTCATCAAGAGCTGGCGCGAGGGCAGTGTCGTCAAGTCCTGGCTGCTCGATCTGCTGGACCGGGCCCTCGACGCGGACCCGGAGCTGGAAGCTCTGAAGGGCTACGCGGACGACACCGGTGAGGGCCGCTGGACGGTCGACGAGGCTGTGCGCCTCGCCGTGCCCGCCCACGTCATCGCCGCGTCGCTGTTCGCCCGTTTCCAGTCCCGCCAGGACGACTCGCCGGCCATGAAGGCCGTCGCCGCGCTGCGTCAGCAGTTCGGCGGCCACGCCGTCAAGCGCTGACGAGATGCACGTACGCCGGGTCGAGCTCACCGACTTCCGCTCGTATGAGCGGGTGGCCGTGGATCTCGACCCCGGCGTGTCCGTGCTGGTCGGCCAGAACGGCATGGGCAAGACCAACCTGATCGAGGCGCTCGGTTACGTGGCCACTCTGGACAGTCACCGGGTGGCCACCGACGCCCCGCTGGTCCGGGCCGGCGCCACCTCGGCGGTGATCCGGTGTGCCGTCGTCCACGATGGACGTGAGCTGCTCGTCGAGCTCGAGATCGTGCCGGGCCGGGCGAACCGGGCCCGGCTCAACCGGTCGCCGGTGCGGCGGCCCCGTGAGGTGCTGGGCGCCTTGCGGATGGTGCTGTTCGCGCCCGAGGACCTCGAACTGGTCCGGGGCGATCCGTCCGAGCGCCGCCGCTACCTGGACGACCTCCTGGTCGCCCGCCAGCCGCGGTACGCCGGGGTCCGGGCCGACTACGACCGCGTGGTGAAGCAACGCAACGCGCTGCTGCGCACGGCGTACCTGACCCGCAAGGTGGGCGGGTCCCGGGGGCAGGACCTGTCGACGCTGGCCGTGTGGGACCAGCACCTGGCGCACCACGGCGCCGAGCTGCTCGCCGGCCGCCTCGAGCTGGCCGCCGCGCTCGGCCCGCATCTGACCAAGGCCTACGACGCGGTCGCGGCGGGACGCACCGCGGCCGCCATCACGTACTCGTCGCGTCTCGGCGAATCGCTGACCCCGGACCGCGAGGCACTGGGGGCGGCCCTGCTGGCCTCGCTGGAGGAACGCCGGACCGCGGAGATCGAGCGCGGCGTCACGCTGGTCGGCCCGCATCGCGACGACCTGTCGCTGGTGCTCGGTGACCTGCCCGCCAAGGGCTATGCGAGCCACGGCGAGTCCTGGTCGTTCGCCCTGGCGCTGCGGCTGGCGGCGTACGACCTGCTCCGCTCGGACGGGATCGAGCCGGTGCTGGTGCTCGACGACGTCTTCGCCGAGCTGGACACCGGCCGCCGGGACAGGCTCGCCGCGCTGGTGTCGGACGCCGCCCAGCTGCTGGTGACCTGCGCGGTCCCCGAGGACGTGCCCGCGGCGCTGCAGGGCGCCCGTTACGACGTGACCACTGGGGCGGTGAACCGTGTCCGATGACGCCCAGCCGTCCGGCCGTGGCCGGAAAGGATCAGGAAACCGGCCTCAGCGGCCCGCCGGCGCCCGTGGAGATCAGGAGGCGGGGTCGGGTCAGGGTGACGCCGCCGCCGGCGCTGGTGCGGCTCCTGAGAGGGCTCAGGGTGATCTCGCCGGCCCCGAGCTGGCCCGCGCGGTGCTCGACGCCGCCCTCGCCCGGCGCCGGGAGGCCGCGGCTCGCGCGCCGCGGCGCCGCACCGGTGCCGGCAGCGGTGAACGGCGCCTGCGCGGTTACTCCGGGCCCGGGCCCGACCCGCGCGATCCGCAGCCGTTCGGGGCGATGCTGGAACGCCTGATGAAGGCCCGCGGCTGGGAGAAGCCGAAAGCCGAGGCCACCGTGTTCGGGTCCTGGGAGAAGGTGGTCGGGCCGGACATCGCGGCGCACAGCCGCCCGGTCAAGCTCGACGGTGGCGTGCTCACCGTGGAGGCCGAGTCCACCGCCTGGGCCACTCAGCTGCGCCTGCTCGCCGCCACCCTGCTCAAGAAGATCGCCGCCGAGGTGGGTCACAACGTGGTCGTCCGCCTCAACATCCACGGCCCGGCCGCGCCGTCCTGGAACCGGGGGCCGCGGCGGGTGCAGGGCCGCGGCCCCCGCGACACCTACGGCTGACACCCGGGCGGACCGCAGCCGGTTCTGCCGGGTGAAACCTAAATCCGATTCGCAGCGTCTTACCAGCATGATCGTGCGACGCCTTCTGGTCCTGTTGCTGTTCGTGCTGGCCCCGATACCGGTGGCTGCCGCTCCCGCATACGCGTGCTCGTGCAAGGCGGGCGCCCGGGCGGATCTTGCTTTCGTCGGTGTGGCGCGCACGGTGGAGCATCGGGCCGGCACCCACCGCGTCGCCTTCACGATCGAGTCGCTGATCGAGGGTCAGGCCGGTTTGGACGTGACGCTGGTCACAGCCGGCCACGAGGCGGCCTGTGGATACCGCTTCGACGAGGGTGGGCGCTACCGGGTGTTCGCCACCCGCGGGGAGACCAGCCTGTGCAGCGGGAACGAAATCGTGACGGCTCCGCCCGCTTACACGGCGCGCGTCGAGCGGGTCTCCACGGACCGCACAACGATCTTCTGGACCGGCTCGTCGGTCGTCGCCCTCGTCGTCGTCGGCCTGCTGACGCTGTTGCTGCGGCATCCCCGGACCCGCTGACCCCCATGCGTGTGAAGTTGCGCCCACCGAGCGACCCGAACTTCACACCGAGCCGGCAGCTCCGCCCGGCGGGCGCGGCAAAGGCTGGAGTGGGCAGCCGGCCGCGGTGTAGTCCGGGACGGGTGGCTGCCGTGGTGGAGGAGGGTCTCTCGTACCAAACAAAAGGTCTGAGGCTTCGGGGAACGGCCGTGCGCGGCCGTCAGTAATCGGCGAAGATCGCGAATCCCCGTTCGGCGCAGCGGCGGTAGAAGCCGGCCAGGACGACGAGCTCGGTCCGCGCAAAACTCCAGTGCGGAGCGTTGCCGGCGTCGTCGCGCAGCGCGGCCAGCCGGTGGTCGAGCCAGCGCAGCTGCTGGTCGGCGAGGCGGCCGCCGGCGATCGCGGTCCGCATGACCTCGGCGACGGTGTCGAAGGTGACCAGGTCACCGAACTTGTCGTGGCCCTCGACGAAGCGTTCCAGGCCGCCGGCGATCCAGGCGCAGCCGTCCGGGTCGATCACCGGGTCCTCGTCCTCGGCAGCCGCGTCGGTGGCGTAGAGCACGCCCTCCAGACCCAACAGAAGATCGACGAGCTCGGTGTACGCGGTCGCGCGTACCGTGCCCGTCTTGGCGATGTGCAGCGCCAGCGCCCCGGTGGGCGCGGCGATCTCGGGACGATCGGCGATCGATCCGAAGTCGACGAACTCGGCGGGTGCCACCGGGTCGTAGTACTGATTGGTGCGCGGCCAGTGCACCGCGACGTTGTCCAGGCCCTTGTCGTGCGCCATCGGGGCCACCCCTCCTCGACCTGCCTCACAGGGCTCATCCGCGGGGGAACCGATGGACTCCACCGCATGACGTCCGGCCAACACCGGCCCGCGCGGGCGAGGTTACGACACCGGTGCCGGCGGTTGTCGAGCAGTGTCGCAGTGAGTGCGGGTCCGGCACGGCAGGCGCGCCCGACCGTCGAAACAGCCGCATCACTTGTTGTTGCGGTGCCGGTTGGATCCGTGTAGGGGAACACGTGGGTAGCGGCCCCGATGGCGCTACGGGACTCTCAGGCGCCCGGAACGGGTGCCTGACCCTCGCCAACTCGCTCCGGCGGAGTAGAATCGACAGCGACCGGGAAAACTGTGCCTGGCGGTGGCGGGCAGCCACCATCGTCACGCTATGCGGTTTTTCCAGCCGATCACGATCCGCGGGCCGACCGCGGCGACCGGCGCGCATGGCTTCACCGGTGGTCCGCCTCTTCTCCGCGGGGTCATCTCCGGTCCTCGCCTGCGCGCGCGGCTGCCTCCGGCCGCCCGACAACCCCGCTGCGGGGCCGTTGAAGGCCCGGCGCGAGAAAGTGGCCGAGGGTGTCAGAGAAGAAGCAGGAATACGGTGCCGAGTCGATCACCGTGCTCGAAGGCCTCGAAGCGGTCCGCAAGCGCCCCGGTATGTACATCGGCTCGACCGGTGAGCGAGGTCTGCACCACCTGATCTGGGAGGTTGTGGACAACGCCGTCGACGAGGCGATGGCCGGTTACTGCGACACCATCGACGTGGTCCTGCTCGCCGACGGCGGGGTCTCGGTCACCGACAACGGCCGTGGGTTCCCGGTCGACCTGCACCCGCAGCTGAAGAAGCCCGGTGTCGAGGTCGCGCTGACCGTGCTGCACGCGGGCGGCAAGTTCGACAACCAGGCCTACAAGGTCTCCGGTGGTCTGCACGGCGTCGGCGTCTCGGTGGTGAACGCGCTCTCCACCCGGATGGCCGTGAAGATCCACAAATCCGGCTTCGTGTGGCGGCAGAAGTACGACTACTCCAAGCCCTCCGAGCTGATCAAGGGCGAGCCCACCGAGACGACCGGCTCGACCGTCCAGTTCTGGCCGGACCCGGCGATCTTCGAGACCGTCGACTTCGACTTCCAGACGATCTACCGCCGGCTCCAGGAGATGGCCTTCCTGAACCGCGGCCTGACCATCAACTTCACCGATGAGCGGCCGGACCAGCTCGACGAGAACGGTGAGGTCCGCAAGATCTCCTTCATGTACGCGGGCGGCATCGCCGACTTCGTGCGGCACCTGAACGCGACCAAGAGCGGCATCCACAAGACGGTGATCGAGTTCGGCGCCGACGCCCCCGAGGAGGGGATGGCCGTCGAGATCGCGATGCAGTGGAACGAGTCGTACGGCGAGTCGGTCTACACCTTCGCGAACCGCATCAACACGCACGAGGGCGGCACCCACGAGGAGGGCTTCCGCGCCGCGCTGACCAGCATCGTCAACCGGTACGGCGTCGAGAAGAAGTTCCTCAAGGCCGACCAGAAGCTGTCCGGCGAGGACATCCGCGAGGGCCTCGCCGCGATCATCTCGGTGACCCTGGCGAACCCGCAGTTCGAGGGCCAGACCAAGACCAAGCTCGGCAACACCGACATGAAGAGCTTCGTGCAGAAGGTCTGCAACGAGCAGCTCGCCGACTGGTTCGACCGGAACCCGGCGGACGCCAAGCTGATCATCACGAAGGCCGATCAGGCGGCCCGCGCCCGGATCGCCGCGCAGCAGGCCCGCAAGCTGGCCCGGCGCAAGTCGCTGCTGGAGTCCGGCTCGATGCCGGGCAAGCTGGCCGACTGCCAGTCCACCGACCCGCGCGAGACCGAGCTGTTCATCGTCGAGGGCGACTCGGCCGGCGGCTCCGCCAAGAGCGGCCGGGAGAGCCGGATCCAGGCGATCCTGCCGATCCGCGGCAAGATCCTCAACGTGGAGAAGGCCCGGATCGACCGGGTGCTGAAGAACAACGAGGTCCAGGCGCTGATCACGGCGATGGGTACCGGCATCCACGACGAGTTCGACATCTCGAAGCTTCGCTATCACAAGATCATCCTGATGGCCGACGCCGACGTGGACGGTCAGCACATCCAGACGCTGCTGCTCACTCTGCTGTTCCGCTTCATGCGGCCGATGGTCGAGCAGGGGCACGTCTATCTCGCCGCGCCGCCGCTCTACAAGATCAAGTGGAACAAGCGGGGGGACGACGCGCAGTACGCGTACTCCGACCGCGAGCGGGACGGCCTGATCGCGCTGCGCCAGCAGAAGAAGGCGAACGCCAAGCCGGACGACATCCAGCGGTTCAAGGGTCTCGGTGAGATGAACTTCCAGGAGCTGTGGGACACCACGATGAACCCGGAGACCCGGACGCTGCGCCAGGTCACCCTGGACGACGCCGCGGTCGCGGACGAGCTGTTCAGCGTCCTGATGGGCGAGGACGTGGAGGCGCGGCGGTCGTTCATCCAGCGCAACGCCAAGGACGTGCGCTTCCTGGACATCTGAGTCGGCACACGCCGTATCCACAGCGTGCGCCTCATATCCACAACGTTATCCACAGCAGTATGTGAGCTTTGGCCGTACTTGTCTGGTTTTCACCTTGAGTAAGGGTTAACAGTGACTGACACTCCCGAGCCCCCGGACGCCGACGACATCCCCGACGACACCGGCGGTGGTGTGAGCCAGCGGGTCGAGCCGGTCGGCCTCGAGGTCGAGATGCAGCGCTCGTACCTCGACTACGCGATGAGCGTCATCGTGGGCCGTGCGCTGCCCGACGTCCGTGACGGCTTGAAGCCCGTGCACCGCAAGATCCTCTATGCGATGTACGACGCCGGGTTCCGCCCGGACCGGGGCTACGTCAAGTGCGCGCGCGTGGTCGGCGACGTGATGGGCAACTACCACCCGCACGGCGACTCGTCGATCTACGACGCCCTGGTCCGGATGGGGCAGCCGTGGTCGCTGCGCTACCCGCTGATCGACGGCAACGGCAACTTCGGCTCGCCGGGTAACGACCCGCCGGCCGCGATGCGCTACACCGAGTCGAAGCTCTCGCCGCTCGCCATGGAGATGCTGCGGGACATCGACGAGGACACCGTCGAGATGCAGGACAACTACGACGGGCGGACCAAGGAGCCGACGATCCTGCCGGCACGGTTCCCGAACCTGCTGGTCAACGGCTCCGAAGGCATCGCGGTCGGGATGGCGACCAAGATCCCGCCGCACAACCTGCGGGAGATCGCCGCGGCCGTCCAGTGGTGCCTGGACAACCCGGAGGTGGACGAGGCGACCACCCTCGAGGCGCTGCTGGAGATCGTCAAGGGGCCCGACTTCCCGACCAAGGGCCTGATCGTCGGGCAGACGGCGATCACCGAGGCGTACCGGACCGGCCGTGGATCGATCCGGATGCGCGCGGTGGTCGAGGTCGAGGAGGACCCGCGCGGGCGGCCCTGCCTCGTGGTGACCGAGCTGCCGTACCAGGTGAACCCGGACAACCTCGCCGAGCGGATCGCCGAGCTGGTCAAGGAGAGCAAGCTTACCGGTATCGCCGACATCCGCGACGAGTCGTCCGGTCGTACCGGCCTGCGCCTGATCCTGGTGTTGAAGCGCGACGCGGTCGCCAAGGTGGTGCTGAACAACCTCTACAAGCACACCCAGCTGCAGGAGACGTTCGGCGCGAACATGCTGGCGCTGGTGGACGGCGTGCCGCGTACCCTGAACCTGGCCCAGTTCCTGCGCTACTACGTCGAGCACCAGATCGAGGTCATCCGCCGGCGGACCGCGTTCCGGCTGCGCAAGGCCGAGGAGCGGGCGCACATCCTGCGCGGTCTGGGCAAGGCCCTGGACCAGCTCGACGAGGTCATCGCGTTGATCCGGCGCTCGCCCACGGTGGAGGACTCGCGCCAGGGCCTGATGCAGCTGCTCGACGTGGACGAGATCCAGGCGACCGCGATCCTCGACATGCAGCTGCGCCGTCTGGCCGCCCTGGAGCGGCAGCGGATCGTCGACGAGCTGACCCGGATCGAGATCGAGATCGCGGACCTCAAGGACATCCTCGCGAAGCCGGAGCGGCAGCGACTGATCGTCTCGGAGGAATTGAACGAGATCGTCCAGAAGTTCGGTGATGAGCGGCGTACGCAGATCATCCCGTTTGACGGTGAAGTGTCCATGGAGGACCTCATCGCCCGGGAAGACGTTGTGGTGACGATCACACGAACTGGTTACGCCAAGCGCACCAAGGTCGACCTGTACCGGTCGCAGCGGCGCGGTGGCAAGGGCGTGAGCGGCGCAACGCTGCGTCAGGACGACATCGTTTCGCACTTCTTCGTCATCTCGACCCACGACTGGATGCTGTTCTTCACGAACAAGGGCCGGGTCTACCGCGCCAAGGCGTACGAGCTGCCTGAAGCGGCCCGGGTGGCGAAGGGCCAGCACGTCGCCAACCTGCTGGCGTTCCAGCCGGACGAGCACATCGCCCAGGTCATCCAGATCCCGAATTACCAGGTCGCGCCCCACCTTGTGCTCGCCACCAAGAATGGGCTCGTGAAGAAGACGCGCCTGGAGGAGTTTGACTCCAACCGCAGCGGTGGCATCATCGCCATCAACCTGCGGGAGGATGACGAATTGGTGGGCGCCGCGCTGGTGGCTTCGGAGGACGACCTGTTGCTGGTCTCCAAGAAAGCCCAGGCGATCCGGTTCAACGCCACGGACGACGCGCTGCGTCCGATGGGGCGTGCGACCTCCGGTGTGATCGGCATGCGCTTCGGTGACAACGACGAGCTCCTCGCGATGGAAGTGGTCCGCGAGGGCATGGATGTGTTGGTCGCCACCAACGGTGGGTATGCGAAGCGCACGCCGATCGAGGAGTATCCGGTGCAGGGCCGGGGCGGCAAGGGGGTGCTGACCGCCAAGATCACGGAGCGTCGTGGTGGACTTGTCGGCGCTCTGGTGATCAGCCCGGAGGATGAACTGTTTGCCATCACCAGCAATGGTGGTGTCATCCGGACTCCCGTGAAGCCTGTACGGCGCACACGGGATCGGAACACAATGGGGGTCAAGCTGATGGACCTCCCAGAAGGTGTAACCATCGTGGCGCTTGCTCGCAATGCCGACGAGCCTGACGAACAGGACTAGTTGATGCCGGAGACACAGGCGAAGTCGGGGGGCCCGGGAACCTCAGCGACTCCGGACGATGCGGCCAAGAAAGACGGCGCCGCATCGAACGGACGCGAGACCTCAGGGCGCGCCGCTGTCCCCGCCGATTCCCCGTCGTCCCCGCCGAAGTTCACCCGCGCACCGGGCATGCCCGCCCCGCCGAGTGAGCCGCCGGCCGGCGGCGACGGTGCCGGGGAGACCAAGCGTCCGGGTGGTCCGTCGGTGGTGAAGGGCTCGGCCGCCGTGCCGGTCGTCACCAAGGGAAAGGGCGCGGCGCCGGGGACACCCGCCGCCCGCCCGGGCGGCGGGACGCCGCCGCCACCGGCGAACCCGAACACACCGCCACGGCCGGCGAGCGCCGCGGCACCGACGGGGCAGTCCCCGGCGGCGGCCAAACAGCGAACCGGCTCCACGCCCGCCAGCGGCGCAGCCGCGGTGGGCGCCGCCCGCGTCTCCGAGGCCGTCCGGTCGGCCCGCTCGACGGTCACCTCGGCCGCCGCGCGGGGCCCGCGCCGGGCCCGGCTCAACCTCAAACGGATCGACCCCTGGTCCGTGATGAAGTTCGCGTTCGCCGTGTCGATCGTGCTCTTCATCGTCGTCGTCGTCGCGACGTCCGTGCTCTACCTCGCCCTCGACACGATGGGCGTCTGGAGCTCGGTCAACACCAGCCTCCAGGACCTGGTGACCGCGAGCGGCGGCTCCGAGGGCACCTCCAGCACCCCGTTCCAGGTCACCGCCTGGGGCGTGATCGGCACGTCGATGCTGATCGGTGCGGTCAACGTGGTTCTGTTCACCGCGCTGGCCACCCTGGGCGCCTTCATCTACAACGTTTGCGCCGACCTGGTCGGCGGTATCGAGCTCACTCTCGCCGAGCGGGACTGACCGATTCGCATCGGGTTGCGAGCCACCCCCGCTTTGGAGGCTCGCGACCCGATGCGGTAACGTTCTCTTCGCAGTTGAGGGGCTATAGCTCAGTCGGTTAGAGCGCAGAGCTGATAACTCTGAGGTCGCTGGTTCGATTCCAGCTAGCCCCACGAGCTGGTGGCTGGTCCGTGTCCGCAAAAACCGCGGACCTGGACCAGCTCGTCATGCTTTCTCCGGAGGCCGAGCCCCCGGAGGCCCCGCGATCCATCGGGTTGCGGTGGGCGGCCTGCTTGCGCTCCTCAATGGGGGACTCGATGCTGAAGAAGCTTTTCGTTGTTGCCGCTGTGGTGGGCGCTGCCGCGCTGGTCGTGAAGAGGGTCAAGGCGTCCAGCGACGAGCGTGCGCTGTGGCACGAGGCGACCACCGCTCCCGACCTCCGCTGAGGCGGTTCTGGGGGCCCTAGCTCAACTGGCAGAGCACCGCCTTTGCAAGGCGGGGGTTAGGGGTTCAAGTCCCCTGGGCTCCACCATTGCCGCCTCTGAGCAGGCGGCACGACCTTCTCCGGGCGCACTTGCCCGCAGCGGCCGATTTCAGTAACTCGCCGACGATCCCGGCGCGCTCCGTCGACCACGCCGGCAACATCGGCCTCGCGCCGGCAACCCATCGCGGCCATGCGAGTTCGCTCCGACGTGGGCTGGTCTACCTCGATCCGGGCATGAGTTCCCGGACCTCTTGCGCGCAGCGGCAACCGACGGCAATCTTGGCAGCCCACGCCACCGCCTCCTCGCGTGAGGCCACGTCGACGACCGAGAACCCGCCGATGACCTCCTTGGTCTCCGGGTAAGGGCCGTGGGTGACCACCCCGTCCGTGGCCACGACGCTCGCCCTCTGCCTTTCGAGTCCGGCGCCGAACACCCACACGCCGGCGTCCACGGCCTCCTGGACCACCGCCTGCGAGGCCTTGGCCACGTCGGCCCAGTCCTCGTCCGGGATGTGGTCCATCGCGCCGTCGTTGAACGAGATCAAGTACCGGGTCATCCCGTAACTCCCTTGTCCGGCGGCCTCCTTCGACCGCCTCTCGCCTGTTCTACGAACGACTCGGCCCGGATTCGACGCTATGCCGGAAGGAGTCTCCACGGGATTCCGTCGCTCGCAAACGTCACGTCGCCGCTGTTCGCGGAATCATTGTTGCCCTGAGCTCGCCGACACTACGGTGACCTGGCATCCACCTCACGGCGAGTGTCTACTCTGATCGGCTGGACGGGCCGGGTGGTTGTCGGCGAACACGAGTGGCTCGGGCCGATGGTGCCGGCCTGCGGGAACGGCCAGGATCGAGCACGTGAAGGTCGTGCGGTGCTTCGTCGGAAGCTGGGTCTCGCGGATCTATCTGGCGCGCTGGTGAACGCGGCGATCCTGAACGGTCTCCACCGTCTTCGACGCCGCCGAACGGCAGTCGTCCTCAACGTGCCGGCGCAGCAGAGCGAATATCATCGGAGCTGATCTCTCGGCGACGGCAACCTGCGGATCGCATGCACCCGGGGGATCACGTCCGGCAACCCGCGGTTCTGCGCGATGAACCACGAACTGCGTCGTCCCGTACGGGACGTCCAGAGCCGCAAATATTTGATCTACTGACTCGGTGAATCGCCGCACCGCCCTTCTGGTCCTTACCGTCGCCGGGCTGGCCGGGTGTTCCGGGCCCAGCGAAGCCGTGCCGGCGCCGAGCACCGCCCCGGAGGCGGGGGACTACCTGTGGCCGCTGGGCGAGGCCGGGCTGGCCAGCGGGTTCTGCTTCACCCTGGTGCAGGGCCTGAAGACGCACGAGGTGATCGAACGGCTCGGCGGCGAGGAGCTGGAGCGGGTCGAGTGGCTGCGCCTGGTGGCCGCCGGTGACGGTGAGCGGGCCGGGGCGGCGCGGTACTTCATCGGGGTGGCCCGGGTCGGCGACTGGTCCGTGATCGTGGAGGACAACGGGTCGCTGGGGGTCACTCAGCGGCTCGTGAGCCCGCTCTCGGCCGACGGCCGGGTCCTTTCCTATCGGGGCGACGCCGAGGGCGCAGGGCGGCTGCTGGTGCTGCGCGACGGCGATCTCGAGCTGGACTTCGACTCCCGCGAGCCGGGCCGGTGGGGTGGCGTGCGGCCGGGGGACCACATCCCGGCGATGCGGTCGGCCGGTCTGGTCGGCGGGACGACAGTGACGCAACCCACGGGACCGGCTCTGGCGTTCCTCGCCGAGCAGACCGGCGTCGCACTGACCCGCGAATTGCTCACCGGATTGACGTACCTGCTGGTCACCGTTCCGGAAGCGTAGGTGCGCATATGCCCGTTCTTCAGTGTGGGTTGTCATCCACAGAGGAATGACTCGATCTGCGCGACACAGGTACGGCGGCTAGCCTGCGACTCGTGAGCGAACGAAAACGGGCGGCCGCCGTGATCGTGCGGGACGGCCGTGTGCTGATGGTGCACGAGCGCAGCCGGCGGTCCGGTGGCGGTGAGTGGTGGACACTGCCGGGCGGCGGTTTGCGCCCGGGCGAGACCGCTGAGGAGGCGGTGCGGCGTGAGGTCTTCGAGGAGACCGGTCTCGTGGTCAGTGCCACCCGATATGTGCTGGAGATGCCGTACCCGTCGGGGATGACCTCGGTCTTCGCGGTGACGGTGGCGGACGGTGAGCCCCGTGCCGGTCAGGACGACGGGTTCGGGCCGGAGCCGCTGGGGGTGGACTGGCTGCCGGTTCCGGAGCTGCCGATCGAGACCAACGGCGTGCCGGTGCCGCCGCTGATGGTGGTGTTGCCGACGCTGGGATCGGACGGGGCCGCGCAAGGGGACGTGCTGCCGCGGCACCGGCCCGGTGACGGTGACGACGGCGACAGCGGTGACGCGGAGCGTTGAGCGGCAGGCCGGTCAGGCCGTCGGGGCCGAGTCGGTCACCGGGGGAAGCGTGACCGCGGCGTCCGCCGGAGCCGAGGTCTGGGCCGGGGCCGGTGCAGTCACGGCGGAAGTCGGGGTCGCCGCCGCGGAGACACTGCGGCGCCGTTCCACCACGAAGTACGCGCAGGAGACCGCATATCCGGCGGCCAGCAGCAGCCCGAGCACCTGCACGGTCGGGGACACGAACGGCGTGATCGCGGCCGCGCACACCGACCAGCACGCGAGCAGCACGGTGTTGACGGTGTCCGGCCGGCCCCACCCCGCCGACGACCGGCGCCGCGCCTGCCGCTGGATCTCGGTGACGAGCGCATGCGCCATCACGGTCGCCAGGAGACCGAGCAGCAGGGTCGCAAAGACCGAGTGGTGACCGCCGCCGACGGCGACCAGCGCCGTGGCACCGGTCAGGAGTGCGAGACCGCTGACGGTCCCGACGCGTGCTCTCCGACGATCCTCCACAGAATCAGACGATCGGCATGATCGCCGTGAAGCTGAGGATCTGGCGGGGTGGCCGGGGCCGAATCAAAGGTCGGACCGGCCGTCAGACGAGCTGGTTGATGCGCACCATGTTGCCGGCCGGGTCGCGGAACGCGCAATCGCGGATCCCGTACGGCTGGTCGGCGGGCTCCTGGACGACCTCGGCGCCACTCGCCTGGAGCCGGTCGAAGGTGTCCTCCAGGTTCGTGGCGCCCAGCACGATGGAGGCGTAGCTGCCCTTCGCCATGAGCTCGGCGATGGTCCGGCGCTCGCTGTCGGTGATGCCGGGGTCAGCGGCTGGCGGGTGCAGCACGATCGAGGTCTGCGGCTGGTCCGCCGGCCCGACGGTGATCCAGCGCATGGTGCCGTAACCCACGTCGGCGCGGACCTCGAAACCGAGCGCGTCGCGGTAGAAGGCCAGGGACTTGTCGGGGTCGTCGGCGGGTAGGAACGCTGAGTGAATCGTCACGGTCATAGCGACGATGCTAGGTCCGGGCGGGACGCGCCCACTTCTCGATTCCTGACCGGTCGCATGACCTGTTTGGCGACGCACCCGGGGATCCCGGCGCCGTCGCCGGCGGCGATTCTGCGGTAGGTGCTCGGGGAGATGCCGACCAGCTCGGAGAAGCGGGTGCTGAACGTGCCCAGCGACGAGCAGCCGACCGCGAAGCAGACCTCGGTCACCGATAGGTCGCCGCGGCGCAGCAGCGTCATCGCGCGTTCGATGCGGCGGGTCATCAGATAGCTGTACGGCGATTCGCCGAAGACGGCGCGGAACCTGCGGCTCAGGTGACCGGCCGAGAGGTGCACGCTGCGCGCGAGCGCTTCCACGTCCAGCGGCTCGGCGTAGTCCCGGTCGATCCGGTCCCGGACGCGTCGCAGCAGGACGAGCTCACGCAGATGCGGGTCGCTCGGGCCGCTCACGCCCACAGCTTAGGCCGTATTCCGTCAAGGGGGCAGGAGCGAGGTGAGGCCCGGCCTGGCCGGGGTGCGACGATGGCGGACATGATGGGAAGCCTCGAGACTGAATCCGCTCAGTCCCGCCTCGATCTGCTCGCCCCGCCGGTTGCCAAGGCGCTGGCGGTCTGGCCGGCTGACGCGCCGATCGACGCCGACCAGGTCCTGGTGGCCCCGATCGATCCCGGTCTCGCCGACACCGCGGCGTTCTGCGAGGCGTACGGGGTGGCGCCGGCCGAATCGGCGAACTGCGTGATCGTGGCCGGCAGCCGTGGCGGCGTCACCAGGTACGCCGCCTGCATCGTCCTCGCCACCACCCGCGCCGACGTCAACGGCGTGGTCCGGCGGCACCTGGACGTTCGCAAGGCGAGCTTCGCCCCGATGGACGACGCGGTGTCGCTGACCGGAATGGAGTACGGCGGCATCACCCCGATCGGGCTACCCGCGGACTGGCCGATCCTGGTCGACTCGCGGGTGGTCGCCGCCCCGCACGTGATCATCGGCTCCGGTGTCCGGCAGAGCAAGATCGCCATTCCGGGACCGGCTCTGGGTGCTCTGCCCGGCGCCCGGGTCATCGAAGGTCTTGCGCGCGAGACGTCCTGACGTTCGTCGATGTTGTTCCACGTGAAACAACATCGACAACGGTCACATTCCTGCCTCGACCGCCTCCCGGCGAGCAATCTCGTCGAGTGCGGCGAGCAGTGTGGCCGGCTCCTGGGCGCCCTGGATCGCGTACTTCCCATCGATCACGAACGTCGGCACGCTGGTGATGCCGAGCTCGCGGGCCTCGTTCACGTCAGTGTGCACCGCACTGGTGCCCGCCTCCGACCGCAGGTGCGCCAGGGCCGCCGTCGCGTCCAACCCGATCGATCCGGCTACCCCGGCCAGTGCCGTCAGCGAACCGATGTCGACGCCGTCGGTGAAGTGCGCCCGCTGGATCGCGTCCAGCATCTCGCCCTGCCGGTCCCATGTCGCCGCCCACGCGATCAACCGGTGCGCCGCGAACGTGTTCGCGGCGATCGCCCGGTCGAAGTCGAGCGTGAGCCCGTCATCCGCGGCGACGGCGGTCACCTGCGCCAGCATCTGCTCGGCGCGTTCCCGTCCGCCCGCCTTGGCGGCCAGCGCCTGCATGATCGGCAGCGGCTCGGGCACCGGGGTGGGATCGAGCTGATAGGCCCGATAGGTCACGGTCGCCGTGCCGTCGAAGGCCTCCAGTGCCTTCTCCAGGCGCCGCTTGCCGAGGTAACACCATGGGCAGACGACGTCGGACCAGACCTGGATGTCCACGTCACTCCGCATGGGATGCGGCCGACTGCTCGGCGACCTGTCGCTTCAGGCGCCCCAGAATCGCCGTGCCACCCCGCACCCGCAGCGGGCTGATCGCCTGCGCCAGCCCCATCCGGGAATAAAGATCATCTGGTACGGCCAGGATCTCGGCGGCGCTCGCCCCGGCGAGGCCCTCCGCCAGGATGCCCGCGAACGCCCGCGTGGTCGGCGCCTCCGGCGGGCAGTCGAACTGGGTCACCACGGTCCCGTCCGCCTGCACGACAGCTTTCAGGAAGAACTGCGTCTGGCACTCCGGGACCTGCTCCATGCCCTCGTGGCCGGCCAGGTCGGCCGGCAGCGGCGGCACCGCGTCCGCGAACTCCAGCAACATCTCCAGCACCACGTCACGCGGTGCGGAGGCGAACTCCTCGACGATCTCGGCAAGCTTCGGCGGCATGTCACTCACGGCTCGACCCTACGTCGCCGCTCTCGCCGCCGTCCGTCATGGTCGCACCCGGAAACTCGGCGCGATTTCGTACGAGGGCCCGGCGATCCTGACCCGCGGCCCTGCCGACGTCGGGACTACAGCGCGCCGGAGCGGCCGAGGCCGCCGAACGTCACACCCGCGGCAAGGATCAGGCGGCAGCGGACGTGGGAAGCAGGGCCACGTCGCTGAGGCTGAGGAAGCCGACCACCTTGCGGTCGGCGTCACAGACCAGCAGGCGGCGGACGCCCCGACTGCGCATCGCCTGCACCGACTCCTCGACGGTGGCGCTCTGCTCGATCATGATCAGCTCGCGGCTGGCGATCGAGCCGAGCATCGTGGCCGTCGGCGACAGGCCCTCGGCCAGCGCCCGGACCACGATGTCGCGATCGGTCACGAGACCGGCCATGGTCGGGCCCCGGGTCACCACCACGTCACCGATGCCCTGGTCCCGCATGACCTGGGCGGCCTCGTCCAGGGGAGTGTCCTCGGGCAGGTAGACGACCCGCCTCGTCATCGCATCCGCGACCAGTCTGACCATGTTCTCGTTGCCCTTCCGTCGCGTAGTGCCATGGTTACCCGAGCTCCGCCGCGATTACACCCGCGATGTCCACAAGGGGCACTTCGTTCCTCCTTCCGGTGCGGCGTTCACGCAATTCCGCGTACCCCTCCGGGAGACGGCGGCCGACCACGACGCACCGTGGGATGCCGATCAGCTCGGCGTCGGTGAACTTGACGCCGGCCGAGATGTTCGGCCGGTCGTCGACGAGCACCCGGACGCCCGCCCTGGCCAAAGTGTTCGCCAGCGTGAGCGCCGCCTCGACCTGGCCGTCCCGGCCGGCCGCGACGATGTGCACGTCGGCCGGGGCCACGGAGTCCGGCCAGAGCAGCCCGCGCTCGTCACGGTGCTGCTCGGCGATCGCGGCGACCGCTCGCGACACCCCGATGCCGTAACTGCCCATCGTCGGGCGCACCGGCTTGCCGTCCTGGCCCAGCACGTCGAGCTTGAAGGCGTCGGTGTATCGCCGGCCGAGCTGGAAGATGTGCCCGATCTCGATGCCGCGGCGCATGGTCAGCGAGCCGGCGCCGCAGGCCGGGCAGGTGTCCCCGGCTCGCACCTCGGCGGCCTCGATCGTGCCGTCGGGGGTGAAGTCGCGCCCGGCGACCACGTTGGTGGCGTGCCGGCCGAGCTCGTTCGCGCCGGTCAGCCACGCCGTGCCGGGCGCCACCCGCGGATCGGCCCGATAACGGATCTTGATGCCCTGCGGTCCGAGGTAACCCTTCACCAGGTCGGGCCGGGACGCGAAGTCGTCGAACAGGGTGGCCGTCGCCGGGGCGAGCACCGCGTTCAGCCGCTTGAGGTCGACCTCGCGGTCGCCGGGCACGCCGATCGCGAGCAACTCGTCCGCGCGGCCCGGGTGGTGCACGGTCACCACGACGTTCTTCAGGGTGTCGGCGGCGGTCCAGTCGGTGCGCCCCGCGAGGGCCCGCTCGTTGGCGAAGTCGACCAGCGAGGCGATCGTCGGCGTGCCCGGGGTGTCGTGTGTCTCCAGTGGCGGCGCGTCGCCGGCCGGAATCGGCGGAACGGGTGTGACGACCGCCTCCGTGTTCGCCGCGTAGTCGCAGGATGTGCAGCCGACGAAGGTGTCCTCGCCGACCTCGGCGGCGGCCAGGAACTCCTCGGAGGCGGAGCCGCCCATCGCCCCGGACACCGCCGACACGATCGTGTGCTCGAGGCCGAGCCGCCGGAAGATCCGCTGGTAGGCGGCGCGCATCCGCCCGTAGGCCTCGGCGAGGCCGTCGTCGCCCAGGTCGAAGGAGTACGCGTCCTTCATCAGGAACTCACGGCCGCGCAGCAGGCCGCCACGCGGGCGGGCCTCGTCGCGGAACTTGGTCTGGACCTGGAACAGCAGCAGCGGGAAGTCCCGGTAGGAGCCGGTCATGTCCTGCACGAGCAGGGTGAACATCTCCTCGTGCGTGGGCGCCAGGAGGTGCTCGGCGCCGCGCCGGTCGGTCAGCGTGAAGATGTCGTCGCCGTACTCCGTCCAGCGGCCGCTCGCCTCGTAGGGCTCGCGCGGCAGCAGCGCCGGGAAGGAGACCTCCTGGCCGCCGGCAGCCGCCATCTCCGCCCGGATCACGTCGGTGACCCGGTCGAGCACCAGCTTGCCGAGCGGCAGCCAGGTGTAACCGCCCGGCGCGGCACGGCGGACGAAGCCGGCGCGCAACAGGAGCCGATGGCTGGGCACCTCTGCGTCCGCCGGCTCCTCGCGCAGGGTCTTGAGCAGCAGGTTGGACATCCGAAGCAACACGACGACGAGCCTAGGGACCCGGTACGACGAAAAGCATCCGGTTATCCCCCGTGTCACCGCCCGTCCCCGTCCGGTGAGCGGGAAGCGCTAGCGTGAAGGACATGTCAGTTCCGAACGATCCGGCGCCTGCGCTTCAGGCGTATGCGCACCCCGACAAACTGGTCACCACCGAGTGGCTCGCTGCGAACCTGGACACGCCTGGCCTGGTCGTCGTCGAGTCGGACGAGGATGTGCTGCTCTACGACTCGGGCCACATCCCGGGCGCGGTCAAGGTGGACTGGCACCTCGAGCTGAACGATCAGCTCACCCGCGACTACCTCGACCCGGCCGCGTTCGCCGAGATGTGCGCCGCCAAGGGCATCGGCCGCGACGACACGATCGTGTTCTACGGCGACAACTTCAACTGGTGGGCGGCGTACGCGCTGTGGGTGTTCAGCCTCTTCGGGCACCGTGACGTGCGGCTGCTCGACGGGGGCCGGCAGAAGTGGGCGGCCGAGGGGCGCGCGCTGACCCGGGACAAGACGGTGCGCCCGCAGGCGGAGTACCCGGTGCCGGTCCGCAACGACGCCGAGATCCGGGCCTTCCGCGACCAGGTGATGGGCCACATCGCCGGCGGGCGGCCGCTGGTCGACGTGCGCTCCCCGCAGGAGTACACCGGCGAGTTGACGCACATGGAGGCGTACCCGCAGGAGGGTGCGCTGCGCGGCGGCCACATCCCGGGCGCGTTCAGCAAGCCGTGGAAGTCGGCGGCCAACGATGACGGCACGTTCAAGCTGCAGGACGAGCTGCTCAAGATCTACCAGGACGAGCTGGGTCTCGAATCCGGCGACGACATCATCGCGTACTGCCGGATCGGCGAGCGGTCGAGTCACACCTGGTTCGTCCTGCGCCACCTGCTGGGCTACCCGCAGGTCCGCAACTACGACGGATCCTGGACCGAGTGGGGCAACCTGGTGCGGGCGCCGATTGCTCGCGGGCCCGAGCCGGGCGGATTGAGCTGAGTGGAAACGGCGTCGCCTCCGGGCGGCGCCGTTTCTCGATGAACCGGATCCGGGGCCGTCGGCGATAGGCCAGATGTGCGACGCAGAAGACAGCCACCGGATCCACCGGTCACCCGGCAGACGCCGCTCGGCCAGCAGAGCAGTGATGCCGATCTGCTGCGCGCCGTCGCTGCCGGGGAGACCGCAGCCCTGCGACTGCTGCATCACCGTCACGCCGGCTGGCTGCGTGCCCGGCTCCGCCGGCGCTGCGCCGATCCCGATGTCGTCGACGCCGCCGTCCAGGACACGTTCGTCGCTCTGTGGCGCGGCTCCTTCCGATATGCCGAGAGCGGCACCGATCCCGCCGCGTGGATCTGGACCATCGCTGTCCGCCGGCTCGTCTCGGCGCTCCGAGGCCCGGGCAACCGCCGGCTGAGCGGCGCCACCGATCAGGTCCCCGACGTCGCCACCACCCCGTCCGCCGAGGAGCTGGTGCTGCTCGGCGTGGAGCACGGCGCCCTCGGGCCGGCGCTGGACCGGCTCTCGCCGGAGCTGCGGGTCCTGATCGAGGCGACTGCGCTCGACGGTCTCACCGTGCGCGAGGCCGCGCGACTGGCCGGCATTCCGGAGGGCACCGCCAAGACCCGCCTCATGCGGGCGCGGACCAGGTTGAGGGAGCTGCTGGCATGACCGACTGGCACATCGATCCCACCCTCCAGCGACAGTACGAGCAGGGTGATCTCCCGCCCAGCCGGCTGATGGCCGTCGAGGCGCACATGCTCGGCTGCGGCCCGTGCCGCTCCCGGGTGCCGGTCGACATCACGTGGCTGACCGGCAACTGGGAGATCGTGTTCGACACGATCCATGCGCCACGAGTCGGCCCCGTCCAACGGCTGTTGATCCGGGCCGGCCTGCCCGAGCACCGGATCCGGCTGCTCGCCGCCACGCCGGCTCTGCGCTGGTCGTGGCTGGCCGCGACGGCTGCCGTGCTGGTCCTCGCGGTGGTCGCGGCCTGGCTCGGCGGCTCCGGGTCCGACATGGTGAGCGTGCCGTTCCTGACGCTCGCGCCGATCCTGCCGGTGATCGCCGTCGCGGGGGCCTACGGTCCGCCGGCCGATCCGATGCACGAGATCACCGGGACGACTCCGGCAGCCGGCCCCGCGCTGGTGCTCTGGCGGGCCGTGTCGGTGATCGCGGTGGCGGTGGCGATGGCGGCGGTCGCCGGGGTGCTGCTGCCCGGACCGGCCTGGCATGCGGCAGCGTGGCTGTTGCCCGCGCTCCTGCTCTGCACCGGCACGCTGGCGGTGGCCACCGTCCTCCCGCTCCCGGTTGCCGCGGGCGTGTTCGGAGGCCTCTGGCTCACCGGATTGTCTGGTGTCGCCCTGGCGCAGCGGGAGGTTCTCGTGCCGGTGGTGTTCGGGCCGGCCGCTCAGCTGAGCTATCTCACCGCGGCCGCGGTGGCCGCCGCGATTCTGATCCAGCGGCGCCGCCGCTTCGACCCGGGAGCCACTCGATGATCACTGTTACGGTTCATGGGCTGGGGAAACACTATGGCGCGACGACAGCGCTCGACTCCGTCGACCTGGAGATCCGGTCGGGGGTGACCGGGCTGCTCGGCCCGAACGGCGCGGGCAAGAGCACACTGCTGCGCTGCCTGGCCACCGCGCTCGCTCCGGACACCGGGTCGATCCGGATCAGTGGGTTCGACCCCGCGACGCCCCGTGAGCGCACCGAGGTGCGCCGCCGGATCGGCTACCTGCCGCAGAACCCGGGGCTCTATCCGAATTTCTCCGCCTACGACCTGCTCGATTACGTGGCGGTGCTCAAGGAGCTGACCGACGCGCGGCTGCGGCGGGCCGAGGTCCGCCGGGTGCTCGACGAGGTCGACCTCGCCGACCGGGCCAGGACGAAGGTGCGCAAGCTCTCCGGTGGCATGCGGCAGCGGCTCGGGCTCGCGCAGGCGCTGCTGGGTGACCCGGCGCTGGTGATCCTCGACGAGCCGACGGTCGGTCTCGACCCGGAGCAGCGGATGGGGTTCCGGGCGCTCGTCTCGCGGCTCGGCGAGCGGCGCACGGTGTTGCTCTCCACCCACCAGACGGAGGACGTCGGCGCACTGTGCGAACGGGTCGTGGTGATGAACGCCGGCCGGGTGGTTTTCGAGGGCGCGCCGCGTGACCTGGCGGCCGTGGCCGAGGGCCAGGTGTGGCTCTCCGAGAACGCCCCGGTCGGCAACACGGCGTATTGGCGCAATGCCGACGGGCTCTACCGGACGATCGGCCGCCGGCCGGACGGCGCCGAGGCGGCACGGCCGTCCATCGAGGACGGCTACCTGTTGTTGCTCGGCACTTCCGTGGCCCGCGAGGCAGTCCGATGACCGTCACGGCGGATCGGGTGGAGCGGCCGGCGCCGGCCGCCTCGGTCGCGACGAGGGCCCTGGCTCGGGCGGAGGCGCGGCGGTTGTGGCGCAGCCCGTTCTACCGCGGCGGCGTGCTGCTGACGATCGCGCTCACGGTCGCCTGGTCCTGGACCCGGATGCCGACGTGGGACACCTTCGCCCAGAGTTCCGGGATGGCCTCGCTGGTCCTGTCCGCCGCGATGCTGATCGCCACCCATCTGGCCGCGAGCCGTGACCATCGTGCGGGCGCCCAGGAGTGCACCATCACGATGCCGATCGGTCCGGCCCGGCGAGAACTGGCCCGGTTCGTGGCGGTGCCGATCGCGGCAGTGACCGGCGCGGTCAGCTGCCTGGTGGAGTTACTGCTGCTGGCGCCGACCTGGCCGGTGGGACGGTTCGACCCGTGGGCGGTCGCGGTCGTCGTGGTGATCCCGGCGATCGGCGCGGCCGTCGGATCCCTGGCCGGTGGCGTTCTGCCCGGTGTTGCCGTCGGCCCCCTCACCGTGGCGGCGCTCGCCGTGCTGATGTTTTCCCTGCTCGTCCTCCCGTCGTCGCCGAACGACCTGCCGACGGCCCTGTGGCCGGTGCCGGAGCCGCCGTGGGGCGTCGGCGCGGACCGTCCGACCGACTGGCACATGCTCTATCTGTGCGGGCTGCTCGTCATGGTCATCGGCGTGACGATGTGGCGGAGGCGGCCGGTGGTGGCGGCTCTGACAGTCGTGGTGGCGGTCGCGTTGTCGGCTCTCGCGGTGCAGCGCCAGGTCGAGGAGACGCCGTGGGAGATCCGTCTGGAGGACACCGTCGCCCTCACCGGCGTCGCTGTTCTCGACTGCCGGACCCATCATGAGGTGCGCTACTGCTCCTTGCCCCACTACGCGGGATGGACGACGTATTGGCGGGAGGCTGTGGAGCCGGTGGCCGACCGCCTCCCGGCCGGTGCGCGGCGCCCGGTGGTGCGGCAGCTCGCTGACATGGACGATCTGGAACCGATGACGCCGGGCCAGCCGGAGATCACCACGTCGACCGTCTGGGGACGGACCGGCCGATGGGCGGAGCAGTCACGGAAGAACATGACGAGCTACTACGCGGCTGCGGCCGTCGGGCTCGCCCGCCGGGACGCGGCGGTGACCGGCAGCTGTGACGGCGCCGGCCAGCACCGCACCGTGGCCGGGCTCTGGCTGATGGGCCAGGCCGGGCCGGCGGACGCCCACCGGCTTCTGCGGAGCGGCGATCTGCGGCTGCCGATGGTGCGGTACGGGGCGGCCGAGACGGAGGCCGCGCTCGCGCTGCTGGCGAGACCACGTGACGAGGTCACCCGTCATCTCGCCACGCACTGGGCAGACCTGCTCGACCCGGAGTCGACGGCGCTGGCCGGCCTCGGCGTGACCCTCACCCCGCCGCGGCTGGAGGCGGCGCCGGGCGCAGTGGTGGCCGGTGAAGGTCCGTCTCACGACGCCGGTGTCTGTCGATGAGTGACCTCCTGACAGGACACCCCCCGCGTGCGGTGTCATGGACCCTCCTGCGCGAAGTGTCACGAAACCTCTGGCGTGCGGTGTCGTGGTGGCCCTTGGCGGCCGCGGTGCCGCTGGCGGTGCTGGCCCAGGTCCCGGTGCTGTTGGCGGAGCCGCCGAACCGGGCGGCGCTGACCGGGGCGTGGCTGGCAGCCGGCGTGCTCGGGGCGGGGGCCGCGTTCGCACTTCCGGACGCCATGACGTCCACAGTGATCACTCCGGTGCCGCGGTGGATCCGTCAGTGGCTGCGGACCCTGCTGACGGTTCTGCCGGCGGCTCTCGTCTGGGCCCTGCTCCGGCTGGGAGTCGGGCAGATCGCTCAGCCCGCGGTCACCGGGTCCTGGTTCGTCGTCCTCCAGGCGGCGGTGTGCGGGTTGCTGCCGGTGGCCGGCGCTGCGATCGCAGCCCGGCACCGTGACGCCGCGACGGGTGCCCTGGCCGGGCCGGCCGTGCAGGGGGTCGTGCTGGTCGGCACACTTTTCTGCACCGGCCGGGCCTCCCCCTGGTCGGTGCCGGACGGCGACTGGACGGCGGCCCATCAGAGCTGGCTGATCGCGCTCGGCCTGGTGCTGGCCGCGCTGCTGCTCGCCAACCGGGAGACGCCCACCGTCCGGCCGGCGAAGCGAAATCGCGTGCGCACGGCAGATGTGACGCGGGACGGCGCGGCCATCGGCAAACCGACCTGATTTTGTCGGTGCCAACCGGTACCGTCCCGCACCGTGAGCAACACGTTCCAGGTCGACCTCCGGGGCATCGTCGATCTGCTCAGCCACCATCTGTACGCGAGCCCACGCGTCTACATCCGCGAGCTGCTGCAGAACGCCGTCGATGCGATCACCGCGGTCGGCCCGGAGCACACCGGCACCGTGGCGATCGTCACCGGCGACACGTTGCGGATCAGCGACAACGGGATCGGTCTCACCGAGGCCCAGGTGCACGAGCTGCTGGCCACCATCGGCCGCAGCTCGAAGCGTGACGAGCTCGGTTTCGCCCGGCACGAGTTCCTCGGCCAGTTCGGCATCGGGTTGCTCTCCTGCTTCATGGTCGCTGACGAGATCCGGGTGCACACCCGGCGGGAGGACGCGCCTCCGGTCCTGTGGACCGGTTTCTCCGACGGTCGTTACGAGGTGCGCCCCGGCCCGGAGCGCGAGCCCGGCACCACGGTCACCCTCCTGCCGCGCCGCGGCGCCGAGCACTTCCTGACCAGCCGGACCGTGACCGAGCTGGCCGGTCAGTACGGTTCGTTGCTCCCCGTCGAGGTCTCCGTCGACGGGCACGTCGTCACCGGTGGCGGCCTGCCGTGGGAGCTGCCCCAGCAGGCCCGGATGGCGTGGGCGGAGAGGACCCTCGGGTTCCGCCCGTTCGACGTGATCGACCTGAACGTGCCGGCGGCCGGGCTCACCGGCGCCGCGTTCATCCTGTCCACCCCGGTGAACCCGGCGAGCCGGGGCGGGCACCGGGTCTACCTGAAGCGGATGCTGCTGGCCGAGAGCGTCGAGGGCCTGCTGCCGGAGTGGGCGTTCTTCGCCCGGTGCGTGGTGGACAGCGCCGAGCTGCGTCCCACCGCGAGCCGGGAGTCGCTCTACGACGACGGCCAGCTCGCCGAGACCCGGGAGGCGATCGCCGACCAGATCCGGGGCTGGCTGGTGCGGCTGGCGGCCACCGACCCGCGCCGGCTCGGCGAGTTCCTGCGCGTGCACCACCTGGGCGTCAAGGCCCTGGCTCTGCATGACGACGAGATGTTGCGCCTGGTCGAGCAGTGGTACCCGATGCAGACCAACATGGGGGAGATCACGCTCGCCGAGTTCCGCGAGCGGTACGGAGTGTTGCGCTACGCCGCCACCGCCGACGAGTTCCGGCAGCTGGCCGCGGTCGCCGCGGCTCAGGACGTCGGCCTCATCAACGGTGGGTACGTCTATGACGCCGAGCTGATCGAACGGCTCGCGAAGACAGATCCGCAGGTCCGGGTGGAGCGCCTCGACCCGACCGACCTGACCACCCGGTTCCTCCCGCTGGACGCCGAGACCGAGCTGCGGCTGCGCCCGTTCCTGGCCGCGGCCCAGCGCCGGCTCGACCGGCTCGGCTGCGAGGTCGTGGTGCGGGCGTTCGACCCGGTCACCCTGCCCGCGCTCTATCTGGTCAGCCGGGCGGCCGCGTTCCACGACGACTTCACCGCAAGCCGCGACCAGGCCGACGATCTGTGGGGCGGTGTGCTCGACGCGCTGTCGCAGACCGTCCCGACCGACCGGCCGCAGCTCGTGCTCAACCACCGCAACCCCCTGGTCCGCCGGGTGGCCGCCCTCGGTGACGCGGAGCTGGCCGGCCTGGCCGTCGAGTCGCTGTACGGGCAGGCGCTGCTGCTCGGCCACCATCCGATCCGGCCGTCCGACGCGGCGCTGCTGACCACGTCGTTCCTCGGCCTGCTGGACCGCGCCGTTCCTGGGGAGGACGCCTGATGAAGACCGCTGACGAGCTTTGGGGATTGTTGTCCCAGGCGGAGGACCTGCCGTTCGGTGCGGCACAGATCGCCCTGGTCGAGCAGGTGCTCCGGCACGCCGACGCGACCGGCGACCCGCAGCTGGCCTTCTACAGCCGGCTGCTGGCCACGAACGCCTATGTCTACGGTGGCGAGCCGGTGAAGGCGTTCCCCACCTTCTCCTGGTGTGTCGCCGACTTCGACCGCAACCCCCAGCCGTACCACCAGCGCTGGATGCACAGCCTGCTCTGGCTCTTCAAGACGATGGTCAACTCGCTGACCGATTTCCCCGAGGTGCCGCTGGCCCGCACCAGCGCCGTCCTGGACGACATGGAGCGGCGGTACAGGGAGCACGGCCAGGGTCTGCAGGCCGTCTACAAGCACCGCTATCTGGTGGCCCGGCACGTCGGTCACCTGACGGAGGCGGAGGACTGGTTCGAGAAGTGGCAGTCCACGCCGCGTGACTCGCTCTCCGACTGCGCCGGGTGCGACCCGACCACCCTGCTCCGGCACCTGAGCGACAGCGAGCGTTACGACGAGGCCGTCGAGCGTGGGGTGGCGACGCTCGCCGAGGAGCTGAACTGTGCCGAGCAGCCGCAGGGCATCCTGAGCGAGTTGATGGTGCCTTACCTGCGGGTGGGGCGGCTCGACGACTCTGCCGACGCGCATCGCCGTGCCTATCTGATCGAGCGGAACAACCTCGCCGACCTGTGGGGCATCGCCGACCACATCCGGTTCTGTGCGCGGACCGGGAACGAGCACCGTGGTCTGGAGATCCTGCAGCGGCACATCGACTGGCTGGACCGGGCGCCGTCGCCGGCCTCGGCGATGCAGTTCGCGGCGGCCGGTGCCGCCCTGCTGGGCCGGGTCGCCGAGCTCGGGCACGGTGGCTCCCCGATCCGCCGTGCCGGACGCGATGACGTCACCGCCGCGGCGCTGGCCGAGGAACTCGCGACGGTGGCAACCGATCTGGCCGCCCGGTTCGACGAGCGCAACGGCACCGACCGGCAGAGCACGCTGATCAACGAGGTGCTGACCGAGAAGCCGTACGGTGTCGAGCTCAACCTCTCGGCCACCGCCCGGCGCCGTGCCCCCGTGGTGGTCAGCCCGGCCGTCCAGCCGGCGCCGGCGCCGATCGAGGTCCCGCAGGTCTCCGCCGCCGAGCTGCTCGACCTCGCCGACCAGCACTGGGAGGACGATCGGTACGACGCCATGTCCGCCGTCCTGGACGCTTTCGAAGCGCGGTTCGGCGAGCCCGAGGACGCGCTGCTCGCGGCGCGGCTCTGGCGAGCGCGTGGCCAGCGGCTGCGGGAGGGCGACGACCAGGTCGGCTGTGTCGCCGCGTGGGAGCGTGCGCTGGAGTTCTACGAGCAGGCCGGCGACATCGCCCAGGCGGTCAAGCTGCGGTCCCGGCTCGGCCTGGACCGGGTTTTCGCCGGGGCGCCGGCGGAGGGCCTGGCCGCGGTCGAGGCCGAGGTGGCCCATTTCGGCGAGCGGGGTGGTCCGCGCGACCGTGCCGCCGCGTGGATGCGGCTGTCCCGGATGTACGCGGCTCTGGACCGGCACGACGAGGCCAACGAGGCGATCGATCGGGCCGACCAGCACCTCGAGGTGGAGCCCGATGCGCGGCGGCGCGCCCACCACGCGATGGTGCGCGCTCAGGTCCGGGGTGCGGCACACCGGCACGAGGAGGCGTTGGAGGCTGCCCGCGGCGGGTGGGAGTTCTTCCGGGCGCACGGCCCGGCCCGGCTGAGCGCCTTCGCCGCGGCGGTGGTCGGCCAGCTCAGCGCGAATCCGGTGGAGGCGGTGACGGCTCTCGACGAGACGCTGGCCACCGGGGTGCCCGGTGCCGAGATGACCGCCCGGGTGCACCGGGCCCGCGCGTTGATGCAGCTGGACCGGGCTGCCGAGGCCGTCGACGATCTGGTCGAGGTGGTGGCGCTCTGCGCCGAGAGCGGGCTGGACGAGGGCGGTGTGTTCGCCCGGCAGGACCTCGCGCAGGCGTACCGCCTGTCCGGTCGGCTCACCGAGGCGGTCGAGGTGGCCGAGGAGGCGCTGCTGGGTTTCGAGCGGCTCGGCTTCGAGGAGCCGGCCAACGACACCCGGTTCCTGCTCGCCGCCGTTTACCGTGATCTCGACGACACCACCCGCGCGCTCGCCGTCTATCGCGACCTGCTCGAACGGCTGGCGGACAATCCAGCGGGCCGGGGGCAGATCGGTGAGCAGGCGGGTCAGCTTCTCTACGACCTGGATCGGGACAGCGAGGCCGCCCTGACCTTCCGGGCCGCCGCCGATGCGCTCCGTGAGTCCGGCGACCCGGTGGGCGAGCTGCGCCTGTTGCGCCGCCGGTTGATGGCCCACAACTACGCCGACGAGGTGGACGAGGCCGAGGAGGTCATCCGGCTGGCCGCCCAGCGGTACGCCGAGCTTCCCGCTGAGGCGGCCGATGAGCCGGAAGTGCGGTGGGGCAGGTCCATCTTCGCCTTCGAGGTCGGTAATCTGCTGATGCGCCGTGGCCGCTTCGGCGAGGCGGTGCCGCACTTGCGGGGCGCCCCGGAGCGGCTGCGGGAGATCGGCGCCGGCGACGACGCCGACCGGGTGGCGGGCATGCTCGCCGAGGCGCTGCTCCGGTCGGGTTCGGCCGGCGAGGCCCGGCAGATCCTGGAGGCGGTGCTGGCGGGCCGGGACCTGGAGTCCGCCGGGCTGGAGTGGGCCGCCGAGCTGTACGCGGAGGCTCGAGCCGCCGAAGATTAGGCTGAACGACCGTTAAGTGAGGGCTTGACATCGGGTTACAGTTGCCGAGTGACGACGGTTGAACAGCGGCATCGGACCACCCCGCCGGCGCCTCGGCGGCGGTCCCGCCGCGACGAGATCCTCGAGATCGCGGTGGGACTCTTCGCGTCCCGTGGTTACCACGGTGTGTCGATGGACGACATCGGCTCCGCCGCCGGCGTCACCGGCCCAGCCCTCTATCACCACTTCGCCGGCAAGGAGGCGATGCTGGTCGCCGCGCTGATCCCGGTCAGCGAGGGCCTGCTGGCCGGCGGTCAGGAACGGGTCGCCCGCCACCCTGACAAGGCCGAGGCGGCGCTGGCCGATCTGATCGACTTCCACGTGGACTTCGCCTTGGCGAACCCCGCGGTGATCGCCCTGCACCTGCACGAGCTGGACCGCCTTCCCGAGGAGCCGCGCCGGCAGATTCGCCGGCTCCAGCGGCTCTACGTCGAGGAGTGGGTCGCCGTGCTCTCCCGGGTGCGCCCCGAGCTGGAGGCTGCGGAGGCCCGGGTGCTGGCACACGCCGCGTTCGGCCTGATGAACTCGACGCCGTTCCTCGGCGGCGAGGTGGAACGCCGCCGCCGGGCGGACCTGTTGCGCGACGCCGCGATGCACGCGCTGACCGGCCACTAGAAAATAGGGACCCGGCCCGGCGCGGCGGCCGCTGCCGCACAACGACGACGACCCTCGCGCTCGGGCCGCACCATCGGCAGCGCCCGTTACGGACAGGAGACCCCTGCCGCGGGCGGAGGAACCGACAGAAGAGAGCGCCATGATCGAGTCGTTGCTCGTCGCCAACCGGGGTGAGATCGCCCGCCGGATCATCCGCACCGCGAAGCGGCTGGGGATCCGGACGATCGCCGTTCACTCCGAGGCTGACGCGGAGATGCCCAACGTCCGTGAGGCCGACGAGGCCGTCTGTGTCGGGCCGGCGAACCCCGCCCAGAGTTACCGCAACACCGAGGCGATCCTGGCGGCCGCGAAGTCGACCGGCGCCCAGGCCATCCACCCCGGCTACGGCTTTCTCAGCGAGAACGCCGACTTCGCCCGCGCGGTCGAGGCCAACGGCCTGGTCTGGGTCGGCCCCGGCGCCGACGCGATCACCGCGATGGGCGACAAGATCAATGCGCGCAACCTGATGGCCGCGGCCGGCGTGCCGGTCGCGCCGGGCACGCGGGAGCCGGCGGCAACGGCCGAGGCCGCCCTGGAGGCGGCTGCCGCGATCGGCTTCCCGGTCATGGTGAAGGCGGCGGCCGGCGGCGGCGGGATGGGCATGGCGGTGGCCACCGACGAGGCCACCCTGCGCACCGAGCACGAGAAGGTCCGCGCCTTCGCCGAGCGGATGTTCGGTGACGGGTCCGTGCTGATCGAGCGCTACTTTCCCCGGGTACGTCACGTCGAGGTGCAGATCCTCGGTCTCGCCGACGGCCGGGTGATCGCCCTCTCCGAGCGGGAGTGTTCGGTGCAGCGGCGCAACCAGAAGCTCGTCGAGGAGGCGCCGTCGCCGGCGGTCGGCCCCGAGCTGCGGGAACGTCTCCTGGCAGCAGCCGTGAAAGCTGGCGAAGCGGTTAATTACCGCAATGCGGGCACTGTGGAGTGTCTGCTCGACCCGGCCGCCGGTGAGTTCTTCTTCCTGGAGATGAACACCCGGCTTCAGGTGGAGCACCCGATCACCGAGATCATTCACGGCATCGACCTGGTCGAGCAGCAACTGCGGATCGCCTCCGGGCTGGCCCCCAATGTGGATCTCGCATCGGCCACCAGCGGTCACGCGATCGAGCTGCGGATCAACGCGGAGGACCCGAAGCGCTTCCTGCCCGGCCCCGGGAAGGTCGCGACCTGGGTCGAGCCGTCCGGCGAGGCGGTACGCGTCGACTCCGGTTATGCCGAGGGGACCACGGTCACCCCGTTCTACGACTCCCTGATGGCGAAGCTGATCATCTCCGGCTCCGATCGGGCGGAAGCGATCGCCCGGGCGCGTGCCGCGGTCGCCGGATTCCAGATCGCCGGCCCGAAGAACAACCTTCCGTTCTTCGCCGAGTTGCTGGAGAACCAGGAGTTCCTCTCCGGCGACTACGACACCGGCATCGTCTCCCGGATGCGGTGAGCGGACGACATGAGCGAACCGAAGAGCAGCGCACCCGTCAGTGCGGTCTCCATCCGCGAGGTGGCGCCCCGCGACGGCCTGCAGAACGAGGAGCCGATCCCGGCCGATGCGAAGGTGCAGCTGATCGACGCGCTGAGCCGGACCGGCGTGCGGCGCATCGAAGCCGTCTCGTTCGTGCACCCCAAGGCCATTCCGCAGATGGCCGACGCGGACGAGGTCTGGGCGCGGGCCTGGCACAACCCGGACGTGCGTTACTCGGCACTGATCCCCAACTCCCGTGGCGCCCAGCGGGCCATCGCGGCCGGTTTTCGGGAGATCGAGGTGGTGGTGTCGGCGAGCGACACCCACAACCGGCGCAATCTGAACCGGTCGACCGAGGAGTCGCTGGACGACATCGCCCAGCTGATCCCGCTGGTGCACGACGCGGGCGCGACACTCGAGGTGATCGTCGCGACCAGCTTCGGCTGCCCGTTCGAGGGTGACATCGATCCGGACCGGGTGGCCGGCATCGTGGCCCGGGTCCGCGCCGACGGCGCAGATCGCATCGCCTTCGGCGACACGACCGGCATGGGAACCCCGCGGCGGGTGCGTGACCTGCTCTCCGCGGTGCGCCCTGATCTCCTGCACTTCCACAACACCAGGGGTACGGGCCTGGCGAACATCCTCACCGCGCTGGAGCTCGGGGTGACCGAGTTCGACGCCAGCGCGGGTGGTCTGGGCGGGTGCCCGTACGCGCCGGGCGCCTCGGGGAACGTGGCCACCGAGGAGGTCGTGCACATGCTGCATGACATGGGGATCGATACCGGAATTGATCTCGATCAGCTGATCGAGGCGGCTGGACTGGCTGAACGCCTGGTCGGCCGATTCTTGCCATCGGGAGTCCTGCGCGCGGGTCCCCGAACGCGCACTGTGTGATTCTCGCCCCTCTTTCCTACGATCATTTTTCCGATTTGCCCGCGTGACTTTCGGATCGCTCCCGTCGTTACCAATACCGAGTGGCCAATATCGCCTGTTCCTGCCTCATAGGTGGCGAAGTAGGTGTATAAGCCACCGGTCGACAACAACGACGAGGGGTGAGTCATGGCGGGCTGGGAGGTCGAGCGCGAAGCGCGCACGGCGTGCCGCCTGTCGGTCGCCCATGGCGTCTCCCCGCTCATGCCGTCCCAAAGCCAGGGGACGGAGCGGCGACCGGAGCGCCGCGTGGGACGTACCGGTTCCCGGTGGGTCCTGCGTGCACTCGTCGTCGGTGGCCTGGCCGGGGCAGCGTGGCTGCTCACCGGCTCCGCCGCACACGCGGCCGACCACGAGCGCGAGCCGGAAGGCTCGCTGCTCGGGTCCGCGCTGCACAGTGTCGCGTCGGTGGCCGGCGACGAACCCCAGGTCGGCGAACTCCTGAAGGCGGCCGTCCAGCCGCTGGAGTCCACACCGAGAGCCCACCGGCGTCCCGCCGTGACGTCGATCCTCACGGCACCGGAACGGGTGCTGTCCGAGCCGGTGGAAGCGCTCGACAAGGTCGTGCACGACGGAACCGCGATCGACGCGGAACCCGTCGGCGCGGTCATGCGTACGGTGTCCGCCCTGCCGCGTACCAGCGACGGGACAGCGGACCACCGGGCCGGGACCGAGCCGGCGGCGACCGCCGCGGACGTCGTGACCGAGCCGGCGGCGGCCGTACCGGCCGATATCGTGCCGGTTGAAGCGCCGGTGGAAGCGCCGGTGCGGGTCACACCGGCTGCCGTCCCCGACGAGGTGACTCCCCGCAAGGGCACCGACCGCGCCCGGGTGGAGGCGCCGTCGGAACCGCTCGCCGAGGCGAGCGACAGCACCCGTGCCTCACGTGCCCCGATCGGCTCTCCCCGGGTCCGGCACGACGAGGCAGGCTCCAGGTCCCACGTTCATCGGCATGCTCCGGCCGCCCGGCCGGCAACGCCGGAGACGATCCGCGAGGACGAGCCCGGCGACCAGCCGGAACCGGTGCGGATGAACCTCGGGACAGTCAGCGGCATCCCGGCCGGTGGGCCGGGAGCGTCTCCGGAGGTCGGCTCGGCAGCCGTCCTACCGGCCCGGTCCGGGAACAGCGCGGTGGACCACCACCTGCGCCGGCCCGCGACCGATGTCGAGGTCCGGCGGCACGACGCCGAGGCCCCGACCGTCTCACCTGACTGAGTGAGGGCCCGACGGCCGAAGCCCCCTGGCCGTCGCTTCCCACCGGCGCTTCGGCACCGCGTCCGGGCCACGTGATTCCCCAACCGTTTGCGCACAAGCGGCGAATCCCGGGACCGCCGGAGAACATCACTTTCCACTGCTCGAAGCGCCGGCACATGGGCGCGGTCGACAGGCGGAGTCAGGGCCGGAGAAACGCGCCAGGGCACCGCTGCGCCCGAAAACGGATTCCGGAACCAATTCAATTTAATACGCGGAAATTATTGTGCTGACCATTGCGAAAGGCATCTCTTTCTCATGAAGAAGACGTGGGTCCGTAAGACTCTCAGCGTCGGCGTCCTGGCCGCCGGTGCTCTCCTGTTCGCCCCCGCCGCCGCCCAGGCCGACGAGATCGGCCAGCTGACCGCCGGCAACAGCGGCATCGGCACCGGGAACCAGATCTCCCTGCCGGTCACCGTGCCGGTCAACCTGGTCGGCAACTCGGCCGCCGTGGCCGGGTTCTCCCAGGCCCGGGGCGTCGGCAACAACGTCCTGCTGGAGCACGGCCGCGACGGTGGCGGCACCGACGTGGACCAGCTCAGCGCCGGCAACTCCGGCGTGCTGACCGGCAACCAGATCTCCGTTCCGATCACCGTGCCGGTGAACGTCTCCGGCAACTCGGCCGCCGTGCTCGGCAAGTCGACCGGTGTCGGCGTCGGCAACAACGTGCTCTTCCAGGAGAGTGCCCGTTCCGAGAGCGGCTTCCGGCACAACGACGGTCGCGACGGTGGCGTGAACAGCGTCGGCCAGATCGCCGCCGGCAACTCCGGGTTCCTGACCGGCAACCAGCTCTCGGTGCCGGTGACGGTTCCGATCAACGCCTGTGGCAACTCGCTCGCGCTGCTCGGCGCCAGCCAGGGCGTCGGCGTCTGCAACAACGTGGTCGGCGTGCCGAACAGCCGCAAGTCGGGCTGGAACCTGGAGAGCAAGAAGGGCAAGCACGCCGAGAACGGCTGCTGCGACAGCGACCGTGACCGCGGCCGGGGCACCCGGGTCGGCCAGCTCAGCGCCGGCAACCGCGGCTTCCTGACCGGCAACCAGATCTCGGCGCCGATCACCGTTCCGATCAACGCCTGCGGCAACTCGCTCGGCGCGCTGCTCGGCAGCTCGACCGCGGTCGGTTCCTGCAACAACGTCATCATGGACGGCGACACCGGCCGCAAGCAGATCCGCTGGATCAAGCCGGGCCACGGTAAGCCGATCTTCGGTGACGACGTCTGGGGCGACGACGGCGTCCGTGGCGACCACGGCCACCGGCCGTACCCGGGCCGTCCCGACGTCGACGACGACAAGGGCGGCTACGGTCCCGACGACGACGGTGACGTTCGTGGCGACAAGGGCTACAACGACACCAAGCCGGACGCGGTCGACAACGACGGTTACGGCGACACCAAGCCGGACGCGGTCGACAACGACGGTTACGGCGACACCAAGCCGGACAAGTACGGCACCAAGACCGGTGGCCGGGCGACCGAGAACTCCCCGGTCGGCGACCTGACCGAGCGTCTCGGCGGCGTCGGCAGCACCGACCTCGGTGGGCTCAACGTGCTCCAGGCCGTTCGCTGACCTGAGGCAACAGATCCGGGTCGCGCCGTCCTGGGCGTGACTCGCGCCGGGCCGCTGCGGCGCCGGTGACCGCCGGAGCTTCTCCACAGCGCCGGTAGCAGTGCAACGCCACGGGAGTCCTCGCCTTCGCGAGGACTCCCGTTCGGCGTTGCCGGGAGCCGTTCGGTGAGCTAGCCTAACGCTCGTTAAGGATAACGACCGTTAAGGACGGGTGGTCATGGACGGCGACGCACTGGCCGGAGTGCGCAAGCGTGTGCTGGCCGGCGGCGCCGAGCGGTACCACGCCGCGAACGCCGCCAAGGGCAAGCTCTTCGCCCGGGAACGGGTCGCGCTGCTGGTCGACGAGGGCTCCTTCGTCGAGGACGGGCTCTATGCCAACAGTCTGGCCGACGGGTTGCCCGCCGACGGCGTGATCACCGGAGTCGCCCGGATCGACGGCCGGGACGTCTGCGTGATGGCCAACGACTCCACGGTCAAGGCCGGCTCCTGGGGTGCACGCACGGTCGAAAAGATCATCAGGATCATCGAGCGGGCGTACCGGCAGGGTGTGCCGATGGTCTACCTGGTGGACTCGGCCGGCGCCCGGATCACCGACCAGGTCGACCTCTTCCCCGGCCCCCGCGGCGCCGGGAAGATTTTCCACAACCAGGTCAAGGCCTCCGGCTCGATCCCCCAGGTGTGCGCGCTGTTCGGGCCCTCAGCCGCGGGCGGGGCGTACATTCCGGCCTTCTGCGACGTGGTCGCCATGGTCGAGGGCAACGCCAGCATGTACCTCGGCTCCGACCGCATGGTCGAGATGGTCACCGGGGAGAAGACCACCCTCGAGGCGATGGGCGGCGCCCGGGTGCACTGCGCCGAGTCCGGCGTCGGCCACTTCCTGTGCAAGACCGAGCAGGACGCGCTCGACGTGGTCCGCACCTACCTGTCGTACCTGCCGGCCAACTGGACTGCGAACCCGCCTGCGGCGGCGAGCGCGGAGCCTGCCGGTGTCGATCTGGCCGCGCTGGTTCCGGCCAGCGAGCGGCAGGCCTTCGACATGCGGCGGTACGTGAAAGGTCTGGTGGACGAGGGCTCGTTCTTCGAGATCCACGCGCTGTGGGCGCGAGAGCTCACCGTGGGGTTCGCCCGCCTGAACGGCGAGGTGATCGGCGTGGTGGGCAACAACTCGATGTTCAAGGGCGGGGTGCTCTTCGTCGACTCCGCCGACAAGGCCACCCGCTTCGTCCAACTCTGTGATGCTTTCAATGTGCCGTTGCTCTTCCTGACCGACGTCCCCGGCTTCATGGTCGGCACGGCTGTGGAGAAGCAGGGCATCATCCGGCACGGCGCCAAGATGATTACCGCGATCTCCGAGGCGACCGTGCCGAAGATCTGTGTCGTGGTCCGCAAGGCGTACGGCGCCGGGCTGTACGCGATGGCCGGACCCGGGTTCGAGCCGGACGCCACGATCGCGCTGCCCACCGCGAAGATCGCGGTGATGGGCGCCGAAGCGGCCGTCAACGCGGTCTACGCCAACAAGATCGCGGCGATCGAGGATCCCGACGAGCGGGCCGCGTTCGTCGCCGGGCGCCGCGCGGAGTACGAGCGCGACATCGACATCATGCGCCTGGCCAGCGAACTCGTCGTGGACGCCGTGGTGGAACCGGGCGACCTGAGGGCCGAGCTGGTTCGGCGGTTCGCCGCGGCGCGCAACAAGGAACGTGCGTTCTCTCGGCGCCGGCACGGCGTCACGCCTGTATAGAAGGGATCGTCATGGTCGACTTCCGGCTCGGTGACGAGTACGAGGAGTTGCGCGCGAGCGTGCAGGACTTCGCCCGGGAACAGGTCGCTCCGGTGATCGCCGAGCATTACGAGAAGAAGACCTTCCCGTACGAGCTGGTGCGGCAGATGGGCAAGATGGGTCTGTTCGGTCTGCCGTTCCCGGAGGAGTACGGCGGCATGGGCGGCGACTACTTCGCGCTCTGCCTCGCGCTGGAGGAGCTGGCCAGGGTGGACAGTTCGGTGGCGGTCACGCTGGAGGCCGCCGTCTCGCTCGGCGCCATGCCGATCTACCGGTACGGCACGCCTGAGCAGCGCAACCAGTGGCTGCCTCGGTTGACCAGCGGCGAGGCGCTGGCCGGTTTCGGTCTGACCGAGCCGGGCACGGGTTCGGACGCGGCCGGCACCACCACCCGCGCGGTGCTCGACGAGGCGACCGGCGAATGGGTGATCAACGGGACGAAGGCGTTCATCACGAACTCGGGCACCGACATCACCTGCCTGGTCACCGTGATGGCGGTGACCGGGACGAACTCGGACGGGTCCAAGGAGCTGTCGACGATCATCGTGCCGTCCGGCACCCCAGGGTTCACGGTCGCCCCGCAGTACTCCAAGGTCGGCTGGTGTGCCTCGGACACTCACGAGCTGTCCTTCGACGACGTCCGTGTCCCGGCGGCCAACCTGCTCGGCGAGCGGGGCCGGGGTCTCGCCCAGTTCTTGCGGATCCTCGACGAGGGGCGGATCGCGATCGCGGCGCTCTCGGTCGGGCTGGCCCAGGGCTGCGTCGACGAGTCGGTGAAGTACGCGCAGCAGCGCACCGCGTTCGGCAAGGAGATCGGCCGGTACCAGGCCGTGCAGTTCATGATCGCGGACATGGATCTGCGGGCACACACCGCTCGGCTCGGTTATTACGACGCGGCCGCCCGGATGCTGGCCGGCGACGACTTCAAGCGTCACGCGGCGATCGCAAAGCTGCACGCCAGCAACGCCGCGATGGAGAACAGCCGGTACGCCACCCAGGTGCACGGCGGGTACGGCTTCATGAACGAGTCGGCGGTCGGCCGCTTCTATCGGGACGCCAAGATCCTGGAGATCGGCGAGGGTACTTCCGAGGTGCAGCGCATGCTGATCGCGCGTGGCCTCGGGCTCTAGCTCCACCCGTACACCAAGAAGGTTTTCGTTGTAATGCGGAAGACGGCCCGGCCGCGGCGATCAAGCCGGCAGGGCCGTCTCCGTCTCCGTGCTGCCCGCCACCGCGCACGGGTTGACCGTGTCGCGGATGGTTCGCAGCGAGGTCAGCAACTGGGACATCTGCTCCTCGGTGAGCAACCCCACATACCACCTCTGGACCAGCTCCAGGTGGCCCGGCAGCACCTCGGCGAGCCGGCTCCGGCCGGCGTCGGTGATCACCGCGTAGGAGCTGCGCCGGTCCGTCGAGCAGGCCTCGCGGCGCACCAGGCCACCACGTTCCATCCGGTCGACGACCCGGGTGACGCCGCTGGTGGAAAGCGTGGTCTGACCGGCCAGGTCGGTCATCCGCAGGCGCTGCCCGGGTGAGCGCGCCAGGCGCATCAGCACCTCGAACTCCACCGGGGAGACGCGGTGCTCCTCGAGCTGCGCGGTGAGCCGGTTCATCAATCCCGTGTAGGCCTCTGCGAGCAGGCCGATCGCGGTGAGGCGCGGGTCGTCCAGGTTCTCGGTCACGAGGTCAACACTAGCAGGCGCTTGACAGGAGGAATATTGCGGAGCATATAGTTGCTCCGTCAGACAAGCATCCCCAGAGGTTCGAGAGAAGGCAGTGTCATGACCGTCAGCACCCGTGAGTTCGAAGGCCTCCAGATCCCCGCCGCCGGCACCTACGAGCTGGACGCGGCGCACAAGCGGGTCGGCTTCGTGGTGAAGCACCTCATGGTCAGCAAGGTCCGCGGCCAGTTCGCCGAGGCGAGCGCCACGATCGTCGTCGGCGAGAGCCCGCTCGACACCGTGGTCACCGCGTCGATCAAGACCGCGAGCATCGAGACCGGCCAGGTCGACCGCGACAACCACCTGCGCACCGGCGACTTCTTCGAGGCTGAGAAGTACCCGACGATGGAGTACCGCAGCACCGGCGTGAAGTCGCACTCCGGCGCGGAGTTCGTTCTCTCCGGCGAGCTCACCATCAAGGACGTGACCCGGCCGGTCGAGCTGGTCGTCGAGTTCGAGGGCGCCACCACCAGTCCGTACGGGCAGCACCTCTTCGGTTTCAGCGCGCACACCGAGATCGACCGTGAGGACTGGGGCCTGACCTACAACATGGCCCTGGAGACCGGTGGCGTGATGATCGGCAAGAAGGTCAAGATCGAGATCGAGGGCGAGGCCATCCTGCAGCAGGGCTGATCATCGCCCGCAGGTCGAGCCGATCGCTGTCTGATCGTCCACAGTCGAGGCGCCTTCCGGATCTCCGGACGGCGCCTCGGCCATTTGGCGATCATCTCGCCGGGATGGCAGGCTAACCGAACGCAAGCGTTCGATCACAGAGCGGTGATCGACATTCGGTTCGTCCCTGGCTGTCCGGGAGGGCCCATGGGCAAGGATCTGGTGAACGCCGTCTTCTCGCCGCAGGACCGGGTCCGGTTTCGGCACAAGGTGCGGGACTGCCTGCATGTTCTCGGCCGGATGCTGGACGCGGGGGCGTTCGACCCGAGTGAGCGCACGACCGGGCTGGAGATCGAGATCAATCTGGTCGATGCGGACGCTGACCCGATCATGCGGAACGCCGAGATCCTCGACGCCCTGTGCGACGCGCGCTTTCAGCCGGAGCTCGGCAAGTTCAACATTGAGTTCAACGTGCCACCCCGGTCGATCGCCGGCGACGGGCTCGGGGAGTACGAACGGGACATCCTGGACGGTCTGCGCCGGGCGGCCGAATGTGCCCGCAAGGGCGAGAGCCGGCTCGCGCTGATCGGCATGCTGCCCACCCTCTCCCCCGGCCACCTGGTGCTGGACAACCTCTCCGGCGGTGAGCGCTTCAAAGCACTGAACGCTGAGATCATCGGTGCCCGTGGCGACGACTTCCGGATCGACATCCGCGGCGTCGAGCGGTACAGGGGCACCAGCGACTCGATCGCACCGGAGGCGGCCTGCACCAGCGTGCAGTTCCACCTGCAGATCGCGCCGGCCGACTTCGCCAGATATTGGAACGCCTCGCAGGCGCTTGCCGGGGTGCAGGTCGCGCTGGGCGCCAACGCGCCGTTCCTGCACGGCCGGCGACTCTGGGCGGAGACCCGGATCGTCTTCTTCGAACAGGCCACCGATCCACGTCCGGACGAATTCCGGGCGCAGGGCGTACGCCCGCGGGTGTGGTTCGGCGAACGGTGGATCGACTCGGTCTTCGACCTGTACGAGGAGAACGTCCAGTTCTTCCCGCCGCTGCTGCCGGAGCTGTTCGACGAGGATCCGGCGGCAGTCTGGGAGTCCGGCAAAACCCCGCGGCTGTACGAACTACGCCTGCACAACGGCACCGTCTACCGCTGGAACCGCCCGGTCTACGACGTCATTGACGGCCGCGCGCACCTGCGGGTGGAGAACCGGGTGCTCCCGTCCGGGCCGACGGTCATCGACATGGTCGCCAACGCCGCGTTCTATTTCGGGCTGGTCGCCGAACTGGCCGAGGAGGAGGACCCGATCTGGTCCCGGCTGGAGTTCGCCGCCGCGGCGGAGAACTTCCGCAACGGCGCCCGGGACGGCATCGACGCCGCGATGCACTGGCCGGGATCGGGCCGGGTGCCGGTCGCCGAGCTGGTCCTGGAGACGCTGCTGCCCCGCGCGTACGCCGGACTCGACCGGTTCGGGGTGCAGCCGGCACAGCGGGACCGGTTCCTCGGCATCATCGAGGGCCGGTGCCGGACCCGGCGCAACGGCGCCACCTGGCAGACCGACGCGGTGCGCACGGCCGAGCAGTGCCGGGGCGCCGACCGGTTCGCGGCGGTGCGGGAGATGACCCAGCGATATCTGGAGCTGCAGTGGCTCAACGAGCCGGTGCACACCTGGCCGGTGGAGTGACCCGGGGCCTGTCCCTAATTCTTCGGGTTGATCCGGGCGACGGTCGGGTTCGCCGGCGGCGGCGTGATCGTGTTGCCGGCCTTGCGTGGGGCGGGACGTTTGGCCGGCGACCGGGACGGGCGGGCCGCCTCGGCGATCTCCGGATCAGTGAGGCCGAGGAGGGAATCGCCGTCGTCGGCCTTCGGCTTCTCCGGCGCGGTGGCACTCTCCGGTGCGGCGGCCCGGCCGGTCACCTTGGCCGGAACCGCTGCCACCGGCTTCCCGCTGGGGGTGGTGGCGACTGGTTCGGTGGCGCCGGCCGGAACCGGAGCGGCCTGCTCGGGACCATCGTCGCCGGCGGCTTCCGCGCTGGGCAGGGCACCTGCCGACGCCCGCTCCTGCCGGTTCCGCCGGCCCTGCTCCAGGGTGACCGTCAGCGCCGACCCGCCCAGTCCGGCCAGGACGGCGTAGGGCGCGATCAGGTAAGCCGACTGCAAGGGACCCGCGGCCTCGGTCAGCTGCGGCGCCAGCATCAGGAACGAGAACGCCACCAGCAGCGGGCCGACTGCCCCGGAGACCGCGGTGCCCAGGCCGAGCCCGCCACGGCGGGCGGCGGGCCAGGCCGCGACCAGGCCGATCACGAACGCCGCGATCAGGGTCAGCATCGCGCTCGGCCAGTAGATGCCGCCGTATCGCACCGGGCTCGCCGACTCGGCGAACTGCCAGCTGGTCAGATAGGTCGCGAACTCCCGGCCGCTGGCCAGCTCGGCGACGACACCGGCGACGGCCAGGGCCCAGAGCCAGAGCGCGGTGCCGATCAGGTTGGCCGCCACCGGGGCCGACGAGACCGCCCAGAACGCGACGACCAGGCCGGCGAGGAGGCCGGCCAGGGCGTATCCACCGGCGACCAGCTGGGGGGAGAGCGTGTCCGTGCGTACCGCTGCTCTGGCCGGCAGCGCGATCAGCGCGACCGAGACCAGCGCGCCGAGCGCCGACGAGGCCGCCAGGAGGAACCGCCAGAGGGCGCGCCAGCGGCCCGGCGGGACGGGCCGCAGCCGACCGGCGATCACCGCGCCCAGCACCGTCGCGCTCGCCGTGATCCAGGTGGCCCAGCCGAGGCTGCCCAGCCAGACGCTTTCCGCCTCGGCGGCGGTGACCGGCCAGGTGATCACCCCGAGCCCGTAACCGAGGCCCAGCTGGGCGGCACCCGCACCAGCCGCGATTCCGGCCGCGACGCCGGCCTGCGTTGTCAAGCCCTTCTCGGCCATGCGGGGCACTGTACTTGTCACCGCCGATGTCTGGGAAATGGCTGGGACCTGCTTTCCGCGGCCGGAAACCCCATCTGGCCTCAAGATTCGATACGTTGGCCGGGCGACGACGCTGCAGCGGACTTGGGAAGCGGAAGGGGCCGGCGATGCCTGAGGAGCGGCCGCCAGATGAGGGAGACGGTGCGCCCCGCCCGGACGAGACGCGCCCGATGTCGCCCGCGGACGCCGCTGACCCACCCCTGATTCAGCCTTCCGGTGACCCCCGATCGGATGACCGGGACAAAGAGGTGTGGACCGGCCGGGCCGGCGTCCGCCCGCCGCCGCGCGGAGAAACCGTCCAGTACGAGGCCGACTGGGCCGATTTCGCACCGGCCGAGCAGCGTGAAGGACGGTGGTGGACGCCGATCGCGGTCGGCACCGCCGCGCTGGTGCTGCTCGGTCTGCTGGGCTTCGGCATCGCGGTGATCGTGCAGAACTCGGGCGGGGAGGCCGAGCCGCCCGCGCAGGCTCCGGTCACCACTCAAGCGACCACCCGGGAGACGACGGTGCCGGAGACCACAGCGCCGACCTCCGCCCCGGCAGTCACCACCGCGCCGACGACCGAGCCGGTGGACCGGGAGGTCAACGTGCCGGCGTTGCGGGGCATGCCCCTGGCCGACGCGAAGGCGGCGTTGGAGCGGAGCAACCTGACTTTCCGAGTGATTCGCCGGCCGAGCGACGCCGAGCCGGACACGGTGATCGACAGCGATCCGCCGGAAGGCCGGCTGGTGCCGTCGGACACCCGGATCACGCTGGTCGTGGCGGAGCCGAACGCGGCGGAGCCGGCGTCGTCATCGACGACAGCGCCCGGTGGAGACTGACAGCGGCCCGGTCAGCGGTGGGCGCGGACCGTCCGGGCCGGGATCGCTCCTGGCCGTGAGGCGGGCTGACGGCCGTTGCGGGCGCGCGGGTCGGGTGCCTTGCCGACCGGTCGCAGGCCGCTGACCTGGACGAAGATGGAGCGGCGTTCGACCGCGTCACCGGCCGAGTTCAGCTCGTAGCCGTCGAGCCACACCCAGCCCTCGTACGTCGGCCAGTCGTGAACCCGGATGACCCGGAAGAGCATCGGTGATGCGAATTGGACGCTGGCCGCCTTCGTCACGTGGATGACATCACCTGACCGAGGAAGAACCACGTCATCTCCTGCCCTGAGACTCGTGTGGGGTGGTAGCTATTGCGCTCTGTGACACAGATGCACCAGTCTGCCCGTCTGATGCATCTTTGCAAGCCTTCGAGAGTGCCAACCATCGAAGACGATTGCGGAACGTCACTATCGCCGACCCCGCCACCCAGTCCTGGGCGGCAGTCCACAACAGACTGCCAGTGGTTCGGCGCCCCGTGTCGGACGTCGTTTTGATCTATTGCGCCTGACTTGCCCTGCTCGCTCAAGAACATTAAGTGATGCAAGGCCTACGGAAAGATTGCACCACCAGTGTCGTCGATGCAAGTTGCATGTCAGCCTTCCGTGATTCTCCGTGATCATCCAATGTGCTTGAACGATCAAGAACCCGGCGGGGAGACTGATCAGGTGACTCGACGCCGCAGCCCCACCGTCCGTCGCCGCCGTCTCGGAGTGGAACTGCGCAGGCATCGTGAGGCGGCCGGCGTGACCATCGACATGGTGGCCGAACGGCTCGGCTGCTCACCGTCGAAGATATCGCGCATTGAAACCGGACATACCGGCGCAACTCCGGGCGATGTCCAGGACATGTTGGACATTTATCGCGTAGAGCCGCGAATCGCCGAAGAGCTGGTCCAAATTGCACGAGACGCACGCCAAAAGGGTTGGTGGCACCCGTTTTCCACCGTCCTGAACAGCGCATACGTGGGTCTGGAAGCCGAAGCGAGATCAATCCGCGCGTACGAGCAACAGGTCATTCCGGGCCTGTTGCAGAGCGAGGACTACGCAATGGCGCTCATCAGATCCGCCCGATGGGATGACACCGATCAGAGAAACGCGCAACGGGTCCGCGTCCGCATGGAACGGCAGTCGTTGTTGATTCAGGACGATCCAATCGATCTTTGGGTGGTGCTCGATGAAGCGGTGGTGAGCCGTCCGGTCGGTGGCGACGCGGTGATGCGCGACCAGCTACGGCAACTGGTCGATACCGCGCGGCTACCGAATGTGACTCTCCAGGTCCTGCCGTTCGCGATCGGCGCGCACGCGGGCATGGACGGCGCGTTTGCCATTCTCGACTTCCCCTCGGCCGGTGACCCTGCCGTGGTGTTCGCCGAGAACGCGGCGGGCGGGCTGTTCCTGGAGAAGGACGACGAACTCCGCAAGTACGTCACCGTCTTCGACACCATCCGGGCCTCGGCCCTGGATCCGGCGGAGTCCATCGACATGATCGAGTTGCTGATTGAGGAGCCATTGTGGAAATCAAGACGAAGGGTTTCCGGGTCGATCTGAACCATGCGCAGTGGTTCAAGAGCACTCGAAGCGGCCCGAACTGTGACAACTGCGTCGAGGTGGCGTTCGTCAACGAGGCGATCGCGGTGCGCGACTCCAAGAACCCCGCCGGGCCCGCGCTGATCTTCACGGCCGCGGAGTGGGACGCCTTCGTGGGCGGCGCCAAGGACGGCGAGTTCGATCTCTGAATAATGTCGGTACGGCCGGCCCGGCGCGCTGGACACCCGAGTCGGCCGTAGCTATTTGCCCGATTTTCCCGTCGCTGTGCGGGACTCGCCTCGTTGACATCTCTAGGTTCCGCCGCGTGACTCACGCGCCGGGATCCAGCGCGGACCGGACCGCGCTGACGGCCGGGACGATGACTGAACGAGGCAAGGCAGGAAGATGACGATTGGTTCCGAGAACCTCAGCAACGGTTCGTCGACCGCGCAGGACCGGTTCAGCGGTGGCGTGAGCGCGTACCGGCAGAACCGGCGGGACGCACTGACCGGGGAGACCGACGGCGAGCTGGTGTCGCGCACCGGCTCGGGGTTGCCGACCCGCTCACCGGGGCGGTCACACAGCATCGAGCCGACCAGCGCGCTGGACCGGGCGGCCAAGTTGCCCTCGCTCGACCTGCAGGGCTTGAACGAGCCGGTGTTCCCGTCCAGCTCCTGGTCGGAGAGCGGCTCACCGAGCGAGTCGATGGCCGACCACCCGCTGCTGCGGGGCCTGCTGCTCGAACTCCCCGCGCGCGGCACCCTGCCGACGTCGGACTGGCTGGACCGGTGGTTCGAGGCGGCACGCTCCATCCTGGAGCTTCTTTACGTGCAGGAAGCCAAGAAGCAGTAGTCAGCGCGCGTCGGCCGGGACCCGGGACCGGGTGCGGCCGAGCGGCGCCATCACCAGCGGGGCGAGGCGGCTGTGCCGCAGCGCCGCGCGCACGCCGATCGCCAGCACAGCGACAGCGACGACCGAGAGGGCGATGCCGGCGACGCCCGGCGTGCCACCCCCCGGCAGTTCGATCAGGCCCGCGGCGATCGGCAGTCCCACCAGGGCGGCCAGTCCGGTGATCTGCAGTGGCGCGGCCACCAGCGGGTGTGCGGCAGCGGCCCGCAGCGCCGGCGGCACCGGCGCGAGCGGTGCGGTCGCGAACGCGCCCGCACCGCGCCGCACCCAGGCCAGCCGGCGCACCGTGGCGGTGAGCACGATCAGGGCCGGCACGGCCGGCAGCAGCGCCGCACCCGGTGCCGCCGAGATGCCTGGCACCAGGCCGGCGATGAAGGGAACCGTGAGGAACACCGCGGCGCCCGCACCCACCAGAGCGGTGAGAAGGACGGCTCGGCGGCGCAGGTCGCGAGCCGTGCCCGCGGTGGGCAGTCCGTCGACCAGCAGCCCGGCGGCGAGCCAGACGGCGGCGAGGGTGCCGATCATGATGACGTCCACAGCGGTGTTCACATCGATAGCGTTCACCGATTCGCGCTTTCGCGAAACCGGGTTATGCCCCCACCCGGCACCCGTAGGGGTTCCTGAACGCTTGCTGAACGAGCTGCTACACCGCGAACGACTCCACCGGCGCGGTGGCCGGGATCGGCGGCGTCGCCTTCCACAGGCCGAGCTTCTGCGCGGTCAACCGGGCCAGGTACGCCGGGTTGAGCAGCACGTAACGCTTCCACAGGCGCTTCGGCTCCAGTCCGAGACGCCAGAGCCACTCCAGCGCGTACTTCTGCATCCACGCGGGCGGGTTCTTCAGCAGCCCCGCGTGGTAGTCGAACGCGGCGCCCACGGCGAGTAGCGGCATGTCCAGAAGCGGACGCATCGCATAGGTGAAGACCTCCTGCCGGGGGCAGCCCAGACCGACGAGCACGATCCGCGCCCCGGACGCCTTGATCCGCTCGGCGATCTCCCGCGGCTCACCCGGCGACGACGACCGGAACTTCGACGCCTCCACCCCGGCGATCTTCAGCGCGGGGAACATCCCCTGCAGTGCCGGCACGAGCCGGTCCAGCGTCGGCTGGGTGGACCCGTACAGATAGATCGGGAGACCTTCGGCGGCCGCCTGCTCCACGACCTTCAACGTCAGCGTCGGCCCGTAGACCCGATCGGCCAGCCCCGCACCGTGCAGCAGGTTCAACGCCCACCGGACCGGCTGCCCGTCCGGCGTCACCAGGTCGAAAGAGTTCAGCCGGGCGTTGTGCGCCGGATCCTGCACCCCGGTCATCACCCCGTGCACCGCGAGCGCCGTCACCGCGAACGGCCGCTGCTCCCGCGCCGCCTCCACGATCCGACGAGTCGCCGACGCATAGTCCGTGACATCAACAAGCACTCCGAGCACGTTGCGCTTGCCTTGGGCGACACCGGTGACCGACACGGACAACTCTCCAGCCCTAGACCGACAAAAAGTAAGGCGCGAGCATAGCGCCCCCCACCCGAGTGACGGTGACTTCTTCCACCCCCGGGAAGGACATCAGCCACCCGAACAGCCCGTACAACAACTGGGTTAAGAATCACCCACAGTGACCAGCCAGGCACCTTCCACCGCAGCCACCGCACCGTGGGGGGTTCGGGGGGCTCGGCCCCCCGATCAGCATGACGAGGGGCCCCGGTTCGCGCTTTCCGCGAACACGGAGCCCCTAGGCCGCTCGTGGGGATGGGGGGAGTTGAACCCCCACGTCCTTTCGGACACACGGACCTGAACCGTGCGCGTCTGCCATTCCGCCACATCCCCATGTGACTTGTCCCCTAGATCATATATCTGACCTCGGTGACCGAAGCGAGCCGGTCGAGCCTGCTTCGTGTAACTGGCTGCGACAGACTACGCTGTCGCACGTCACTAAGCGAGTTGATACCGCCCGCGACGCAGAGAAGATTAGCACGGCGTCGTAAGCGGTCATACGAGGGTCAGAAGTGCCGGCTGCTCTTGGGCTACAGATGCGCAAGCGGTCGCCGGATACCATCATGTCCTCGGAACCCGAGGAGGAGCCGGTGAGCGTGCTGCAGCGCTTTGAGAAGCGGTTGGAAGGCCTGGTCGAAGGGGCCTTCGCGAAGGTGTTCAAGGGTGTCGTGCACCCGGTGGAGATTCTGAATGCCATGCAGCGGGAGGCCGAGGCACACAAGGCCATCCTTGCCGGTGGCCGCACTCTCGTGCCTAACCGTTATGTGATCGACCTGTCGCCGTACGACCACAGCCGTCTGGCGCCCTACGCTGCTGCCTTGGCGCAGGAGCTCGCGCAGTCCCAGGCCGAGTTCATCGGCGAGCAGGCCTGGACCGTCTACGGCGACGTGATCGTCGAGATCGAGCGGGGCGACGGCCTGGACACGGGTATGTTCCGTGTCACTGCCGAGGTCTACACCGGTGGCGAGGTCGCCCCGGTTCAACAGCCGGCGTACGACGCCGGCCCGCAGTACTCGCCGTACGACCAGCAGGGCGGTTATCCGCCGCACGGCGGTCACGGCGGCGGTCCCCGCAACGTCGGTCTGGTCTCCGGTGACGGACGGACCTACCCGCTGCAGATGGGCTCGACCGTGATCGGCCGCGGCGACCAGGCGAACCTGCGCCTGCCGGACGTCGGCATCTCGCGCCGGCACGCCCGGCTGGACTACGACGGCAACCAGGTGGTGCTGACCGATCTGGGGTCGACCAACGGCACGATGGTCAACGGCCAGCGGGTCTCCGCCGTGGCACTCAACCCGGGCGACATGATCCAGCTCGGCACGACCACGCTCACCTTCCGAGTGGACGGCTAGCGACCTTGCCCGAATTCGTCCTCACCGTCGCCCGGTTCGGATTCCTGATCCTGCTGTGGATCTTCGTGTTCACGGTGGTCGGGGTGATCCGCCGGGATCTCTTCTCCGGCGTCCGGTCCAAGAGCATCGTTGCCAGCCCTCGGGGGGTGGGTGGTGCGGTGCTTCAGGGCCGGCCGGCGAAGGCGAAGCGCGGTAAGGCGGCGCGGCAGCTGGTCGTGACCGCCGGTCAGCTGGCCGGCACCCGGATCACTCTTGGTGAAGCTCCGATCACGATCGGTCGGGCCGAGGATTCGACGCTCGTTATCACCGACGACTTCGCGTCCGCCCGGCACGCCCGTCTGGTGCCGCGGGACGGCCAATGGTTCGTGGAGGACCTCGGCTCGACCAACGGCACCTATCTTGATCGCGGTAAGGTCTCCGGACCCACTCCCGTCCCCCTTGGCGTTCCGATCCGGATCGGGCGCACTTCTCTCGAGTTACGGCCATGACCCTGACCCTGCGCTATGCCGCTCAGAGCGACCGCGGTCTGATCCGAGACCTGAACCAGGACTCCGTCTACGCCGGGCCGCGGCTTCTTGCTGTCGCGGACGGCATGGGCGGCATGGCCGCCGGTGACGTCGCGTCCAACATCGTCATCGCCGCCATGGCGCCACTCGACGACGACGTCCCCGGTGACGCGATGGTCGACGCCCTGCGGCACGCCGTCGGGACGGCCAACCAGCAGCTGCGGGACACCGTCGACGCGAACCCGCAGCTCGAGGGGATGGGCACCACGCTGACCGCGGTGCTCTTCTCGGGCAGCAAGTTCGGCATGGTGCACATCGGCGACTCCCGGGCCTACCTTCTGCGCAACAACGAGTTCTCGCAGATCACCAAGGACGACACCTACGTCCAGATGCTGGTCGACGAGGGCCGGGTCAGTCCGGAGGAGGCCAGCAGCCACCCGCAGCGCTCGCTGCTCACCCGGGCGCTGGACGGGCGGGACATCGACCCGGAGTACTCCGTCCGCCAGGTGCTCAAGGGCGACCGTTACCTGATCTGCAGCGACGGCCTGTCCGGTGTGGTGAGCGCGGAGACGATCGCGCAGACCATGCGGGAGCTCACCGACCCGAAGGCGTGCGTCGAGCGGCTGGTGCAGCTCGCGCTGCGCGGCGGCGGGCCGGACAACATCACGGTGGTCATCGCGGACGCGATAGACGACATCGTCGAGCAGTCGCCGATCGTCGGCGGGGCGGCCTCGCTGGACCGGGGCAACACCACGGTCGCCGACAGCTCCACCCCGGCGGCCCGGGCGTCGGCGCTCAAGCAGCCGCCGCCGCGACCGGCCCAGCCGGAGCCCGCGAACGGGTATGAACCGGAGCCCGCGGGGCACCCGGTGCGGACCACGTTGCTGGTGCTCCTGCTGCTCGGGGTGCTCGGCGGTGGCCTTTGGGCGGGCTGGCAGTACACCCAGGACCAGTACTACGTGGGCGCCACCGAGGCCGGGCAGATCGCCATCTTCCGCGGCGTCCCGGGTGAGATCGCCGGGCTGGACCTGTCCACGGTGAGCGAGACCAGCGCGGTCCGGCTCGACGACCTGACCACCGTTGCTCAGGACCGCGTCAAGCAGGGCATCCAGGCCGACAACCAGGCCGACGCCAAGAACGTCCTCGCCGATCTGACCAGCGAGGAACCGTCGAACCCGAACCCGAACCTGAAGCCGGTCTGCGCACCGGCGGGAACCACGCCGTCCCCCGCCGCGTCGAACACTCCGGTGACGCCTGCTTCGGGCGCCCCGAGCCAGGGCGCGACCGCCCAACCGTCCGCGGGCGCGCAGACCGGTGGGGAGCCGGTCGCGTGCCGGACCGTCAACTGAGCACGGCCTACACGTCTGGGGATCTTTCTTGACCGCGCCCGCCGTACCGGCTCCGACGCCCGCCTCCACGGGCGAGATGTCGCGTATCCCGACGGGATGGAAGACACGCCGTAACGCCGAACTCGGCCTTCTCGGGTTCGCCATGCTGATCGTGCTGATGTTCAGCGCCACGGTGGAGCTGCACCAGTTCGAGTCGCTGCAACCCAACTTCTGGGTGCCGGCCGCGCTGCTCAGCCTGATCTTCCTGGGGCTGCACGTGGTGGTGCGGTTCGCCGCGCCCTTCTCCGACCCGGTGCTGCTGCCCGCGGTGGCCCTGCTCAACGGGATCGGCGTCGGTTTCCTGCGCCGTCTCGACCTGGCCCGGGCGATCGCTCAGGAGAAGCCGATCCCCGGCATCTTCGCCGACACCGGTGGACGGCAGCTGGCCTGGACGCTGCTCTCCCTGATCCTGGCCGCGGTGCTGCTCCTGGTGGTCCGGGACCACAAGATCGTCTCGCGGTACGCGTACACGCTGGGCCTTGCCGGCATCGTGCTGATGATGATCCCGGCGGTCCTGCCGGCCAGCATCTCCGAGGTGAACGGCGCGAAGCTGTGGATCCGGTTCGGCGGCGTCTCGATCCAGCCCGGTGAGTTCGCCAAGCTGGCCCTGGTCTCGTTCTTCGCGTACTACCTGGTCCGCAAGCGCGAGGTGCTGTCGCTGGCCAGCCACCGCTTCCTGGGCATCGACTTCCCGCGCGGCCGGGACCTGGGCCCGGTCATCACGGTGTGGCTGTTCAGCCTCCTGATCCTCGTCTTCGAGAAGGACCTCGGCACCGCCCTGCTCTACTTCGGGCTGTTCGTGGTGACCCTGTACGTCGCCACCGAGCGGGCCAGCTGGCTGATCATCGGTCTGCTGCTGTTCTTCGGCGGCGTCTACGTGGCGTACCTGCTGGGCGCCTCGGTGGGCGGTCCGTTCGCGAACTTCTACGACCGGGCCGAGGTCTGGCTCAACCCGTTCGACGAGGAGAACTACAACCGGATCGGCGGCAGTTATCAGCTGGTCCAGGGTCTGCTCGGGCTCGGCACGGGCGGCCTGTTCGGCAGCGGCCCGGGCGCCGGCTCACCGGGCGAGGTGCCCGAGGTGCGCACCGACTTCATCTTCGCCGGGCTCGGCGAGGAGATCGGCCTCTTCGGCCTCTCCGCCCTGCTGGTCCTCTACCTGCTGATCGTGGAGCGGGGCCTGCGCGCGGCGCTTGCGGTGCGCGACTCGTTCGGCAAGCTCGTCGCCGGCGGCCTGGCCTTCACGCTCGGCCTGCAGGTCTTCGTCATCCTCGGTGGCATCACCGGCCTCATCCCGCTGACCGGTCAGACCACCCCGTTCCTCTCCGCCGGTGGTTCCTCGCTGATGGCCAACTGGCTGCTGGTCGCGATGCTCCTGCGGATCTCGGACGCGGCCCGCCGCCCGGCAGCCGCCGGCGGCAGCCCGGACCGGGCCGGTCCCAAGAAGGCACCCACCCAGTTGCACGGCGCCATGACGGAGGTGATCAAGCCGTGAACGCACCCCTCCGCCGCTCCGGCGTGGTCCTCCTCGTCCTGTTCGGCCTGATCTTCGCCAACCTGAACTGGATCCAGGCGTACAAGGCCGACGAGTACCGCACCAACGTCCACAACGACCGCGTCATGATCGCCGAGTACGAGCGGCCGCGTGGCGTGATCGAGGTGAACGGCGAGGCGCTCGCCGAGAACAAGGAGACCAGCGACAGCCTGAAGTACCTGCGCGTCTATCCGCAGAAGGAGATCTACGCGCCGGTCCTCGGGTACAAACCGGTCGGTCTCGGCGCCGTCGGCATCGAGGCGACCGAGAACGACTTCCTCTCCGGTCAGAGCGACAAGCTTCTTGCCGACCGGATCAGCCAGATGTTCACCGGCGAGGAGACCACCGGCGGCAATGTGCTGCTCTCGCTGAACGCGCGGGCTCAGGAGGTCGCCTGGAAGCAGATGACCAACAACGAGCGCGGGGCGAAACGGGGTGCCGCGGTCGCCATCGATCCGCGGACCGGTGCCATCCAGGCGATGGTGTCGATGCCGAGCTTCAACCCGAACCCGCTGGTCACCCACGACCAGGCGGCCGCCAAGAAGGCGTACGACCAGCTGAACGGCGAGAAGGACCAGCCGCTGCTGAACCGCGCGGTGGCCGCGACGCAGCCGCCCGGCTCGGTGTTCAAGGTGATCGTCTCGGCTGCGGCCCTGCAGAACGGGTACGACCTGGACACCGAGATCGAGGCAGGCGCCGTCTATCGCGAAGGCGGCGCGACGATCCGCAACTCCGGCGAGGAGGTCTGCCCGAGCAGCCGGATCACCCTGAAGAACGCGTTGCGGACCAGCTGCAACACCGGTTTCTCCCGGCTCGGGGTGGCGCTCGGCGCGGACAAGGTCAAGCAGACCGCGCAGGCGTTCGGCTTCGAGGACGAGGCACTCAAGGTCGGCAACCTGGAGAGCGGCGACGGCCTGTCGGTCGCGGCCAGCCGGACGGGGAGCATCACGAACCCGGACGGCAGCGTCGACACCGCCGCGCTCGCCCAGTCCTCGCTCGGTCAGCGGGACGTCCGGATGACGCCGTTGCAGGGTGCGCTGATCGCCGCCACGGTGGCCAACGGCGGGGAGCAGCGACGTCCGTACTTCGTGCAGAAACTTCTCGGCCCGGACCGGCGGACCCTCTACACGGCCGAGCCGGAGACGCTGCGTTCGCCGATCAAGGCCGACGTCGCGGCGAAGCTCAAGGAGATGATGGTCAGTGTCGTCGAGGGCGGCACCGGCCGGAACGCGAACTTCGACGACGAGTTCGAGATCGGCGGCAAGACCGGCACGGCCCAGAACGCGGAGGGCGCGAACAACCACGGCTGGTTCATCGGCTTCGCGTTCAACGCCAAGGGTGAGGCGGTCTCCGCGGTGTGCGTCATGCTGGAGAACGTGCCCGGTAGCGGCAGCCCCAGCGCCGAGGCGGCCCGGATCGCCGGGCGAATCATGAAGGCCGCCGCGGGCCAGGGAGGGGACTGACATGATCCGCCCGGGGGTCACGCTCGGTGGGCGGTACCGCTTGGAGGAGCGGATCGCCGGCGGTGGCATGGGGGATGTCTGGCGCGGCACCGACGAGGTGCTGGGCCGGACGGTCGCTGTCAAGATCCTGCTGCCGGCGCTCCTCGACGAGCCCGGCTTCGCCGAGCGGTTCCGTGGCGAGGCGCGCACCATGGCCACCATCAACCACCCGGGCGTCGTGGACGTCTACGACTACGGCAGCGACCAGCAGATCGCCTTCCTCGTGATGGAGTACGTGGAGGGCGACGCGCTCTCCCGGACGCTGAGCCGGGTGGGCCGGCTGACGCCGGCGCGGACCATGGCGCTGGTCGCGCAGGCCGCCGACGCGCTCCAGGCGGCGCACGCCAACGGCATCGTGCACCGCGACGTCAAACCGGGCAACCTTCTGGTACGACCCAACGGCACCCTGGTCCTGACGGACTTCGGCATCGCCCGTTCCGCGCTCGTCGGGCAGCTCACCGTCGCCGGCGCAGTGCTCGGCACCGCCTCGTACATTTCTCCCGAGCAGGCCGCCGGCGACGTCGCCACCTCCGCCTCCGATGTGTACGCCCTCGGCGTGGTCGCCTATCAGTGCCTCTCCGGTCACCGGCCGTTCGACGGGGCCACCCCGATCGAGATCGCCATGAAGCACGTCCGGGAGACCCCGCGGCCGCTGCCCGGCGACATCCCGCCCGCCGTGCGCGCCATTGTGGAACGTGCCATGTCGAAGGACCCGGCGGCCCGATGGCCGAGCGCCTCGGCGATGGCGACGGTCGCCCGTCAGGCGGCGTCCTCGCTGACCACGGCGGCGCAGCAACCGGTGCCGCACGCCCAGCACCAGCCGAAACCGCACCAGCCGGCGCCTCAGCACCAGCCGCCGAAGCCGGCCCAGCAGCAGGCCCGGGCGGCGCACCCGACCAGCCCGGCCCCGGCCCGGCCGCAGTCCGGCGCCGCGGCCCGTGCCTCGGTGCCGCGCCCGGTCTCCGGCGCCCGCGGCGCGGCCTCCGTGCCCAGCTCGTCGCCGCCCAGTTCCTCGCCGCCCATGTCACCGGCATACCGACCACAGTCGGCACCGCCGGTGAACGCGTACCAACCACAGGTGGCGCCGGGTGCCAAACCGGAGAGTTCCTTCGGCCGTCAGGTCCTCGTGGTGCTGGCCGTCGTGCTGGCGCTGCTCGTCCTGCTCTGCGCCGGGGTCATCTCTTTCCTGTTACGACATGGCAACGGCGCCACCGCCGCAGGCATCACGCTGGGCTATCACAGCAGCTCTGCGGCTATCCTCCGCTCGGGCGTGGTCGCTGACCCAGTGTTGGTGGCGTCGTACCGTCTTACTAAGGCCGATGCCCAGCTCGGCTGGATCCGACCGAACGAAGGACGACAGACGTTATGACGGCGCAGGCCCGCCTGCTCGGTGGCAGGTACCAGGTCGGCGAGCTGCTCGGTTACGGCGGCATGGCCGAGGTGCATCGCGGACGCGACCTGCGCCTGGGCCGTGACGTGGCGATCAAGATGCTGCGCACCGACCTGGCCCGCGACGCCACGTTCCAGGAGCGGTTCCGGCGTGAGGCACAGAACTCCGCCGCCCTCAACCACCCGGCGATCGTCGCCGTCTACGACACCGGCGAAGAGATCTCGGCGACCGGCGAGAAGCTCCCGTTCATCGTGATGGAGTTCGTCAACGGGCGGACCCTCAAGGAAGTCCTGGCGCAGGAGCAGCGCATCCAGCCGCGCCGGGCGCTGGAGATGATCGCCGACATCTGCGCCGCGCTGGAGTTCAGTCACCGGCACGGGATCATCCACCGGGACATCAAGCCCGGCAACGTGATGATCACGCAGAACGGCCAGGTCAAGGTGATGGACTTCGGCATCGCCCGGGCCCTGGCCAGCGGCGCCACCACCATGACGCAGACCAGCGCGGTGATCGGCACGGCCCAATATCTGTCGCCCGAGCAGGCCCGCGGCGAGTCGGTCGACGCCCGCTCCGATGTGTACGCGGCCGGTTGTGTCCTGTTCGAGCTGGTCGTCGGCCACCCGCCGTTCGTCGGCGACAGCCCGGTCAGCGTGGCGTACCAGCACGTCCGTGAGGACCCGCGCACGCCGAGCACGATCAACCGCGAGGTCCCCGCGGACATCGACGCGATCGTGCTGAAAGCGCTCGCCAAGAACCCGCTCAATCGATACCAGAGCGCTCAGGAGATGCGTGCCGACGCCTTGCGCGCGGTCTCCGGCCGTCCGGTGATGGCCACCCCGGTGATGAGCCAGGCGGAGACCGTGGCGATGACCGGGCAGCAGTGGCAGCCGCAGGCCGCGACCACTCTGCAGCGGCCCGTCCCGGCGGGCGTCGGGCAGCCCGGCAAACCGGAGGGCAAGTCCTCCTGGGTGATGGCCGTGCTGGCCGGGCTCAGTTTCCTGGTGGTGGTCGTGCTCGGTGTCGCGCTGGCGTTGAGCAATCAGGACGACGATCCCGGCGACAACACCGCCGCCCCGACGACGATCCAGATGCCGAACCTGGTCGGGATGAACGTCGACGAGGTGCAGGCCGAGATCGCCGGCGCGAAGTTGACGAACGTGCAGGCGCAGGAGCCGCGGGTCGACAAGGACTGCAACAACACTGTCGACCGGCAGAGCCCGGAAGCCGGCACCGCGGTCGAGCCGAACCAGGCCGTCACCTACCGGATCTGCAACGCCCCCAAGCCGGTCGAGGTGCCCCGCGGGCTGGTCGGCGGCAACCAGGCCGCTGCCGAGACCGCGCTGCAGAGCATCGGTCTCGATCCGGTGATCCGCGAGGTCGCCTCCGACAAGCCCAAGGGCGAAGTGATCTCGGTCGAGAGCGCCGGCAAGAAGGTCGACCCGGGCACCGAGATCACGGTGCGGGTCTCCGACAACAGCCAGGTGATCGTGCCGGACGTGACCGGCAAGTCGCAGGAGGTCGCCGAGGCGCTGCTCGCGCAGGAGGGTCTCAACGTCGACGTCAAGACGGTGACCGAGGGCGGTGACCCCGGATCCGTCGCCTCCCAGGATCCCAAGGGCGGCAAGAAGGTCGAGAAGACCAGCACGGTGACGATCAACGTGGTGCAGGTCGACGCCGAGCCGGACCCGAGCGGATCACCGTCGGAGGACGGGACCGGCACGGGCACCGGGACCGGCATCATCGGCGGCACCGACCAGGGCTAGCCGGCAGGGCTCATCAAAAAGGCCGGGCGACCGGCCTTTTTTGATGTCCGGGCTCAGACGGTGGCGAACGCCGACCGGCGGCGGGCCTCAACCTCGGCGGCGAGCGCCGGGGCCTTGTCCAGCGCCGACGGCAGGCCGCACGAGGCCAGCCAGTTCGCCAGCATGGTGTGCCCGCCCTCGGTGAGCACCGACTCCGGGTGGAACTGCACACCCTCGATCGGCAGCTCGCGGTGCCGCATCGCCATCACCACGCCCGACTCGGTGCGCCCGGTCACCTCGATCTCGGCCGGCAGTGTCTCGGGCCGCACGGCGAGCGAGTGGTACCGGGTGGCGGTGAACGGATCCGGCAGCCCGGCCAGCACACCTTCGCCCTTGTGCTGCACGTCGGAGGTCTTGCCGTGCAGCAGCTCCGGGGCGCGGTCCACGGTGGCCCCGAACGCGGCGCCGATCGCCTGGTGGCCGAGGCAGACGCCGAACATCGGGATCTTCCCGGCGTACTCCTTGATCACGTCCATCATGATCCCGGCGCGGGTCGGTTCGCCGGGGCCGGGGGAGAGCAGGATGCCGGCCGCGCCGAACCCGGCCACGTCGGCGACCGAGATCTCGTCGTTGCGCCGGACCTCGCACTGCGCGCCGAGCTGGCCGAGGTACTGGACCAGGTTGAAAACGAACGAGTCGTAGTTGTCGATCACGAGAATGCGCACGTCATCACCTGCTGGGGCTGGGCTCGGACTGGTTGGTCTCGGTGCTGTACGGGATCTCGTCGGGCGCGCCCTCGTCGCCGGGAATGCCGGCATCCGAGTCGGTCTGCCCGGTGCCCGCCTCGACCTGCACGTCGTCGAACGGCAGCAGGGGCGTGGCCCACGGGAAGATCACGTACCAGAGCAGCGCGCCGACCGTGGAGACCAGCACGAGCGAGAGGGACACCTTGCTCCAGAGGTTGCCCGGGAGCTTGTGCCAGATCCATGCGTACATCAGTCCGCCTTGATCTCCGCCGGCATGCCGGCGTCGGCCACTGTCGGATCGCGCGGCACCGTCTGGACCAGCTCGGCGTGCACGATCAGCCGCTCGTAGTTGTTGAACTTCGGGTTGCAGGTGGTCAGTGTGAGCAGCGCCTTGGTCGGTTTCGCCTTCGGCCGGCCCGGCACCGGCGCGACCACCTCGACCTGGTGCGGCTTGACGATCTCGGACTTGTAGACCTGGTAGACGTACCAGTTGTCGCGCGTCTCCACGCCGATCACGTCGCCGTTCTTCATCTCGTCGAGCCGCCAGAAGATCTTCCGGACCCGGTGGCCGGCCACCGAGAAGTTGCCGATCTCACCGGGCTTCGCGGTCTCCGGGTAGTGACCAGGGGCGTACCGGATGTCGTCCGGCTGCACGCCGTTGACGACCACCCACTTCTTGTCGAACTTCGGGATGTAGAGGCGGCCGACCAGGCTGTCCTTGGGGGCCTTGGGCGCCTTGACGTTGCTGGAGGGCGGCGCCACCGTCGGGTCGGCCCAGGCCTGGTCCAGCTCCTGCGTCAGGTTGTCCTGCTCGGCGTCCACCTCGGCGGAGTTCCCGAAGACCTGATAGCCGGCGAACAGCAGCACCACCAGACCGAAGGTGATCATCACCTCGCCGGAGGCCCGGATGCCGGTGCGGATCCGGGAGCCCAGGGTCGGGCGGGTCAGCTCGGAGTAGACGCTCTTGTACCCCTCGTCGGTCTGCTCCGGCCGCAGCTTGACGACGCGTTCGCCGCGCTTCGGCTCGGGCGCCGCGGACTCGTCGTCCTTCGGCGCGGCATCCGGTCCGCCGGGACGGACGGCGGGGGTGGTGGCGGAGACGGAGGCGGCGCCGAGCGCCACATCGGGGCGGGCTGCGTCGCGGGCGGCCTGCGCGGCCCCGCCCGGCGGGAGTGGGGCGAGTTTGCCGGGCAGCGGGGATCCCGGCGGCAGGGCGGGGAGCAATCCGGTGGGAGCGTCGATGGTACGGATGACAGCAGTCGGACTGGGGTCCCGATTCGCCGGACCGCCGGGGACCGGGCCCGCGGGAATGCCGGGGGCCGGCGTGCCCACGAGATTGCCGGGGGCCGGCGTGCCCGCTGGGATGCCGGGAACAGGCGTGCCCAGAAGGTTGCCGGGAGCCACCGCTCCGGGGCTGCCGGGGGTGGCCGGCCACGGGATCGGCGCCGCAGGGGGAGCGGGCGGAGCAACTGGGTTCGCCGTGCCGGCCGGGTGCGGCCCGACGGGGTGCCCGGCCGGATTCCCCGCCGGGGCGGCCCAGGGGGCCGGCGCCGCGGCCGGGCTGCCCGCCCAGGGGTTCGGTGCCGCGGGCGGAGCCGGCGCGGTCCAGGGGCCGGGCGCCGCCGGAGGAGCCGGAGTCTCCCAGGCATTCGGTGGCGGGGCGGCTGCCGGCCGGCCCGGGCTGGCGGTCGGGAGCCAGGCCGTGGTGCTGCTGTCGGTGCGGTCCGGGGCGGCGGGCACCGGGCCGGACGCTGCGGGTGCAACGGGCACCGGACCGGACGCTGCGGGGGCGGCGGCGTTCCACCCGCGCGGCATGGCGGCGGGTGTGGCGGCCGCCTCCCAGCCGGATCCGCCGGCCGGCGCGCCGGCCGCTCCCGGATGGGCCGAGGTGCTGTGCCGCGTGGCGGTCGGCCAGGCCGGCGTCTCCTCGGGCGCACGCCGTCGTCCGCCGGGCGGCGAGGCCGGCCATCCGGCGCCGATCTGCGCGGTCGCCGGTGGAGCGGTGGCCGAACTGCCCTGCCAGCCGCCACCGCTGTGCGGGGCGACCGGCTCGGAGTGGGCGGCTGCGCCCCGCGGAGGCGCGGAGGTGTCCGGAGCTGCCCCCGAGCCGTTTTCGCCCGGCAGCGGCGCTCCTGCGGCGCCGGACGCGGGCATCCCGATCGAGCGGCGCCGGGCCGCAGCGGCAGCGGCGCTGATGTCGTCCAGGCCGAGCGCCGCCGGCGGCCGGCCCGACTGCGCGTCAGCGGTGAGGCCGAGCCCGGCCGTGGGTGCCGCGAGCGGGTGGACCGGTTGCGGGTCGGCGTTGGCGCTGAGCCCGGCCGTGGGTGCCGCGAGCGGGTGGACCGGTTGCGGGTCGGCGTTGGCGCTGAGCCCGGCCGTGGGTGCCACGAGCGGGTGAACCGGCTGCCGGCCGGCGCTGCCGCCGGATTGAGCCGGGGGCGTCACCAGCGGGCGGGCCGGTCGCGGGTCGACGTTGCCGCCCAGCCCGACCGGGGGTGCGAGCGGGCCACCCGGCACGCCGTCCGGGGAGGCGTCGGTGATCCGCGGGATGTAAGCGGTCTGCGCGTCGCCGTCGGGAGCGCGGTGGCGGCCTTTTCCAGGCGTGCCGGCGGGGTGCTCGGGAGGAACCATCACCGGGCAGCCTGCGCCGATCGGAGGTCGGTCGATCCGTCGTACGCCCGCACTGTCACGTTGTTCTCCACCTTTTCCGTGTAACCGAGCCCGAAGTCGGCGACGGCCTCCCGGAACTGCCTGACTCCCACTGACGACTCCAACGCTTGACGCATCGTTGTGGGTTCGCCGATCGCGGTGATCTTGAAGGGCGGTGAGAAGACCTGGCCGTGAAGGAGCAGCGTGTTGCCGACACAGCGTACCGCGCTCGTGGAGATCACCCGGATATCCATGATCGTCATAGCCTCCGCCCCACCGGCCCAGAGGGCGTTCACGACCGCCTGGACGTCGCCCTGGTGCACCACGAGATCGTCATTGTCCGGGGCGTTGTCGCCGAAATCCGTACCCCGTCGTGGTGAGTCGTTGAGAGTGACAGTCATGCCGGGACCGTGCAGCGCGGTGAAGCCGGCCGGCTCGCGCATCGCGTCCGCGTTGCGCCGGGCGGTGCCGACGGGTTCGTCGACCTCGGCCAGCCGGGCGGTCTCCTCGTCCACGTCGGCCAGCAGGCCGGCGGCGCGCCGCTCGCTGGCGGCGAGACGTTCTCGTTTCTCCGCGATCAGTTGCGCAAGCTGGGGGCGGCGGTCGTCGCGCAAGGCCGTACCGTCGGCGGTCGTCGCGGAGGTGGTGAACAGCAGGCCCGCCGCCAGGGCGATCAGCGGAACCCCCGCTGACCAGATCGATCTGCGCTGGTCACGCCGTGGCCGGAGGCCACGCGCGGCCCGGCGCAGCGCCAGCCGCCAGGAGGCTCCCCGGGCACCGTCCTCCACGTCGCCTCCCCCTTGAAAGACCACCGAGAACCCCTCCAAGACAGACGCCGAGGTATTTTCCTGCCCCGGCGGGTGCCTGTCTTCGCTTCGACTTGACTACGCTAGCTGTCGAACAGTATTCGCCACGGGCAGCATTCGGGGATCCCGGAGCCGCTCAGCGGTGGGTTGTTCACCACTTGTTGCCCTCAGGAGAGCACCGTGCCGAAGTCTCAGGTTCGCAAGAAGAAGGTCTACACCCCGCCGTCGGACATCAGCCCGGCGGTGAAGGCGGCCGCGTCCAGGAAGCCGAGTCCGGTCTGGTTGCCGGCCACCGCGGTGGCCCTGATCGTCATCGGCATCGCCTGGCTGGTCGTCTATTACCTCTCGTCCCAGCAGTGGCCGGTCGAGAGCTGGCAGTACTGGAACCTCGCGGTCGGCTTCGGCTGCATGGTGGCCTCGTTGGGCCTTCTTTCCCGCTGGCGTTGACGACCGCGTCCGCTGCCGCGGACGCGTGAGAATCATCGAAAGTGAGCGCACCCCCGTCCTGCGTGGGGTGCGCTTTCGCCTGAGTGCGCTCTCCTTGACCTGTGACGCGCGCTCGTCCATTACTCGTGGGTAACATGGGGCTGGCGCACCGCCGGACCGAGGAGGCACAACGCTGATGGGCATCGCGCAGATAGTCGCCACCGTCTTAGCGGCGGCGGTCACCGTGGTGGCCGTCTACCTGGCCGTCCGGGCCGTCATGACGATCACCGCGGTGATCCGTCAGGGGCAGCCGGAGCCGGCCCGGTTCACCGACCCGAAGACCCGGACCAGGACCATGCTGGTGGAGACCGTCGGTCACACCAGGATGTTCAAGTGGAGCGTCATCGGCGCGGCCCACTGGTTCGTGATGGTGTCGTTCGTCGTCCTCTCGCTGCTGGTGCTCGAGGCGTATTTCGAGGTCGTCGACCCGGACCTCGGCCTGCCGATCATCGGGCACTGGACGATCTTCGGCCTGGTCACCGAGTGGTTCGGCATCCTGGGCCTGATCGGCATCCTCTACCTGATCTACCGCCGGCAGCGGGACAAGCCGGGCAGCAAGAAGCGGAGCCGGTTCCTCGGCTCGACCATGTGGCAGGCGTACTTCGTCGAGGCCGTCATCGTCGGCGTGCTGATCTTCGGCTTCCTGATCCGCGGGTTCAAGGTCGCCACCGACCACTTCGAGTACCCGGTCTGGGCCACCCCGCTCAGCCACGCGGTCGGCTCGGTGCTGCCGGCCTGGGAGGACGGCGCCACCTGGGCCGCTCTCATCAAAATCTTCATCTCGATGGCGTGGCTGATCACCATCTCGCTGCACCCGACGATGGGCGTGGCCTGGCACCGCTTCCTGGCGTTCTTCAACATCTATTTCAAACGCAACCCGGAGAAGCCGGCCGGCTCCGGCCTGGGCGCATTGAAACCGATGATGAGCGAGGGCAAGCCGCTCGACTTCGAGGAGGCCGACCCGGAGAAGGACCAGTTCGGCGTCAACCAGGTCGAGCAGTTCACCTGGAAGGGCCTGCTCGACTTCTCCACCTGCACCGAGTGCGGCCGCTGCCAGTCGCAGTGCCCGGCGTGGAACACCGCGAAGCCACTGTCACCGAAACTGCTCGTGCTGTCGTTGCGCGACCACGCGTACGCCAAAGCTCCTTATCTCCTGGCCGGCGGTGGCAAGGACCTGATGGGTGAGGAGAAGGCCACCGAGGCCCAGCTCGCCCACATGGACGTCCTGGCGCTGGCGGAGGGCAACCGGCCGCTGATCGGTGGTGCCGAGGAGAACGGCATCATCGACCCGGACGTGCTCTGGTCCTGCACCACCTGCGGCGCCTGCGTCGAGCAGTGCCCGGTGGACATCGAGCACATCGACCACATCGTCGACATGCGCCGCTACCAGGTGCTGATCGAGTCGAGCTTCCCGTCCGAGGCCGGCGTGATGCTGCGCAACCTGGAGAACAAGGGCAACCCGTGGGGCGCGCCGCAGAACACCCGGGAGGACTGGACCAAGGGCCTCGACTTCGAGGTGCCCCGGGTCGGCGAGGTCGAGGACTTCGAGTACCTCTTCTGGGTCGGCTGCGCCGGCGCGTTCGAGGACCGGGCCAAGAAGACCACCCGGGCGGTGGCCACGCTGCTGCACGAGGCCGGGGTCAACTACGCGATCCTCGGCGAGGGCGAGACCTGCACCGGTGACCCGGCCCGCCGCATCGGCAACGAGTTCATCTTCCAGATGCTGGCCCAGCAGAACGTCGAGACGCTGACCGAGGCGCTCGGGGAGAACACGACCAAGAAGATCGTGGCGACCTGCCCGCATTGCTTCAACACCCTCGGCAACGAGTACGAGCAGCTCGGCCTGAAGGTCGAGGTGGTGCACCACACCCAGCTGCTTGCCCATCTCGTCAAGCAGGGCAAGCTCACGCCGGTCCAGCCGATCGAGGGCGACGTGACCTACCACGACCCCTGTTACCTGGGCCGGCACAACCGGGTCTTCGACGCGCCCCGCGAGGTGCTGGGAGAGTCCGCCAACCTGGTCGAGATGCCGCGCAACTCCGAGCGTTCCTTCTGCTGCGGCGCGGGCGGCGCCCGGATGTGGATGGAGGAGCGGATCGGCAAGCGGATCAACGTCGAGCGCACCGAGGAGGCCCTCGCGACCGGCGCGAAGACGATCGCCGTGGGCTGCCCGTTCTGCTACACGATGATCGGCGACGGGGTGACCGGCAAGGGCAAGCAGGAAGAGGTCGAGGTCGTGGACGTCGCGACCGTGCTGCTGCGGTCGCTCAAGCAGGACGTCTGAGTTTCGTCAGCCAGGTGGCCGGTCGCCCTCGCGACCGGCCACCGGCCTGCTCAGGACCCGCCGCCCCCGCCTCCGCCGTCGCCGCCACCCCCGCTGCCGTCGCCACCACCGGCGGCGATGACGACAACCATCGCGGCCTGCACGTCCTGGATCGTCCTGCGCACCGCGGCGGCCGCCCAGTCACCCTCGCTGATCTCCTTGAGCCGCGCCTTGAGCAGCTTGCGGTCCAGGTCGGGGAAGAGCTTGCGTTCCATCCCGGTGGCCGAGACCAGGGCACAGAGCGCACCGGTACGCGGCTCGACCGTCCCCTCGCGCTGGATGGCGGCCGCCATCCGCTGCCGGGCCTCGGCGCGCGGCACCGGCTCCGTCCCGTATGCCGACGGGAACCGGCTCCTCGGGAAGACGCCCAGCACCTTGCTCCGCTCCACCTGGAGCACCTCGGCCTCGACCAGCCGGTCCAGGGTCGCGGTGCGGATGCCCTTGGCGAACTTGCCCACCCAGTGTCCCGGCTTCCGCGGGCGGGGTTCGTCGCCGATCCTGGTCAGTGCCTCGTCCAGCACCGGATCACCGAGCGCCTGCGGGTCGAGCAGCACGACCTTTTCGTCCGCGATGTCGATCCGCTCGGTGAGCGCGAGCTCCATCAGAACCGCGCCACCCAGCGCGTTGTCGATCCGCGTCGTGTCGACGATCCGTGCCCCACGCTCGTCGTGCGCCAGGAGGGCGAACTCTTCCAGCAGGTTCATACCCTGACGGTAGAGCCACTCGTCATCGACACGGTTAGTGCCGACCGGCCCGGATCCGGCAGAATGATGGCCGAGGTGAAGCGATCATGGACGGCCTGTTCCTGACCGCGGTGCTCCCGCTGCTGGCTTTCGTGCTGCTCACGGGTGGCAACGCGTTCTTTGTGGCCGCCGAGTTCGGGCTGGTCACGGTCGACCGGGTGGAGATCGAGCAACGGGCGATCGGGGGTGACCGCCGCGCCCGGACGGTGCGTGACGCCCTGCAGGCCCTCTCGTTCCAGCTCTCGGGCGCGCAGCTGGGCATCACGGTCACCGCACTGCTCACCGGCTATCTGGCCGAGCCGGCGCTCTCCGAGCTGTTCACGCCGGTGGTCGAGCCGATCGCCGGACCGGCCACCGGGACCGTCACCCACGTGTGTGCGCTGGTCGTCGCCACCCTGCTGTCGATGCTCTTCGGCGAGCTGGTGCCGAAGAACGCCGCGCTGGCCCGGCCGATGCGAGTGGCGTTGCTCACCGCCGCGCCGCTGCGCGGGTTCTCCACCCTCTTCAAATGGCTGATCGCCGCGCTCAACGGGACCGCCAACTGGCTGGTCCGGCGCCTCGGCATCGAGCCGCAGGAGGAACTGGCCAGCGCCCGCTCGCCGGAGGAGCTGGGCCTTCTCGCGGCGATCAGCGCCCGGGCCGGCGCCCTGCCCACCGAGACCGCGACGCTGCTGCGCCGCACCATCCGCTTCGGCGAGAAACGGGCGGCCAAGGCGATGACCCCGCGCGTCGACGTGGTCGGCCTCAAAACCACCGCCAGCGTCGCGGACCTGATCACGGTGGCGCGGGAGACCGGGCACACCCGCTTCCCGGTGTACGAGAACACGCTCGACGTGGTGACCGGAGTGATCGGGGTGAACGAGGCGCTCGGGGTGCCGCCCGAGCGGCGGGCCGCGACCCGGGTCTCCACGCTCGCCCGCGAGCCGGTCTATGTGCCGGAGAGCCTCGGCCTCGACAAGGTGCTGGCCGCTCTGCGCGCCGCCGACGCCGACCTGGCCATCGTGGTCGACGAGTACGGCGGGACCGACGGTGTCGTGACGGTCGAGGACCTGATCGAGGAGCTGGTCGGTGAGATCGCCGACGAGCACGACACCGACCTGGACGAGACCGCCAGCCAGGAGCTGACCGCCCCCGGCGGCGAGAAGACCTTCCTGGTCGACGGCCTGCTGCGCGAGGACGAACTGCTCGAGCAGACCGCGTTCCAGCTGCCCGAGGGGCCGTACGAGACGCTGGCCGGCTTTCTGCTCGCCCGCCTCGGCCACATTCCAGTGGTCGGTGAGTCGCTCGAGGAGCACGGCTGGGAGTTCACCGTGATGGAGGTGGACCGGCACCGCATCGAGCAGGTCCGGGTGGTCGCTCCGCCGGAGACCGCCGATGACTGAGTTGCTGATGGTCGCGGTGCTGCTGGTCGGCAACGGGCTGTTCGTCGGCGGCGAGTTCGCCCTGATCGCGTCCCGGCGCACCGCCCTGGAGCCGCTCGCCGAGACCTCGCAGGCGGCCCGCTGGGCGCTCTCCGCGATGAGTCAGATCCCGCTGATGATCGCCGGCGCGCAGCTCGGCATCACGATCTGCACCCTGGTCCTCGGCGCGCTCGCCGAGCCCACCGTGGCGCACCTGCTGGAGGGCCCGTTCGCGGCCACCGGACTGCCGGAGAACGCGGTGCACCCGGTCGCGTTCGTGGTGGCGCTGGTGATCGTGACGTTCCTGCACACCGTGATCGGCGAGATGGTGCCGAAGAACATCACGCTGGCCGGCCCGGAGCGCTCGGCACTGTTCCTCGGCCCGTTCATGCTGGCGTTCTGCACCGCGACCAAGCCGCTGCTGACCGCCATGCGGTGGGCGTCCCGGCACATCCTCAAGCTGTGGAACATCGAGACCACCGACGCGGTGAAGACGGTGTTCACCGCCGAGGAGCTGGCCGGGATGGTCACGCAGGCGCGCAGCGAGGGACTGCTCGGCTCGGAGCAGTACGCCCGGATCCACGCCGCGCTCGGGCTCAACAACCGCACCGCCGCCGACACGCTGCTGCCCTGGTCCCGGGTGACGACGGTGGCCGCGGACGTCTCCCCGGCGACCCTGGAGGCGGTGGCCACCCGCAGCGGCCGCTCGCGCTTCCCGGTGGTCCAGCGGGACACCCGCCGGGTGCTGGGCTTCGTGCACATCAAGGACATCTTGGGGTACGCGGCGACGCAGCGCCGTCTGCCCATCCCGGCCGAGGTGATCCGGCCGCTCGCGGTGGTGGCCCCGGAGCGGAGCCTGGCCGACCTGCTGCTCACCATGCGCCGTGACCGGCTGCACATCGTGCTGGTCAGCGACGGGCGGCGGCCGCTCGGCGTGATCACTTTGGACGACGTGCTGCACGCCGTGGTCGGTGAACCCGCAGGGGCGGCGCAGGCGGTGACCCGGACGCGCTGATCCGTTCGGCTTCGGTGTTTCGGTCGAACACTTACGGGTGCATCCGGCAGGCCTCGGAGTTTCATTTGGGTCATCCCGTGGTAATCCGGACAATATCCCCATGCTTCCCACTCGGCGGCGCGCTGTCACCTTCGGCGCCCTGTCAGCAGCCCTCGCTCTGCTCCTGATCAGCCCGGCTCCCGCCGACGCGGTGCGCACCCCCTCCGCATCGAGCACCCCGCCGGCCGCGGGAGTGCTGAATCCGGTAGCCGCCTTCTCGGAGCCACCACCACCCGGCCGCATCCGGGTGGCAGTCGCACCGCTGACCGTCCGGTACACGTTCGACAACGGTGTGAGCCGCCCGATCGCGGACGTCACCGGGCGGCACCCGCTCCGGCCGCTGGGGCAGAACGGCGGGACGCTCCGGCTCGTACGACAGCGCGGCGGCCTCGCCGTCGCCTACCCGCACCGATGCACCCTGCCCCGCGAACGCGACTGCCCCCGCGCGATCCTCGAAGGCTTCCGCGACGACGACCTCAACCCCGGCCGCCGGCCGCTGCGGTACGGCGCCTCGATCCTGATGACCCACGGCGACCTCGCCGACGGCGCCAACGTGGTCCAGAAGGGATATTCGGTCGGCGGGGTGAGCCAGTTCAAGCTCCAGGTCGACCACCGGCTGGGCCATCCGAGCTGTGTCATCGCCGGGCAGCGGGCGCGCATCTACCGCGCCGAGCCGCTGATCGACGTCGCCGACGGCACCTGGCACGACCTCGAGTGCCGCCGCACGCCGAACCGTCTCACCATGGTCGTCGACGGGGTGCCGGGCGCCTCGGTGCCCGTCCCCCCGATGCTCTCGATCGCCAACGCCGAGCCGCTGCGGGTCGGCGGCAAGGGCCCCGGCGAACGAAACGACCAGTTCGCCGGCGCGATCGACGACGTCTTCATCAGCATCGGCGGGTGAAGCCGAGGCGAAGAGTCGCCGACCAGGCCGCCGGACCTCACGGCGAGCTCTCCCTCGTCATGACCGAGTTCGGTGACCGTGCTCCGGTCGTACCCCCGAAGAAGTTGGGGTGAAGCGACCGTCAGCCGACCTGCATCCGGGTGCAGAGGCCGCGCAGCGCCGTGCCCCCCGCCTGACGCCGGGAGCGGTCGAGCAGGACCCGGACCGTCTCCGCGATCTCGGCTGACGTGCGCACATGCTGCGGGGCGATGCGTTCCGCAGTGAGCAGGAAGCGGATCGCCTCCCGGTCCCGTCCGCCGATGCGGGTCAGGGCGCGGGCTGTGTCGGCGTAGTAGAAGACCTGCCGGACGCCGGCCGGGACAGCCGCCGGATCGGTGCGCCGGGCGATCTCCACGACGTGGAGGGGGTCACCGTCGTCGACCTCGATGCTCATCCGCCAGATGTCCACGTTGGTGGGGCCGAAGAACAGGCCCATCGTGTCCGTCTCCCCGGTGCTGCGGGCCAGCCCGGCGGCCTCGTCGAGCCAGGCCCGGCTGTCGTCGAGCCGCTGCCGGCTGCGGCTGGCCAGCGCGGCCACCAGATACAGCGAGCCGAGCACCTCCGGACCGCCGGGCCGGCCGAGGTGCCCGGTCAGGTCGTCCACGGCCCGCTCGGCGAGGGTCTGCCCCCGCTGGTACGAACCACAGGCGGTGGCCGCCCTGGACATCGCGTACGCCGCGTGCCCCCGCAGCACCGGGTCACCGGCCATCTCCGCCGCGTCCCGGCACCGCTGCGCGGCCAGCCAGGCGTCCGCCGGATGCCCGAGGTTGCGCAACACCGTGGAGGCGTTGGAAGTCGCGTCACAGAGCAGCCGCAGCGCCTCGTCATGATCCGGACCCGCCGTCTCGGTGTGCAGATCACGCAGCACCTCCGGCAGCACCCGGGCGGCGCCCGCATAATCACACGCCGCATAGAGCGTTTCGACCAGCGCAACGCTGTCCCGAAGGGCCGCCATCGACGGCGCCGGCCGATCCGACGGCTCGGTCAGATCGATGTCGACCAGCGCCTGGCGCAGCCCGAGCACACCGGCCCGGGCCGCCGCCGTCCCGCGATCGTGGGCGGGCACCTCGGTCCCCACCAGCTCACCCGGCCCGCACTCCAGCGCGCCCGCGATGTCGGCCAGCATGAACCGGTTGTCGGCCGCCTGCAGCCCCCGTTCGATCCGGCTCCAGGTGGCATGCGAGATCCCGGCCCTGCTGGCGGCGTAGCGGACACTCCACCCTCTGAGCAGCCGGCGGGCGCGGATTCGTTCCCCCACCGCCGGGTCGACGCTTCGTCGTGAGCTCATGGACCCGACCGTAGCGCCGCCACCACTGTCAGTGGTGCAACCTTGTACCAGCGCTTCAGTTGAATCCGTCCACGTTGCTCCGATGCCGCCAGAGCAACTGCCGCGCCTCCCTGGTGTCGAGCAGTTCGAGGCCGCGCTCGGCCTTCGCCCGCCAATCAGCCTGCTCGACGCCCCGGAACATCCGGCCACGCGTTTCCCTGACCCGCACAGTGACCCACCTCGCAATACTTGCCTCTGACACCAACGTGAGGTTCTAGCGTGGCGGCATGCAGATCAACGGCACGAAAGCCCTCGTAACAGGCGCCAACCGCGGGCTCGGCAAAGCCTTCGCCGAGGTCCTCCTCGCCCGCGGCGCCACCACCGTCTACGCCACCGCCCGCCGCCCCGAACGCATCAACATCCCCGGCGTCGTTCCCCTCCACCTGGACATCACCGACCAGGCTTCCATCGACGCCGCGGCGGCCGAGGTGGGCGACCTTGATCTCCTGGTCAACAACGCCGGCATCTCCACGGACGCGCCCCTGCTCGGGCCCTCCACGGACAACATCCGACGCGAGTTGGACACCAACTTCTGGGGTACCCTCAACGTCACCCGCGCCTTCGCCCCCAGACTTGCCGGCGGCGCCATTCTCAACGTGATCTCAGCGTTGAGCTGGTACGCCTTCGCGCCCGCCAGCAACGGCTACGCCGCCTCCAAAGCCGCGGAATGGTCTCTCACCAACGGCATCAGGCTCGAGCTGGCCGACCAGAAGACCCAGGTCACCGCCCTGGCCCTGGCCATCGCCGACACCGACATGATGGCCGCCTTCGACATCCCGAAGCTCCCACCGCACGAGGTGGTCGCCAAGGCCCTCGACGGCCTGGAAGCGGGCGAGCTCGAAGTGATCGCCGACAAGCCCACCGCCAACGTCAAGGCGTCGCTCTCCCGCGATCCCGCCCTCTTCTACGCCGACATCCCCGCCGCCCTCTTCGGCTGAGCCCACCTCCCGCGCAGACGGCCGAGCAGATCGCCGCGCCGTCGGGTCGCCGGCCCCCGACCGTGCCACTGTCGGCCTGCCTGGCAGCGGCGCTGGACGCAGATCTCGACATGGCGTTCCGCCCCCTCAACTCAGTGGCTGCTTGATCGAGGTCTGCGAAAGTCCAGGGGCCCCACCTCGCGCGGAAAGCGGCGGGACGTCGCGACTTCGCCGACCTCTCGAGCCGAGAATCAACCAGAGGTGCTTGATATCGGGGGATCGCGTCCGGCAGCGTACGTACTTCCGATCTCCGCAAGCTCGATCGTCAAGGAGGCGCTTGATGGGAGTTCATCACGCGGCCTGCAGGTTCAGTACCACCGTCATGACAACCGATGTCGCCGTGTTGCACATGCTTCGCGCGCTGTGCCAGCACTGCGAATCAGGCAAGTACAAGCAGATTGCCTGGGGCGGTACGGGAGAGGGCGACTGGCGAAAGAGCGGGCAGGAGGTGACCTTCCGGTTCACCCGACAAGCTGACCGGGATTTCTTCCTCAGCGAGGCACAACGGCTGTTGCCGAGGCACTGGCGTCTGGTCAAGACCAGCGATGTCGATCCGGCCACTCCTCGCCGATAGGGCATACAGCAGGAGGTGAGGTGCCGTTATGCCCCAGATAGACCACTCCTAACGTCACCCCAACCAATCGTCTTCAACTGGGCCACACTCCCGGTCGACGACGCCTGAGACTGACGAAGGAATCAGCTGAGCGCCGCAGCCCGGGAACCGGTGGGATCGGGAAGCGCCCCGGCGGGTCCTCCGCCGGAGGCGAACGACCGACGAACAGGCGTTCCCGGCGCGCGGGGACGAACCACCGCACCGTGGGGTCTGGGGGCTCGGCCCCCAGGCGGAGATGGCGAAGTCCCCACGTCCGCGCTCTTTGCGGACATGGGGACTTCGGGATGAGCGGGTGACGGGAATCGAACCCGCACTGTCAGCTTGGGAAGCTGATGTTCTGCCATTGAACTACACCCGCAAGCGGCCCCACTGTACCTGATTCCCCGGCCGCATGGCGGGACCGCCCCGCACCCCAAGCAACGACATCGTGCCGACCGACGGCCCGGCACGATGCCGCTACGTCTCCGCCCTCAGCTGGCGACCGCCAGCGCCGGCCTTAAGTTGCGCGGCGCCTGCCAAGTCTGCGCGTAGGCCGGCGTGAACGGACTCGCCGCCAGCGGAAGCGCCCCCGCCGGCCCGTGCCGGCGCAGCATCGCGGTCTCGACGGTCAGTTCGTAGAGCTGCCAGTCGACGTCGGGTGAGGCGTGCAGGGCGCCGGCCAGGCGGGTGACCGTGAGCGGGTCGCGGATCGGGACGGCGTGGCCGGTGATGCAGGCTTCGTCGTCGTTGTCCTCCGGCGGGTAGGCGTGCAACGCGTATCGCCCGTCGCGGTCGAGGTCGCGGCGTTTCGGGGAGTCGACGATGAAGCAGAAGAGGCTGTCGTCGGCGAAGACCGGGGAGACCGGGTGCACGCGGGGGCCGCCGTCGGCACGGATGGTCGCCAGGTAGCCCATGCCAGGACCGTACTGCTGGAGGAGCGCACGGATGCCGTCGGCGAGCAGCGGCTCGGCGGCAGCGAAATCGGACCAGGAAGCCATGTGGGCATTCTATCGAACATACGTTCGACACATCCACCGAACACGCCGATTCGGGCAGGTCGGTATGGTGTTCCGATGCTGCTCTCCGACCGTGACCTGGTCTCCGAGATCAAATCGGGGGACCTCTCGCTGGAGCCGTTCGAGCCGACGCTCATGCAGCCGTCCAGCATCGACGTGCGGCTGGACCGCTTCTTCCGGGTGTTCAACAACCACCTGTACACGCACATCGACCCGGCCGAGCAGCAGGATGAGCTGACCGCCGCGGTCGAGGTGGAGGACGGTCAGCCGTTCGTGTTGCATCCGGGCGAGTTCGTGCTCGCGTCGACGCTCGAAGTGATCACCCTTGGTCACGAGCTTGCCGCCCGCCTGGAGGGGAAGAGCAGTCTGGGCCGGCTCGGCCTGCTGACGCACTCCACCGCCGGCTTCATCGACCCGGGCTTCTCCGGCCACGTCACGCTGGAGCTCTCCAATGTGGCGAACCTGCCGATCAAGCTCTGGCCGGGGATGAAGATCGGCCAGCTGTGCATCTTCCGGCTGTCGAGCCCGGCCGAGCACCCGTACGGGTCTGCTGTCTACGGCTCGCGTTACCAGGGGCAGCGTGGGCCCACCGCCAGCCGCTCCTGGCAGAACTTCCGCACATGGGCGACCCGCTAGCGGCGGTGAACCGGTAACCCGCCCGCCGCCGCCAGCCCCAGCACCCGATCAATCTCGGTCGCGCTCAGGCCGGCGGTCGGCACCGGCAGGAACCGGGCACCGCCCAGCCGGAACAGCAGCTGCCCGGAGTGCTCCTCGACCGAGCGGAACGCGCGCCACGCGTACGAATGCCGGCTTTCCGTGCTGGAGCTGGCCAGACCCGCCGGGCTGATCTCGAACGTGGTCGTCCGGCCGGTCCGCAGCGTGCTGCGGGCCGTGTGGTTGATCAGCAGCATCGGCACCACCACGGCGAGCGCCACGCCCGCCAGCAATAGGGTGGCGCTGAACTCGCCGGTAGCCGCCATTGCCAGGATGGCCCAGCCGGTGAGCCGGGCGATCAGAACCGGTCGGCGCAGGCTGTGGCGGGTGGCGGCCGCGATCAGTGCCGGGTCGGGGGCCGCGGTGATCTGGATCTGCACCGCTGAAAGGTAGCTCCGATATCCGGCAAATCGTCATTACCCGGACGGTTCGACCGCGGTCGGCAACGATGAGGGCCCCATCACCCGATCGGTTCTACGATGGCGGCGTGTATCTCATGATTTCCACTTACCTGAAGCCGCTCGCCGAGGTCGACGAGGCGCGCGAGGATCATCTGGCCTTCGTCGCCGATCTGGAGCGGCGCGGCTTCTGCGTGACCGCGGGCCGCCAGGATCCCCCGAACGGCGGGGTTCTCCTGCTCGACGTGGACACCGAGGCCGAAGCGCAGGCGCTGATCGCCGAGGACCCTTACGTGCGGCGTGGCCTGGCCGCTTACACCCCGACCGGCTGGCACATCACCCGCGGCGCGCTCGCCGGTTACCAGCGGGTCCGTCCGGCCTGACGCACCTCGCAGCCCGTCACAATCAAGATCAAGGTCCGGCTTTCGTACGCGCGAACCACCCCGTCACAGGTCGGCGCCCGTGAGCAGCCCCTTGATGTTCAGTTCGGCGGACACCTCGGGCGGGCACTCGTCGACGATCACCGCCGCGCCCAGGTACCGGCTGCCGAACAGGTTCCGCAGACCCCGGGCCTGGGCGCCGGTCGCGGCCCAGTCGTCCACGACCAGCACCCGGTCGTCGTCCCCGACCAGCCGCTCGCGCACCCCGAGGTGCTGCACGTCGCCACGGTGATCCGCCGGCACCTCGGTCCAGATCATCGGCTCGGCGATCGGCCGGCGCGCCCCGGCCCGGTACGCCTCCACGAAACCCACGCCGAGCGCGCGGGCGACAAGCGGGCCGAGCAAAAATCCGGTCACTTCCGGTGCGACCACCACGGTGGGCCGGTCATCGCGGAAAAAGTCACTCAGCGCAGGGCCCAACCCGTCCAGGATCCTCGGCTCCCGCCACCAGCCGGAGCGGTCGCTGACCAGATATTCGCTGCTCGGGCCGGGGTTGGTCCACCGGAACTCGGAACGCAGAAGATCACGGAGATCGTTGGGCACGGGAACATCCTGTCACTGTGCCGCCGCCCTTCGTGGACCGACCGAACGAGCTGGGAATCAACCGGTGGACAGACTCGGCTCAGCCTAGGGGTCAAGTTGATGCCCGACATCTCGCCGATCGGGCATGCTGTTCGGCGGAACCATGGCTACCTTCACCCCGGGCCGCCGCCCGATGAGTCCAGGAAACCGCGCCGGACTCGGCGCGGCTGTCGTGCTGCTCGCTGTCTTGTCCGCCGTGGAACTCGCGAGCGGCCACCACGCCGCTTTCGTCGGGCTGCTGGCGACGGTGCCGTTCGTGGCCTCCGTCTTCGCGGTCTGGCAGCTGGTGCTGGGCGTCGGTGTGCTGACGACGGTGGTGGGGGCGGTCATCGTCGGCACCTCCGGCACGCCGGAGATGACCAGTCTGGTCAACGTGATGGGCATCGTGCTCGCCACCGGTGTGGCAGTTGCCGCGGCCACGATGCGGCAGCGGCAGGCCGACCGGATCGGCGAGCTGCTCCGCCTGGCCGCGGTCGCCCAGCAGGCGGTGCTGCGGCCGATCGGCCCGCAGGTGGGCGCGCTGGCGGTGGCCGGGCGGTACATTTCGGCGACCGCGGCGGCGGACATCGGCGGTGACCTCTACGAGGCGCTGAACACGCCGTACGGGGTGCGCATCATCATCGGTGACGTGCGCGGGAAGGGCCTGGACGCGGTCCGGCTCGCCAGCATCGTCCTGGGGTCGTACAGGCATGTGGCGTACGAGCGGGCCGACATCAAGTCGATTGTGGCGGACCTGGACCGGGCGGTGGCCCGCAGCGTCGGCGACGAGGATTTCGTGACCGCGGCCCTGGTCGAGGAGCGTGGCGGCACGCTGACCATCGTCAACTGTGGACATCCCGCTCCGCTGCTGTTGCGGCGGGGGCAGGTCATCCCGCTGGAGCCACCGGCCCCGGCCCCGCCGCTCGGCTTCATGCCCGAGGTCAAGGCCCGGGTGGAGCGCCTGGAGCCGGGGGACCGGCTGCTGCTGTTCACCGACGGCCTCGGTGAGGCGCGCCGGGAGGGCGAGTTCTTCCCCACCGCCGACCGCGCGTGGCGGCTGCTCGGCCACGGCACGGTCGGGGACGGGCTGGCCTCCCTGGAGACCGCGCTGCACGACTGGGTCTACGGCCGGCTCGAGGACGACATCGCCCTGGTGCTGCTGGAGTACGCCGGGCCGGATGGCAACGCTGCCGTTCCGGTGCCGAGCTGGGAGGTCGGGGCGGCCGGCAGTTAGGCCGCGGCGGTCTCGTCCGACTCGCTCGGAGCCGGGGAGACGGGCGCCGGAAGCGGCGGGGCCGGCTCGGGCTGACGGTGCCGGCCGACGTAATTGCGCGGCTGATCCGCCTGGCGCGGCTCGGGAATCAGGTTCTTGATCGTGGCGAACATGGCGTCCCCCTGATGCCTTCAACGAAACGTTCTTCGACGTCTATGGGGTGAAACGAACCACCCTGGCCCGCGATACGTCGATGGAGTGTCGAAATAGGCAAATGGCCGAACGGATGTCCCGGCGGCCACCTGATCGGAGTCGTTTGACCCACGAACCGACGGACAAGCGCCCCCTTGTCGGGTCGGTGATCCGGAAACCCCTCCCGGGTTGTCGGTACCTACCGATCAGTAATACAGTGGGGTTACTGACGGGTAACTCGCGTCCGGAGAGCGGGGCCAAGCACCATGACGCACTACAAGAGCAACCTTCGTGACCTCCAGTTCAACCTTTTCGAGGTCTTCGGAGCTGACAAGGCGTTCGGCCAGGCGCCGTTCGACGAGATCGACGCGGAGACTGCCCGCGACGTGCTCGCCGAGGTGAACCGGCTGGCCCGCGAGGATCTCGCGGCCAGCTACACCGACAGCGACCGCAACCCCCCGGTCTTCGACCCGGCGACGCACACCGCGCCGCTGCCGGAGTCCTTCAAGAAGTCCTACGAGACCTTCATGGCCTCCGAGTTCTGGCGGCTCGACCTGCCCAGCGAGCTGGGCGGCACGATGGCCCCGCGCACCCTGTGGTGGGCGATCGCCGAGCAGGTCCTCGGCGCCAACGCCCCGATCTGGATGTATTCCTCCGGGCCCTCCTTCGCCCACGTGGTGCACACCGAGGGCACCCCGGAGCAGAAGGAGTGGGCGAAGCTCTTCGTCGACAAGCAGTGGGGCTCGACGATGGTGCTCACCGAGCCGGACGCCGGCTCGGACGTGGGCGCCGGCCGCGCCCGCGCGATTCCGCAGCCGGACGGCTCGTGGCACATCGAGGGCGTCAAGCGCTTCATCACCTCGGGTGAGCACGACCTGAGCGACAACATCATCCACTACGTGCTGGCCCGGCCGGTCGGCGTCGAGGGCGTCGGCGGCCCGGGCACCAAGGGCCTGTCGCTGTTCATCGTGCCGAAGTACCACTTCGACGCGGAGACCGGCGAACTGGGCGAGCGCAACGGCGTCTACGCCACGAACGTCGAGCACAAGATGGGCCTCAAGGTCTCCAACACGTGCGAGATGACCTTCGGCGAGCACGGCACTCCGGCCAAGGGCTGGCTGCTGGGCGAGAAGCACGAGGGCATCCGGCAGATGTTCATGATCATTGAGTACGCCCGGATGATGGTCGGCACCAAGGCGATCGCCACCCTCTCCACCGGCTACCTCAACGCCCTGGAGTACGCGAAGAACCGCGTACAGGGCGCCGACCTGGTGCAGAACACCGACAAGGCCGCTCCGCGGGTGACCATCACCCACCACCCGGACGTACGCCGCTCGCTGCTGCTGCAGAAGGCGTACTCGGAGGCGCTGCGCGCACTGGTCATCTACACCGCCTCCTGGCAGGACAAGGTCGCCATCGCCACCGCCGCCGGTGACGAGAAGGCGGCGAAGGCCGCGAGCCGGATCAACGACCTGCTGCTGCCGCTGGTCAAGGGCGTCGGCTCGGAGCGGGCGTACGAGCTGCTCGGACACGAGTCGCTGCAGACCTTCGGCGGCTCGGGCTTCCTGCAGGACTACCCGCTGGAGCAGTACGTCCGGGACGCGAAGATCGACACTCTGTACGAGGGCACGACCGCGATCCAGAGCCTCGACCTGATCTTCCGGAAGATCGTCCGGGACAACGGCCGGGCGCTCGGCGCGGTGGCCGCCGAGATCCAGGGCTTCGTCGAGAGCGAGGCCGGCAACGGTCAGCTCAAGGAGGAGCGGCTGGCGCTCGGCAAGGCGCTCGGCGACATGCAGCAGATCCTCGGCACCACGCTCGGCCGGCTCCAGGCCGTGCAGGACGGCGAGCCCCGCGAGCTCTACAAGATCGGCCTGAGCTCGCGCCGGATCCTGCTGGCCCTCGGCGACGTCATCCTCGCGTGGCTGCTGCTGCGCCAGGCCGAGGTGGCGGTCAACGCCCTGAACGGCGAGGTGTCCGAGGTGGACAAGGCCTTCTACACCGGCAAGATCGCGGCGGCCTGCTTCTTCGCCCGCGAGATCCTGCCGCGCATCGGCTCCGACCGGCGCATCGTCGAGAACGCGACGCTGGACATCATGGATCTGCCCGAGGACGCGTTCTGATCCACAAGCTTTTCCCACTCTCCTGAAAAAGACGAGGGCCGGCGGACAACGGAGTCCGCCGGCCCTCGTCGTTTCCATCGCCGGGCCTGGTGTCGATCATGTCCGACCTAAAAGGAGGGTGTCTGCCTGTCGCACCCCTCCCCTAGCATGTTGGGCACATCAGTGATCTTCGCTACGGGGGGCGAATTTTGCGTACATTCTCTGTTGGTCTCGTCGCGGCCTTGGCGGCCGCGGGCCTGGCGTCACCGGCGGCCGCGGCCGCGGCGGCACCGGTCCAGATCGATGTCGGCCTGGCGCCCGGCGCCGATGCCGCGACGGTCGTCGCCGCGCTGGACCGGGCGGTGGTCGTCGACAGCGACCCGGTGCCGGGCCTGCCGGCCCTCACGATCGACGTGACCGCCACCGCGGCGGACGCGGCGATCGCCAGACTCAAGGGGACGGCCGGCGTCCGCTATGCGGAGCGGAGCGGCGAGGTGTTCGTCAACAGTGGCGGCGACGTCACCGCCGCCGACGAGCCCGTGAGCGAATATCTTGACCTCGACCCGGCCTGGACCTGGACGACCGGCAGTCCCGACCTCACTGTCGCGGTGGTCGACACCGGCGTCACCACCAATGCGGACCTGCCGTCGGGCCGCCTGACCGCGGGCTACGACTTCGTGGACGACGACGCCGACGCCTCCGACGGTGGTGACCACGGGACGCGTGTCGCCGGTGTGCTCGCGGGCGATCGGGACAACGGCGTCGGTGCTGCCGGGGTGTGCCCGGTGTGCCGCATCATGCCGGTGCGGGTGCTGCGCGAGACCCCGCCCGCCGGACAACCGGCCGGCACGACGGCCGACCTGGCCGCCGGCATCGTCTGGGCCGCCGACCACGGCGCCCGGATCATCAACGTCTCGGCCAGCACCTATCAGGCGAGCCGTCTGCTCGAAGAGGCGGTGCGGCACGCGGACACGAAAGGTTCGCTGGTCGTCGCGTCGTCCGGGCTGATCGTCACCAACCCGCGGCACAAGCCCACCTCGTTCTACCAGGTTTACCCGGCTGCTTTCGAGACGGTCCTGGCCGTCGATGCGACCGAGGGTTATGCGAAGAACGCCGAGGACAAGCGCTGGGTCGACGTGGAGGCGGATCCGTCGGCATACGCGCTCGGCCCGGACGGCACGAGGCGCTGGACCTACGGCACCTCGGTGTCGGCCGCCCTGGCCTCCGGGACTGCCGCGCTGGCCTTCGCCATGCGGCCCGACGCCACTCCGGCCCAGGTGCACAAGACGATGACGAGCACCGGCTATTACTCCGCCGACTACGAATGGAAGTCGCTGCGCGCACCCAAGATCAGCGCTGCCCGGGTCGTCGCGGCGCTCGGTGGCAAGGACGCGGTGCCGCCTGTGCTCAGCGCGACCGGGCTGACCGACGGCCAGCTGGTGCCGGCCCTGGGTGTCGCCATCGCGCCGGCCGTCACCGATGACCGCGGCATCGATCGGTACGAGGTGGTCATCGCCGGGCAGGCTCTCCCGGACAAGAAGGTGTTGCCGAGCAGGACCACGATGTGGCTCGTGCCCCCGGCCGGCGTCAACGGGCGGGTGCCGGTGACGATCCGCGCCTACGACTTCGGCGGCGGCGTCGACGAGGCGACCACCGAGATCGTGGCGGACACGAAGCATCCCACCGGGACGATCGTGTCGCCGGTCGCGGGTGAGATCGTGCACGGAGAGCGGGTCGAGGTGACCGTGTCGTCGCCGGACCCCGACGTGGTCAAGGTCAACGAGTACATCTACCCCGAGGATCCGTCGTTCACCAGGGTGCCGGGGACCGACCTGTGGAAGGGCAGCGTCACGCTGAACCGAGCGGGCTCGATGACCATCGAGCTGGCCGACGAGGCGGGCAACGAGACCCATCTGCGGCACGAGGTCCGCAACGACTACGAGCCGCCGGCCGGCGGCACGATCAGCCCGGCGGCCGGGGCGCGGGTGCGTGGCACGTTCACCAGCACCCTGACCGGGGTCACCGACCTGGGCGGAGTCGCCAAGGCCGAGCTGTGGGCCAACGACAAGTACGTCGGCGCCGACACCACCGCTCCCTACGCGTTCAGCGTCGCGAGCGGCCTCTCCACCGGGAACGTGCGCCTGTCCTGGAAGGTCACCGACAGGTTCGGGCAGGCAAGCACGCTGCCCGACAGGACGGTGGTGGTGGACGAGCAGGCACCTGCCGGTGGCACGATCAGCCCGGCCTACGCGACCCGGGTCCGGGGCTCCTTCACCAGCACGTTGTCCGGGGTCAGCGACCCGAGCGGCATCGCCAGGGCCGAGCTGTGGGCGAACGGGAAGTTCGTCGGCGCCGACACCACCGCGCCTTACGCGCTGTCAATCCGGACCGGGACGGCCAACGGCAACGTGCTGCTGACCTGGAAGGTCACCGACCGGCTCGGCTCCGCCCGGACCCTGCCGTCGCGGCTGGTCATCGCCGACAACAAGGCGCCCAGCCTGGCGATCACCACGGCGCCGAAGAACAAGGCGAAGGTCAAGGGCACGGTCAAGGTCGCGGTGAGGGCGTCGGACGCGAGCGGGATCGTGCGGGTCCAGCTGATCGTGAACGGCAAGGTCGTCGCCACCGACACCAAGGCCGGTTACCTGCTCAGCGTGAACACCAGGAAACAGAAGAAGACGATGAAGATCCAGATCCGGGCGTACGACAAGGTGGGCAACGTGGCGCACACCAGCACTCGCACCTGGTACCGGAAGTAGGAGCGTTCAGCCGCGGGCGGTGTGCTGCCTGATCAGTCGCATCGCCCCCGGCTGGGCCTCGGACCACGGCTTCTCGCTGACGTGCACGGCGAGGCCGGTGGTCTTCAGCTCGACGGTGACTCCGGTGAACTGATCGTCCGGGATCAACAAGGCGGACACTTCGGACACAGTCGGGTTGTGGCCGACGACCAGGATCGTCCGGACCGTCTCCGGCGCCGCCCGCACCAGGTCGAAAACCTCGGTCCGCCCACCGAAGTAAAGCCCGTCCTCGTAATGCACCTCGGCCGCCGACCGTGACGACTCGCCCTGGGCCAGAGCCATCGCCACGGCCTGCCAGGTCTGCCGGGTGCGCCTCGCCGACGAGCAGATCACCAGGTCGGGGCTGAGCTTCTCGTTGACGAGCCAGGCGCCGGCAGCGTCGGCATCGGAGTGACCCCGGTCGGTGAGCGCACGGTCGTAATCGACCATGTCGCCGGGGGTCTCCGCCTTGGCGTGGCGCAGCAGGATGAGCGTCCGCGTGGTCATGGCACCAGCTTGCCTGATTGGAATCCGGCACGTACGGGTAAACGGTCGATCGACGCATTCACCACGGTCGAGCGGGGTCGCCCGGCCGAGCGGACACCATTCGAGGAGGGTCCGATGGGCATCGGCGCAAGCATCTTCCTGCTCGCTCTAGGGGCGATCCTGGCGTTCGCCGTGGAGGCGGACATCAGTGGTCTCGACATCGGCGTGATCGGCTGGATCCTGATGATCGCCGGTCTCGCCGGGCTGGTCATCACGCTCTGGTTCTGGAACAGCCGCCGTCGCACGGTGGTCACCCGGCAGACCGGAGCGCCGGTTGCCGGTCCTGGCTACACGTCCGAGTACCGCGAGGTCCGTCGCGACGACGTTCCGCCGCCGCCTCCCCCGGCGTACCAATGATCAACGGGTTCGCCGCGGCAGCCTGAACTCCGTCGTTGCCGCGACGCCACCCCTGACCGCACGAACGAAAGCCCGGGCTCACGTAGCCCGGGCTTTTCGCTGCCCACTCCCGACCGTGGTGACTTGGGCCCCGCCCCGAACCGCAAGTCCCCACGCGCGGCCGGTGCCGGTTGAGTGTGTGAAGTTGGGGTGCGCTCCGAACCGCAAGTCCCCACACGCGGCCGGTGCCGGTTGAGTGTGTGAAGTTGGGGTGCGGAGCGAACCGCAAGTCCCCACGCAAGTGGGTGGGTGTGTGGTGGCTGGGCGGGTGGGGTTACGCGTACAGAGCGAAGTAGACAGCGATGTGGTGGCACATCGCGGCAACCAGCGTGCAGGCGTGGAAGAACTCGTGGTGCCCGAAAACGGTCGGCCACGGGTTGGGCCGGCGCAACGCGTAGAAGACCGCGCCGACCGTGTAGATCAGGCCGCCGGCGATCAGCAGCACCAGGCAGGTGACGCCGCCGTGCAGCACGTCCGGCAGGATCGCGACGGCGGCCCAGCCGAGCGCCACATAGAGCGGCGCACCCACCCAACGGGGCAGATGCGGCCAGATCATCTTGAGCGCGACGCCGCCGAGCGCGCCGCCCCAGACCAGGCTGAGCATCACCGTGGCCTTTCCGGGGTCCAGCAGCAGCACGCAGAACGGCGTGTAGGTGCCGGCGATGAAAATGAAGATCATCGAATGGTCCATCCGGCGCATGATCTGGTAGCCGCGTTCGCTCCAGACCCGCCGGTGGTAGAGGGCGCTCGTGCCGAACAACCCGCAGACCGTGACGCTGTAGATCAGGCAGCTCACGAACGGCGCGATGCCGGGCCGGCTGAACGCTATCGAACACAGCACGACGCCGCAGACGAGTGCGACGAAGAACGCGTACTGATGCAACCGGCCGCGCAGCCGCGGCTTACCGAGGTCGGCCGGCGTCATTCGAAACGGGGCTGAGGTCGTCACGACCCCTAGGTTACGGCACCGTAGGTTACCGGCAAGTAGTGATGCTGGATACGGCAGGTGGTCGGATGATTTCCTCATGAAGGTACGACGCGTGGGCGCCTCGGCGTTGCTGATCGAGTGTTCCGATTCTGATCGGGTCGAGGACTGGCGGGCCGAGCTCTGGCGACGCCGCGAGGCGGGTGAGCTGCGCGCCACCGAGATCGTGCCAGGAGCGCGAACGGTGCTGCTGGACGGCGTGGACCCGCGGATCGAGACGTTGCTGGCGGCCTGGGAGCCGACTCCGGGTGAGGCCCGCGCCGAGGGAGAGCTGGTGCGGATCCCGACCGTTTTCGATGGCGAAGACCTGGAGCCGGTGGCGGAGCTGTGGAAGGTTCACCCGGAGGAAGCCGTGCGCCGGCTCGTCGACACCACGCTGACCGTGGCGTTCTGCGGCTTTGCGCCCGGCTTCGCCTATCTGCGCGGTTTCCCCGACGCCTGGGCGGTGCCCCGGCTGACCGCGCCCCGGCCCCGGGTGCCGGCCGGCTCGGTCGCCTTGGCCGGCGGCTTCGCCGGCATCTATCCCACGGCCTCGCCGGGCGGCTGGCGGCTGGTCGGTCACACGACCACAGAGCTTTTCGATGTACGCCGAAAGCACCCCGCCCTGCTCTCCCCGGGGACTCGCGTCCAGTTGGTGGCGTCGTGATCACGGTGCTGCGGGCCGGCCCGCTGACCACCGTGCAGGACCTCGGCCGGCCGGGCTGGGCGCACCTCGGCGTCCCGCGTTCCGGCGCCCTCGACGCCCCGGCACTGCGCCGCGCCAACCGGCTGGTCGGCAACGCGCCGGACGCGGCCGGGCTGGAGACCACCCTGATGGGCTGCCGGCTCCGTTTCGAGGAGCCTGCCACGGTTGCCGTCACCGGGGCGGTGGCCGCGATCAAGCTGGACAAGGAGCCGGTGGACGGGCCGTTGCTGCGGGTCCCGGCGGGCGGGGTGCTGGACGTCGGGCGTGCCGTGCGCGGCGTGCGTTCTTATCTCGCGGTCGCCGGCGGGATCATGGTGGAGCCGGTGTTGGGCAGCCGCTCAACGGACACGCTCAGCGGGCTGGGACCGGACCGGCTCACCGACGGGATGACGCTGCCGATCGGAGCCCCGGGCGCCGCCCACACCACCGATCCCGATCAGCCTGACGTCCTGGACGGGGAGGTCGTGCTCGGGATCCGGCTCGGGCCGCGCGACGACTGGTTCGAGCCCACGGAGCTGTTCGATTCGGCGTACCAGATCAGCCCGATGAGCAACCGCGTCGGATGCCGGCTGGCCGGCACCGCCCTGAGCCGCACCCGGGCCGGCGAACTGCCCTCCGAAGGCGTGGTGCTCGGCGCGGTGCAGGTCCCGGCGGACGGCCGGCCGATCATCTTCCTCGCCGACCATCCCACCACCGGCGGTTACCCGGTGATCGGGGTGGTCGACGACGTCACACCGCTCGCGCAGGCCCGCCCGGGAGCTACGGTACGTTTCTGTGACCTCGATTGATCTGAACGCCGACCTGGGCGAGGGCTTCGGCACCTGGCGGCTCGGCGACGACGACGCCCTGCTCGACGTGGTGACTTCGGCGAACGTGGCGTGCGGCTTCCACGCCGGCGATCCGTCCACGATGCACCGGGTGTGCCGCTCCGCGGTGGCGAGGGGCGTCGCGATCGGGGCTCAGGTGGGATATCGCGATCTGGCCGGTTTCGGCCGGCGACGGATCGATTACGCCCGGGACGAGCTGCGGGACGACGTCCTCTATCAGATCGGCGCGCTCGAGGCGTTCTGCCGGGCGGCCGGCGACCGGGTTCGGTACGTGAAACCGCACGGCGCCCTCTACAACACGGCCGCTGTCGACCCGCTCCAGGCCGGGGCCGTGATCGACGCCGTGCTCGCCTGGAACCCGGCCCTGCCGGTGCTCTGCCAGCCCGGATCGGTGCTGGCCGCCCGGGCGTTCGAAGCCGGGCTGACCGTGGTCGGCGAGGGCTTCGCCGACCGCGGATATCTGCCGGACGGCCGGCTGGTGCCGCGGTCGTCCCCCGATGCGCTGGTCCATGAGCCCCGCCAGGTGGTGGACCGGGCCGTTCGGATGGCCGTCGGCGGCGAGGTGGTCGCCGCCGACGGCTCGGTGATTCCGTGCCCGGTCCGGTCGATCTGCCTGCACGGTGACACCCCCGGCGCGGTGGAGCTGGCCCGCGCCGTGCGGCAGGGTCTCGCGGGCGCCTCGCTGGAGGTCGGCCCGTTTACCCGGTAACGCCGACCCGATCGACCAATGTGACCGCCTGGACCGTGTAGTCCTTGTTGCCGAGCAGGACGTGGGTCTTCGGGTCGAAGATCCAGATGACCTGCGCCTTCTCGCCGGGACTGCTGGGCCACGCCACACCGGTGCCCTTCCGGCCGGCCGCGTCCTTGACGCCCTTCACCAGCTCGATGCCCTCCACCTCGGCGATCGACCGGTAGAGCGCGGCTCGCTGGTTCGGTCGCAGCCAGTACACGCTGGAGAGGGCCCACAGGTGCTTGCCGACGCCGTTGAGGCTGAACTTCGCGCCCCCCTCGCCTGGGTTCTGCCGTTGCAACCAGGCGAGGTCAGCGTGTCGCGCCGCGGCGGCGGTGACGTCGGCCGCCACCTGGTCGGCGTGGCAGACGACGTCCGGCACGGGCGGGACCGCCTGACGCAGCCGCAGCCGGCGGAAATGTGCGGTGCGTGCCGGTCGAACAACGCCGCGAAGTCCTGATGGATCAACGCGGCGTCGTCCGGTTCTCTGCTACGCATGAACCGTCCTTCCCGTCTTGCCCCGAGTGACATCTGTTATCCGTCGCTCGGGGCAGGAGGGTTCACGCGTTGGCGTCCATGCCCCGCAGGATCAGCGGCAGCCGGTCCGGGCCGGCGGCGTCGATCACGATCGGCACTCCCCAGTCCTGCCGGGTCAGGTGGCAGGCGCCGTACTCGGCGTCCACGTCGCAGGTGGCGGCCTGCGCCACGACCTGCAGCACGCCCTTCGGCACGTCCGGGTTGAGCACCAGGCGACGGGACAGCTCGGTCGTCACCCCGTCGCCCTCCAGCAACAGTTCGGCGGGCGAGGCCGACACGGTCAGCCGGAGCGGAGAGCCGAACTGGCTGTCCAGTTTCTGTCCCGGAGCCGGCGTGAAGATCACATCGAGGGTGACCTCGCCGGGAGCCAGGTGCGACGGCGGCCGTTCGGTCTTGTGCCGCTCGCCGGAGACCGTCTTCACCACGCCGGGGGCGAGCCGGGCCAGCCGATGCGCGGCCGACTCCACCACGAGCACCTGATTGTCGCTGGTGACGAGCACGTCACTGGGTTCGGCGAGACCGGAGTCCACGGTGGAGACCTCGTCGGCGGCGGGGTCGAAACGGCGGATCGCGCCGTTGTAGGTGTCGGCGACCAGGACCGAGCCGTCCGGCAGCGCGGCGACGCCGAGCGGATGCTGGAACAGCGCCTCGCCGGCCGGGCCGTCGACGTGCCCGAAGTCGAACAGACCCTGGCCGACCGCGGTGTGCAACACGTTCTCCTCGACGTAGCGCAGGGCCGAGGTCTCGCTGTCGGCGATCCAGAGCCGCTTGCCGTCGGGGCTGACCGAGAGGCCGGACGGCTGCGCCATCCACACGTCCGGCAGCGGACCGTCGCGGAGCGCCTCGACCGTGGTGCCGGCGTAGACACCGACCGTCCGCTTGATCGGGTCGAACCACCACAGCTGGTGGATACCGGCCATGGCGATGATCACCCGGTCGTCGTACCAGGCCAGGTCCCAGGGGGAGGAGAGGTCGGCGGCGAGCGCGTCGTGGGGGTGGCCGTCCACGGTGGAACGCCACGGCTTGCCGGAGCCGGCGACCAGGGTGACCTCGCCGGTCCCGGTGTTCAGCGCCCGGAGCTGGTGGTGCACGGTGTCGGCGATCACCACGTCGTACCCGGCGACCGCGGCCACCTCGGCGGGCAGCAGGACCAGGCCCTGCGGCTCGCTGAACGGCTCGCCACGGGTGTCGCCGCTCTCGCCACCCCCGATGCGGCGGATCAGGGTCTCGCCGTCCGCGGCGAGCTCGACGACGGAGTGCCGTGCCGAATCGGAGACGAGCAGGTTGCCGTTCGGCAGCTCGACGGCCTTGCCGGGGAAACGGAGCAGACCTTCCGGCGCGGGCGGCGGTACGTACGGCCCGTCGCCGCGGTGCAGGGTGCCGTCCGCCTCATGCTTGTCGATCAACTCGTCGATCAGGCGGGACAAGCCCTCGGCGTGACCCTCACCGGCCATCGAGGCGACCAGGTAACCGGTCGGGTCGACCACGGCCAGGGTGGGCCAGGCCTTCGCCGCGTACTGCTGCCAGAGGTGCATGTCGCCGTCGTCGACGACCGGGTGGTGCACGCCGTACCGCTCGACGGCGGCGGCCAGGGCCACCGGGTCGCGCTCGTGCTCGAACTTCGGCGAGTGCACCCCGATCACCACGAGCGCGTCGCCGTACTTCTCCTCCAACGGCCGCAGCTCGTCCAGAACGTGCAGGCAGTTGATGCAGCAGAAGGTCCAGAAATCCAGAACCAGGATCTTTCCGCGCAGATCGGCCAGGGTGAGGGCCTTACCGCCGGTGTTGAGCCAGCCGCGACCGGAGAGTTCGGGCGCACGCACGCGAGAGTTCATAGGCACATGGTGCCTCAGCCCCGCGGTCCCGCCTCAGCGGGACCGCGGCTGATTACCTGCATCTCAGACCGCTGTCGCAGGAGCGTCGGGTGCCGGCGTCAGGCGTTCGGCGTCAGGCGTTCGGCTTCAGGCAGAGAACCTCGGTGCTGTCGCCCTTGGGCACGACGATGTACGGCTGGGCGGGGTCCGCACACTGCTCCTTGGTCTTGGTGATGGAGACCACCTGATAGGTGCCCGACTCGGAGCACTCGGCCACCACCGGGGTGTCGCCGTCACGCTTGACGCACTGACCCTGGGAGACGCTGAACTCGCCGTCGCCGGAGATCAGGTAGACCAGGCCGAACACCAGGCCGAGCAGCAGCGTGGCGCCGAGCACGACGGCCAGGGTGACCGGCACGGTCCGCACGTTCACCTTTTCCGGCTTCGGCGGGTCGCTCGCCTTGAACTGGTTGAAGCTGCTCTGCTCGTCCGGCCCGGGCCAGCTGGTGGTGTCCTCCGGGCTGGGCGGCGTCACCGTGGCGTGCGCGGCGGGACTGTGCGGGTACACCCCGGAGGTGCCCATCCGCGGGTCCGGCTCACCGGGCATCGGCGGCAGAGCCGGGGCCGGGACGTACGGCGAGTTGCCGCGTCCCGCGACGTCGGTGGTGTGCTCGTTGTACTGGTCCGGGGCGTTGGCCGGCCCGGGCGGCGCGAACGGGTTGCCGGCCTGCGGAGGGGGGGCGAACGGGCTGCCGGCCTGCGGCGGCGGGCCGAACGGGTTGCCGGGCTGCGGCGACCCGAACTGGCTCGTCGGCGCGCCGAACGAGTTGTCCGGCTGGGCCGACCCGGGCGCGCCGTAGGTGTTGCCCGCGCCGTAGGTGTTCCCCGGCTGGGCCGGCGAGCCGAACGTGTTCCCCTGCTGGTCCGGCGAGCCGAACGTGTTTCCGTGCTGGTCGGGCGAGCCGGGTGCGCCGAACGGCGGTGGGCCGGAGTTCGGCGCCTGCGGGGAGCCGGGCATGGCGAACGGTGACGGCGAACCACCGGGCGTGGGGAACGGCGCGCCGCTGCCCGGAGCCTCCGGCGGGGTGACCCGCGCGCTCGCTGAGGCGCGGGCGGTGGCCCGCGCCGGGGACTGCGGTGCGACACCGGGCGTCTCGTTCGGGCTCAGCGCGGCAGCGATGCCGCCGCTGGGCTCCTCGTCCGGGCGGGCGCCGTACGCGGCGCCTGCCTCCGGACGGGCGCCTGCCTCGGGGCGGGCGCCGAACGGGTTGCCCGGTTCCGGGCGGGCGCCGAACGGATTGTTCGATTCGGGGCGCTGGCCGAAGGGGGTGTTCTCGTCGGGCCGGGAGCCGTACGTATTGCCGTCGTCGGCGCGGGGCGCGAACGGGTTGGGCTCATCCTCGCGCTGTGGCGCCGGCGTGCCGTAGGTGCCGCCGCCGGAGCGCTGCGGGAGGTTGGGGCCTCCGCTCGGCTCGTCGCCGGGCTGGTTGTCGCGTGGGGCGAACGAGTTCGGGCTGTCCGGGCCGGGCGCCGGGAAGGCGCCGTACTCGGCGCGGGACGCGAACGGGTTGTCGCCGGGCTGGTCCTGGCCACCACGCTGCGGCAGCTCGTCATCCCGCTGCGGCGATCCTGGGAAGCCACCCGAGGGCATGCCTGCGGGACCACCCGAGGACTGCGCCGGGAAGCCGCCGGACGATGAAGCCGGGAAGCCGCCCGAGGGCGAGGCCGGGAAGCCGCCCGACGGTGAGGCCGGGAAGCCGCCGGACGGGCCGGAGGTGGCCGGGTAGCCACCGGACGGGCTCGCGCTCTCGTCCGGGGTCTCGGTGTCGGCGGGCGGGGCCGAGGCGGGTCGCCCGTAGACACGGGCCTGCGGCGCGGCGGCCGGAGGCGGTGGCATCTCGGCGGCGTCGGCAGGGTTGACCCGGATGTTCGGCACGGAGGCGCTGGCGGTCACCGGGCGGGCCGAGCCGACCGCGGCGGGCCGCTCGTTGCCTGCGGGCCGTTCGTTGCCTGCGGGGGCGGGCCGCTCGTTCGCCTCGCGCGGCTGCGGGACCGAGGCGCCGGGCGTCGGCGACTGGGGCAGGATGCTGCCGCCGCTGCTGAGCGCGGCGCCGGGCACCCGCTGGGGAAACCCGGAAGCGGGCGCCGGCGACTCCGCGGCGGGCGCTTCGTGCTCGGCGGGGTTTCCGGGAGCCGGGTACGCCGGGTTGGTGAACGACTGCTGGCTGCGGATCGGCAGGTCCAGCCCGGGCGCGGCGCCGTCCGGGTCGGCGTCGGTGGGCGGGCCGGCCGGCGCACGCAGCGGGAATCCGCCGCTGTCGCCGCGTCGCGACGGGAACTTGTCAGCCGTGGGGCGCTGGGGCGTCTCGGCCGGCCGGGCGTCGTCCTGGAGCCAGCTGTTCTGTGCGGGACCAGCGGTGAAGCCGCCGGGCGACGAACCGGCGGAGGCCGGCCCCGCGCCGAAGCCGCTGTTGGCTGCGGGCCCGCCACCGAAGTTGCCGGGGCCGCCGGGTCCGGCGGGGAAGTTGGGGGCTCCGGGCCCGGCGGGGAAGCCGCTCGTGGATCCCGGTCCGGGGGTGAAGCCGCTGCCGGGCGATTCCGGAAGGTCCGAGAGGGAGGCGCCGGGAACGCGCACCGGCTGGTCGCCGAAGGCCGAGAACGGGGTGCCACCGCCACCGATGAGGTCGTCGGCGGGGTTGGTCGCGCCCGGCTTGCGGGTGGGCAGGGTGCCCGCGTTCTGGTCGGCCGGCGCGGGCCGGACGAACGGGTTCTCCGGCGCGGGCCGCTCGAACGGGTTCCCCGGAGCCGGCCGGGCGGAAGGGTTCTCCGGCGCGGTGGACTGCTGGACCGGCGGCGCGGCCTGTGCGGGTCGGCCGGGCGGCGGGAAGCCGGCGGAGCCGAACGGCGACGGGCTGTCCGAGGCGGCGGGGGGCTGCGGCGCGGCCTCGCCGGGCGGCGGCGCCCACGCGGACTGCGGTGCCTGCGGCCGGCCGGAAGCCGGGTCGGGCTCGAACGGCGAGGCCGGCCGGAACGGGTTGCCCTGCTGCGACGAGTCGCCCTGCTGGAACGGGGCGGCCTGCTGGAACGGGGCGGCCTGCTGGAACGGGGCGCCGGGGTTGCCCTGCTGGAACGGCGTGGCCGGCTGGAACGGGGCGGGCTGGTCAGTGCCGGCCGACGTGCCGGAGGCGACGCCGCCGTAGGGCGACGCGGATCCCGCGCCGGGCTGGGGGGCGGCGAACGGCGAGCCGGACGCGGGGTACGGCTGTGGCGCGTCGCCGGAGGGGGAAGGCGGGGCCGACCCGTAGGGCGAGGCGGTGTCCGATTTGCCGGGCGACACCGAACCGTAGGGTGACGCCTCCTCGGGCTGCGGCACGCGGGCCGCGCCGTACGGCGTGCCGGCGGGGCTGGGCCCGGCGCCGAACGTGGAGACGGCCGGGACGACGAACGGTGAGCCGCCGTTGGGCGTGCTCTGCGGAGGCGGCCCGTACGACTGGGGGGAGCCCTCGGCGCCGGGAGACGGAGCCGATGCGCGGCCCGAGATTCGCTGACCGTCGGGGTCGGGCGGGAAGTTGCCCGACGTGGGTCCGCCCGACGTGGCCTCGGCCGGCTTCCCGGCGTGGTGCCCCTCGGACGTCATACGCGCCTCCTCTGCGATGCGGCCGTGCCAGCTTTGCACGGACGCGACCCCGTCGGCGACCTTCCGCCGAAGGGGGCGTGCCAGCTGTCCGGCCTGGCCGTGCTCAGGACCTGCGGAAACTGCCGCTGAGTCCCTGGTCACCCGCCCCGACCGGCCGAGCCGGCTTGGGAACCGTGCCCAACCGTACCGGGCGGGCGCGGCAGCCGGAATCCCGGTGTACGCCCCGGAGGGACGAGTGCCCGATCTTGAAAGTGGTATTCGACACGAAACGGCCCGTCCGGGTGAACCGGACGGGCCGTCTGCTGTGCATGTGGCCCCGAAGGGCTGGTCCAGCTCGGTGCCGGACCCTCAGAGCGGCATCCGCCGCTGGGCGAAGATGGCGATCTCGTCGCGCATGGCCTGCGTGGGCGCCGTCTCGAAAGCCCGGTTGATGGCCCGGCTCTCGCGGCTGATCATCCGACGACGACGAATGCGGTCGATCATGCTCATGGCACTGCTCTCTCCCCCGGCTCGCGCCGGTCCTGCTGTGGCGGCGTCGCCGGCCCGCTGGTGGCGGGCCCCGTCGGCGCACGTCCCGGTCGATAGTCCGAGTATGCGCCGACGGGCCTAGCGGTGCCAAACTTTTAAGGGGTGAGCTCGGTCATGTGCCTAACGATCGAAGGTCGACTCGGCAGAGGGACTGACAATTCTTAAGTCCACGACAGCAGGGCCGCCTCCGGGTCCTCCAGGAACGTGCCGATGTCACGCAGGAACCGGGAGCCCAGCTCGCCATCGATGATCCGATGGTCGAAGGAGAGGCCCAGGGTGGTCACCTGCCGGATCTTGATCTTGCCCTTGTGCACCCAGGGGGTCGGCCGGATCGCGCCGAACGCCAGGATGGCCGACTCGCCCGGAGGCAGGATCGGTGTGCCGGTGTCGACTCCGAAGACGCCGACGTTGGTGATCGAAAGCGTGCCGCCGGACATGTCGGCCGGCGGAGTCTTGCCCGACTTCGCGGTCCGGACCAGCTCGTTCAGCGCCTCGGCCAGCTCCCGCAGACTGAGTCGTCCGGCGTCCTTGACGTTCGGGACGATCAGGCCGCGCTCGGTCGCCGCGGCGATGCCGAGGTTCACGTACTCCTTGACGACGATCTCGTTCGTCGCCCCGGACCACGTCGAGTTGACCATCGGGTGGCGCTTGACGGCCAGCAGCACCGCCTTCGCCACCAACAGCAACGGTGAGATCCGCACGTCGGCGAACTCCCGGCGGGCCTTCAGCTTGTCCAGCGCCTTCATCGAGCGGGTCACGTCCACGGTCAGGAACTCCGTGACGTGTGGCGCGGTGAAGGCGGAGGCGACCATGTTCTCGGCCGTCAGCTTCCGCACACCCTTCACCGGGATGCGCTGCTCACGCACTCCGTTGTCGGAACGAGCGGGCAGGGCCGGGTGGCCGGACGGAGCGGGCGCCGACGGGACGGCGATCGCCTGGTGCACGTCCTCCCGCGTCACCGAGCCCAGCGGGCCGGTGCCGACGACCGTGGTGAGATCGACGCCCAGGTCCCGGGCCAGCTTGCGGACCGGCGGCTTGGCGAGGACCGGCCCGGCCTTCGTGACCGCGGCAGCCGGCGCCGAGGACCTGGCCGGAACGGGTGCCGGCTGGGCTGCCACGGGGGCGGCCGTGGGCGGCGGGGCGACCGTGGGTTTCGCGGTAGCCGCCGCAGGCGGGGGCGGGGTGGCTGCCGCGGTGGAGTTGTTCGGCGTACCGATGCGGGGTCGTCGTTTGGCGCTGGTGGTCCGTGGGCCGTAACCGACCAGCACGGCTGTGCGCCCGCCGGGAGCCGGACCACCGATCATGCCGGGTTCGACCGGCTCCTCGGGCCCCGCCTTCCCCACCGCCGTGAGGGATTCCGTGGACGGCGGCAGGGGGCCGGCGCCCGGGTCGGTGTCGATCGTGAACAGCGGCTTGCCGACCTCGACGACCGTGCCGGCCTCGGCGTGGATGCCGGTGACCACACCGGCCCACTTCGCCGGCAGCTCGACCGCCGATTTGGCGGTCTCCACCTCGACGATGGGCTGGTTCAGCTCCACCGTGTCGCCGACCTTCACCAGCCAGGCCAGGACCTCGCCCTCGGTGAGACCCTCGGCCAGGTCCGGCAGGTTGAACACCTTGATCCGGGACATCGGCGTCACCAGCCGAACGCGCGGTCGACGGCGTCCAGCACCCGGTCGAGATCGGGGAGGTACTCCTCCTCGACACGGGCCGCCGGGTACGGGGTGTCGTAACCGGTCACCCGCAGCACCGGGGCCTCCAGGGAGTAGAAGCACTCCTCGGTCACCCGCGCCGCGATCTCCGCACCGAGGCCCAGGTTGCCCGGCGCCTCATGCACGATCACGGCCCGGCCGGTCCGCCGGACCGACGCGAAGACCGGGGCCAGGTCCAGCGGCGACAGCGTGCGCAGGTCGATGACCTCGAGCTCCCGGCCGTCCTCGGTGGCGGCCTGGGCGGCCTCCATCGCGGTGCGGACCATCGGGCCGTACGCCAGGACAGTCGCGTCCCGCCCCGGACGGACCACCCGGCTGGCGTGCAGGGGCTCCGCCGCGTCGAGCGGCGTCTCCAGATCCACCTCGCCCTTCTCGTGGTACCGCCGCTTCGGCTCGAAGAACACGATGGGGTCGTCCGAGGCGATCGCCTGGCGGATCATCGTGTACGCGTCCTGCGCCGAGCTGCACGCCACCACCTTGAGTCCGGCGGTGTGCGCGAAGTACGCCTCGGGGGACTCGGAGTGGTGCTCGACCGCGCCGATGCCGCCGCCGAACGGGATCCGGATGACCATCGGGATCCGCAGCCGGCCCTGCGAGCGATAGTGCATCTTGGCCACCTGCGACACGATCTGGTCGTACGCGGGGTAGACGAAGCCGTCGAACTGGATCTCACAGACCGGCCGGTACCCGCGGATGGCCAGGCCGACCGCGGTGCCGATGATGCCGGACTCGGCGAGCGGCGTGTCGATCACCCGGTTCTCGCCGAAGTCCTTCTGCAGGCCGTCGGTGATCCGGAAGACGCCGCCCAGCTTGCCGACGTCCTCGCCCATGATGACGACCTTCGGGTCGTCCTCGAGCGCGCGGCGCAGGCCACGGTTGAGTGCCTTGCCCAGGGTCAGGGTCTCGGTGGCCATCAGTGCGCGCTCCCCTCGAACGAGTCCAGGTACTTCGACATCTGCTCGCGCTGGGCGTCCAGATGCGGGGAGCCGTTGGGGTAGACGTTGTCGAACAGGCTCAGCGGTTTCGGGTCGGGCATCTCGAGCACCCGCTGGCGCAGGTTGAGGGCGACCTCGGTGGCCTCGGCGTCGACCTCGGCGAAGAACGACTCGTCGACCACGCCCTGCTTGCCGAGGAACGCGCGGAGCCGGGCGATCGGGTCCTTGGCCTTCCAGGACTCGACCTCGCTGGCGATCCGGTAACGCGTGGGGTCGTCGGTGGTGGTGTGCGCGCCCATCCGGTACGTGTAGGCCTCGACCAGGGTCGGGCCTTCGCCGTTGCGGGCCCGGTCCAGCGCGTGGCGGGTCACCGCGTACGACGCGAGGACGTCGTTGCCGTCCACCCGCACGCCGGGGAAGCCGAAGCCGGCGGCACGCTGGTACAGCGGGATCCGTGTCTGCCGCTCCAGCGGTTCGGAGATCGCGTACTGGTTGTTCTGGCAGAAGAAGACCATCGGGGCGTTGAAGACGGCCGACCAGATGAAGGCCTCGTTCACGTCGCCCTGCGAGGAGGCGCCGTCGCCGAAGTAGGCGATGACCGCCTCACCGTCGTCGCCACCGGTCTTGCCGTCCATGTTGACGCCCATCGCGTAGCCGGTCGCGTGCAGGGTCTGCGCGCCGATCACGATGGTGTACATGTTGACCTTGAACTCGTTCGGGTCCCAGGCGCCCTGGTCGACGCCGCGGAACAGGCCGAACGGCATGATCGGGTCGATGCCCCGGCAGTAGAGGACGCCGTGCTCCCGGTAGGTCGGGAAGGCCATGTCCTGCGGCCGCAGCGCGCGACCGGAACCGACCTGTGCGGCCTCCTGCCCGAGCAGGCTGGCCCAGATGCCCAGCTCGCCCTGCCGTTGCAGGGCGGTGGCCTCGGCGTCCAGGCGCCGGACGGTGACCATGTCGCGGTAGAGCCCGCGGTATTCCTCGTCGGTGAACTCGACGGAGTACGTCGTCCCGTCAGGGGTGGTGACGGAGTCGATGCGCTCCCCGTCGGGGGTCAGCAGTTGGACGAAGCCGCCGGCGGGTACATCTGTGCCGGCGTCGCTTCCGCCTTTCGCCATCCGTGTCTCCTGTTTCGTCTCTGCGCCCGCGGCGGGTGTCTCCCGGCCGCGCGGCTGAACCGCGGGGTCGGCCGCGCCTGACCGGGTGAGGCTGCTGCGCGGCGTGCTCCGGCATGCGGCGTGCGCCTGCCGGGACGGCCCGCCGTGGCCCCGCTGTAGGCGGAAGGCGACGGCGGCGGTGCCGTCGCCCCCATCCTGACAGAGGGAGTGAGCCCCGTTACAGACTGCGTAGATCACGAAATCGGATTTCTACCGGCGCATCGTTAAAGGTATTTGTCCGATTTAGTGCTTTTGTGAGCTCACTGTTGCACGAACAGGCCGGCCTTGCCGCTGCCGAATTGCTCATGCGTCGTTCACTCCTTCGACCGAGACGGATCCGGGTTGACGATTTCCTGGGGAGGAGTCGAGCGGTGCCGCACCTGCACGACGACGACGGCTACCCGCCGCCCCTCAAGGTGCTCCGGAAGCGTCTCAACGGTGTCTACCGGGAGGATCTGGGATTCTCCGGTCCTACCCGCCGTTATGTGCTGATGGTCGCGTTGCTGGTCGGGCTCGCTTCGGTGCCGACCCTGGCCGTGATCACCGCGGGATCGAACGAGATGTCGGGACGGCAGGGGCCGGGCGCGATGGATGTGCCGTTCCTGCCGCCGCCGGCTGTCGGGCCGGTGCGCCCCTCGCCCTCGGCGACTGCGTCGCCATCGGATCCGCCGCGGGCTGCCGAGCCTGATCCATCATCTGACGCGCCTTCCGGTGCGTCCGTTAATGATCAGCCAAGTGGTACGCGTTCAGCAGGCGTCCCCGGCCAATCGCGGCAGTCGGTCAGTGGATCGCCAAAAAGGGCAAAAAGGGCCGGTAGCGTATTGGTTGCCCCCGTTGTTCCGGATCGCCGCCGCAAGGTGGTACCGATCGATCGCGGGCGTCCCGATCGTCCCCGGGTCCCGGATCGCCCGCGGGTCCCGGATCGGCCCACGGTGCCGGATCGTCCCCGGGTCCCGGATCGGCCGGCGGTGCCGGATCGTCCGCGTGCGCCCGAGGCGCCGGTCGTCCCGGTGGTCCCTGTCGTCCCGGACCTTCCGGTCGTCCCGGAGGAGGATGACATCTCCCAGCCCGACGTGCCGGCCGACCTGCCGTCCATTCCGGATCTGCCCGACGTGCCGTCGGACCCGGGACCGCTCCATCGTGGAGCGCCGCATCCCGACGAGCCGCGACATCACCGGCATCGCCCCTGCGAGAAGGCCACCGTCGGAGAGGCCTGGTCGCGGCGCCGTGGCGATGTGTCCGCCCATCACCCACCAAGCCGGAGGTCAGCAGTGACCGAACGCCCGCAGAACATCCGAGCGGCCCGCATCCTGGAGCAGAGTCATGCCGGGGCGGGCGGCAACGTCCGCCGGTCGATGTCGCAGCCACGTCCGGAGGAGTCCCGCACCGGGAACCGGCCGTACCGCGGTCAGCATCGCGCCGAGCACACGAACCACTCCAGCGAGCACACCGCGGCCTGGCAGCGCAGCACCCGGGTGGGTCGTCATCACGCCGACCCGCAGGACGAGCACCACAGCAACCACCGCTGAGCAACCGCCCGCCGGGGTCACTCGTCGCGGTTGGCTTCGATCCAGGCGTCGATCGCGGCGGCGTCGTTCGGGTCGACGCCCTCGGCCAGCAGCTGCGCCACCGCCGCCGTGGCCGGGCTGCGGCGCTCGCCGGTGGCGTAGAGCCGGGCGAACTCCGGGATCAGTTCCTCCACCGCGGCCTCGGTCTCGGTCACGGCCTGCGCGGGCAGGGCACGGCGGCGAATCGCGTACGCCGACCAGGCGCGGACCACGCGCGGCAGCATCGCGGCGTCGTCCATGTCCAGGACGGCGCGCCGGTGCACCCAGTCCAGCAGGAACAGCCCGGCGACCGTCGGGCTCCATCGCAGCAGGTCGCCGCCGGGCAGGCTGAGCGCGTGGTCCACCAGCAGGCTCAGGCAGAAGTCGAGCGACGCGCTGTCGGCGGGCGAGGCCGAGGCGGCGGCGAGATCGAAGCGGGCCGCCTCCGGCGAGACGAGGAAGTCACGCAGCAGGTCGGCCGGATCGGGCTCGGCCAGCTCGTCCAGCGCGGGCGTGGTGAGCACCGGCAGCAGGGCCAGCCGTGCGGCGGCCAGCGCCCGGTCGGTCGCCAGCGAGCCGTCCGACGGCAGGTCGCCGAGCTCGTCGGTGAGCTCCAGGTGCCGGCCGACCTCGTCGCGCAGCCGCCCCGGGTCCTCGGCGCGGAACCAGATCAACTCGTCGCCGGCGCACATGGTGCGGACCTGGCCGAGCAGCTGCTCGGCCGAGGAGGCGATGAAGACGTCCTTGGTGATGCCGATGTTGTGGTCGACCAGGGCCACCACCGCGTGATCAGGCCCGCCGTCGGCGCCGTTCTCGTAGGCGAACGTGACCAGATAGGACGTCTGGTCGCCGTAGACGTCGCCGTACGCGAAGCAGCCGGTCGGCCGGACCCGGCCGAGCTGGGCGACCCAGGACGGCCCCCGCGCGTCGTGACCGACCTCGGCCGCACCCTCGGCGTCCGGGACGAGGGTCGCGAAGACGTCGCGGATCGTGGTGGCGGCCGGTGTCCGCTGCCGCGCGGTGGCGGTCAGGAACCGGCCCACGAAGTCGCGTACCGCCTCCGCCCGATCGTCGGTCGCGACCGAGTACACACTGCCGAGCAGCGCGGCGCCGAGCATCTCGGCGTCCAGGGCACAGCCCAGCTTGGTGACGTCGCGCGCGGCGTGCAGAACTGCGTCGTACGCGGTCGGGGCAGCCATGCCGCGAGCGTACGCCCGCGGCAGCCACCGGACCTACTCCGAGCGGACCACGCCGAGAGCTTCCCTCGCCTGGGCGTACGCGTTCAGCACGTCCCGAACCGGGGAAACCACGTATCCCCGCCCCACCTCGGTGACGGCCGACCGCAGGCGTTGCTCGGCACGTCGCCGGGCACGCCGGGCGCCCGCCTCGACGACCGGCTTGAGCAACAGCCAGAGCAGCACCCCGGCCAGCAGCCCGCCGAGGAGCAGCAGGGTCGGCAGCGGGACGGCGCCCACCTGGGGATTGTTGAGCTCGGGCAGGCCGAGGACGCGTAGCGCGTACCCCAGGATGAGCCAGCCGAGACCGACTGCCGCGGCGCCGAGCAGGCCCCACTGCAGGATCCCGACGGCCCGCCACCAGAACGGCCGGCGGTCCATCCCGAGGTCGGTCTTGGCGATCGCCCGGTCGAGGGCGTCCGGCAGGTCGTCGGCGCGGGAGCGGGCGGCCGTGGTGATCGCCGGCGCCCAGACGTCCGGGAGCGGCGCGGCGGCCCGGCTGGCCACCGCGCGCACCGAGATGCCCACCGCGGAGCGCTGGGCGGCGTCGGGCGCCGGAACAGAGGTCCGCGGCACGATGTCGGTGGAGACCGCGTCGGTCGCCGGTTTCTCGGCCAGGTGCAGCCGGCTCAGCGGGTCGGGCCGAAGCCGCCGCAGTCCGCGTACCAGCGGCCAGCCGGTCGCGGCCGCGGCCCGGTGCCGGTAGGAGCCGGCCGTGGCGTCGGCCACCGCGGGTACCCCGGCCGAGGCGGCGAGCGACTCGGACAGCTGGCGCACGGTGGCGCGGTCCACCTCGTCCTCGGCGGCCGGCGGACCGATCATGGCGGCCAGTTCTTCGCTGACCGTGTCCAGGTCGGCGGCGAGCCGGCGCAGCGCGGCCTGCCGGTCGGCGACCGTCTTCTCCAGCGCGCTCCGCAGGTCGCCGAGCATGCCGGGCTGTTTCGCCGAGGTGGCCAGGACCGGCGTGCCGGTCAGGCCGTCCTCCTCCAGCAGCCGGGTCAGGTCGCCGAGAACCACCTCGGTGTCGCCCGGTGAGAGCCGGTCGGCCTGGTTGAGCACCACGATCGTGACGCCGGCGTGCGCGCTGAACTGCGAGAGGTATGCCTGGTGCAGGATCCGGTCGCCGTACTTCTGCGGGTCGACCACCCAGACGATCTGGTCCACCAGCCCGAGCAGCCGGTCCACCTCGAGCCGGTGGGCCTGCTCGATCGAGTCGAAGTCGGGCAGATCGAGCAGGATGAGGCCGCGCAACGCCACCTCGTCGTCGCCGTCCAGCGCGCTCTCCCGGACGAACCGCTGCCGGGGCAGCACGCCGACCCAGTCGAGCAGCCGGTTGGCTGCCTCGAGCGGTCCCCAGACGCAGGCGTGCGCCGTGCCGGTGGTCGGCCGGCGCACCCCCACCTGGGAGAGCTTGAACCGGGCCAGCGCGTTGAACAGGCTCGACTTGCCGCTGCCGGTGCTGCCGGCGAGCGCCACGACGGTGTGTTCCAGCGACAGCTCGAGCCGGTTGCCGGCTCGCTCCACCAGCGTGTGCGCGGCCACCAGCTCGCTGTCCGGCAGGTACGGGTCGACGACCCGCAGGAACCGGGACAGCGCCTCGAGCCGCCGGGTGAGCTCACCGGCGTCCACCCGGTCCCGGCTGTCGATGTCGGACAGGCCCTTCTCCACCAGACTCATGACCCCGATCCGGTCAACGCGAGTTCCTTCCTGGCGCCCTCCACCTCGGCGGCGGCCTGGCGCATCAACCCGCCCGGCTCGACCTCGAGGCGAACGGCCGCGGTCCGCTCGGTGAACCGGGCAGCTTCGGCTTCGAACAGTTCGTCCATCCGGGCCAGCAACTCGGTGCGGGCCCGGGTGGCCAGAGTACGGATGGCCTGGTCGCCGAAGACAGCCTCCAGCACCTTCTGCGCGGCGACCGCGCTGCCCGCGCCGGCGGCGACCTCGAGCCCGGTCGGGATGAAGGCGGTCGCGGTGAAGACCGCGATCATCACGGCCAGCCCGGCGCCGTTCACCGCGTAGGCCGCGCCGCGGGCCACCGACCGCTTGTCCGCGGCCTCCCGGCGCACCAGGTCGAGCACCCACTGCTGCCAGTCCCGGACCAGCCGGTCGGCGCGTTCCGGCAGATCGGACGAGGCGCGTTGCAGCTCGGGCGCCAGCAGGGCGGCGCCGGCCGGGTGCGACTGCCAGGCCGCGTACGCCTGCTCGGCCGCGTCGGCGGCCACCCCGCGCAGCAACGTGACGAGCTGCGACTCCATGGCGATCTGGAGCTGGCGGCCCGGCGCCGGGCGGCCGCTGATCGCCGCGAACAACCGGTCCCGCAGGTGACCGACCCGCGACTCGAGGCTGCGCAGGAACTCGCCGGTGCCGATGAACTCCTGCCAGCGGGCCAGCACCTCACCGCGGAGCAGCCGGCCGTCCTGCAGGCCCTCCTCGATCGTGCGGCGCGCGTTGCGATAGGCCGCATCAACCCTTTCATCCAGATTGCGTACGGTCTGGAGTTGCTCGTCGGCAGCCTCGGCCAGCCCGGTCAGCGCGGGGGCGAGGGCGCCCAGGGCTCCGTCCAGCGTCTGCCGCACCACCGCGTCCCGGGCGCCCGCGTCGGCCGCCAGCTTGGCGAACCAGAGCCGCATCGGCCCGACCGCCGAGTCCGGCAGCAGGCCACGGTCGTCCAGCTCGGTCTCCGGGAGCACGAACAACGGCGCCGCGCCCAGGTCGTGTGCGGTGAGCATCTCGCCGAGGTGGGCGGCGATCTCGGCGGCGGCGTCGACCGGCACCCGGTCCAGCACCAGGGCGATCACGGTGCCGCGCAGGCGGGCCGTCTTCAGCAGCTCCCACGGGACGGCGTCGGCGTACCGCGCGGCGGTGGTGACGAAGAGCCAGAGGTCGGCGGCGGCCAGCAGCTGCGCCGCGAGCTGCCGGTTGTGGTCGACCACCGAGTCGACGTCGGGCGCGTCCAGCAGGGCCAGGCCGGGGCCGATGGTCGGCGTGGGCACCACCTGCAGCGCGTTCGCGTCGTTGCTGGGCTCGCCGGTCCGCACCAGGCCGGGCAGCAGGCCGCCCCGGCCGAACCAGCCCTGGTCGTCCGGGTGGGTCACCAGCACCGGGGACCGGGTGGTCGGGCGCAGCACGCCGGCGGTGCTCACCGCCGCCTGGACGAGGCTGTTCACCAGGGTCGACTTGCCGGCGCCGGTGGAGCCGCCGACGACCACCAGCAGCGGCGCGTCGAGCCGTGCCAGGCGGGGCAGCAGATAGTCGTTGAGCTGGGCGAGCAGGGCGGCGCCGACCTTGCGGGCCTCCTCCGCCGAAGGGAGCACCAGCGGGTACGACACGGCGCCGAGCGTGGCTCGTAACCGGCTCAGCGACGTGGCGAGGCGGCCCAGTGCGGGCGGCACCTCGCCGGGTCCGGGGCTGTTCTGCTGATTCACCGGACGGGTCCGGTCCATGCCCGTACGCTCTGATGCGCCACTGTTGTCTTTCTCATCCGGTGCGGCGGGGACGGCGGACAGGGCCGACGGACCGACCGCGTCTCCGTGCGTCGTCACGGGTAAAGCGTGCACGATCTATGCATCCAGGACAACGGGTCCCGGTATGCCGTGACCTGACAGGTATGTAGGTGATTCTTCACCACCTGTCTCAAGGGCTGACTTGCGCCCCTCAGGCTCAACTTCTTTTGGACGGCGTGCGCGCCCGTGGCATCATTGAGTCGGTTCCACTCAACCCTGAACGAACCAAGAGCCTGTTTCAGGCCGAGCCGGTAAGAAGCGAGGAACACCATGGCACGTGCGGTCGGCATCGACCTCGGCACCACGAACTCCTGCGTCAGCGTTCTGGAAGGAGGCGAGCCCACCGTCATCGCCAACGCGGAGGGCTCTCGGACGACTCCGTCGATCGTTGCCTTCGCCCGCAACGGGGAGGTGCTCGTCGGTGAGGTCGCCAAGCGGCAGGCGGTGACGAACCCGGACCGGACCATCCGTTCGGTCAAGCGTGAGGTCGGCACCAACTGGTCGATCGACATCGACGGTAAGAAGTACACGCCGCAGGAGATCTCCGCGCGTGTGCTGATGAAGCTCAAGCGGGACGCCGAGGCCTACCTCGGTGAGCAGATCGCGGACGCGGTCATCACCGTCCCGGCGTACTTCAACGACGCGCAGCGCCAGGCCACCAAGGAGGCCGGTGAGATCGCCGGTCTGAACGTCCTGCGCATCGTCAACGAGCCCACCGCGGCCGCCCTGGCGTACGGGCTGGACAAGGGCTCCAAGGAGCAGACCGTCCTGGTCTTCGACCTGGGCGGCGGCACCTTCGACGTCTCCCTGCTGGAGCTGGGCGACGGCGTCATCGAGGTGAAGTCCACCTCCGGTGACAACCACCTGGGCGGCGACGACTGGGACCAGCGGATCATCGACCACCTGGTCAAGACCTTCCGCGGCGAGCACGGCATCGACCTGTCCCAGGACAAGATGGCTCTGCAGCGTCTGCGTGAGGCCGCGGAGAAGGCGAAGATCGAGCTCTCCGCCGCCACCACCACCAGCATCAACCTGCCGTACATCACGGCCGGCGCGAACGGCCCGCTGCACCTGGACACCACGCTCAGCCGGTCCGAGTTCCAGCGCATGACGCAGGACCTGCTGGACCGCTGCAAGGGCCCGTTCGAGTCCGCGATCAAGGACGCCGACGTCAAGCTCTCCGACATCGACCACGTCATCCTGGTCGGCGGCTCGACCCGGATGCCGGCGGTGACCGAGCTGGTGCAGACCCTGATCGGCCGTGAGCCGAACAAGGGCGTGAACCCGGACGAGGTCGTCGCGGTCGGCGCCGCTCTGCAGGCCGGTGTGCTCAAGGGCGAGGTCAAGGACGTCCTGCTGCTCGATGTGACCCCGCTGTCGCTGGGCATCGAGACCAAGGGCGGCATCATGCACAAGCTGGTGGAGCGCAACACCACCATCCCGGCGCACCGCTCCGAGGTCTACACGACGGCGGACGACAACCAGCCCTCCGTGCTGATCCAGGTCTACCAGGGTGAGCGCGAGATGGCGGCGTACAACAAGAAGCTCGGCACCTTCGAGCTCAGCGGCATCGCGCCCGCGCCGCGCGGCGTGCCGCAGATCGAGGTCTCCTTCGACATCGACGCGAACGGCATCGTGCACGTGTCCGCCAAGGACCTGGGCACGGGCAAGGAGCAGAAGATGACGATCACCGGTGGCTCCGCGCTGCCGAAGGACGACATCGAGCGGATGATGCGCGACGCCCAGGACCACGCGGACGAGGACAAGAAGCGCCGCGAGGACGCGGAGACCCGCAACCTGGCCGAGCAGCTGCAGTGGCAGACCGAGAAGTTCCTCGCGGAGAGCGGCGACAAGCTCCCCGAGGACAGCAAGAACAAGATCGGCGAGGCGCTCGGCGAGCTGCGTGGCGCGCTGGGTGGCACCGACATCGAGAAGATCAAGTCGGCGCACGAGCGGCTGTCCCAGGTCTCCCAGGAGGCCGGTTCGCTGCTCTACTCGCAGGGTGAGACCCCGCAGGGCGCGCCCGGCGGCGCGGACGCCCCGGGTGGCGCGGGTCCCGCGGGCGGCGCGCCCAACGCCGGCCCGGCCGCCACCGGTGGCGACGACGTCGTGGACGCCGAGATCGTGGAGGACGACAAGAAGTGAGCGCCAAGGACGACGAGAACGACGGTCCGGCGACCGAGCGGGAAGTCATCCAGGGCGAGATCGATGAGATGGCCGCAGAGACACCCGCCGACGAGCCGGCGAAGGGAAAGCCGGGCGGGGCGCATCGCGCCCCGGACGAGCCGGACCAGGCTCCGGTGACCGAGGGGAAGTCGGGGCTCGGCGCCGAGCTGGCGGCTCTGCGCAACGAGCTCGAGGAGCGGACCCACGATCTCCAGCGGGTCACCGCGGAGTACGCGAACTACCGCAAGCGGGTGGATCGCGACCGGGGGGCGGCCGCCGAGCTGACCACCGGCAAGGTGCTCACCGGTCTGCTGCCGGTCCTGGACGACATCGACCGGGCCCGTGAGCACGGCGACCTGGTCGGGCCGTTCGCCTCGGTGGCCGAGCAGCTCACCGCGGTGACCGGCAAGCTCGGGCTGGTCGCGTTCGGGGAGAAGGGTGATCCGTTCGACCCGAACCGGCACGAGGCGGTCGCCCACCAGACGTCCGCCGACGTCTCGGAGCCGACCTGCGTCGAGGTGATGCGCCGTGGTTACACGCTGGGCGAGCGGCTGCTCCGCCCGGCGATGGTCGCGGTCGCCGACCCGGAGTGAAACACTTCCGTCCCGCCCGCCGGTTCGCCGGCGGGCGGGACCACACCCGCACCGTCGAGGAGGTGGACTGAATGAGCTCGAAGGACTGGCTCGAGAAGGACTTCTACGCTGTCCTCGGCGTGAACAAGGCCGCCTCTCCCGACGAGATCAAGAAGGCGTACCGGAAGCTGGCCCGGGACCTTCATCCCGACCGGAACCCGGGCAACAAGGAGGCGGAGGAGAAGTTCAAGGCCGCTTCCGAGGCGTACGACGTGCTGGCCGACGACAAGAAGCGCAAAGAGTACGACGAGATGCGCTCCCTGTTCGGCTCCGGCGCGTTCCGGCGCGGCGCCCGGACCGGTGGCGGCGCCCAGTTCGATCCCTCGGACCTGTTCGGCGGCTTCTCCGGCGCCGGCGGGGCGGGCGCCGACCGGCGGTTCGGCGGGAGCGGCTTCTCCGACATCTTCAGCTCGATCTTCTCCGGCGGCGGGGGACCGCCCGGCCCGGCGCGGCGCGGACCGCAGCGCGGCCGGGACGTGGAGACCGAGGTGACGCTCGACTTCTCCCAGGCCGTCCGGGGCACGACGCTGCCACTGACGTTGCGGACGCCGGGCGCCTGTGACACCTGCCGCGGGTCAGGCGCCAAGCCCGGTACCACCCCGCGGGCCTGTCCCAAGTGCCACGGCACCGGGCTGATCTCCAGCAACCAGGGCTCGTTCAGCTTCTCCGAGCCGTGCCGGGACTGCCAGGGCTCGGGCAGCATCGTGGACGAGAAGTGCCCGGAGTGCCGTGGCTCGGGCGGCATCACCAAGAGCCGCACGATCAACGTGCGGTTCCCGGCCGGTGTCGCCGACGGCCAGCGGATCCGGCTCAGCGGCCGGGGCGAGCCGGGCGACCGCGGCGGTCCGGCCGGCGATCTGTACGTGCAGGTCCGGGTCCGGGCGGACGATCTGTTCGGGCGCAGCGGCGATGATCTGACGCTGACAGTGCCGATCACCGTCGCGGAAGCCGTGCTCGGCACCGACCTGCGGGTGCCCACCCTGGACAACCCGGTGACGCTGCGCGTCCCGCCGGGCACCCCGAGCGGCCGCAAGCTGCGGGCCCGTGGCAAGGGCGTGGTCCGCAAGGAGGGCCAGGCGGGCGACCTGATCGTCACCGTCGAGGTGCAGATTCCGACCGGCGTCAGCGGCGAAGCACGGGACGCCCTGGAGAAGTTCGCGAAACTGACTCCGCCGCCGGCGCGGGAGCGGCTCGACGCGCGCCTGCGCCGGACCACTGGTTAGGGCCTATCGGGAGGTGGCACATGTATGAGGAGATGAGCATCTCTGTTGAACAGGCCTCCGACGCGAAGGTTTTGATCATCTCGGTGGCCGCCCGGCTCGCCGGCATGCACCCGCAGACCCTCCGCCAGTACGACCGGCTCGGGCTGGTGCAGCCCGGCCGGGCGGGCGGCGGTGGCCGGCGGTACAGCGAGCGGGACGTCGCGCTGCTCCGTGAGGTGCAGCGGCTCAGCCAGGACGACGGCGTCAACCTGGCCGGCATCAAGCGGATCATCGGGTTGGAGCAGCTCGTCGGCGACCTGCAGCAGCGGGTGGCCGAGCTGGAGCAGCAGATCGACCAGGCGTACTCGCGGATCGCCCAGCTCGAGGCGATGCGCAGCCCGTACGCCGGTCGGGACCTTGTGCGGCAGGAGAGCCACTCGACGGCGCTGGTGGTGTGGCGCCCGAGGCGTTCGCCCGACAGATAGCAGTAACGGCGGCCCCTCGAGGAGCCGCCGTTACTTCATGTAGTGACCGCCTGGATGCGGAGAGTCAGCGCCGGTTGAAGAGTCCGAGGCGCCGCGGGTGGCGGACCAGTCCGCCCTCCATCCAGTCGTGGTGATCGAAGAGCTCCGGCCGGGTCATCAGCACCCGGCAGTTGTGGGCCCAGATCTGCATCGGCTCGTCGCCGACCTCCTCGGCGCGCTCGACGAACTTCTTCAGCCGGCGCTTGCGCTGCCCGCTCGCGTTCTGTCGCACGCCGTCGGCGCCGTAGATGTACATGCAGTGCTGCGCGAACCGGCGGGCCGGGCACTGCCGGTCCATGGCCAGCTCGAACAGGGTGGGCCCGAGCACGTCGCCCGAGATCAGCAAGTCCCAGTCCTTCGGCATGGAGCTCAGTGGGACCGAATCGGGGTTGTAGGCCCAGGACTGAAGCTCGTCCGGGCGGGGATCCACGGGGTTGCCGAAACCGAGGAATGTCGCTTCTCGCACGCTCACGCCGCCGCCTCACTCAACCGTTCACTGCGCGCCACCGTCGGGTCGCCGTCGGTGGCAGTGTCGAACGTCCCAATACTCAGAGTCGTCGAGGCGCAACGGTAGCGCGCAACGTGTGTCAACGGAAGTGTCAAGGGCTCACATTCGGATACTGAGCGGTAACTTTGGGCTTTATCGATGGAGACGCAGGTCACTCCGCGGTCGGCAGGGGTTTCGCCATCTCGCGGGTGGCTGCCATCCGCCGGCGCACCCACTCCTTGAACCAGCGGTAATCGGGCAACCGTGCCAACATCGGACCGGTGACCACCGTGATCAACACGTAGGCCGTGGCGAGCGGCGCCAGCCGGGGATGCACCCCCACGGCCAGCCCGGCGATGACGATCGAGAACTCGCCCCTCGGCATGAGGGCGAGACCGGTGCGGAGCCGGCCGGGGAGGGCGATGCCGGCCCGGCGGGCCGCGAGATAACCGGTCGCCACCTTGGTCGCCATGGTCAGCACGGCCAGAGCGAACGCGGGCAACAGCACCGGCGGCATGTCCGCCGGATCCGTGGAGAGCCCGAAGAAGACGAAGAAGACCGCGGCGAACAGGTCCCGCAGCGGCGTGAGGATCTGTGTGGCGTGGTGCGCCACCGGGCCGGAGAGCGCGATGCCGACCAGGAAGGCGCCGACCGCCTCGGAGACCTTCAGCTCGCCGGCCACCCCGGCGATGAACAGCGTCATCCCGAGCACGCTCAGCAGCAGGGCCTCGGGATCCTTGACCGACATGAAACGGCTGATCTCACCGCCGTACCGGATCGCCACGACCAGCACCGCGATCACCGTGACCACCGCGACGCCCAGCGTGCTGAGCCCGGGGATCAGGCCGGTGCCGGCCAGCACCGCGGTCGTGACCGGCAGGTAGAAGGCCATCGCCAGGTCCTCGATCACCAGGACCGAGAGGATCACCGGCGTCTCCCGGTTACCCACCCGGCCCAGGTCGCCGAGCACCTTGGCGATGACACCGGACGAGGAGACCCAGGTGATGCCGGCCAGCACCAGCGCCGCCTGCCAGCCCCAGCCGAGCAGCAGCGCGAACGCCGCGCCGGGCAGCGCGTTGAGCAGCATGTCGATCAGCCCGGCCGGCGCCGCCGAGCGCATGTTGTCCACCAGCTCGTTGGCCGAGTACTCCAGGCCGAGCATGACCAGCAGCAGGATCACGCCGATCTGGGCGCCGATCTCGATGAACTCCTCGCTGGCCCGCAGCGGCACGATGCCGCCGCTGCCGAACGCGAGACCGGCCAGCAGGTAGAGCGGAATCGGGGAGAGACCGAAGCGCCGGCCCAGGCGACCGAGCATGCCGAGGCCGAACAGCAACGCGCCGATCTCGATGAGCAGGATCGTCGTGTGATGTTCCACGGCGCTCAGTCGTCGTCGTCGCCGGCCAGGATGGCGGTGACGCCCTCCAGGCCCTTGCGCGTCCCGACCGCCACCACGACGTCGTTCGCCTCGAACTTGAACTCCGGTCCGGGCGAAGCGATCACCTCGCGGTCCCGCAGCACCGCCACGATGGAGGCGCCGGTGCGGCTCCGGGTGCGCGTGTCGCCCAGCTTGCGGCCCACGAACGGGGAGCCGGCGGGCAGGGCGATCTGCTCGGTGAGCAGCCCGGCGGCCTGCTGTCGCAGACCGGCGAGCTGGCCGAGCATCAGCGACGCGCCGAGGACGTCGGCCAGGGCCTCGGCCTCGTCGTCGGTGAGCGGGATCGAGGCCAGGCTGGAATCGGGATCGTCGACGTCGTACAGCACCAGATCACGCCGGCCGTTGCGGTGTGAGACCACTCCGACCGTGCGACCCGACGAGGTCACCAGATCATGGCGGACGCCGATACCCGGCAACGAAGTCTGTTCCACCCGTACGCGCACGATCCCCACGTTAGCCCGCAGAGCGTCCGGTTCGTGCCGCGCGGGGGTATTACACCTGTTCAGCCGGAGATTTGTGATCGACTCCGGCGATCTTCGAGGCGCCCGGTGGCCGGAAGACCAGCAACAGGATCAGGCCCAGCACGCTCAGCCCCAGGTTCAGCCCGTACGCCAGCCGGAAGCCGAACTCCTGGGCGAGCCCGAAGAGCGGGGCCGCCAGGATCTGCCCGATCGGGAACGTGTTGCTGAACATCGTGCTGGCCCGGCCGGGATACCGGGGCATCAGATCCTGGAAGTAGGAGATGCCGAGGCCGGAGGCGGCCGCGATCAGGATGGCGTTCGGGACCTGGGCGGCCGCCAGCATCCACACCGACGTCGCCGACCAGACCAGACCCTGATAGACGACCCCGCAGACGGCGCCGACCAGGATGATCCGGCGTAGCGGGACCCGGGTGGAGAGCCAGCCGAAGCCGAGCATCAGCGGGATCTCCAGCGCCGCGCAGAGCCCCAGGATCAGGCCGGCGTCACCGACCGAGCCGTCCAGCTCGGTGCTCACGAACAGCGGCATCGCCTGGACGCTGAGCACCATCGAGGTCTGCAGCAGGGTGAAGCCGATCAGGATCGGATAGACCACCCACGGCGCACGGGTCGAGCCGGCCGGGCCCTCGCGGTGCGTGGCCGGCGCCTCCACCTCGGGCAGCCACCGGATCACGATCAGGGCGGCGAGCAGGTACATCACGGCCGCGGCGCTGTAGACGTAGCGGAAGTCCCCGGCCTCCAGGAGGAACGCGGCCAGCGTCGGGCCGCCGACCCAGGCGATCGAGAACACGGTGCGGAGCGTGCTGGTACCCATGGCGGCCCGTTGGGGGTCGTCGCTCTGCAGCACCTGTCGCGCGTACGCGAAAGATTGTGGGAAGAGCGACCCGGCGACTGCCGTGGCCGTCGCGGTCAGCGCGAGCAGCACCCAGTAATCGCGGATGAACGCGGTGAGCCCGGTGCCGGCGCAGCCGGCCAGCGCGGCGATGATCAGCAGCGTCCGCCGCATCGGCCGGCTGTCCGAGACGCGGCCGATGGCCCAGGACATCGCGACACCGGAGAGTGACGCGGTAACCAGGAAGAAGGTGACCTGCACGGGGCTCGCGCCGACCGCCGTGCTGAGGAACATGCCGAGGAACGGGCCGACCACTGCGGTGGCGATGCCGACGGTGAGGAACACCAGGCCGAGAGGCAGCAACCGGCGGGAAAGCGACACGACTCCTGACGTTACGGCTTCTTTCCAGTCGATGGCTCGCGCCGGTGGTAACCGTCACCGTGGCGCAGGGGTGTTGTGGGCGCGCTAAAGTTGAGCGGAAGCCGCTCAAGTCTGCCCACATAAGTCTGCCCGGTCGGATCCAGGGGAGCTGATGAACACCGAACGTTTGACCACCAAGAGCCGCGAAGTGATCACCGCCGCGGTCGCCGACGCGGGCCGTCGCGGACACGCCACGGTCGAGCCGTGGCACATGCTGCTGTCGCTGCTCGACACCGGGGGTTCGACAGCGACCGCGCTGTTGCGTGCGGTCGGCGCCAACCCGGCGGACATTCGCCGCGCCGCCGCTCGCGCGATCGAGCAACTGCCCTCGGCGCGGGGGGCCAGCACCGCCGAGCCCAGCCTCTCCCGTGAGTTCGTCAACGCCATCGGCTCGGCCGACCTGATCGCCAAGCCGCTCGGCGACGAATATGTGTCGACCGAGCACCTCCTGGCCGGCCTGGCACGGGTCGGCGGCGCGGTGAGTCTGACACTCAAGGACGCCGGCGCCACCGAGGAGGCGCTGGTCGCCGCGTTCCCGCAGGTCCGCGGCGGCGAGCGGCGGGTGACCAACGCCGACCCCGAACAGACCTACAAGTCGCTCGAGAAATACAGCGTCGACCTCACCGCGCTGGCCCGGGACGGCAAGATCGACCCGGTCGTCGGGCGGGACGCCGAGATCCGCCGAGTGGTGCAGGTGCTCTCCCGGCGGACCAAGAACAACCCGGTACTGATCGGCGAGCCGGGCGTCGGCAAGACGGCCATCGTCGAGGGCCTGGCCCAGCGGATCGTGGCCGGCGACGTGCCGGAGACGCTGCGCGACAAGAAGCTGGTCTCGCTCGACCTCGGCGCGATGGTCGCCGGCGCGCAGTACCGCGGCCAGTTCGAGGAGCGGCTGAAGAGCGTCCTCGAGGAGATCCGCGGCTCGAACGGACAGGTCGTCACGTTCCTCGACGAGCTGCACACGGTCGTCGGCGCCGGGCGCGGCGAGGGCTCGATGGACGCCGGCAACATGCTCAAGCCGATGCTGGCCCGGGGTGAGCTGCGCATGGTCGGCGCCACCACCCTGGACGAGTACCGCGAGCACATCGAGAAGGACCCGGCCCTGGAGCGGCGCTTCCAGCCGGTCGTGGTCGGCGAGCCGACCGTCGAGGACACCATCGGCATCCTGCGCGGCCTCAAGGGGCGGTACGAGGCGCATCACCGGGTGCAGATCACCGACGCCGCCCTGGTGGCGGCCGCCAGCCTGTCGGACCGCTACATCAGCGACCGGTTCCTGCCGGACAAGGCCATCGACCTGATCGACGAGGCCGCCTCCCGGCTGCGCATGGAGATCGACTCTCAGCCGGTCGAGCTGGACCAGCTGCAGCGCCAGGTCGACCGGATGCGGGTGGAACGGCTCGCGCTGGAGAAGGAGACCGACCCGGCCTCGGTGGCGCGGCTGGAACGCCTGATCGCCGACCTCGCCGACCGCGAGGAGGAACTGACCGCCCTCACCGACCGGTGGGAGCGTGAGCGCGGTGGCCTGAACCGGGTGGGTGAGCTGAAGCAGCGGCTCGACGAGGCGACCGCCGCGCAGGAGCGCGCGCAGCGCGACGGCGAGCTGCTCGAAGCCTCCCGGCTGCTCTACGAGGTGATTCCCGGACTGGAGAAGGAGATCCAGGCGGCGTCCGAGTCGGAGCAGGAGGACGCCGAGCCGCCGATGGTGAAGGAGGAGGTCGGCGCCGACGACATCGCCGAGGTCGTCTCCTCATGGACCGGCATCCCGGCCGGCCGGATGATGGAGGGCGAGACTGCCAAGCTGCTGCGGATCGAGGAGTCGCTCTCGGCCAAGGTGATCGGGCAGAGCGAGGCGGTCGCCGCCGTCGCCGGTGCGGTCCGCCGGGCCCGGGCCGGCATCGCCGACCCGGATCGGCCCACCGGCAGCTTCCTCTTCCTCGGCCCCACCGGTGTGGGCAAGACCGAGCTGGTCAAGGCCCTCGCCGGGTTCCTCTTCGACGACGAGCGCGCGATGGTGCGCATCGACATGAGCGAGTACGGGGAGAAGCACTCCGTCGCCCGCCTGGTCGGCGCGCCGCCCGGTTACGTGGGGTACGAGGAGGGTGGCCAGCTCACCGAGGCGGTGCGGCGCCGGCCGTACAGCGTGGTGCTGCTCGACGAGGTGGAGAAGGCCCACCCCGACGTGTTCGACCTGCTGCTCCAGGTGCTCGACGACGGCCGGCTCACCGACGGCCAGGGGCGCACGGTCGACTTCCGCAACGCCATCCTGGTGCTGACCTCGAACCTCGGCTCGGCGAACTCCGACTTCACGCTCACCGACGAGGAACGGCACGACGAGGTCCTGGCGGCGGTCCGGGCGCACTTCAAGCCGGAGTTCCTGAACCGGCTCGACGACATCGTGGTCTTCCACGCCCTCACGAAGCAGGACCTGACCGCGATCGTCGACATCCAGCTGGCCCGGCTGCGCAACCGGCTCGCCGAGCGGCGGCTGGCGCTGGAGGTCACGCCCGAGGCGGTGGACTGGCTGGGTGAGCACGGGTACGACCCGATCTACGGTGCCCGCCCGTTGCGCCGGCTGATCCAGTCGAGCATCGGCGACCTGATGGCGAAGGCGCTGCTGGCCGGCGAGATCCGCGACGGTGACACGGTCGTGGCCGAGCTCGGCCAGGCCAAGGACGGTCTGTCGGTCCGGCGCGGCTGAGCCCGGTGACACGAGAAGGGCCCCGGGGGTTTCCCCGGGGCCCTTCTCTCAGCGTGCTTGTTGATGCCGGTATGCCTGGGTCATCAACACGTCCGTGATGGCGTGCTCGCCCTCGTCGGACCAGATGCGGATGCCGTCGCGGTGCAACTGATATCGGACGTCTTTGAAGCGGGTCCGAGTGTCGTCATGGTGCACGATGGTCAGCGTGTCGGCGTGGGGCATGGGTGTCACCGGTCCTTGAGTCTGGGGCGGCCGCGGTGTGGTCACGCGGCCTGCCTAACGGGAAAGGTGCCTGTAGCCGGTCTGCCTCGGCCCCGAAGCTGTGTGTGCGGGGCGGGCGACTCGTGCGGGCACGGCGAACCACCGGAGGTCTCTGCTGCCGGGTGGACGCCACGGAATCGAAGTTTAGGGGGCTGGTCCTGCCGTGTCGCCCCCCGAACGAGCGACCCTTTGTGGTAGTTGGGACCATCGTCGCCTGATGTTGCCACATGGTCGCCGACCGTGAGGGGCGCTCGCGGGATATGGCGCTCGGCCGATACCGTAAGTGGATCTAGAGGAGGGCAGTGTGACCGTTCCCATATATTCCCCGCCGAACCCCGCACCGGTCTCGCGGCCGACCGCCGTGACCGCGTCGGTGATGCTGCTGTACGCCATCGCCGGGGCACAGGCGCTGATCGGGGTCGCGTTCCTGGCCACCCTCGGCTCGATCCAGGAGGCGTTCCGCAACTCCTACGGCGGCACCGAGTTCGACAGCGAGATGACGGCCTTCGTCACCGGGTTCCTGGTGGTGATCGCAGTGATCTACCTGCTCGTCGCGGGCGGCCTGGTGGTCCTGGCAATCTTCAACGGCCGTGGCAAGAACCCCGCCCGGATCGTCACCTGGGTGTTCGCCGGGATCGGGCTCTGCTGCAACACGCTGGCGGTCATCGACTCGGTGCCGGCGGCGGTCGGCAGCAGCGCGGGCGACGGCGGCGGCCCGAGCGACCGGCAGATCGAAGCCGATCTCGCGGCGAACCTGCCGGCCTGGTACGAACCGACGGTCGCACTGCTGGCACTGATCAGCATGGTGGCGCTGCTCGCGGTGATCATCATGTTGGCGCTGCCGTCGTCCAACGCGTACTTCCGCAAGCCGGTGATGTGGAACCCGCCGTACCCGGGCTACCCGCAGCCCGGTTACCCGCAGCCGGGACAGCCGGTCTATCCCGTCGGTCAGCCGGGTTACCCCGGCCAGCCTGGCCAGCCCGGCTACCCGGGTCAGCCGGGTCAGCAGCCGGGTTACCCGCCCGCTTACGGTCAGCCGTACCCGGGGCAGCCAGGTTCCCCGGTGGTGCCGCCGAGCGGCCCGGGAGCGGGCGCCTATCCGGGCGCGCCGGGGCCCGGGTCCCCGATCGTCCCGCCGAGCGCTCCCAACGCCGGACCGGGCGCCTATCCCGGTGCGCCGGGCCATCCCGGCGCTCCGGGCCACCTCGGCTCTCCCGAGCAGTACGGGCAGCCGGGACAGCCGGCGCCCGGCCTCCCGCCGTACCCGGGGCAGTCCGGCGCTCCTGGCTCCGTGCCGGACTCGCCGGAGCACCCCACCGATCACGGCCCGGCCAGCGACCCCTGGGCCGCCCCGCCCGCCGACCCGCCGTCGGGTGACCAGCAGCACCGCCCGCCGACCGACCCGGCCTGATCGACGACCACCGGACCGGGCTGCTCACAGGTGGCCCGGTCCGGCCACGTCACAGCCCCGTAAGCGGTAGGTTTTGGCCAGCCGAACCCGCGGGAGCCATCGATGTCGTACGCCGCTCAGCCACCTGTCACCGCGTCGCCCGCCGGCACCCGGCCGGCCGCTGTGACGACTGCCGTCGCCCTGCTCTGGACCATGGCGGTGACCGGCCTGGCGTACGCGATAGCCATGGTGGCGATCGCCCCGTCCACCGTCAGCCGGTTCCGTGACGCCACCGACGGCTCCGAGCAGGCCGTTTCGTTCATCGCGGTGATCTGGCTCGACGCCGCCGTGGCCGCGGCGCTGGCGATCCTCATCGTCGCGCTCTTCGTCGTGCTGGGTCTGGGGCTGCGGCGCGGCAGCCGGCTGGCCCGCGGGGTGACGCTCGGGGTGTGCGCCCTCGGCATCGTCGGCGGGCTGGCCTCCCTGATAACGCTCGGCGTGCAGCGGTCCGGGGAGGCGCTGGCGGGTTCCGTCGGCGAGGCGCTCGGCAACGCGTACCCGAACGGGTGGCTCGGCCTCAACGCGGCGGTGGCGGGTGCTCAGATCCTCGCTTACCTGCTGGTGGGTGCGCTGCTGTTGATAGCGCCGCGGCAGTTCTTCGGTGGCGTGGCGGCCGGCGCCCCGCAGGTTCCGGAGTCCGGCTCCGGTCCGTTCGGCGGCTTCGACCCAGCTTCGCCGTCCTCCGGGGCCGGCTGGCCCCCGGCGCAGCCTTCCGGCGCCGGCTCTCCGGGGCACGGTGGCGGCTTTCCGGGGCACGGCGCCGGCTTTCCGGGGCACGGCGCCGGCTTTCCGGGGCACGGTGGCGGCTTTCCCGGGTACGCGCCAGGCGCGGTGCCTCCTGGTGCCGCCTTCCCGGGGTACGCGCCGGTCCAGGCGCCCGGTTACGGGCCGGTCCCCGGCGGCTACCCCGTCCCCGGTGCCTACCCGCCGCCCGGAACCGGCGCCTACCCGCCGCCCGGGCATGGCGCCTACCCGCCGCCCGGATATGGCGCCCCGGCCGATTGGGGCCCGCCTCCGGCGCCGTTCCCTTACGGTCCGTCACCACAGAATGGCTACTCGTCCAGTTACTCTCCGTATGCTCCGCCGTCCGTAACCACCTCCCCGCCGACAGCGGCGGAGGGTGCGCCCGCGTCGGCGGAACCCGTCTCCGCCCCTATTCCTCAGGCGCAGTCGGAGGCCTCCGGCATACCGGCCACTTCGGAGCCGCAGCCGCCGATCGCTTCCTCTTCGGCAAACCTGAATGAGTCAAGCGTCACAACGCCGATAAGCAACCGGCCGGAGTGGACCGACGCCGAGCCCGAACTAAAGTCGTCCGAACCCGATCAGAGTTCATCTCCGGGGCCCGCCGACAAGCCGCCGGCCCGAGCAGAAGACGAGTTCTGGTCACGACCGTCCGACTCGGAGCCCCGCGGGGATCGCTAAGCCGGGCCCGTATCGACGACTGTGGGTCACTCGAACGGGTACGGTCCGTTTCTGTTGCCGTCACCCGATCGGCTGTCCGGATAGATCTAGATCGGCCGGACGGTGGGTGTTTTCGCCTCAACGGACAAACGTCTTAGGCGTCGTTCACAGGACCTTCACAGCGCGACCACCAGGTGATCCTGGGGTCTGCGCGGGTACCGTACCGACAGTAACGGCTTTGAGCTGCATCTATGGCACGGGCGAAAGGGCGAGATCCAGTAAACCTTGTTTACAGAAACCGGCAAAGCCATGGGTCAATAGTTCGGTTCCGCCCCGGCGGGGCGAAAGATTCCGGTTTCCTTCCAGCAAGTACGCTCGATGTCATGGAAGCACGGGACGACCTGCGTAAATTCATCACTGAATTGCCCGTCGCGCAGCGTGGCGTCGTGCTTTCATCGGGTCAAGAGCTGTTGGGTTCGGAGTGGGTCGTCAAATGATCGCGCAGTGTGGCGTGATGCTGTCGATGCGTTCCGTGCCGGGTCATCGTCCGCCTTCGGTGATCCGAAACAATCGACGAATTGACGATGTGGCCCGGCTCACTCCGGAGACGGGGATCGAGAGCTCGACACGGATAGGTAGCGACCAGATGGCGGCTGAGGCGTTGCAGGAGGCAGAGACCGCAGTCGGTGTCGGGGCGCCGGTTGGTCGAAGCAGGGTGCGGCGGGGGCTCCCGGGCCACCGCCTAGATCAACCGACCTGGCGATCGATGTCGGCCTTACGGCCTGAAAGTTAGCCGGTTCGTTCCTGCACACATGCAGGAGAATCGATGCAGTTGGTGGAAGGATGGAGATCGTGGGAACTGCGTTGGCGGAAATGACGATGCCTCAGATCTCGCCGCTTGCCGGCGAGCCTATTGAACGCGCTGACGCCGAGCGCCTGGCGGGAGTGCTGAAGGCGCTCGCCGACCCGGCCCGGCTGCGGCTGCTGAGCCTGATCCAGTCCGCTACGGACGGTGAGGCTTGTGTCTGCGACCTGACGGCTCCTTTGGGCCTCTCGCAGCCGACTGTGAGTCACCACCTCCGGATTCTGACGGAGGCCGGCTTGCTCGAGCGGGAGAAGCGGGGGGTGTGGGCGTACTACCGGCTGGTTCCGTCCGCCATCGCCACCATCGCCGACCTGCTCACCCCACCTCGTAAGCGGGCCACGAAGAAGGCGCGCTGAGAGGTTGGGCAACGCCTGGCGTCACCGAGTCGGGGGAGGAACGTGACGCCAGGCCGAGGAGCAGGCCAAAGGGGAGAACGGTGAACTACGTTCCCGGTGACCTGCGTGATCAGCTCGCGCACGTGGGTTATGACGTGGTCCAGGCCGGTCTCGTGTGCGGATCGGGCGGCAACCTGTCCGCCCGGATCCCGGACGAGGACGCCATCTGGATCACCGCGAGCGGCTCGTGGCTCGACCGGCTCAGCCGGAACACCTTCGCGGCGATCCGGCTCTCGGACGGCGAGCCCGCGACGGTGGGCGCCCTCCCGGCGCCGCGGATCGAGCCCACCAGTGAAATGGCGCTGCACCTGGCGCTCTACCGGGCCCGGCCGGACGTGAACGCCGTGGTCCATCTGCACCCGCAGACCGCACTGCTGCTCGACGCGCTCGGCGAGCACATCCGGATCGTCACCACGGACCACGCGTTCTATCTGCGCCGGGTCTCGACGGTGCCGTTCCGGCTGCCGGGCAGCACCGAGCTCGCCGCGCTCACCGCGGCGATGGCCGCCGACGGCACCGACTGCCTGGTGCTCAGTCAGCACGGCTGCGTGGTGATGGGCGACTCCGTGGAGATCGCCCACAAGCGGGCCCGCAATCTCGAGGAAGCGGCCGGGCTGACCTACCGGGCGCTGGCCGCGGGACGGCTGGAGAACCTCCGGGACTGCCCGGAGGAGTTCCTGGACCGGCTGCAGGGAGCCGGCGCCGTCCGCGTCTGACACAGGTCTGCGCACTCGAGCGGGCCGTCACGGCATTCCTCCTGCTGGACGTCGATGCCGGTCGGCCGTAACAGCCGGCCGGTACGTCCGTGGAGAGAGCCGGGCAACCACTCACAGCGAGTTGCTACCCGGTGCCCGTACCCTGGTGCGTCGAAGCGGCAGTGGCGACCGCCGCCGGGCAGTGCGAGGAGACGATTTCGGCATGGGTGGCATCACCGACTGGATCACCGAGTGGGTCTTCCGGCTCATCGACGCGATGGGCGCGGTCGGCGTCGGCCTCCTGCTGTTCCTGGAGACCGTGGTCCCGCCGATCCCGTCGGAGCTGATCCTGCCGCTGGCCGGCTTTCGGGCGCGCGACGGTGATCTGAACGTCTTCGCCGTCTGGACCACCGCCACGATCGGTGCCGTGGCCGGCGCGCTGGTCCTCTACTACCTCGGGGCATGGCTCGGTTACGACCGGCTGCACGCCCTCGCCGGCAAGCGCTGGTTCGTCCTCGCCACCCGCGCCGACGTCGAGCGGGGTTACGCCCTGTTCGAGAAGTACGGCACCTGGCTGGTCCTGGTGGCCCGCTGCATCCCGATCGTGCGGAGCCTGATCTCGCTGCCCGCCGGTGTGGCACGTATGTCGATCACGCAGTTCCTGCTCTACACCACCATCGGCAGCGGCATCTGGAACGCCGGTCTGGTCGGTTCCGGCTGGCTCCTGGCCGACAACTGGGAGCGCGTCGAGGGTTACCTCAGCCCGGTCAGCAAGATCGTGCTCGCGTTGGGCGTCGCCTTCGTGATCTTCCTGGTGGTACGCCGGATCCTGGCCCGCCGCCGGGCGCTGGCGGCGGGTGTGGACCCGGCCGAGGCGGACGTCGACGGCCGGCCGGCTCCCGACATCGACGGCCTGGGCGACCCCAACCACTACCCGACAGCCGCCGTGCGGCACCCGGCCCGCGGTGTGGCCCGGGTGCGGGACGACCAGCAGTAGGACCGTCAGGCCGCGTCAGGGGCCGCCTGCGTGGTGACTTCGGGTGCGCAGCGCACCCGAAGTCACCACACCGGCTCAGAGCCTCGGGTCGACCGGTTCGGACTCGGCGGCCAGGATGGCGAAGACGAGCTCGTGCACCCGCCAGGCCGGGGCGCCCTCGGCCAGCCGGTCCAGCGCCGCCAGCCCCAGGCCGTGCTCGCGCAGGGCGAGCGAGCGCTTGCGACCGAGGTTGCGCCCGCGCAGCCGGTCCAGCTGCTCCGGCCGGGTGTACTCGGGACCGTAGATGATCCGCAGGTACTCCCGGCCCCGGCACTTCACCCCGGGCTGCACGAGCCGGCCCTTGCCGTCGGTCGCGGCCAGCCCCACCCACGGCTTGACCACCATGCCCTCGCCGCCGGCCGCGGTCAGCGTCATCCACCATTCGGTGGCGGCGGCCTCCGCCGCCGGATCGGCGAGATCCACGATCATGCGGCGGGTGGGCGTGAACAGCTCGGTGTCCGTCGCGACCAGCCGGTCCGCGAGAGCCAGGTGCCAGTCATGGTCCTTCTCTTTCGCGTACGAGACTCCGGCGCCCGCGAGCACCGCGAACGGCGCCAGCGTGACACCGGTGAGTCCATCGGTCGGCTTGACGTAGGCCCGGTACGCCGCCGAGTACCCGTCGATCTCGGCCGACCGAAGCTCCAGCCGGTCGCGGAGCGCCCCGACGTCCAGCCCCCGGGCGCCGGCCTGCTCGAGCACCGCCAGCGCCGCCGGCAGCGCCGTCCGGCCGGCGGCACCCACGCCGGCGTAGTGGTCGCGGATCAGGGATCCGGCCTTCGCCGACCAGGGCAGCAGCTCGGCGTCGAGCAGCAGCCAGTCGGTGTCCAGCTCGGCGAGGATCGGTGCGGCCGCGGCCCGGACCCGGGCGAGCAACGGCTCGTCCAGCTCCGGCCCGAAGAACGGCCGGCCGGTCCGGGTCCAGATCGCGTCCCCGGCGCCGGAGGCGGAGATCCGCACCACGGCCCGGGAGCCCATGTGCTTCTCCTCGCACACCACCCGGTCCACCCCGGCGGCGCGCAGGTCGGCGAAGGCGGACGACGGGTGCTCCAGATATCCCTCCACTGTCGAGCTGCTGCACGGCGCCATCGTCGGCGGCAGCCACACCAGCGTCTCCGGGTCGACGGCGAACCGGCCCATGACCTCCAGGGCGGCCGCGGCGTTCTCGGCCGGGACGGTCGTCCGCCCGTACCCGTAGTCGATGTGACGACGGCCTGTCACGTCCGCGATGTCCAGGCCACCCTCGGGCCTGGCCGCAACCGTGACCAGGGGCCGCACCGGCGCGTAGTACTCCTTCGCCGCCGGCACCGAGACCAGCTCGCGGTCCGGCCAGCGCAGCGCCGTGAGCGCGCCGCCGAAGACGCAGCCGGTGTCCAGGCAGATCGTGTTGTTGATCCACTCCGGCACCGGGGTCGGCACATGGCCGTAGACGACCGCCGCCGAACCGCGGTAGTCCTTCGCCCACGGGTAACGGACCGGCAGGCCGTACTCGTCGGTCTCCCCGGTCGTCTCGCCGTAGAGCGCGAAGCTGCGCACCCGGCCGGAGGCCCGGCCGTGGTACGCCTCCTTGAGACCGGCATGCGCGACCACCAGCCTGCCGTCGTCGAGGACGTAGTGGCTGACCAGGCCCTCGATGAAGCCGCGGACCTCCTGCACGAACTCGTCCGGCTCCGCGGCGAGCTGCTCGAGCGTCTCCGGCAGGCCGTGGGTGAGCTGCACGTTGCGGCCGTTCAGCTTCCGGGCCAGCTTCTGCTCGTGGTTGCCGGGCACGCAGATCGCGTGTCCGCCCGCGACCATGCCCATCACCAGCCGCAACACACCCGGTGAATCCGGCCCGCGGTCGACCAGGTCGCCGACGAAGACGGCCTTGCGGCCCTCCGGGTGTACGGCGTCCACCGGCCGGCCCAGCTCGTCGCGGACCAGGGCCCAGCCGAGCTCGCCGAGCAGCACCTCCAGCTCCGCCCGGCAGCCGTGCACGTCACCGACGATGTCGAACGGCCCGCGCTCGTCCCGCCGGTCGTTGAACAGCTTCTCGTAGCGGATCCCGGCCGCCGCGATCTCCTCGGCGCCCCGCAGCACGTGGATCTTCCGAAAGCCCTCCCGGGACAGCTGCTTGAGCGAACGGCGCAGGTCACGGTGCATGCGGGTCAGCACCTGGCGGCCGAACGTCCGGTCGGCACGCGCCTGCGTGCGCTCCCACGCCAGCGCCTCCGGGACGTCCAGCACGATGGCGACCGGAAGGACGTCGTGCTCCCGGGCCACCTTCACCAGACCGGCGCGGGCGTGCGACTGCAGGTTGGTCGCGTCGACCACGGTGAGCCGGCCGGCCGCCAGACGCTTGGCCGCCACGTGATGAAGCACCTCGAAGGCGTCGCCGGACGCCGACTGGTCGTTCTCGTCGTCGGCGACCAGCCCCCGGAAGAAGTCCGAGGAGAGCACCTGGGTCGGCTTGAAGTTGTTCCGCGCGAACGTGGACTTGCCCGAGCCGGAGATGCCGACCAGCGCGACGAGCGCGAGTTCGGGAATGTCGAGGATCATGCGGTCACGTCCGTCCGGGCATCGTTGCGGAACAGGGCGAGCTGGGTGGGCGCGCCGGTGGTCTCGTCGGGATCGCCGACACCGCGGATCGTCACGGTGTAGCCGTACGTCTCGGCGATCCGGCCGGCCCAGGCGGCGAACTCGTCGCGGGTCCACTCGAACCGATGGTCCGAGTGCCGCATCCCGGTGAGCCCCTCGTAGTGCACGTTGTACTCGACGTTCGGCGTGGTCACCACGACGGCGGCCGGCTTCGCGTGGCCGAAGACCGCGGCCTCCAGCGCGGGCAGCCTCGGCAGGTCGAGGTGCTCGATCACCTCCATCAACACCGCGGCGTCGAAGCCGCGCAGCCGATCGTCGCGATAGGTGAGCGCGGTCTGGACCAGCCGGATCCGGTCCTTCTGCCGCTCCGGCAGCCGGTCCAGACGCAGCCGGCGTGCGGCCTGGTCGAGCGCCCGGCTGGAGACGTCGGCCCCGACGATCTCGGTGAACTGCCGGTCCTTGAGCAGCGCGGTGAGCAGTGCACCGCCACCACAGCCAAGGTCGAGCACCCGGGCGGCGTTCACCTCGGTGAGCGCGGCGATCACCGCGTCCCGCCGCCGGCCGGCGAGCGGCGCCTTCCGGGCCACCGGCAGCTCGGCGTCCTCCTCGGTGGCCGTCTCCCGGTCCGCGTCGGCGTCCAGCAGCTGCAGGGCGGTGGTGGTCAGCGACTTCTGGTGCGCCAGGTAGCGACGGGCGATCAGCACCTTCTCCGGGTGACCGGCGAGCCAGCCCTCACCCGAGCGCAGCAGCTTCTCGATCTCGTCCGGCGCGACCCAGTAGTGCTTGCCGTCGTCCAGCACCGGGAGCAGCACATAGAGGTGGTTGAGCGCGTCCGCGAGCCGCAGCGTGCCGGCCAGCCGCAGCTCGACGTAACGGCTGTCGCCCCCGATCTCCGGCTCCAGCGGGACCGGCGCGGCCGTCACCTGCCAGCCGAGCGGCGTGAACAGGCGGGTCACCAGGTCGAGGGTGCCGCGCAGCACCGGAACGTGGATCTCCAGCGGGATCGCGGTGGCGGCCAGCTCCGGCCGGTCCTTGGAGGCGCCGCGCAGCGCGCTGCGGAAGACCTTGGCGAGCGCGCCGGCCAGCAGGCTGGAGGCGGCGTACGGGCGATCGTTGACGTACTGGCTCAGCTCGAAGGCGTCCTTCTGCGCCCGCAGCAGCTGCGGATCGACGTCCAGCAGCAGAGCGGCGGTGCACCGCTCCTCGGTCGCCTCGGGATAGAGGACGTACGCCGTACCGGTGGGCACGGCGAAGGAATGCACCCGGTCAGGGTGCTTGACCAGCAGATATCCCAGGTCGGTCGCAGGCCGATGGGTGGTCGTCAGAGTGAGCAGCACCCGACGATGGTCCCAGCGCGGGGCGGAACGGGCGATCCATTTGCGGTCCCGGTGGCCGCGGGTGTGGCCACCGGGACCGACGATGCGGCCGGGTGCGGTGTAGCGCCGGGCTTCGGATCAGCGGTAGTCGTCGTCGAACTCGACGATCCGGTTCTGCTCCTGCGCGTCCCACTCGTTGGCCTCGGAGATGGCCGGAATCGTGTCCGCCTCGTCGTCCTGCCAGCTCGGCACCGCGGTCACCGACTGCTCGGCGGCGTCGACCTCGGGCGTCTCCAGGCCGATCTCGTGCGTCGGGTTGGTCATACCCGGCTCCCCTCCAGTGTGACCGGCTCGGGCTCCTGTCCATGGTGCGCGTTCCCCGCTCCTGATGCCGCACAAACCGGCACGAGCCGCCGGATCGCTCAGGTTCACCCGGCAACGCCCGGCCGTCGGCCGGTGACGAGCCGGCTGAGCCCGCCCGCGACCAGCAGCGAGAGCCCGAGTGCGGCCGCACCGCCGGCGCCCGTGATCGGCAGGCTCTCGGTGCCACCGGTGCCGATGACGACCAGCGGCGCGACGTCGTCGGCCCGGTCGGGGTCGGCCGGCGGCGGCAGACCCGGATCCACCGGGACTGTGTCGACCCGGCCGGCGCCACGCCCGGCCTTCGTCACCCGCAGCGTGATCTCGTGGAGGTGCCGCACCCCGGGCTCCAGGGCCGCGGTGGACCAGCATCGGAACACTCGATCGTGCATCTCGTGACAGGGGCCGGGCAACGACGCGACCCTGGTGTTGGCGGGGATGCGGACCGAGACGTCCAGCCGGTTGTTGACGTACAGATCGGGGTGCAGGCGACCCGGCCCCCGGTTGATCAGACCGATGCGCACGGTCGTCCGGTCGCTGACGTCAGCGGTGCTGGTGGCTCCCAGCGCGGCGACGTCGGCGTGCCGGCCACCGGTGACGTCGAGGACCACCTCGGTCCAGTTGTTCGCGTCATCCACATCGGCCTGCGGGCCGGCGGCCGTGACGACCTCGGTCAGGGTCAGCACGGGGCCGCTCCGTGGTGCGGGTTCAGCCGGGCCGGCGCCCAGAGCCGATCGCATGTCGGCCCATTCGGTGGCTGTCATCCAGTGCGCTGCGGCAAGCATCCGGCTGCCGGTGACCGAGTCGGCGGGTGGCCGGAACCCGAGCGGCCCGGAGAGGGCATAGGTGGCGCCCGGTGCGAGCGGCATGTCGAAGGCGCAGAGCAACCCGGCCTCGTCGGCGGAGCAGTTGCGGTAGGGAACCGGGGCGAGCAGCCGGCGGTCGGCGCCGAGGCGCAGCACCAGCCCCTCGACTGTGGTGGCGCCGGTGTTCCGTACCCGGAGATCGGCATTTGCGGTGCCGCCCGCCGGTGCGGAGATCGGGCCGGTCTCCACCGCCCGCAGATCGACCGCCTCGCCGACCCGGACGGTCGAGGTCACGGTCCGGGCCGCGCCGTCGAGGGTCGCGGTGATCCGGAGGGTGCCGGCCGCCCCGGTGCCGGCCCGGCTCGTCGGACTGATCGCCAGAGTGCCGATCGGCTGTGGCATCCGAGTGCTCAGGCTGCGTTCGTATTCGCAGGTGAATCGACCGGCACCGCCGGTGCAGGGCGAGTCGGGGTAGGCGGACGGCCCGGCGCCGCTGCCGGCGATGATGTAGCCGACCTCGGCGGGGGAGATCGACGCGAAACCTGCGACGCCGGAGTGGTCGACCGTGAAGCGGACGCGGTGGACGCCCGAGGCGGTGACCGTGGCCCAGATCGGGACAAGCTTCTGCTCGCCGCCCGGGGCCAAGGTGACCGTCTCCAGGTGCAGGCGCGGATCGGATGCGGCGTGGGCAGGGAGCTGGCCAGTACAGAGAGCGAACCCGGCAGCCGACACGGCGGCCGCGATCCGTCCCGGAAGTGCGGACATGCACCGAGGTTAAATGCCCTTTAAGTCCCCTGAGTCGGTTTCCTCGTCCGAATTTCGGGGCGATTTCCGCTACGCACCGCAACTGCGGAATACTGCCTGCTGGAGGACAGCGCGGTCCTGCCCTCTGCTTCCCGTTCCAAGAGCAAGGAGCGCACTGATGCCTATCGCTTCCCCCGAGGTCTACGCCGAGATGATCGATCGCGCCAAGGCCGGCGCGTTCGCCTACCCGGCGATCAACGTGACGTCCTCGCAGACCCTCAACGCGGCCCTGCAGGGCTTCGCGGAGGCCGGCAGCGACGGCATCATCCAGATCTCCACCGGTGGTGCCGAGTACGTGTCGGGCCCGACCATCAAGAACAAGGTGACCGGCGCCGTGGCGCTGGCCGAGTTCGCCACCGAGGTCGCGAAGCACTACCCGATCAATGTCGCGCTGCACACCGACCACTGCCCGAAGGACAAGCTGGACTCGTTCGTCCGCCCGCTGATCGAGGTCTCCAAGGAGCGGGTGGCCGCCGGCAAGGCGCCGCTGTTCCAGTCGCACATGTGGGACGGCTCGGCCGTGCCGCTGGAGGAGAACCTGCAGATCGCCGAGGAGCTGCTGGCCGCGACCGCCGCCGCCAAGATCATCCTGGAGATCGAGGTCGGCGTCGTCGGTGGCGAGGAGGACGGCGTCTCGGCCGCGATCGACGACAAGCTGTACTCCACGGTCGAGGACGGCCTGGCCACCGTTGCCGCCCTGGGCCTGGGCGAGAAGGGCCGCTACCTGACCGCCCTCACCTTCGGCAACGTGCACGGCGTCTACAAGCCGGGCAACGTCAAGCTCCGCCCGGAGATCCTCAAGGAGATCCAGGACGCGATCGGCGCGAAGTACGGCAAGGAGAAGCCGCTCGACCTGGTCTTCCACGGTGGCTCGGGCTCGCTCCTGTCGGAGATCCACGGCGCGCTGGACTTCGGCGTGGTGAAGATGAACATCGACACCGACACCCAGTACGCGTTCTCCCGCCCGGTCGCGGATCACTTCTTCCGCAACTACGACGGTGTGCTCAAGGTGGACGGCGAGGTCGGCAACAAGAAGGCGTACGACCCGCGCGCCTGGGGCAAGCTGGCCGAGAACGGTCTCGCCAAGCGCGTCGTCGAGGCTTGCGAGCACCTCCGCTCGACCGGAACCACTCTCTCGAAGTAATCAAACCGGCGACGGCCGGTCCCCGCACGAGGGGACCGGCCGTCGTTGTCTTGCGATGGCACGCGGCGACGTGGGTACCATCGTCCCGTCTTGATCTAGGGGCGGTGATTTTGCTCGGCATCGACGGTTGGAAGCCCGAGTGGCATCACGACGCCGAGACGCTCGCCGCCGCGCACCGGCACATGTTCGTCCGGCTGATCGGCCGCCGGCTTCGGTCCAGCTGGCTCATGTGGGACGTCGCCCAGCGCGGCTGGTTCGCCGACGGGCCGGTGATCCTCGACTTCGGACTGAACCGTGTCGAGATCACCCACCGCAAATTCGACGAGTGCGCGATCACCTGGGATCAGATCGACATGTCGGTGCCGATCGACTGGTACGAGCATTTCGACTGGCGGGCCGACCCGCACGCGGCGCTGCGCCGGGCTCGCGGCCGGCATCTGCGGGCCGTCAACATCATCGAGCGGACCACCTCGGCGGACTGGCGGCCCCGGGTCCTGCATGCGGTCGAGTTCCTCTTCGACGGGGCGCGGCTCGCCGTGTACAACGCGATGGACGAGAACGGGCTCACCGACGTGCCGGAGTCCGAGCTGCCACCCGTGCACTGGCGTCGCGTCCACGTCGCCTGAACCGCCGGCCGCCGTGGCCGACGCTCAAGGGCCACTCAGGTCGATACCGCCGGCGCCGCCCCCGGTGCTCCCGGTGTAGCGGGCGGGATTGTCGATGTGGGCCGTGTCCAGGTGGTGGCCGGCAGCCCCGCTGTTACCTCGGCGCATCCACCCGACCGCTGCGCCGAGGACCACCACGATGCCCATCAGGACCAGCAACGTTGTCAGCATGCCTGCAGTGTGCCTCCCGCCCGCCAATGCGGCGCCACCACCGTTCGGTCAGGAACCCCCGCCGCTACCGCCACCGGAGTCACCTCCGCCGCCCCAGCCTCCTCCGCCGTCCCAGCCGGAGCCGCCGCTGTCGGAGTAGTCGGCGCCGTTGCCGATCTCACCGGTTCCGATGAAAGGCGTCCCACCGATGAAGCCGGCGGAACCGTGGCGCCGCTGCTGGCGGGCCTCCCGGCTCGTCCGGCGCGCCGTGTGCACCATGAACCCGACCGCCAGCAGAAGACCCATCAGGAAGAGCGTCATCGTCAGCATGGCTGCAGTGTGAGTGACGCCCGCCACCACGATTGATCAGTCGCCGCCGCCGCCGCCGCCACCGCCGCCGCCGCTGTCGCCGCCGGACGAGCCGCCGCTGTCGCCGCCGGACGAGCCGCCGCTGTCGCCGCCGCCCCAGCCGCCCCAGCCGCCACTGCTGTCGTCGCTGTGCGAGGACGAGTCGCTGTCGCCCCCGTAGTAGGCCGACCCGCCGTCGTGCGACGACCGGGTCCGGCCGGAGCCGCGACCGGCGCCGGAGCCCCGCACGGCCTTACTGCGGCGCGACAGCTTGAAGATGATGATCGAGGCGAGCAGAGAGATGAAGAACAGCGCGCCGGCCAGGAAGCACGCGATGATGACCACGGTATCCATGAGCGCAGTGTGCGGCATGCCCGCCAGATCACCCTCGCAGGGCTGCCAGCGCCTCCTCCAGCGAGTCGGTGACCACGATCAGACCGGACTGGTCGCCGTGTGGTGAGCGGGCCAGCAGCGGCCCGAGCAGCTCCGCCACCGGCAGCGCCGACCAATGTTCGGCGCCGAGGAAGACGAAGGCACCGGACGGCCCGTCGGTGCGGTAGAAGGTCTTCGTCGCCGCCTGGAAGATCTCCTGGACGGTGCCGGCCCAGCCGGGCGCGAAGACGATGCCGCCACGGGACAGCCGCAGGATCGAGTCCTCGCGGACGGCGTTGGAGAAGTACTTGCCGATCTGGCCGGCGAACAGGTTGGCGGGCTCATGGCCGTACAGCCAGGTGGGTAAGGCCAGACCGCCGTGCTGCAACCGGCCAGCGAGGCTGGTGTCCGGCTGGGGGTAAGCGTCGCGCACGGCCAGGGCCGCCGCGGTGTACGGGTCGTGGTCACCGAAGTGCGGCGCCCCGGCCAGCAGGTCGATCGCGGCCGACAGCTCCGCACCGGAACGCGACGCGAAATACGCCCCCAGGTTCGCGGCCTCCATCACGCCCGGCCCGCCGCCGGTGACGACCAGCCGCCCGGCCGCGGCCAGCTCACGTGTCAGATCGGCCACCATCCGGTAGGCCGCCGAGCCACGCGGCTCCGCGTGCCCACCCATGATCCCGACCGGCCCTTCGTGCCCGTGCACCGCGGCCCACGCCGCCAGCGCCTTCCCCAGCGCGTTGTCGATCCCGGCGTCGTGCAGCCGCTGGGCGAGCGCCTCCCGGATGTTCGGCACCGCGCCGCCGTGCGCGACGAAATGGTGGTGGACCATGGTGTCGTACATCCCGGCGAACCCGTTGCCGGCGAACCCGTCCGCGAGGTCCTCGGGGGTGTAAAGGGCGGCCGGATGAGTCGGGTAGGGGCAGTCGTCGAACGGCGGGACCACGTGCGCGCCGCGACGGATCAGGTCGAGTTCCACGTCCGGGCTCGCGAACTCGCAGCCGACGAAGAGCGCGTTCCGGACGTCCACCCCGGCCAGATCCGGCGGGTCCCGATCCAGGCGCAGCCCCAGGACGGCAAGCCCGGACAGGGTGCGTTCGGCCAGGTGGACGTCGAGCTCGGCCCGTGACTCGATCTCGAACTCGGTCGCGTCGAACGGGGCGTCCCCGCCGAGCACTGGTTGCAGCGGATCCGGCATGCGTCCATCTTGCGTGGCACACGCCAACGAGGTTTTACCGCCCCGACATCTAGAGTGTTCGCATGCGTGCTGCGTCGGGATCGCTCTTCGGGTTGGCGTACGGGGACTCGCTGGGCAAGCCCACCGAATTCCGGCCGTACGCGGAGATCGTGGCGAGGTACGGCCCGGGCGGCCCACGCCGGCTGGAGGGCGAACCGGCCCTGGTCACCGACGACACCCAGATGGCGCTCGCGGTCGGTGAGGCGCTGCGCGAGGTCGGCACCCTCACCCCGGACGCGTTCGAGCCGGTGCTGCGGCGCCGGTTCGTGGAGTGGGCGGCCAGCCCGGAGAACGACCGGGCCCCCGGCATGACCTGCCTGCGGGCCTGCGCGGCACTCGCCGACGGCCGGCCGTGGACCCGGGCCACCCAGGCGGAGTCGAAAGGCTGCGGGGCGAACATGCGGGTCACCCCGGTCGGCCTGGTCCCCGGGCTGAGCGACGACCAGCGGGCCGGAGCGGCGCAACTGCAGGCCGGGCTGACACACGGGCATCCGACCGGACTGGCCGCGAGCGAGCTCACCGCGTACGCCTGCCGTTGGTTGATGGACGGCCTCCCGCCGGCCGACCTGCTCGCCGCCCTCCGCGAACGCTGCGACGAGCAGCGCAAGATCTATCGATCGGAGTGGCTGGGCACACTGTGGCAGCGCTCCGGCGCGGCCTCACCGGAAGACTTCATCGCGGTGGGCTGGGACGAGTGCGCGGCCGCGCTGGACCGGGTGGCGGAGGCGCTGGCCGCCGGCCGGTACGACGGCGACCCCTGCCTGGCGACCGGCGCCGGCTGGATCGCCGAGGAAGCCCTCGCCACCGCGCTCTACGTCTATCTGATCTCCCCGGACGAGCCGGTCGCCGTCCTCGGCCGCGGCGCGGCCTCCTCCGGCGACTCCGACTCCATCGCCTGCCTGGCGGGTGCCTTCGCCGGGGCTTCGCTCGGGCTGAGCGCGTGGCCGGCCGAATGGCAGACCCAGATCGAGTACGCGGATCGCCTGTTCCGCCTCGGCCGGGCCTGGGACTGACTGCCCGGAGTCAGCACGAGCCGCACGCCGGCTGGTGCAATTCGTACGCCGGTCGGAATGAACCACGGTCGGCCGGGTTGAATGAGGGCATGCAGAACCTCCTTCCCGAGCCCCCGGCAACCCTGTTGCCCGCCGACGTCGAGGCCGACAAGGCGCTGGCCGAGGCCACCACGGTCGAGGCCGTCAAGGCGGTCGCCGCCAACTACCCGGCGTACAGCGCGGTCTGGGCACCGCTGGCCACCGAAGCTCTCGCCGCCGGTGAGCCGGTCACCGCGTACGCGTACGCCCGCACCGGTTACCACCGTGGCCTGGACGCGCTGCGCCGCAACGGCTGGAAGGGTCACGGCCCGGTCCCGTGGGCGCACGAGCCGAACCGTGGCTTCCTGCGCTGCCTGCACGCCCTGGCGCTGGCGGCCGCGCAGATCGGCGAGGCCGACGAGGCCGCCCGGTGCAGCCAGTTCCTCCGGGACAGCGACCCGGCCGCCGCCGACGCCCTGACCTGACCCCGCGTGTGAAGTTGGGGTGCGTTCCGCACCCCAACTTCACACACACCCCGCGAGGCCGACTTGTGTGTGTGAAGTTCAGGTTCGAATCGAGCCTGAACTTCACACACACTGCGTTTCAGAGGCCTTCGGCGACGGCTGCCGCGATCTTGAGCCAGGCGTCCTTGGTGTTGCCGGAGAGCTCACCGAACCGGATCGGCTCACCCGAGTCGATCAACCTCTCGTACGGAGCGAGCAGCACCGCCCGGGTACGCGCGGCGAAGTGCTGCTCGATCGCCGGCAGGTCGATGTCCTTCCGGGTCGGCGGAATGGTCACCACGGTGACCGCCTCGCGCACCAGCCGCCGCCGTCCCGACTGCTCCAGGTGGTCGAGCATCCGGGCGGCCGGCTCCGCCGAGTCGTTCCGCGCCGACATGGTGATCACCAACTGGTCGGTGGCGTCCATGGCCGCCTGCCAGTTCTCCGCCCGGACGTTGTTACCGGTGTCCACGAAGATCAGCTTGTAGAACCGGCTCACCACGTCCCGGATCTCGGCGAACGCTCCCGCGGTCAGCATCTCGCCGGCGGTCGCCGACTCGTCCGAGGCGAGCACGTCGAACATGCCCTCGCCCTGTGCCCGCACATATTGCGAGAGGTCACCGACGCGGCCCTGCGCGCCCTGGAAGAGGTGCAGGTCGCGCATCATGTCGCGGACCGTGCGCGCGTGGAAGTCCTGCTGGGCCCGCATGCCCAGGGTGCCCTGGGTCTCGTTGTTGTCCCAGGCCAGGACGTAGCCACCGCGCTTCTGGCCGAAGGTCATGGCGAGCAGCAGCACGGCGACCGTCTTGCCGGCGCCGCCCTTCGGGTTGACGACCGTCACCTGGCGCAGGCCGCCGAAGTTGCGGCGGACCTTCTCGACGTCCTGTTTGTATTCCAGCTCGCGTTTGCCCGGGGCCAGCTTGACCAGGCCCAGGGTGCCCTTCTTGAGCATGGCCCGCGGACCCATGGTGGCGTTCTGCTGGGCGGGCCGGGCGAGCCGGCGGCGGGCGAACTCCTCGGCGGTCGGTGTGCCGTCCGCGATCCAGTCGAGCTCGTCGAACGGGTTGTCGGAGGGCGGCGGGGGGGGCTGCGGCTCGAAGGGCGCGGGCTGCGGCTCATAAATCGTCCCCGCCTCGAACTGCGGCTGCGGGACCGGCGGGGTGCTGAACTGCGGTTGCGGCACCGGGGGTGTGTCGTGCGGCTGCGGCACGGGGGGTGTGTCGAACCGGGGCTGTGGAACGGGCCGGTGAGCGGGCTCGACCGGCGGAGGCGTCACAGTCCCCGGAGGCAGCGTGGGCGGAGCGGGCGGGGACACCGGCTGCGACGGCCGGCGCAACGGCTGCGCCCACGGCGAGTCGGGCGGCAACTGCCCCTGCTCCACGACCGGCTGCTCGACCACCGGCCAGGCCTGCGTCGGCGCCTCGAAAGTCACACGCTGCGCGGGAAGCGGAGGCTGCTGCGGCGGCGCCGGAGGCAGGGGCGCCGCGGGCTGCTGCCCCGGCACGTGCACACCCGGCGGCAACCCCGCACTCCCCGGGGTGCGGAACACCCCGGGCTCCACCTGGACCACACCGGAAGGCGGAAGCGGAACGGGCCGGCCGTGCACCGGAGTCTCCTCCGGTTCGTCCTCGACCCAGAACGGTTCCACATCCCGAGCGGGTGTGTCCTCCACGGATCGGACCTCCCGGTAACCAGACATGTAGCCGAACACCCAACTTAGCCCGCGTACACCGCCCACGCGCCGGCCTCGGTCCACCAGCTTCGCTTACGGCTGGTGGAACCCGCCACACCGTCGTCGAGGAACTGCAACTCACCGTCGCGGGGCAGCACCGACACCGCGCGTCCCCGGGCCCGGCGCACCTCCACCCGTACCCGCGGGGCTTTGAAACGCTGTTTGACCACTACCGGGACCGCTACCGCGACCTCGACCCGGCCGTCGGTCGGATCCCCGTCGGCCAGCAGCCGCAGACCGTCGAACTCGGCGTACCCGCCGCCGTTGCCGACCACGCAGGCCAGCACGGCCTCCTCGCCGTCGGTGAGCAGCGCGTCGTCGACCTCGACCCGGCCGCGCCACGGCACCGCCTTGCCTTCGTTGTTCGCACCGCCGAGCAGCGCGCCGTCGAGGGTCACCGAGCCGCCGTCGTTGCGCAGCAGGTCGAGCCGACGCACGTGACCTGCCAGGACCGCCTTGGCGACCTCGGCCGGGGTGCGCGGCAGGCCCAGCTGGGCGGCCAGGTCGGTGCGGTTGCCCGGGTCGAGCGGCAGGATCGCCAGCGGGGGCAGGTCCGGCACCGTGCGGCCGGCGGCCAGGTCGCCGGGACGCTTGCTGGGCGCCGGGGCGTACCGGCGGACCAGCCGGCGCACGACGGCGCGTAGCTGGCCGTCGGTCGCCGTGGCCACCACCAGCCGCTGTCCGTCGCCGGCGGAGGGCCAGGTCAGGCCGTCCGCCCGGGCCGGCCCGTCGAACCGGGCCAGCACCGCGTCGATCTCGGAGTCCGAGCCGGCGACCACGGTCTCGACCCGTGCGCCGGCCTCTCGCAGCGCGTCGGCGCAGGCCAGCACGGGGGTACGCGGGGCGCAGGCGGTGTTGCAGCCCCCGCAGCCGGACCCGCAGGAGTCGCCCGACCCCTCGGCCAGGCTGAGGAGCACGACGTCGAACATCTCAGACGCCGCCGAGCACCGAGTGCCGCTCGATGACCGCCTCGCGGCCCGGGCCGACGCCGACGATCGAGATCCGCGCGCCGATCCGCTGCTCGACGAACTCGACGAAGTTCTGCGCCTCCTTGGGCAGGTCGTCGAAGTTGCGGCAGCCGGAGATGTCCTGCTTCCAGCCCGGCAGCGTCTCGAAGACCGGGGTGGCGTGGTGGAAGTCGGTCTGGTTGATCGGCATCTCGTCATGCCGGACGCCGTTCACCTCGTACGCCACGCAGACCGGGATCTCGTCGAGACCGTCGTAGTTGTCCAACTTGGTCATCGCGAAGTCGGTGACCCCGTTGATGCGCTGCGCGTAACGCCCGATGACCAGGTCGAGCCAGCCGATCCGGCGCGGGCGGCCGGTGGTGGTCCCGTACTCGTGGCCGACCTCGCGCAGGTAGTCGCCGACCTCGTCGTGCAGTTCGGTCGGGAACGGGCCCTCGCCCACGCGGGTGGTGAACGCCTTCAGCACCGCGACGACCCGGTCGATCCTGGTCGGTGGGATGCCGGCGCCGGTGCAGGCACCGGCGGAGATCGCGTTGGAGCTGGTCACGAACGGGTAGGTGCCGTGGTCCACGTCGAGCAGGGTGGCCTGGCCGGCCTCGCAGAGCACGACCTTGCCGGCGTCGATGGCCTGGGACAGTTCCAGAGCGGTGTCCGCCACGTACGGCCGGAGCCGCTCGACGTAGGAGAGCAGCTCCTGGACGACCTCCTCGGCCTTCACCGCGCTGCGGTTGTAGATCTTCGACAGCACCTGGTTCTTGAAGGCCAGTGCGGCGGTCACCTTCTGCCGCAGGATCGACTCGTCGAAGAGGTCCTGGACGCGGATGCCGATCCGGTTCATCTTGTCGGCGTACGTCGGGCCGATGCCGCGGCCGGTGGTGCCGATCCGCCGCGCTCCCAGGAACCGCTCGCTCACCTTGTCCAGCGACCGGTTGTAGGAGGCGATCACGTGGGCGTTCGCGCTGATCCGCAGGCGCGACGTGTCGATGCCACGGGCCTCCAGGCCGTCGATCTCCTGGAACAGCACGTTCAGGTCCACCACGACGCCGTTGCCGATCACCGGTACGACACCTGGGGAGAGGATTCCACTCGGCAGCAGGTGCAGTGCGTACTTCTCGCCGTCGATGACGACCGTGTGGCCCGCGTTGTTGCCGCCGTTGAACTTGACCACGTAGTCGAGCCGGTCTCCCAGCAGGTCCGTGGCTTTGCCCTTGCCCTCGTCGCCCCACTGGGCGCCGACCAAAACGATCACCGGCACTTCGGTAATGCCTTTCCCGAACGGGTCGTACCTGGAGGAGTCCGGGTACTGCCGAAGTTTACGCGACGTCCACCTCACTAAGATGGGCTGTCGTGCGCGTACTTCTGATCGGCTCTGGTGGGCGCGAGCACGCGCTTGCCGTCGGGCTTGCCGCCGACCCGTCCGTCGACTTCCTGGCCGCTGCGCCCGGCAACCCGGGCATCGCCCAGTTCGCCGAGCTGCACGATGTCAAGGTCACCGATCCCGCCGCGGTCGCGGCGCTCGCCGTCGAGCTGAGCGCCGACCTGGTGGTGATCGGTCCTGAGGCGCCACTGGTTGCCGGTGTCGCCGACGCGGTGCGGGCCAAGGGCATCGCCTGCTTCGGCCCGAGTTCGGCGGCCGCGCGGCTCGAGGGCTCCAAGACGTTCGCCAAGGAGGTCATGGCCGCCGCCGGTGTGCCGACCGCCCGCTCGTTCGCCTGCAGCGACATGGACGCGGTCCGTTCCGCGCTCGACGAGCTGGGCACGCCGTACGTGGTGAAGAACGACGGCCTGGCTGCCGGCAAGGGCGTCGTCGTCACCGACGATCTGGACGAGGCGCTGATCCACGCCGAGGCCTGTGGCACGGTGGTCATCGAGGAATACCTCGCCGGCCCCGAGGTCTCGCTCTTCGTCGTCACCGACGGCACCGCGGCCGCGCCGCTGATGCCGGCCCAGGACTTCAAGCGGCTGGGTGACGGCGACGAGGGCCCGAACACCGGCGGCATGGGCGCCTACGCCCCGCTGGACTGGGCGCCGGCCGATCTGGTCGAGCGGGTGCTGCGGGAGACCGTCGAGCCGACGCTGGCCGAGATGCGCAGGCGGGGCACCCCGTTCACCGGTCTGCTCTACGTCGGGCTCGCGCTCACCCCGGACGGCCCGAAGGTGATCGAGTTCAACGCCCGGTTCGGCGACCCGGAGACCCAGGTCGTGCTGGCGCTGCTGGACACGCCGCTGGCCGGTCTGCTGAACGCCGCGGCCACCGGCACGCTGGCCACGCACCCGCCGCTGGCCTGGAAGGACGGCTCCGCGGTCACCGTCGTGGTCGCCGGCCACAACTATCCGGGTGTGCCGCGGACCGGTGACGTCATCGAGGGCGCCGATCGGCCCGGTGTCATCCACGCGGGCACGGCGCGCAACGACGCCGGTGAGCTGATCTCCGCGGGCGGGCGCGTGCTCAGCGTGACCGCCACCGGCGCGGATCTTGCGCAGGCTCGCTCGGCCGCTTACGCCCTGGTCGACGGCGTGCGCCTGAAGGGTGCCCAATTCCGCCGGGACATCGCGCTGAAGGCCGTCGAGGGCAACATCAGGACCATTTAGTCGTACGACCTACCGAAGTCCCCACCCATCCGCCGCGACCTCCTGCCACTCCGGGCCGCACCGCGCCCGCCGGCCGGGTCGGCCCACGACCTGCGTGGGGGGGTTTGGGGGGGGGAGGAACCAAAAACCCACAAACAAGACCCCCCACCAGGAGGGGGGGTGGGGGGTTGGAAAGAGTTGGTGGGGGTTTGTGGAGAAGAAAAATTCCCCTTC
>NZ_JBVYOQ010000017.1:0-181611 GCF_056134165.1 Actinoplanes sp. 13 | reverse complement strand
CGGAACGCACCCCAACTTCACACACAACAAAGCCCAGCGTGGGGACTTACGGCGCGGAACGCACCCCAACTTCACACACAACAAAGCCCAGCGTGGGGACTTACGGCGCGGAACGCACCCCAACTTCACACGCGACAAAGCGCAGCGTGGGGAGTTGGGGTGCGGAACGCACCCGAACTCCCCACGCTGTGAGGGTTGGTCAGCGGCGGCCGCGGCGGGCCCGGACGTAGTCGTCGATGACGTAGCGACCCAGGTCTCCCGGCTCGGGGCTGAAGACCCGGCCGCCGTTGCGCTGGGCGACGGCGCCGACGAAGCGGCGCAGGCCGGGGTCCTCGCCGAGCATGAAGACGTTCAGCGTTGCGCCGTACCGCGTCAGCTGGTCCACCTCGCGTACCGTCGCTCGGACGGTCTCGTCCAGCGGAGGCCACCAGAAAACTGCCTCGCCGTCGTCCTCCAGATGCGCGGTCGGCTCGCCGTCGGTGACGATCAGCACCACCGGCTCGGCGCCGGGGTGCCGGTGCACGTGCCGGCCGGCCAGCTTGAGGGCGTGCTGGAGATTCGTGCCCTTCTCCACGGTGGGCTCGATCGCGGCCAGCTCACCCTGGGAGAGGTTCTGCGCGTACTTCCCGAAGCCGATGATCTGCAGCGCATCCTGCGGATATTTCGTCGCCACCAGGTGGGACAGGGCCAGGGCCGTCTGTTTCATCGGGCCCCAGCGACCGTCGGCGTACATCGAGTAGGACAGGTCGACGCAGAGCGCCACCGCCGCGGACGCGCGCCGTTCCGTCTCGGCGACCTCGAAGTCGTCGGGTGCGAGGCGAACCGGAAGAGTCCGGACGTCCCGCGACGCGGCCCGGCGGCGGACCGCGTTGCCGATGGTGCGCACCACGTCGAGGGGCTGGTCGTCGCCGAACTCCCAGCGGCGGGACGAGCCGATCAGGTCACCGGCCGCGCCGGCGTCCCGCATGTCGTGCTCACCGCGTTTGCCGGCGACGTCGTTGAAGATCTGCGACAACGCGGTCCGGCCGAGCCGGCGCAGCGCCTTCGGCGACAGCGTGAGCCCTTCGGCGTCGCGCTGCACCCACCCCTGCCGGCGCAGCTCGCGTTCCAGCTCGCGCAACCGGCGCAGATCGTCGGCCGGGCCCCGGCCGAGCTGGCGTTCCACCGACTCGACGTCGACGTCGTCGAGGGTGGCGCCGGGATGCTCCTGGCCGAGCTGGTCGATCAGCTCGTCGAGGTCGGCGATCTCGCCGAGCGCCTCGGCCGCCTGGCCGTACCCCAGGTCGGCGGGGCCGCGCATCCGTTCGCCGCGTCCCCACTCCAGGTTGGGGCGCAGCGCGCGGAGGTTGTCGCTGAGCTCGGCGAGCTGCCCACGCAACGGGCCGTCGCCGAGGGCCTGCTGCATCAGGCCTTCCAGCTCCTCGCGCTGCTGAGGGCTGAGCGAGCGCATCAGCCGTTCCGCCGCGGCGGCCTGGCGGGCCAGGGAGTCGATCAGCTCGTCGACGTTGCTCGGATCGTCCGGGAAGAACCGGCCGTGCTTGGCCATGAAATCCCGGAACGCGTCGTCGGTGTCCTCGCCGCGGGCGTGGCGTTCGAGCAGCTCGTTGAGGTCGGTGAGCATCGCCGAGACGTCGGCGAAGTCGCCCTGCTGCAGCGCCTGTTTCATGCCGGCGAAGCGTTGCGAGACCACCTCCTGCCGGAGCCCTTCGAGAATCTGCTGATAGATCGAGCGGGCCTCGTCGGACGCCCACTGATAGTCGGAGAGCTCGGAGACCGCCTGCGAGACCGACCGGGGCAGGTTGTCCAGGACCGCCTCGTTGAAGCGGGCGGCGTCGTCGTCGCGGGCGGTCAGCGCGTCCCGCTCGGCGGCGAGCGCCTGGTCGAGCATCTGCCGGGCACGGGTGACCGCGCCGTCCAGATTGCCGCGGCGCATGGCCTCGCGCCGCAGCCGCCGGGCCCGCTCCCGCAACGACTCCAGCCCGCGGCCGTCGCGCGGGCCGCGGCGGATGAGGTCGCGCAGCGCGTCGCGCAGGCTGTCGCCGGCGAGCACCCGCTCCCCCATCTCGTCGACGGCGCCGCGGACGTCGTAGGGCGGGGCGAGCGGATCGGGCCCGTCCCGCCACGCGCCGTACCGGAAAGTGTTGCCGGCCATGGTCAGCTCCCGTAGAGGGTGCGTCCGTCGTCGGTCAGCTCCTTGGCCAGCCGGCGGGTCAGGTGCAGCCCTTCCAGGACGAACTCGATGCCCGACGCCGCCTGCCCGGGGCTCGGCGCGTCGCCGAGACCCAGCCGGTCCAGGACCTTGGCCAGACCCGGCACCGTGCCGATCTGAGCGAGCAGTTCCTCGGCGCTGACCAGATCACCGGTCTCGATGATGGCGCCCTCGGCGACCAGATCGGTGAACCCGGACAGGTCCAGGCCGGTCAGCCGGGCCCGGAACGTCTCCGCGGTCGCCACCCGCAGCAGGTGCGCCAGGACCTCGGTCTCCCGGCCCTCCTCGCCGCTCTCGAACTCCACCTTGCCGCGCAGCGTCGAGGTGACCGAGACGGTGTCGCAGACCCGCGCCACCGCTTCCCGTTCGCCGCGCAGCCCGGCCCGGCGCAGCGCGGACGCGGCCACCGTCTCGGCCGCGGCGATCGCGAACCGAGCCGACACCCCGGAGCGGGCGTCCACCGACGGCGACTCGCGGACCGCCCGGGTGTAGCGGGCGAGCACGTCGAGCAGGTGCTCCGGCACGGCCGCCACCAGGGCCGCCTCCTGCCGGATCAGCGCGGTCTCCAGCTCCAGGTCGACCGGGTAGTGGGTGCGGATCTCGGCGCCGAACCGGTCCTTGAGCGGGGTGATGATGCGGCCGCGGTTGGTGTAGTCCTCCGGGTTCGCGGACGCCACCAGCAGCAGGTCGAGCGGCAGCCGCAGCTGGTAGCCGCGGACCTGGATGTCCCGCTCCTCCAGCACGTTGAGCAGCGACACCTGGATGCGCTCGGCCAGGTCGGGCAGCTCGTTGACCGCGAAGATGCCGCGGTTGGTCCGCGGGACGAGACCGAAGTGGATGGTGTCGGGGTCGCCCAGGGCGCGGCCCTCGGCCACCTTGATCGGGTCCACGTCGCCGATCAGGTCGCCGACGCTGGTGTCCGGCGTGGCCAGCTTCTCCCCGTACCGCTCGGAGCGGTGCAGCCAGGAGACCGGCAGGAGATCGCCGGCCTCGTCGGCCAGCCGCCGGGCGGCGGGGGTGAGTGGGTGGTACGGATGTTCGTGCAGCTCGGAACCGGTGATGAACGGGGTCCACTCGTCGAGCAGCCCGGCGAGCGCCCGGATCAGGCGGGTCTTGCCCTGACCCCGCTCGCCCAGCAACACCATGTCGTGGCCGGCGAGCAGGGCCCGCTCGACCTCGGGAAGGACGGTTTCGTCATACCCCACGATGCCGGGGAAGCGCGGCTCGCCCGCGCCCAGCTTGTGGAGCAGGTTGCCGCGCAGCTCCTCCTTGACGGTGCGGAACTCGTGCCCGGAGGCACGCAGCTCGCCCAGGGTGCGCGGCAGGTCGGCGGGTGGAATGGGTGTGATCGCCTCTGTCACCGAACGAACGCTACTCCGCACCTGTGACAAACCACGATTGTGCGGGCGGACACATCCAGACCCGCGGGATTGGCTCTGGCTCGCGGCGGTTGCCGCGCGGCACGCTTCTGCCCATGACGGAGATTCAGCGGTACGCGGCATTCACGGCCGACCCGGCCGGTGGCAACCCGGCCGGGGTGGTCCTGGACGCGTCCGGTCTCGACGACGCCGGCATGCTGGCGATCGCGGCCGGCCTAGGTTATTCGGAGACGGCGTTCGTGACCGGGCGGCCCGAGGGCGGAAAGTATCGGGTGCGGTATTTCAGCCCGCTCGCCGAGGTGCCGTTCTGCGGGCACGCGACGGTGGCCACGGCCGCCGCGCTCGGCCCCGGTGACCACGTCTTCGAGACCAACGCCGGCACCGTGCCGGTCGCCGTCGACGAGGCCGGCGTGGCGACGCTGACCAGCGTGCCGCCGGGTGTCGCCGCGCTCCCGGACGCGGACCTGACCGAGTTGCTCGACGCGCTGCGGTGGTCCACCGGTGATCTGGACGCGGGGCTTCCGCCCCGGGTGGCGTACGCGGGGGCGTACCACCCGATCCTCGCGGTGACCAGCCGCAAGCGTCTCGCCGAGCTGGACTACGACGTGCCGGCGCTGAAAGCGCTGATGACGGCGCGGGGCTGGACCACCGTGCAGCTCGTCTTCCGGGCCGGCGAGGCGGAGTTCGACGTGCGCAACCCGTTCCCGGTCGGCGGGGTCTACGAGGATCCGGCGACCGGCGCGGCCGCGGCGGCGTTCGGTGGTTACCTGCGGGAGCTGGGCCTGGTGCCGGACGATGCGACGCTGCTGCTGCGCCAGGGCGACGACCTGGGCCGGCCGAGCCGCATCACGGTCCGGCTCGTCCCCGGCTCCCCCGGTGTCCGGGTCAGCGGGGCAGCCGTCCCGATCTCGGAATAACCCACCCGGCCGGGGGACTTGCCAGGGACATGACGACAACCCAGTTCGACCCGCGCACGCTGCTCGCGGAGAGCCGGCTCGGTGTGCTCGCCACCATCAAGGCGGACGGGCGCCCGCAGCTCTCCCCGGTGACCCCGTACTACGACCGGAAGAACGACGTCATCTACGTCTCCATGGTGGAGGGCCGCGCGAAGACCGCGAACCTGCGCCGTGATCCGCGCGGCGCCCTGGAGGTGACCAGCGCCGACGGCTGGTCGTGGGCGACCGCCGAGGGCACCGCGACGCTGATCGGGCCGGGGACCGACCCGGACGGCCCGGAGGTGGAGGCGCTGGTCGAGTACTACCGGGCGGCGGCCGGCGAGCACCCGGACTGGGCGGAGTACCGCTCGGTGATGGTCGCCGACCGGCGGGTGCTGCTGCGACTGAACGTCGACCACGTCTACGGAGCCAGCATCCGCTGACGGCCTAGGATGGCGTCCTGATGAGCGCCACGATGATCGCCCGGGAACTCGCCGCTGGGCACGGCGACCGCCTTCTCTTCTCCGCACTGGACCTGGTGGTCGCGCCGGGCGACGTGGTCGGGCTGGTGGGGGCGAACGGGGCGGGCAAGACGACGCTGCTCCGTACCCTCGCCGGTTTGATCCCGGCCGAGAGCGGAAGCGTCTCGCTCAGCCCGCCCACCGCCAACGTCGGCCATCTGCCGCAGGAGCGGGAGCGGCGCGCGGGCGAGTCGGTGCGGGACTTCCTGGCGCGGCGCACCGGGGTGGCGGCCGCGCAGGCGGCGATGGACTCGGCGGCCGAAGAGCTGGCGGAGGGCGCCGCGGGGGCCGACGACCGGTACGCGGCGGCCCTCGAACGCTGGCTCGACCTGGGCGGCGCCGACCTGGAGGAGCGGGCCGAGCAGGCGGCCGGGCAACTCGGGCTGACCGGCATCCTCGACCTGCCGATGACCGCCCTCTCCGGTGGCCAGGCAGCCCGCGCCGGGATGGCGTCGCTGCTGCTCAGCCGCTACGACCTGTACCTGCTGGACGAGCCGACCAACGACCTGGACCTGGCCGGCCTGGCGCAGCTGGAGGGCTTCGTGACGGGGCTGCGGGCCGGCGCGGTGGTGGTCAGCCACGACCGGGAGTTCCTGACCCGGACGGTGACCAAGGTGCTCGAACTGGACCTGGCGCAGCAGCAGGTGAACCTCTACGGCGGTGGGTACGCGAGTTACCTCGAAGAACGCGAGCGGGCCCGGGCGCACGCGCGCGAGCAGTTCGAGGAGTACGCGGACAAGAAGGACGATCTGCTGGAACGGGCGCGCACGCAGCGCGCCTGGATGGAGAAGGGCGTCCGCAACGCCCGGCGCAAGGCCACCGACAACGACAAGTTCGTGAAGGCGTTCCGCGGCGAGACCAGCGAGAAGCAGGCGGCCAAGGCGCGCCAGACGGAGCGCCTCATCGAGCGGCTCGAGGTCGTGGAGGAGCCCCGCAAGGAGTGGGAGCTGCGCATGGAGATCGCGGCGGCGCCCCGCGCGGGCGCGGTGGTGGCCACCCTTCGCGACGCTGTGGTACGCCGTGGCGACTTCACGCTCGGCCCGGTGACCCTGCAGGTCGACTGGGCGGACCGGGTCGCGATCACCGGCGCGAACGGGTCCGGCAAGTCGACGCTGCTGGCCGCGCTGCTGGGCCGGGTCGAGCTCGACGAGGGCGACCGGCACCTCGGCCCGGGAGTGGTGGTCGGCGAGGTGGACCAGGCCCGCGGGCTGTTCCTGGGGCCGGACCCGCTGGTCGCGGCGTTCGGCGCGGCGGTGCCCGCACTCAGCGACGCCGACGTGCGCACGCTGCTCGCCAAGTTCGGGCTGAAGGCGGCGCACGTGCTGCGCCCGGCGGAGTCGCTGTCGCCGGGCGAGCGGACCCGCGCGGCTCTGGCGCTGCTCCAGGCGCGCGGCGTGAACCTGCTGGTCCTGGACGAGCCGACGAACCACCTGGACCTGGTGGCGATCGAGCAGCTGGAGTCGGCGCTGGCCGGTTACACCGGGACGCTGCTGCTGGTCACCCACGACCGGCGGATGCTGGAGGCGGTGCACACCGACCGGCGCCTCGAGGTCGCCGACGGCAAGGTCACCTGACCGCGGCGGTCACTGCGGTGGCTTGATCCGGCCGGCCCAGGCGGCCGCCTCCGCGGGCGGCAGCTCGGCGGTCACCGTGAGCTCCGGTCTCATCAGCGGGTAGACGCGACCGGCGTTCCAGGTCCGGGCGTACGGCGCCGGGTCGATGACGATGACCCGGGTGTCGCCGAGCATCGGGATGTCGGCCGGGCGGCCCTCGTTCCAGATCCAGTCGCCGGCGTGGTCGGCCAGGTTGAAGGTGCCGCGCAGCCCCTGCGCGGGCTGCGGCTCCCCGTCGGTGGCGGCGGCGATCTCCACGGCGGTGGGGCGCTCGCCCGGCAGTCCCACCGGGCCGCCGATCAGCGCGGCGGCGAGCAGGGTGTGCAGCTGGAAGTTGTCGCCGATGCCGCTGATCGTGACCCGGAAGGCGCGGCCCGAGGCGCGGTGCACGACGATCAGCGGTTCGTCGTCGAGGACCAGCAGGATGCCGTGCAGCCAGCCGGCCGCGTCGACGGTGTCGGCCACCTCGGCGGCGGCCATGACCAGGCGGGCCCGGTCACCGGTGCCGAGGGCGGCCCGGAACTCCTTGCGCTGCGCCAGGAAGAGCACCGGCTGGGCCCACTCGTTCGCGGTGAACCAGGCCTCCACGAGGTCCCGGTCACCGGTGAAGCGCTCCAGCACGCCGGGGATCGCCGGCTGGAACTCCGGGCTGGGCACGTCGCCGTGCGCCGCCGAGTATTCCTCGTGGAACCGGGCCGCCTGCTCCAGGACGACGGCCGCCCGCGGGACGAGGATCGGCGCGACCACGGTCGGGTCGGTGCCGTAGTCGGCCATGCTGCCGGTCAGCTGGGCCAGGTCGCCGCCCATCCCGGCCGGGATCCGCTCGACGACCGGCAGCAGTTTCTCGACCGCCGCCTGGACCTGCTCGGGCTTGGCGCGCCGGGTCGCCTGCGGCAGCTTCTGCACGGCCTTGTAGTAGCCGTCCTGATCGTTGCTCTGCAGCGCGGCGACGATCTGGTCGGCAACCTTGCCGGGATCGGTACGAAACATGGCGCGCATCGTAGCGATGATCAGGGTCCAGTTGTCACGCCGGTGCCGTCGTCAGGAGCCGGTCGTGGTGAACGGGGCGCTGATCGGGCCCTCGTTGCCGGAGCGGTCCAGGGCGCTCAGGCAGTACGTGGCAGTGCCCGACGGCGGGGACGGGTCCGTGACGGCGGCGCCGGCCCGGCCTGTCGACACGAGGGCGGCGGCGTCCGCGCCCGTACGATAAAGGGCCCAGCTGGTGAACCCGCCTCCCGCGGCCGTCTCGATGACGACGGACCCGTCGCCGGCCCGGGAAGCGCCGGTGATGCGCGGCGCCGCGGGCGGCGAAGCCGGCAGGCCGGCCGTTCGGGGCAGCAGCGCGGGAGCCGCGTAATGCTTCGCCCGATAGCGGGCGACCGAGCCGAGGCGGTTCGCGCGGATCTGCTTGGCGCTGAAGTGGACCTGGCCATGGACGCCGAACCGGTCGTTGAGCTGCATCTGCTTGTCGAGCTGGGCGGGGTCGCTCCAGTCGCCCTTCTCCCCGACCCGGTAATCGGCCATGCCGATGTAGAGCTGCACGCCGGTGTCCTTGACGGTCTCCACCCACCACGGCAGCGTCTTGGCGTAGTCGGCCTTGTCGAAGCCGATGGTCCAGTACAGCTGCGGGACGATGTAATCGAGCCAGCCCTCGCGCACCCAGCGGCGGGTGTCGGCGTAGATCGCGCTGTAACTCTCCAGCCCGCTGGTGTCGGAGCCCTCGCCGCCGTTGCGCCAGATGCCGAACGGGCTGATGCCGAACTTCACCCACGGCTTGACCTGCTTGATCCGCTCGTCCATCTCCCGGACCAGCGTGTTCACGTTCTCCCGGCGCCAGTCCGCCTTCGACTTCCCGGCGCCGTGCTTCGCGTAGGAAGCCTGGTCCGGGAAGTCCTCACCCTTCTCCGGGTACGGGTAGAAGAAGTCGTCGAAGTGGACGCCGTCGACGTCGTACCGCTGGACCGCCTCCAGCATCGAGTCCTCGACGAACTTGCGCGCCTCCGGGATGCCCGGATCGAAGTAGAGCCGGCTGTTCTTGCCGGTGGGATAGGCGATCCGCCACTCCGGGTGCAGTCGCAGCGGGTGGGTCGGCGCCAGCTTGGTCAGGTCGGCGCCGGCGCCGGACGGCGCGGGCTGGGTCCCCCGGTACGGGTTGAACCAGGCGTGGAACTCCAGGTTCCGCTTGTGCGCCTCGTCGACCATGAACGCCATCGGGTCCCACCCCGGATCCGAGCCGTCCAGCTTGCCGGTCAGCCAGTTCGACCACGGCGCGTACTTCGAGGGCCAGAACGCGTCGCCGCTCGGCCGCACGTGCACGAAGATCGCGTTGTGCCGCTGGGCGACCGCCAGGTCCAGCCACTGGAGGTACTCGGACTTCACCTGCGCCTGGGGCAGCCCCGGCCGGCTCGGCCAGTCGATGTTGTAGACCGTGGTCAGCCACATGCCGCGCAGTTCCCGGGCGGCCCGCACCGGCTGCGTGCCGCACTGCCCGGTGGCGGCCGGCGCCGGCGCCGGAACCGCGGGGACCGCGGTGGCGTTGACCGCCGCCGGCTCGAAGAACGCCGCCCGGACCAGGCCGATCCCGAGCACCGCCACCGCGAACAGCACCACGGCGAGCAGGAGGGCCACCCGGACGGGCGGCTTGCGAAGCGAAGTCACCGCACCGACCGGTAGACCTCGAGGGTGTCCTCGGCGATGCGCGACCAGCTGAAGTGTTCCACCGCGCGGCGGCGCCCGGCCCGGCCCATCTGCTCGGCGAGCTGCGGGTCGCGCAGCACCCGGGTCAGCGTGGCGGACAGGTCGGCAACGAACTTCTCCGGGTGCACCGGCGTGCCCGTACCGTCCTCCACCTGCTCGACCGGCACGAGCAGGCCGGTCTCACCGTCGGCGACCACCTCCGGGATGCCGCCGGTCGCGGTGGCGACCACCGCGGTCTCGCAGGCCATCGCCTCCAGGTTGACGATGCCCATCGGCTCGTAGATCGACGGGCAGACGAAGACGGTGGCGTGCGTGAGGACCTGGATGACCTCCTGCTTGGGCAGCATCTCCTGCACCCAGATCACGCCCTGGGGGTCGCGGGCCTCCCGCAGCGCGCGGGCCAGCTCCTCCACCTCCGCGGCGATCTCCGGGGTGTCCGGCGCGCCCGCGAGCAGGATCACCTGAGCCTCGGCGGGCAGGTCGTGGCAGGCCCGCATGAGGTAGGGCAGGCCCTTCTGCCGGGTGATCCGGCCGACGAACACCACGCTGGGCCGGTTGCGGTCGATGCCGAGCCGGTCGACCACGTCGGTGCCGCGGTCCGGCTGGTAGAGCTCGGTGTCGATGCCGTTGTAGACCACGTGCACCTTGCTCGGGTTGACCGTCGGATAGGCCTTGAGCACGTCCCGGCGCATGCCGCCGGAGACCGCGATGATCGCGTCGGCGTGCTCGATCGCGGTCCGCTCGCAGAACGACGACAGCGCGTACCCACCGCCGAGCTGCTCGGCCTTCCACGGGCGCAGCGGCTCCAGGCTGTGCGTGGTCACCACGTGCGGAACGCCGTGCAGCAGCTTCGCGGTGTGGCCGGCGAAGTTCGCGTACCAGGTGTGGCTGTGCACGACGTCGGCGCCGGCGCACCCGGCGGCCATCGCCAGGTTCACGCCCATCGTGCGCAGAGCGGCGTTGGCGCCGGCCAGCTCGGCCGGTTCGGGGTACGCCGTGACACCGGGCTCGTCGCGCTCGGCACCGAAGCAGTGCACCCGCACGTCGGCCAGCCCGCGCAGGTCACGGGCCAGGTATTCGAGGTGGACCCCGGCGCCCCCGTACACCTCCGGCGGGTACTCGCGGGTGATCAGGTCGGCGCGCAGCAACTCGGTCACGGTTCGCAGGATAGCCCGCACCGGATTGTTTTGGTCCGGGGCGCGGTGCTCAAGATCACCTACGCCGGTCCGGGCCGCCCGCGCGGCACTTCAGCAGGCGGATGGGGACGCGCGCCCGGAGCAAGATGCTTGCAGCCTGAGCAAGAATTTTCGAACCGCCCTTTCGGGTGGCGAACGGGCGGCGGTCACATTAGCGTCCTTGCCATGGCTGTCAAGGTGCTTGCGATTGTTCTGGCTGGTGGAGAAGGCAAGCGCCTGATGCCCTTGACGGCGGACCGCGCCAAACCGGGTGTGCCCTTCGGCGGCATCTACCGCATGATCGATTTCGTGCTGTCCAACCTCGCCAACGCGGGGTACCTGAAGATCGTCGTGCTGACGCAGTACAAGTCGCACTCCCTCGACCGGCACATCTCCAAGACGTGGCGGATGTCGACCCTGCTCGGCAACTACGTCACGCCGGTCCCGGCCCAGCAGCGCCTCGGCCCGCGCTGGTTCGCCGGCTCCGCCGACGCGATCTACCAGAGCCTCAACCTGATCAACGACGAGGCCCCGGACTACGTGATCGTCTTCGGCGCCGACCACATCTACCGGATGGACCCGAAACAGATGGTCCAGGACCACATCGCCTCGGGCGCCGCGGTGACCGTGGCCGGCATCCGCCAGCCGCTGTCGCTGGCCGACCAGTTCGGCGTGATCGAGGTCGGCCCGGACGGCAAGAAGATCCAGGCCTTCCGCGAGAAGCCCCGCGACGCCGTCGGCCTGGCCGACGCGCCGGACGAGGTCTACGCGTCGATGGGCAACTACGTCTTCACCACCCGGGCGCTCTGCGAGGCGGTCAGCGCCGACGCGCAGAACCCGGACAGCAAGCACGACATGGGCGGCAACATCATCCCGATGCTCGTCGAGCGCGGCGAGGCGAACGTCTACGACTTCCGCGACAACGACGTGCCCGGCAGCACCGACCGCGACCGGGGATACTGGCGCGACGTGGGGACACTGGACTCGTTCTACGAGGCCCACATGGACCTGATCGCCACCCTGCCGATCTTCAACCTCTACAACCACGACTGGCCGATCTTCACCAACTACGGCTCCTGGCCGCCGGCCAAGTTCGTGCACGGCTACGACGACCGTCAGGGCCGCGCCCTCGACTCGATGATCTCCCCCGGCGTGGTCGTGTCCGGCGCCCTCGTCGAACGCTCGGTGATCTCCCCGAACGTGCGGGTGAACTCGTGGGCCCACGTCGACGGCGCGGTCATCATGGAGGGCGTCTCGGTCGGCCGCCGCGCGGTGATCCGCAACGCCATCATCGACAAGAACGTGATCATCCCGGAGGGCGCGCAGATCGGCGTCGACCTGGACCGGGACCGCAAGCTCTACACGGTCAGCGACAACGGTGTGGTCGTGATCGGCAAGGGCCAGCGGATCGAGCTGTAAGCCGTCCGGGGTGGGTCACCCGATGGGCGCATTGACGATCGCCACTGCCTTTTCCTAGGCTTGGCGCCGTCAGCTGCGACGATAGGCGGATCCGCATGTTCACCGCGCCGCCCTTCCCGGACGATCCGACGACCGCCACCCGGCACCTGTGCGCGGGCGCCTACCTCGACGAGGCGTTCCGTGACGTTGCGCTGAGTGAGGTCTACCATCGGCCGGGCCGGGCCGTGGCCCTGTCCCTCGGGTTCTCGCTCACCCCTGTCCTCGCGCACTGCCTGCGGTCACGCAACGCGTCGCTGGTCCGCGACGCGGCCGTCACGGCAATCCTGCTGGGGTCACTCTGCGTTGCGCCGCGGGCGTTGCTCTACGCGGTCGTGCTCGCGGTGCTGGTGCACGCCGTTGTCGTCCGGACGACACGCGCCCTGGTCCTCGCGGTCGCTGTCGCCCTTTTCGGGTCGGCCGCCTTTTTCGGGCCGGCCACTGTCCGGGCCGACGCGGCTGCCGCCTTCGGGTCGCCGCCCGTCGACCTCGGTGGGCTGCTGATCGTGGCCGGGCTGCTCACCTGCGCGGCCACCTGGACCCTGTGGCGGCAGGCCCAGCTGGAACGCTTCCGCCCCGGCCGCACCCCCGCCGCGCCGGCGCAGAACCAGCGGCTGCGCGACATCGAGCTGCTGCAGTACGGGAACACGGTGGTCTACGCCGGATATCAGCCGTTCGTCGGCGCCGGCCGCGTCGTGGACAGCTGGGGTTTCGCCCAGCCGCTCGGCGGCTCCCCGTCGTCCGCCGCCGCACCCCCGGCCTCTTCTTCCTCCTTCGACGCCTCCTCCTCCTTCGACGCCTCCTCCTTCGACGCCGCAGAGCTGGTCGCTCACCTGCAATGGCATCTCGGGGCGTTGGTCGGCGGCCCCGGAACCGTCACCGAGGAGACCATCGCCGGCATGACCGTCACCGACCGGGTCCACCTGGCCGGCACCGAGGTGGGCCACCTCGACCCGATCACCCCGCCCGGCATGGTCGCCGACATCATCCGCCGCCCCACCGCGCCCGCCCGCCACCACCTCGCCTGCCAGGTGCCCTCCTGGGGCGGCGAGGTCGTCACCACCGTCCACATCCACGCCTCCGTCCAGGGCGGCGCGCTCTATCTCGAGGTCACCACCACCGCGCTGACGCCCTGCCCGGAGGCCTACCGCATCGTCGACCTCCCTGACGGCGCCGGCCCGCACGCCTGGGTACGCGCCCTCCGCCACGCCGCCACCGGCTTCCCCGCCTACACCTCCCGCGCGCCGCTCAACCTGGTCCGCGCGGTCGCCGAAACCTTCTTCCCGGACCGTCAGGCCTTCACCCGGGCCGAACCCGACCGCAAACTCCGGCTCGGCCTCGACCACGGCGCGCGCGTCTCGGTGCGCGAGATCCCCGTGCCGGTGACCGATCCGGCTCACTACCCCGACATCGCCAAACACCAGCGCCTGATCGAACGCCGCGTCCTCGAGTCGGTCATCACCTTCCTCGACGCCAAAGGCCTCGACACCACGATCTGCCGCGCCAGCGCCGCCGCCCGCCTCACCCCCGCATAATCTCGGCGCTGCCATCAGGTGGAGGCGTCGATCGGGCATGCCTCCAAGTCCGAGGCTGCGGATCATGCGTGGACGCCGGCCCGCCCCGCCCAGCCGGCAACGGCGCAGCTTCCCAGCCCAAGAATCATGCGTGAACGCCAGGCGAGCGCGCGGCGGTCCGAAACCCACGCACGCGACCGACGCGGCGCGGAACAGCATTCCGCGCGAGGCGGATCAGCGGGCCGCGAGGCGGAACAGCGGGCCGCGAGGCGGATCAGCGGGCCGCGCGAGGTCTGACAGCGCACGGCGCCAGGCGGGACAGCGGCCGGTGCGAGGTGACGGCGGGGTCAGTCCGGGCCGGAGCGGAGAGTCTGCGAAGGAGACTCCCCGAAGCGCTGACGATAGGCACCGGCGAACCGGCCAAGGTGGGTGAAGCCCCACCGGTAGGCGACCTCGCTGACGCTGACCTGCCCGGAATCCGAGCGGGCGAGTTCGGCATGCACGCCGTCGAGGCGGAGCCGCCGCAGATAGGTGAGCGGCGGCATGCCCACGTGCTGGCGGAAGGACTCCTGAAGGACGCGGACGCCGACGCCCGCGATCTGGGCAAGATCGCCGACGGTGTAGGGGCGCCAAGGCTCGGCGTGCATGACGTCGAGGGCGCGTTTCACGGTGCGCGGGCGGTGCGGGCCCTGCAGTCCGGCGGGCTCCTCGCCGTAGGGGTGTTCGACGGTCAGGGCCAGCCCGCTGACCACCATGTCACGCCAGCGGGCGGCCATCCGGGGGCGGCTGGCCAGCCCGTCGGGGCCGCGGAGCTCGGTGAGCAGGAGACGGACCAGGGCGGCCCAGGTGCGGCCCGGGCCGTCGACCAGGTCGAAGCTGGCGCCGAGCGGGAGCGGGGAGACGACCCGCTGGTCGAGGGCGGCGTCCAGCTCGCGTTCCAGGGCGCCGCGTTCCACCTTGACGCTGAGCAGGCGGCAGCTGCCGGGCCAGTCCAGTTCGATGTCGCCGCTGGGCCGGTACACCGCGGCGCGGGTCGGGTCGGCGAGCACGACCGCGCCGCGGTGCCGGGACTTCAGCATGCCGGTGAGGGGGACGAGCACGTGGTACGCCGTCTCCAGGGCACCGATGGTGACGCGGATGTCGGTGCCGTACCCCACCTCGCCCAGCGTGATCGGGCCGAGCAGCACCACGTCGGCGGAGAACTGGAACTGCCGAGGGTCACCGACCGGCTCGATCCGCAGGGGCCCGTAATAGAGCTTGCGGCAGAAGGCCCGCGCCTCCTCCACGTCGGTGGTGCGCAGTCCGACGTGGACCGGGATGTCCGCGCCCGGCGTGACCGGAGCGCGGTTCTGGCCGCCTGCCATGGCCTCACACTAGACCGAAACGAGACCCCGTCCGGGAATCGCGTCGACCGGCCAGGTGAACTCGGTGACCGCGCCGCCACGCACGTCCACCTCGGCCAACGGCTCGGCGCCGTCCTGCCAGAGCAGGTAACGGCCCGCCGGGAGCGCGTCGAGGACCACACTGAAGGTGACCCCACCACGGACATAACGGGCACGAACCGCGGCATGCGTACGATGCTCGGGCGCCCCGGCCGGGCTGACCTCGATCTCGTGGCCGTGCCACTGGCCATCAGTGTGGATGATCAGCGCGCCGATCCCGCCGCCGATGTTGAGCATCACGGTGCCCTGACCGGACGGCGCCAGCGTGTGGTGGTGATGGGGGTGGCCGTGACCGTGGCTGTGCGCGTGGGTCACGACGGGTTCCCGAAGCCGTCGAACGGGGTGCCGAGGTACGGGAACTTCTTCAGCAGCTTGCGGCTGGAGTCCTTGATGCTGAGCCCCTGCTCGACCAGCGCCGCCGCCGCGTCCGGCTCGAAGTCGGCGTTCACCAGCGGCACGGTGGCCCCGGCGATGGCCCGCAGCGAGATGGAGACCACGTCGTCGGCGATGCGCCGGCCGTTCGGGAACCCGGCCACGTCGCCGCCGACCACGCCGAACTTGTTCTCCTTCTCGGCCGGCGGGATCGCCGTGTTGAGCCGCAGCATGTCCGCCTGCAGCTCACCGGTGTTGTTCTGGAAGCCGTCGATCAGCCCGTCCGGGATGCCGGTGAGCAGGATCGCCAGCAGGTCGGCGCGCGGCTCCTCGGTCTCGTTGAGCGCGGCCAGGTTGTCGAACAGCCCGGGGTAGAGCGCCGGCAGCAGTGCGCCCAGCTCCGGCGTGGCGACGAACTCGGCGAACCGCTTGTCCTCGCTCGGCGGCAGGCTGTTCCACCGGTCCTTCTGCGCCATCGGCACGATGACCTCGTTGAACAGCGGGTTGCCGAGCCGGGAGACCTGCACCGGCGGGCCGACCACCACGTCGCCGGCCTTGCCGTCGCCGTTGCGGACCTCGACCTGGCGGCGGCTCGCCGACGTCCACACGCCGATGACCGCGCCGGGGTCGCGCCCGCGCACCCGCTTCTTGCCGTCGCGGCGCACCATGTGCACCGGCACCTGGATGGCGATGCTGTGCACGTTGGTCTTGTCGGTCGCGTTGACCGCCTTGCCGGCGTAGTTGAACAGGTTCTGGCCGACCAGGTGCTTGTCCTGGAACGGGCGGAGCGTACCCAGGTCGAAGATCGATCCCAGGTCCACGAAGAAGGCGTCGGCGCGCTGGCCGGCGAAGACCTTCTCGCCGGTCTTCAGCTTGTGTACGGCGTCGGCCGCCAGCTTCTCGTAGTCGGGGATCGAGAGCGGGCCGACGTTGCACGGCGGGCAGGGCAGGTTCTTGGCCAGGACGGTGCTCTTGCCGGAGCCGTCGACCCTGGTCACCGAGTAGAACTGGCGACGGTTCCAGTTCTCGCTGTCCAGCGACTCGATCGGGCCGGTGTTGTAGAGGAACGTCCGGTCGTTGCGCAGCTCGGTGCGGAACCGGAACTGGTAGGTGACGTCGGGGCGGGCGTCACCGTTGGCGTCGACGTGGATCTCGTACAGCACGTCGTCGCCGAACTCGAAGAAGTTCGGGCCGCTCGCCGGCAGCTGCAACGGCACGTAGTTGGCGATCAGGGTGACCGTGTCCGGGTCGTCGGGGCTGACGAACGCGTACAGGTCGGAACTGTCCGCGACCGGATCTTTGCTGATCTCCGGCGCTTCGCGATGTGAGGACATTGTCGTGTTCTCCTACGAGGTCAGCGGCCGGCGGCCTTGATCAGGCTCGCGACGAGCTTCTTGTCGGTGATCGTCTTCAGCTTGTCGCCGGAGAAGACGTCGATCGTGCCCTTCGCGGCGTCGCGGATGGAGACGACGAGCGGGGACCCGTCGCCGGCAGCCTCGGTGCCTTCACCGGCGAGGCTCAGCCCGGCCACCGAGACCGCGGACACGCCGACACCGGTCGCGGCGAGGGCGAGCACCTTGCGGCGGGACAGCCACTGACGTCCCTGGGCACGGTAACGAACACGACTCATGCTTGGCCTTTCGTCGTCTGTTGGGGGCCGGACAGGCGGTGCATCGTCGACGCCCGTCAGTACGAGATCCACACTCGCGTGGTTCAACGGATTTTTCGGAATCGGCTCACTGCCCGCGGCGCCGGCGCAGCCGCTGAACGCCCGTCGCGGCGATGACCAGGGCAATCGTTGTGAGCGCTCCCACAATGAGCCAGTGCCCGAAAGTGACCGTTCCGTCCACGGCCGGATCCTGAGCTGAGGTGAGCACTGCGCCGGCGGTGGTCTCCGCGGGCTCAGGCGTGCCGGCCGGCTCTTCCGAGGGCGCCGCGACCGGCTCGGTGGTCGCTGTCGCAGCCTTGGTGGTCGCCGGGGCCGGCTTCGTGGTCACCGTCGCAGCCCTCGTGGTCGCCGCGGGTGCCGGCTTCCTGGCCTCGGCCGCCGGGAAGACGAGGTCGGAGCAGGAGTAGTAGGTGTCCGGCGTGCTGCTGGTCTGCCACACCACATAGAGCAGTTGCCGCCCGCTCCGCCGGGGCAGATTCACCTTCATCCGGTACGCGCCATCGCGCAACGGCGGGTCGACGATCTCGGCGATCGGTTTCGCCCCGAGGTCGTCCCAGCCGAGCTTCTCCGCCGGGGACCAACCCGGACGGGTGAGATAGATGCGGAACACCCCCTCGTGCGGGATGGTGCCGCGGTACGACACGGACAGGCGCTGCCCGGACCGCACCTTCGTCGCCGGGAAGTCGTCACGGGGGAGGTCGAGCCCCCGGTACGCCTCCAGTCCGGCGCTGCACAGCTGCCCGTCCGGCACCCGGGACCGGTCGTTGCCGTCCACATCCGCCAGGCGCACGTTGTCGTACGCGCCGAGAAACCCGCCGGTGGCCCGCAGCGCGGCCTTGCAGACGGCCGTCCCGCGTTCGGTGCCGTTGCCGGCACAGGCCGCGGACCGGCTGATCGGCGTCACCGGGGCGCCGTGGGCGAGGGCCGGGGTGGGCAGCGCGGGCACGGCGGCGACGGCGAGCAGGCCCAGGACGGCGAGGCGGCGGACGAACATCGGATCTCCCGGGTACGGCACGGCGTCACCGGGAGTCCCCCGGCCACCCGTGGGTACGTACTTGCGGCACCGAGCGTTCAGCGGCCACGCAGCTGTGATTGCATGGCCGGGTCCGGTAAGAACTATGGAGGATTCATGAACAAGCCCGATGTCGGTCCGATCCCCGACGCCCCCGCCAGCGAACTGCTGATCGAGGACATCGTCGAGGGCGACGGCCAGGAGGCGAAGTCCGGCGACTACGTCAGCGTCCACTACGTGGGTGTCGCCCAGTCCACGGGCAAGGAGTTCGACGCCTCCTACAACCGGGGCGAGGCGTTCGGTTTCCGGGTCGGCGGCCAGCAGGTCATCGCCGGCTGGGACCAGGGCGTGGCCGGCATGAAGGTGGGCGGCCGCCGCCGTCTCGTCATCCCGCCGCACCTGGGTTACGGCGCGCGCGGCGCGGCCGGCGCCATCAAGCCCAACGAGACCCTGATCTTCGTGGTGGACCTGCTCCAGGTGCACTGACGGCCGGTGCACTGACCTGCCACTCGACGGCCCGTCCCGACCCGGGGCGGGCCGTCCGCATTTCCGGGCGCGCCGACTGGGACAGGCCCTCCGCGTCCCGGCGCCTGCCCGGCGCGACGGGCGGCCTCTTAGCATGCGGTGTGAGCACTGTGCGCATGGTGGTGACCGCGGACCTGACGCCGGCCGAGCGGGTCACGCTGCGGAATCTGATGGACGAAGCGTTCGACGGTGATTTCGGCGACGAGGACTGGGATCACGCGCTGGGCGGGCTGCACTTCCTGATCGACGAGGGTACGGCGCCGGTCGCGCACGCGGCGGTGGTGCAGCGCCGGTTCCTGCACGAGGGCCGGTCACTGCGCTGCGGGTACGTGGAGGCAGTCGCGGTGCACCCGGACCGGCAGCGGCGCGGGCTGGGCGCGGCGGTGATGGCCGCGGCGGAACGGGTCATCGACGGCGGCTTCCACCTGGGTGCGCTGTCGGCGTCGGGGGCCGGGCGCGCCCTCTATCTGGCGCGCGGATGGACGCCGTGGCAGGGGCCGACGGCGGTGCTGGTGCCCTCCGGGGTGACCCGGACCGAAGAGGACGACGACAGCACCTTCGTCCGCGAGGTGCCCGGCGGGCCGCGGCTGCGGACTGCCGGCGAGCTGATCTGCGACTGGCGCGACGGCGACGTCTGGTGACCCGCGTGTGAAGTTGCGGGCCGAACTTCACACACGGCTCCCGGCTGGCCAGGAGGCGGGTGCGAACGTGCGGCCGGCGGACAAGGTGCGTGTGAAGTTGCGGCTCATATACGGGCCGAACTTCACACACTGCTTGTGGCGCTGAGGGCGGGTGTGGTGGGGGCCGGCGCCGCGGACGTCCCCGCGGCGCCGGCCGGTTCAGCGCGGCGGGTCGCCGCGGTAGCGGGTGCGGGCGCGCGCGCCGGTGAGGCGGGCCCGGCAGAACGGGCGCACCGGAACGGGCTGTTCGCCACCGCCGGCCGCGCCGCCGGAGTCCGGGTCGAACTCGAACGGGTCGTCGAACGGGGTCATCCGGCGCTCCGCAGGGCGGCGCAGCCGGACTCGTCGGGCAGCAGCGGGCGGAACATCACCCGGTACTGCTTGCCGCCGGACACCCACGGCGTCTGCTGGTTGGCCTTCTCGGCGGCGGCCCAGACGGCGTCCTTCTGCTCGCCGCTCACCGCTACGCACCGGGTGTCGACGTTCGGGTTCAGCACCTCGCCGGGCAGCGCGGGGCCGGGCCACGGGGTGGGCTTGCCCGCCAGGCCGTCGCCGGGGTCGGTCCACGGGGTGGCGAGCGCGGCGACCTCGTCCGGACGGTACGCCGTGGGCGCGGGCAGGCCGTCGGTGGTCGGCAGCGAGGTGAGCCGCTCGACGAACGCCGCCAGCTTCTTGCGGGCGTCCTTCTGCCGGGTGGTCAGCAGCGGGTCGTCGGCCTGCGCCTCGCGCAGCGCGACCGCCTCGACGATCTGCGTGCCGCCGTCGGTGACCACGGTGATCCGGGTGCTGGGCGCGTCGGCCACGCCGGGCGAACCCAGGTCGGCGCCGTTGCTCACGCCCGCCGCCAGGGCCTCGGCGGTCAGCTCCTCGACGACGGCCGGCGCGATCTGCTGCAGCTGGAGGTTGGGCAGCGCCGGGCCGGGCGCGATCAGCGGCACCGGACCGTCGGTGATCACGCGGCCGTCGGCGTAGACCGAGACGATCGGCAGACGGCCCACCAGATAGTCGGGCGGGACGAAGCCACCGCGATATTCGACACGGATGACCGCGTCCGAGCCGTAGCCGGTCGAGCCGCGCCCGGTCACCGGACTGCTGCTGGTACTGCCGGCGGCTCCCGCGTCGAGGCCGGTGCCGGGCTGGGCGCAGGCGCCGAGAAGAATGGGGATGGCTGCTGCGGCGGCGGTCAGGAGGCCGCGAGTTCGGGTCATGATGGGTACGACGACCGGGCCGCTCCCCCGGTTCCGACGTGTCCGGACTTTCCCGTCGAAGGTGTTACGGCAAGACGCGCACCACCGCGCGCGACGCGTGCGGGGTCACGGCACTACGCGGGCGCTGCGGCCGAGCACCTGCACCACGTCGCCGGGGTGCAGCTGACGGCCGCGGCGGGTGTCCACCTCGCCGTTGACCGTCACGTCTCCCGAGGCGATGAGGATCTTGCCCTCTCCCCCGGTCTCGATGAGGTCGGCGAGCTTGAGGAACTGGCCCAGCCGGATCATGTCGCCGTCGATCGGCACGTCGCGCATGCGCACATCATTCCTGGATCGGAAAACTTCTGCGACTCGTTGAACCTTCGGGACCCGTGATCCGAACTACATGTCGTGAGGCATCTGGGGATGGCCCGCCGCGCGGGCGTGCTGGCCGCTGTGACCGCTGCCGTCGTGCTTCCCACGGCCGGCCCGGCCGCGGCGGACGTGACGGTGAATCCGGCGAGCGCCGCGCAGGGCAGCGGAGAGAATCTGTACTTCCGCGTGCCCAACGAGGGCACCGCGGCGGTCAAGGAGGTGACCCTGCGGATCCCGGCGGACGCCCCGATCCCCGAGGTCTATCCGCTGTCGGTGGACGACTGGGCCCCCAAGATCGAGTGGCGGGACCTGAACACCCCGATCCAGCCGATCCACGGCTCGTCGCCGGTCACCAAGGTGCCGAGCGCCATCACCTGGCTGTCCGTGGGCAAAGCGCTCGCGCCGGGCCAGGCCGCGGAACTGCCCATCGCGGCCGGGCCGATGCCGTTGCTCAGTTCGATGCGGTTCACCATCGACGTGAAGTACGCGGACGGCACCTCCGCCGCGCCGGAGACGGCGACGGTCACGCTGACCCCGTCGAACGGCGCTCCGGCCGGCGGGCATCATGGCGGGACCACCACGGCCGGCGGTGAGCTCAGCCCCGCCGAGCAGGCCGCGTTCCGCGAGCTCGCGGAGGACGCGCAGGCCGGGCCGTCGCTCGCGGCGATGTCCGGCTGGGTGGTCGCGGCGCTGGCGCTGCTCGGCGCCGGCTGGGTGCTGCTGCGCAACCGGCACCGCGCCGAGGAGACGGAGCCGGACGACGCTCCCGAGGAGGACACCGCCGAGTCCGAGAAGGAGCCGGTCACCGCCGGCACCGGCGGCGACCACAGCAAATGGGCCTACAAGGGCTGACGTACAGACTCCCGAGCAGGCCGGGTCCTGCGGGGAAACCTCACGCGGGTGGGCGTGAGGACGTCGTGGCAAGGCGCGTGGGGCGCTCGGCCACGACCGGCGGGTGGGGCCCCGGGCAAGGCCCATGATCCGCGCGTCGTGCGGACGGGGAGGCAACTCCCCGTCCGCACGCACTCATCGCACAAACCAGTGTGTGAAGTTGAGGCGCGATACGCACCCGAACTTCACACGCAAGAAGGCACCAGGCAGGCGGGCAGGCAGGCACGCGAGCTTGGGTGTGAAGTTGGGGTGCGTATCGCACCCGAACTTCACACGCGTCAGACGGGGACTACGCGTTCGGTTCGCAGGGCGTCGATGATCTCGTGTTCGACCCGCTCGGTCTCGTCGTGCGGGACCTGGCAGGTGCCGGCCGCGAGGTGCCCGCCCCCGCCGTAGCGCAGCATCACCTCGCCGATGTCCACCGGTGAGGTGCGGTCCAGGATCGACTTGCCGCAGGCGAAGACGGTGTTCAGCTTCTGCCGGCCCCAGATGATGTGCACCGAGACGCGGGCCTCGGGGAACAGCGCGTAGACCATGAACCGGTTGCCGGCCTCGATGACCTCCTCGTCGCGCAGGTCCACGACGACCACGTCACCGTCGAGCCGGCAGACCCGGTGCAGCTGCTCCACGAACCGGGTCGAGCACTCGTGGTACAGCTGGGAGCGTTCGGCGACGTCCGGCAGGGCCAGGATGTCGTGCACGTCCTGGAGCTCGATGCAGGCGTCGATCAGCTGCATCATCAGCTGGTAGTTGGAGATCCGGAAGTTGCGGAACCGGCCCAGTCCGGTGCGGCTGTCCATCAGGAAGTTGAGCAGCGTCCAGCCGGTCGGGCTGAGGATGTCGGTCAACGAGTAGTCCGCCGAGTCGGCCTGGTCCACGGCGCGCATCAGGTCGTCGGAGACCTGCGGGAAGCGCTGCTTGCCGCCGAAGTGCTCGTAGATCACCCGGGCCGCGGACGGCGCGTCACCCACGATGATGTGGTTGTCGCGGTCGCCGGCGTTGCGCAGCGTCTCCGAGTGGTGGTGGTCGAAGACGAGGTGGGCCCGGGCGTCGTACGGCAGGTTGGTCAGGATGTCGCGGTCGGTGATGTCGACGACGCCGTCCTGGACGTCCTTCGGGTGCACGAACAGGATCGTGTCGGCGTCGATCATGTCCAGGTGGCGCAGCAGCACGGCACACACGAGACCGTCGAAGTCGCTACGGGTCACGAGCCGGTACTTCACGTGGTCCCCCTCGGTTGCCAGACCTTTGCGCCCATTTTGCCACTTTTTTCGCGTACGCCCGCCCGTGTTCGCCACCACGTGATGAACCCTCGAGGGCCCGCGCTGCGTAAGGTTCAGACGGACGGCATCGATCCGGTCGGAGGACACGCAGAAGATGGACCACGCACCTCAGCTCATCCAGGAGCGCAGCGCCCCGCCAGCCACGCTGGTGATCTTCGGCGCCTCCGGTGACCTGACCCGGCGCAAGCTGCTGCCGGCGGTCGAGAGCCTGGCCCGGCACAACCGGCTGCCGGACCAGTTCGCGCTGGTGGGTGTCGCACGGACGCCGATGAGCGACGAGCAGTTCGCGGACAGCGCCCTGGGCAACCGCAGTCTCGCCGAGAAGCGCCAGCTGCAGGGCGGCGTGCGGTACGTCGCCGGCGGTTACGACGACCCGGAGACCTACAAGCGGCTCGCCGAGACCCTCGACGAGCTGGACGCCCAGCGCGGCACGTCCGGCAACCGGCTGTTCTATCTCTCCACCCCGGCGGGCGCGTTCGAGCCGGTGATCAACGGGCTGGCCGGCGCGGGCCTCAACGTCGCGCGGGAGGGCTCCTTCTCCCGGCTGGTCATCGAGAAGCCGTACGGGCGGGACCTGGCCACGGCACGCGAGCTGGACGCCGTCGTGCACGGCGCGTTCGACGAGCCGCAGGTCTTCCGGATCGACCACTACCTGGGCAAGGACACCGTGCAGAACGTCCTGGCCCTGCGCTTCGCCAACTCGATCTTCCAGCCGATCTGGGACCGTTCCTGGGTCGATCACGTGCAGATCACGGTGGCCGAGACGCTCGGCGTCGGCACCCGGGGCGGCTTCTACGAGAACGCCGGCGCGATGCGCGACATCGTGCAGAACCACGTGCTCCAGGTGCTCGCGCTCGCGCTGATGGAGCCGCCCGCCTCGTTCGGCGCCGAGGGTCTGCGCAACGAGAAGGTGAAGCTTCTCCAGGCGATCCGGCTGCCCACCGACCGGGACATCGCCGACGCGGCGGTGCGCGGTCAGTACACCCGGGGCGGCACCCGCGACGAGCTGATGGCCGGTTACCGCGAGGAGGTCGGCGTCGACCCGCTGTCGCGGACCGAGACGTACGCGGCGATGCGGCTGAACGTGGACAACTGGCGGTGGGCGGGGGTGCCGTTCTACGTGCGCACCGGCAAGCGGCTGCCGGCCCGCCTCACCGAGGTGGCGCTGCAGTTCCAGCGGCCGCCGCACCTGCCGATCCCGACCGACCAGCTGACCGGCCTGGACGCCGACGCGCTGATCCTGCGGATCCAGCCCAACGAGGGCATCTCGCTGCGCTTCGGCGCCAAGGTGCCGGGTCACTCGTTCCGGGTGCGGACGGCCAGCATGGAATTCTCGTACGACGGCACGTTCGCCGAGGAGTCGCCGGAGGCGTACGAGCGGTTGCTCCTCGACGCGCTGATCGGCGACGCGTCGCTGTTCATCCGCAGCGACGAGGTGGAGCAGTGCTGGCGGATCGTGGACCCGATCATCGAACACTGGGACCGGGACAATTCGCCGATCCCGACGTACGAGGCGGCGTCCTGGGGCCCGACCGACGCCGACCGGCTGATCGGCCGGCACGGCCGCAAGTGGCGCAACGCCGGCTGACGCCGCTCCCCCGGCACGGCCGCGGTGGTGCAACGCCACTGCGGCCCGGACCGGAAAGTGACCTGATCTCACGACTACTGCAGGGTTGGCCGGGCTCGCTTAGGGTTGATGACAAGCCCGCCCAGCCCCCTGGAAAGAAACACGCCTATGCAGGTCTCGGTCGCCCACCATCCACCGAACACAGCCGTCCTCGTCCTGCGCGGATCTCTCGACATCGACACCGCGCCCGCACTCAAGGCCAACATCGGCCGCCTGGTCGAGCGTTCCTCGCCGCGTGTCGTGGTGGACGTCTCCGGCCTCGACTTCTGTGACTCGATGGGGGTCGGCGTGCTGGTCACCGCGCACGGCCGGGCCACCGAGCGGGGTGGCTGGGTGCGCCTGGCCGCGCCGTCGCGCTTCCTGAGACGCCTTTTCGAGACGCTCGGGCTCAGCGATTACCTGCCGATGTTCCCGGACGTCGCCACGGCGCTCAAGGAAGACTGACCCGGCAGCTCCGCCCGGCGGCCGCGCCGCCGGGCGGGAGCGGGCACCCGGGCCGCGGTGTGGCCCCGGGACCCGGCATCGCCCGTACGATCCCAAAAAGATCTTCAGGGTTTCTTGGCGGTGACCGCGTCCAGAGCCGCCACTGCCGCACCCCGCGCCCCGGCCATGTCCAGGTCCGGCACCAGGGCGAAGGTGGCCGCCCGGGCCTGCTCGTCGCGCAGCTGGGTGCTCTCCCGGACGGTGTTGAGGAACCACTGCCGGAAGTGCGGCGCCGCCTCGACCACTCCCCCGCCCAGGAAGTACGCGTCCGGGTCGGTGAAGTTGGCGGCGATCGTGAACAGCTTGCCGATCGCCCGCGCCTGCTGGGTGAAGATCGCGATGGCCAGCTCGTCGTCCTTCTCGCCGAGGCCGCGTAGTTTCTTGGCCGCCGACCCGACCGGTTCGCCGGCGAGCGGGTGCGACGGGAAGCGGGTCAGCCAGTACGGCAGGAGGTTGTTCTTGATGCCGGTGAGCGACGCGATGGACTCCACGTCGCCCTCGAAACCGCAGTTGCAGCGGGGGACCGGCTGGCCCTCCTCGAGGACACCGTGCAGCGGGATCTGCACGTGCCCCAGCTCGCCGGCCATCCCGGCGCAGCCGCGGACCACCTTGCCCATCTCCACCACGCCACCGCCGAGACCGGTGCCGACGATCGCCGAGACCGAGGACTTCAGCGGCGCGGCGTTGCCGAAGTGGCGGTGGTGCGCGTAGAGGGCGGCCGCGTTGGCGTCGTTGTTGTAGACCACCGGCAGGCCGAGCTCGGCCTCCAGGGCACCGCGGATGTCGAAGCCGTGCCAGGAGATCTGATTGAAGTTCGTCGCGCCCTTGGAGGAGATCACGCCGTGCGCGCTGGCCGGGCCGGGCGTGTCCAGCCCGACCGCGCGGACCAGGGACACCGGTGTGCTGGTCAGTTCGAGGATGTCGTGGAACGCGGCGGCGAGCGAGGCGACGGCCGACTCCGGGCCGTCGAGCACGCGGCTCGGGTTCTCCACGAGATTGCTGACGAGGAACTGCCCGGTCGCGTCGAGGACGGTAGCGTTGTTGCAGGTGCCGCCGTTGTCGAGGCCGACCACGACCCAGGAGGACGGGGTGCGTACGGTTTCTGCCTGATCCACGGTCTTGAGGATAGGTGGGAGTGACCGTCCCGGTCACGGGTGCGAGCGGATTGCGGGATCGTTAGTCACGGTTGCAGCGACGCGGAGGTTCGGCTTTCGCGTCGAACCGTGAGGCATGACGACGACTCGCCGCACCGTGATCGCCGGTTCTGTTGCCACTGCCGCCCTCACCGCGACGGGCCTGTCCGTCTCCGCGCCCGCCGCCGCCGCCGCGCCGGAGGACGCCGTCTTCCACCTGATCCGCCGCGCCACGTTCGGCCCCACCCCGGCGTCGCTCGCCGAGGCGCGCAAGCTGGGCGCCGCCGGCTGGCTGGACCGGCAGCTCGCGCCGTCGAAGATCGACGACGCGGTCTGCGACAAGGTGCTGGCCCGCCTGCCGCTGGCCGGCGCCGACGGCGCGACCGTGCGGGCCAAGCTGGCCAAGCACTCCTACGAGGCGTTCGGGCAGCTCGGCCGCGCCGCGATCGCCCGCGCCGCCTGGTCGAACCGGCAGCTGTTCGAATCCACTGTCGCGTTCTTCGCCAACCACCTGCACATCGCCGCCCCGTCCAGCGGGGTCTGGGACACCCGCGCCGACTACGACGTGCGGGTGATCCGCAAGCACGCGTACGGGAAGTTCGCCGACATGCTCAGGGCCAGCGCCCGCCACCCGGCCATGCTCACCTACCTGGACCAGCGCTCGTCGACCAAGGCGCACCCGAACGAGAACTACGCCCGGGAGCTGATGGAGCTGCACACCGTCGGCATGGTCTACACCGAGGCCGACGTGCTGGCCGCCGCCCGCCTGCTCACCGGCATGACCGTGGGCAAGTCCGGCGATTACGTGTACGACGCCTCGAAGCACGCCAAGGGCGCCGTCTCCGTCCTCGGCTTCCAGCACGCCACGGGCGGCGAGGCCGGCGCCCTCGCGTTCCTCGACCACCTGGCGCGCCACCCCGCCACCGCGACCCGGATCGCCACCAAGCTGTGTGTGCGTTTCGTCGCCGACGAGGCGCCGCAGTCGCTGGTGACCAAGCTGGCCAAGGTCTACCTGGACAACGACACCGCGATCGTGCCGGTGCTCCGGGCGCTGTTCACGTCGCCGGAGTTCGCCGCCTCGGCCGGCCGGAAGACCCGCACGCCGTTCGAGGACATGATCGCCGTCATCCGTGCGCTGGGCCTGCAGCCCGACGCCGCCGGCGTGAAGTCGCTGGACGCGCTCTACAACGCGATGGTCGACGCGGGCAACGCCCCGTTCCGCTGGAGCGCGCCGAACGGTTTCCCGGACGTGGCGACCGCCTGGGCGTCACCGTCGGCCTTCCTGCTGCGCTGCAACCTGCATCTGAACCTGGCGGCCGGGTGGTACCCCAAGCAGCTCACCCGCCCCGCCGACCTGCTGAAGTCGCTGGTCCCGGTGCTGCCGGCGACGTACGGCGCGCTCGTCGACGCGCTCGCCGTCCGGCTCGTCGGCGCCAAGCTGCCGGCCAGGCACACCGCCGCCGTGCTCAGTGTCGCGGACAAGCTGCCGACCAGTCCTCTGACCGCGAAGGACAAGTCGCTCGCCGGCGCCGCGCCGTATCTGATCGCACTCGTCCTCGATTCGCCCTCGTTCCAGCTGAGGTGATCATGACGCTTGTCAGCCGCCGGACCCTGCTGGCCGGAACCTGCGCCGGACTGGCCGGCGCCACCCTGAGCACCAAGCTGGCCTACGCCGCCGGCGCCGACTACACCGGCGACACCCTGGTCGTGGTCTCCCTGCGCGGCGGGTTCGACGGGCTGTCGGCCGTCGCCCCGATCGGCGACCAGGACTACTACCGGGCGCGCCCGTCGATCGCCGTGCCGAAGGCCAAGGTGATCGCCGGTGACGAGAAGTTCGGCCTGCACCCGGCGCTCGCGCCGCTGCTGCCGCACTGGAGGTCCGGGCAGCTCGCCGCGGTGCACGCGGTCGGCCAGCAGAACCCGACCCGGTCGCACTTCGCCGCCATGGAGGCGATGGAGAACGCCGCGCCCGGCACCTCGATCCGCAGCGGCTGGCTGGACCGGATGCTCGGGCTGACCGGCGCCACCGGGCCGCTCGCCGGTGTCTCGGTCGGCCGGGCGATGCCCGCCCGCCTGCTGGCCGGGCCGGCCGTCGACGTCTCGATGACCGCCCTGGACGACGTCACCCTGGCCGGCGACGGCAAGCGCCCGATGGCCGCCGCGCTGCGCGCCATGTACGCCGACGCCCCGGCCCATCTCGCGGCGCCGGCGCTGGCCGCCGACCGGGCGCTCGCCGCGTCCGCGCAGGCCCGGGCCGCCGTCCCGGCCGCCGGCACCGGCTATCCGGACACCGAGCTGGGCGCGGCGCTCCGCGACGTGGCCCGGCTGATCAAGGCCAAGGCCGGGCTGGTCACCGCGGCTGTCGACTGCGGCGACTGGGACATGCACGAGGGCCTCGGCACCGCGGTGGCCGGGCAGCGCATGCACGACAACCTGACCGATCTGGCCCAGGCGCTCAACGCGTTCGTGACCGATCTCGGCCCCACGGCGATGAAGAACGTGACGGTGGTGACGATCAGCGAGTTCGGCCGCCGGGTGGCGGAGAACGGCTCGCACGGCTGCGACCACGGGCACGGCAACGCGATGCTGCTGCTCGGCGGCGGTGTGCGGGGCGGCCGGTTCTATGCCGACTGGCCCGGCCTGGCACCGGACGACCTGCTCGCCGGCGACCTGGCGGCGACCACCGACTATCGGTCGGTGATCGCCGAGGTGCTGCAGAAGCGCTGCGGGATCGGGTCGCTGTCCGGGGTCTTCCCCGGCGTCGAACCGTCGTCGTTCGGCTTGGTCGCGGCCCGCTAGGGCTGCGGGAAATCGTCGCCCAGCAGGGCGCGCAGACGGGCCAGCGCGCGGGCGTTGCGCATCTTCACCACCGAGGCGGAGACACCGAGGATCGAGGCCACCGTGTCCACGCTGTGGTCCTCGGCGTGCCGCAGCACCAGCACCGCCCGGTCCTCGACGGTCAGCCGGGCCAGCGCGTCGACCAGGGCGAGGCGCAGCTCCGGGGTGCCCGCCGCGGACCCGTCCGGGCGGTCCGGCAGCTCGGCCAGCACCACCTCGGAGCCGCTGCGCCGCCGATGCTGGTCGAACACCAGGTTCATCAGCATGCGCCGGCTGTAGGCGTCCAGGTTCGCGGTGGTGCGGATGCGGTGCCACGCCGCGTACATCTTGGCGAAGGTGTGCTGGGTCAGATCCTGCGCGAGATGCCAGTCCCGGCACATCAGGTAGGCGGTGCGGCGCAGCCGGGTGGCGGCGGACTCCACGAAGGCGGTGAACTCCTCGTCGCGGGCCGCCTTCGCCCGCCGGCGGGCCGCGCCCCAGCCGGCCGGCGCCGGCTTCGGGGAGGTGCCGGCCGAACGGGCCGGGGTCACGGTGTCGGTCACAGGGTGCCGCCGACCGGGGCGTCGGCGGGGCACGCCCGGCCGAGGATCTGCTGGACGCCGGGCAACGCCGCGTACTCGGCGCGCAGAGCCGTGAACCGGGCGGGATCGACCAGGCGCAACCGGAACGCCTCGGGGAAACTGTTCGCATCGACCGCCGCGAGGAAGTCGGGAGAATCGGCCCACCGGGTCCGGAAGCGCTCAAAGGCCTCGGCGCGGGTCTCGAACTGCATGCTGCTCACCCTGGCGTCGTCGGAGAACACCGAGCGCAGCGCCGACCGCTGCTTCTCCGACGCGTCGAGCCTCAGGAAGACCATCAGGTCGGTGGCGTCGCTCTCCACCGGCTTCTCCGAGCAGGACGGCGCGGCCACCGGCATCATCGCCGCTTGAATCGTCACGGCACCCTCCTGATCACCCCGCGGTCCGGAGGTCAGATCGACGCCGGCTGCCACCCCCAGCATGATCACCACGCCGACCGCCACACCGGCCATCGCCGTCTGCGCCCGCCGGCGCCGGAGCTGCCCGCCGTGGGCGATGGCGGCGTGCGCCATCGCGGTGGGATCGGCGCCGGGGTCGTCGCCGACCGCCCGGTCGAAGTGGTCGCGCATGGTGTCCACGGTGGGGTTCTCCTCGGTGTCCGGCGGAACGTCCTCTGCTGAGGAGGACTGGGTGGACACCGGTTTCGGTCACACCCGGCGTCAGACGGTTGTCACCACCAGGTCCGGGCGGCCGCCGGTGACCTGCGCGATGCGTACGCACTCGGCGGCCAGCTCGTTCTCGGGCACCCGCCCCGCCTCGGCGAACAGGGCGACCGCGATGCCGTCGCCCGCCGGCTCCCAGGTGCCGGCCACCCGGCCACCGGCGACCACGACGGGTGAGATCCAGCCGGCCGCCCTGCTGATCAGCGCGCGGCGCTCCGGAGCGACCACGTGCTCGTCCCTGGTGCCGGGACCGAGGACGAACTGGTCGAACGCCGGGAGCAGACGCGCCTGGGGCAACGGTTCGGCGGCCGCGATGTCCGCCACGTCGGTCGTCCGGGCGTACGCCGCCCGCCCGTCGACCGTCACCTCGGTGAGGACGCCCGACCGGGTCAGATCACCGAACCACTTCCGCACGGAAGCCTTCCGGGACGCGCCACGGATCAGCCACTGGTCGAACGACTCCATCGTGGCCGGACCGAAGGCGCCGAGGTACGCGGGGATGACCCGCCGGGCCGCCTCGTCCGGTTCCGGCAGGCCCGTCCAGCCCTCGGCCCACGTCCCGGGACTGGTGAACGTCACCCGGTTCCCGTCACCCGGCCCGTGACACAGAAGGCCCTGCCACGCCAGCGGCTTGAGGACCGCGCCCCACCCGGAGCCGAGCAGCTCGGCCAGCGAATCGTCGCGCGTGCTCGCCACGATCTCCGCGGTCAGCTGCTCCCGGGTCAGGACCCGGCCGGGCAGGATCTCCCGGACGGCGCCGGCGAGCGCGGCGATCTGCGCGGTGGTGGCGAAAGTCTTCTGCCAGGAGGGCTTCTCCCAGGTACGCGCGGCGGCCATCAGACTCAGGCAGGCGGCCGCGTCACCGGCGGTGAGCAGGTGCAGCGTGCCGCGCATCGCCCACACCTTGATCAGCGTCCGGCGCTCCAGAGCCTCGCCGGCGGCACCCGCCACGGGTGTGGGATGACGCACGGCGACAGCAAGCTCGGCGGCGGAGGCGACCTGGGCCTGCACGCCGCACAGCCGCCCGACGACGGTCTCGGCGGTGAGGCCGGGCGGACGGTCGAGGAACTGCCGCCGCATCCGCCACGACAGCACCTGGTCGAGGGGCAGCTTCATCGGCTCGAGTCGCCTATTTCCGCCGGCCGGTTCTGGCGACGGCGACCGACACTCCGGCGATCAGGAGTACGACGATGAGACAGACGAACAGATGCCACGGCTTGATCGCGCCCATGGCTGCGGACCATACCCGGCGACCGTGTCCTCCTTGACCACCTGTCACAGAAATCGCTGGAGGAGGCGGAACGTCGGCGGCGACACCGCCCTTCTGGCTACGTTCAGAGTCTCGGGCTGCGGCGAGGCATCCGGCCGACGAGCCCGTTGTCCCCGGCTGCGGCGGTGCCGTCTGCCCGGCGAGAGGAAGGCCTGTCGTTATGAGCGTGATGCATCGCGTCACCACCCGGCTGGTCGGCGCGTTCACCGTTCCGCTGGTGGTGCTGGGCATCGTCGGGGCACTGGCGTACCGCAACACCAGCAAACTGGAGACGAACAGCGGCCAGGTGGTCCACACCTACCAGGTGCTGCAGGGACTGGAGCAGATCACCGGCGTGCTCAAGGACGCCGAGACCGGCCAGCGCGGCTACCTGATCACCGGCGAGGAGTCCTACCTCGCGCCGTACTCCGCGGCTTCCGAATCCGTGACCGGGCTGATCGACGATGTCGCGGGCCTGACTGCCGACAACGCGGCTCAGCAACGGCGGATCGCGGAGTTGCGGCCCTTGGTCCAGGCCAAGTTCGACGAGCTCACCGAGACGATCGAACTGCGCCGCACCGAGGGGTTCGGCCCGGCGCGTGATGTGGTGCTGACCGACAAGGGTAAGGCGGTCATGGATCAGATCCGTGCCGTGCTGTCCGACATGGCCCGAGAGGAATCCGGTCTGCTCTCCGTGCGAGCCGCGTCGACGGCGCGGACCGCCGACACGTCGAGAGCCGCGGTGATCGCCGGTGTCCTGCTGGCCGCGCTGATGGTGGCGCTCCTGGCGTGGTTGCTGGCCCGCAGCATCCTCCGGCCGCTGTCCGGTCTGACCACCAGGCTGTCGGAGATCGCCGATGGTGAGGGCGATCTGACCCATCGGGTCGACGAGTCCCGGCGCGACGAGTTCGGCCCTCTCGGTGCGGCGTTCAACCGGTTCGTCACGAAGCTCGCCGGCATCATCGCCCAGATCGGCGACCAGGCGAACGCACTCGCCGCGGCGAGTGAGCGGCTGGCCGGCGGAACCGGCCGTATCGCCGGCTCCGCCGAGCAGACGTCACGGGAGGTCAGTGGGGTCGCCAGCTCGACAGAGGCCATGAGCCACGCTTTGACCACCGTTGCCGCGGGCGCCGAGGAGATGGGCGCTTCGATCCGGGAGATCGCCACGAGCACGTCCGACGCGAGTCAGGCCGGGGCTGAGGCGGTGCGCGTCGCCGACGACGCCAGCCGCACCGTCACGGCCCTCGGCCAGTCGTCGGCGGAGATCACCAACGTCGTCAATCTGATCACCGCGATCGCCGAGCAGACCAACCTGCTCGCGCTGAACGCCACCATCGAGGCGGCTCGCGCCGGCGAGTCCGGCAAGGGGTTCGCCGTGGTGGCCAGTGAGGTCAAGGATCTCGCCCAGGAGACCGCCCGGGCGACCGAGGACATCAGCAAGCGTGTCCAGGACATCCAGCTCAGTGCTTCCGCCACCCGGGAGGCGATCAGCCGGGTCACCGAGATAGTCGCCCGGGTCAACGACTATCAGACCACCATCGCCTCAGCGGTCGAGGAGCAGACGGCGACCACGTCGGAGATGTCCCGCAACGTCACGGAGGCATCCTCCAGCAGCCGTGAGGTCTCCCAAAGCCTGTCCACGGTGTCCAAGGCGGTGTCCGAGACTTCGACAGCGATCGTCTCGTCGGAACAAGCAGTGGCGGAGATCGCCCGGATGAGCACGACACTGCACGGCCTGGTCGGTCAGTTCCGGTACTGAGCGGGTGTGTTGCCCAGGTCGTACCAGCAAGGAAAGAACGGAGCCGGCTGCGGAAGACGCAGCCGGCTCCGTGCCGTGTCGTGGTGTCAGCGTGCGGTGGCCGTGCGGCGCTTCGACCAGACGTCGAAGGCGACCGCGGCGAGCAGGACCGCGCCCTTGACAAGCATGACCTCTTCGCTCTGGGCGCCGATCAGGCTCATGCCGTTGTTGATGACGCCCATGATCAGGCCGCCGGTGATGGCGCCGACGACCTTGCCGACGCCGCCCTGGACGGCGGCGCCGCCGATGAACGCGGCGGCGATGGCGTCCAGCTCGAACGCGTTGCCGGCGGTCGGGTTGGCCTGGTTGAGGCGGCCGGCGAAGATGATGCCGGCGAGCGCGGCGAGCACGCCCATGTTCACGAACAGCCAGAAGACGACCGACTTGACCTTGACGCCGGACAGCGTGGCGGCCTGCAGGTTGCCGCCGACGGCGTAGATCTGGCGGCCGAAGACGGCGCGGTTGGTGACCACGGTGTAGCCGACCACCAGCAGCGCGAGCAGGATGAGCACCCACGGCAGGTTGCGGAACCGGGCCAGCTGGATGATCACGTACATCACCAGGACGGCCGGGACGGCGATCTTCAGCACGAACAGCCACATCGGGTCGACGGCCTGGTGGTACTTCACCCGGGCGGTGCGGGCGCGCCACTGCACGAACGCCATGCCGACCACGACGAGCAGGCCGACGATGATGCTGAACAGGTCGGCGCCGCCGAGCGGGCCGAGGCCGACGTTCCCGAGGAAGCCGTTCGTGAACCCGTTCGCCAGCGTGCGGACCTCCTCCGGGAACGGGCCGATGCCCTGGTTGCCCAGGATCATCAGGGTGATCGCCCGGAACAGCAGCATGCCGGCCAGCGTGACGATGAAGGCGGGGATGCCGAAGTAGGCGACCCAGTAACCCTGCCAGGCGCCGATCAGCGCACCGAACAGCAGCGTCGCGACCACCGCGATCGGCCAGGGCAGATCCCAGTTGACCATCATGACCGCGGAGAACGCGCCGCAGGCGGCCACCACCGAGCCGACCGAGAGGTCGATGTGCCCGGCGATGATGATCAGGATCATGCCGATCGCCAGAACCAGGATGTACGAGTTCTGCACGATGATGTTGCTGATGTTCTGCGGCTGGAGCAGGTCGCCACCGGTCAGGATGGTGAACAGCAGGATGATCAGCGCGAACGCGATGTAGATGCCGCTCTGCCTCAGGTTGAAGCCCATGGTGAAACCGGCCTTGCCGGGCTTCGGCGCGGACGGCCCCGTGCCGCCCACGCTCAGATCCGCGTTGGTGGGTGCGACCGTCACGGCGCTACCTCCTGTTCTTCCTTCGTCATGAGAGTCATCAGGCTTTCCTGCGTCGCGTCGGCGCGCTGCACCTCGCCGGTGATCCGGCCGGCCGACAGCGTGTAGATGCGGTCGCAGATGCCGAGCAGTTCGGGCAGCTCGGACGAGATGACCAGGATCGCCTTGCCCTCGTCGGCCAGGCGGTTGATGATCGTGTAGATCTCGTACTTGGCGCCGACGTCGATGCCCCGGGTCGGCTCGTCGAGGATCAGCACGTCCGGGTCAGTGAAGATCCACTTCGACAGTACGACCTTCTGCTGGTTGCCGCCGGACAGCTTGCCGGTGATCGCCTCCACGCTCGGCGCCTTGATGTTCATGCTGGCGCGGAACTCGTCGGCGACCTTGTGCTCCTCGTTGCCGTCGACCCAGCCGCCCTTGGCGAGCTTGCCGAGCCCGGCCGCGGACACGTTGCGCTTGATGTCCTCGATCAGGTTGAGGCCGTACCGCTTGCGGTCCTCGGTGGCGTACGCGATGCCGTGGTTGATCGCCTCGCGCACGGATCGGGCCTGGATGGGCCGACCGTCCTTGATCAGGCGCCCGGTGATGTTCACCCCGTACGACCGGCCGAAGACGCTCATCGCGAGTTCGGTGCGGCCGGCGCCCATCAGGCCGGCGAGGCCCACGATCTCGCCCCGGCGCAGCGACATGGTGACGTTGCGGACCAGGGCCCGGTCGGTCTGCGAGGGGCTGTAGACGGTCCAGTCCTCGATCCGCAGCGCCTCCTCGCCGATCGTCGGCGTGTGTTCCGGGTAGCGGTGCTCGAGGTCGCGGCCGACCATCCCCGAAATGATCTTGTTTTCGGTGAGCCCGGCGGTCTCCTCGGTCCAGATGGTCTTGCCGTCCCGCAGGATGGTGACCCGGTCCGAGATGCTCATGACCTCGTTCAGCTTGTGCGAGATGATCACGCAGGTGATGCCCTCGTCGCGCAGGCCGCTCAGCAGGCCGAGCAGGTGGGCCGAGTCCTCGTCGTTCAGCGCCGCGGTGGGCTCGTCGAGGATCAGCAGCTTCACCTCCTTGGAGAGCGCCTTGGCGATCTCCACCAGCTGCTGCTTGCCGACGCCGAGCTCGATGACCGGCGTCACCGAGCTCTCCGACAGGCCGACCCGCCGCAGCAGCGCGTCAGCCGCGTGGTTGGTCTTGTTCCAGTCGATCAGGCCGCGCTTGGACTGCTCGTTGCCGAGAAAAATGTTCTCCGCGATGGAAAGGTTGTGCGCGAGCGCCAGTTCCTGGTGGATGATGACGATGCCACGGTGCTCGCTGTCGCGGATGCCGCTGAAGTTGCAGGGCGCGCCCTCGAACTCGATCTCACCGTCGTACGTTCCGTGCGGGTACACGCCGGACAGCACCTTCATCAGGGTCGACTTGCCGGCCCCGTTCTCGCCGCAGATCGAGTGGATCTCTCCGCGGCGGACTTCCAGGTTGACGTCCTGCAGCGCCTTGACGCCCGGGAACGTCTTGGTGATGCCGCTCATCCGCAGGATCGTGTCGGTCATGCAGACCCTCCTATTGGGCCGGTCCGGCGGCCACGCCCCGCCCGCTGGGGTCGGGCGGGGCGCGGCTGTCGGATCACTTCAGCTGGTCGGCCGTGTAGTAACCGCCGTCGACGAGCTCCTTCTGGTAGTTGCTCTTGTCGACGATGACCGACTCCAGCAGCATGGACGGAACGACCTTGTTGCCGTTGTCGTAGTCCTTGGTGTTGTTGGTGGTCGGGGTGCCGCCCTTGAGGACCGCGTCCGCCATCTCACCGGTGGTCTTCGCCAGCTGGCGGGTGTCCTTGTAGATGGTGGAGTACTGCTCCCCCGCGATGATCGACTTCACCGACGCGAGCTCGGCGTCCTGGCCGGTGACGATCGGGTACGGGTTCGAGCCGGTGCCGTAACCGCTCGACTTGAGAGCGGAGAGGATGCCGATCGAGAGGCCGTCGTACGGCGAGAGGACGCCGTTGACCTTGACGTCACCCTTGTAGGTGGAGGTCAGGAGGTTCTCCATGCGCTTCTGCGCGGTGGCCGGCTCCCAGCGCAGCGTGGCGACCGTCTTGAAGTCCTTCTGACCGCTCTTGACGACGATCGTGCCCTTGTCGATGTGCGGCTGCAGGACGCTCATCGCGCCGTTGAAGAAGAAGGTCGCGTTGTTGTCGTCCGGCGAGCCGGCGAACAGCTCGATGTTCAGCGGGCCCTTCTCGGTGCCCTCGGAGCCGTCGGCGTTGAGCACCTTCAGACCGGTCAGCAGCGAGGTGGCCTGCTGCACGCCGACCTTGAAGTTGTCGAAGGTGGCGTAGTAGTCCACGTTCGGGCTGTTGCGGATCAGGCGGTCGTACGAGATGACCGGGATCTTGTTGGCGGCGGCGTTCTCCAGCTGGGTGGTGATCGCGGTGCCGTCGATCGACGCGATGATCAGCAGCTTCGCGCCCTTGGTGATCTGGTTGTCCAGCTGCTGGGTCTGGGTCGGGATGTCGTTCTCCGCGTACTGCAGGTCGACCTTGTAGCCCAGGCCCTCGAGCTGCGACTTGAGGTTGTCGCCGTCCGAGATCCACCGCTCCGAGGAACGGGTCGGCATGGTGATGCCGATCAGCGCGCCGGCGTTGTCGCCGCCGGCGGCCTCCTGGTCGGTCGTCTTCTCGGACGAGCCGCAGGCGCCCATCGTGGCAACCATCGTGGCGGCGGCGAATACCGCTGCGAGGCGGGGGTATTTCACAATCTTTCTCCTCTTCGAGAGCGGTGTTACAGAGACCGGGCCAGGCGGTGGTACGCCTGGTTCCAGCGGACCCGGTCGGCGAAATCGGCCGGGGTGGTGCGGTTATCGATCATTAGCAGCTCGGTCTGCGCCATCTCGGCGAAATCGCGCAACGTCTCCGCGCCGACAGCCTGCGTCAGCACCGTGTGGTGCGGGCCGCCGGCGGTGATCCAGCACTCCGCCGAGGTGGAGAGCGAGGGCGCCGGCTTCCACACCGCGCGGGCGACCGGAAGGTTCGGCAGCGGCTGGTCCGGCGGGATCACCTCGATCTCGTTGGCCACGAGACGGAACCGGTCGCCCATGTCCGCCATCCCGAGGACCACAGCGGGGCCGGACGCGGCGTCGAAGACCAGACGGACCGGGTCCTCACGACCGCCGATGCCCAGCGGGTGGATCTCGGCCCGCGGGCGGGCCGACGCGATCGAGGGGCAGACCTCGAGCATGTGCGCGCCGAGGATCTTAGGCTCACCCGGACCGAAGTGGTAGGTGTAATCCTCCATGAATGAGGTGCCGCGTCCGGTTCCGGCGCCCATCGCCTTGACGGTGGAGACCAGCATCGAGGTCTTCCAGTCGCCCTCGCCGCCGAAGCCGTAACCGTCGGCCATCAGCCGCTGCACGGCGAGGCCGGGGAGCTGGCGCAGTCCGCCGAGGTCCTCGAAGTTCGTGGTGAAGGCGCCGAAGTCGCCCTCGGTCAGGAACTGCCGGAGTCCCGCCTCGATCCGCGCGGCGTACCGCAGCGAGTCGGCACGCTGGTCCAGCTCAGCCGACACGTCGTAGACGTCGCGGTATTCGCCGATCAGCTTGTCGATCTCGGCGTCCGGGACCTGATCGACCACGGCCACCAGGTCGTTGACGCCGTACGTGTTGACCGAGACCCCGAAGCGCAACTCCGCCTCGACCTTGTCGCCCTCGGTCACCGCGACGTCGCGCATGTTGTCGCCGAAGCGGGCCAGCCGCAGCCCGCGCAGGTGCTGCAGGCCGATCGCCGCCCGCGCCCACGCGTCGACGCGGCCCGCCACGCGCGGGTCGGAGGCGTGCCCCGCGACGACCTTGCGCGGCACCCCGAGGCGCGCCTGGACGAACCCGAACTCACGGTCGCCGTGCGCGGCCTGGTTGAGGTTCATGAAGTCCATGTCGATGGACTCCCACGGCAGCGAGCGGTTGTGCTGGGTGTGCAGGTGCAACAACGGCTTGCGCAGCGCGTCCAGGCCGCCGATCCACATCTTCGCCGGCGAGAACGTGTGCATCCAGGCGACGATGCCGATGCAGTCGTCGTCGGCGTTCGCCTCGAGCATCACGCGCTTGATCGCGACCGCGTCGGTCAGGACCGGCTTGCCGACGATCTCGGCGGGCAGTCCCTGCGCGGCCAGGGTCCGCCGGATCTCGGCGGACTGCGCGGCGACCTGCTCCAGAGTCTCCGGGCCGTAGAGATGCTGGCTTCCGGTGAGGAACCAGATCTGCGGTGTCATGGGTCGTTCCTTTGTTCGTGGAGATCAGGCGGCCACAGCGCGGACGTCCGGATATGCGCCATTCGCCGCTTTGATCTTACGTGCGCCGATCATGACGGGTACCTCCGTTGGGCCGCGGGCACGGCCGTAGCCACACAACGGAGTGTTATCGCTAACAATTGCCCTGTCAACGGCGGTCGGCAACAACGCGGTAACGACCGCTTAATACGGTCCCGCCGCGTCATGAGTCGCGCCGGTGCACCCGTTCACTCATGAGTGAACACTAAACCCCACGAGAAACCACATCTAGGCAGGGCGGCCGACGCTGCCCCGGACAATCAGCTGCGGTGGCACCACGATGTGGTCGGCCGCGCCCGCGTCCTCCCGCATCTGACCCAGCAGCAGGGACAACGCCGCCCTGGCCACGTCACCGAACGCCTGCCGGACGGTGGTCAGAGGCGGGATGAAGTACGCCGCTTCGGGCACATCGTCGAACCCGACGACACTCACATCATGCGGCACGCGGCGGTCCCGCTCGTACAAAGCTCGCAAAATGCCCAGCGCGAGGTGGTCGTTGGCGGTGAAGATCGCCGTCACCTCGGGCATCCGGGCGAGCATCTGACCGGCGCGGTAACCCTCCGCCGCGGACCAGTCGGCGGAGAGCAGCGGCGGCACCTCACGCCCCGACTCCTCCAGGGTCTGCCGCCAGCCCTGGATGCGGCCGGCCGAGTCGAACCAGTCGGTCGGGCCGGAGACGTGCCAGACCGTGCGGTGCCCGGCGTCGAGCAGATGCTGGGTCGCCGCCCGCGCCCCGGCCACCTGGTCCACGGTCACCACCGGCCGGCCGCTCGCCGGGTCGCCGTCGATGAAGACCACCGGAAGATCGCCGGGAATCTCCGCGAGCGCCTCGGTCGCCGAGGCCGTTGTCGCGATCACCACGAGCCCGGCCACCCGCTGATCCAGATGCCGGTCGACCACCGAGGCGATCGACGAGCGGTCCAGCTCCCGGACACTGCCGACGCTCACCGCGAAGCCGGCGTCCGCGGCCGCCTGCTCGAACTCGGTGAGCATCGAGGCCGGGCCGTACAAAGTGCTGTTGCGGGCCACCACGCCGATCAGCTGCGAGCGGCCGGTCACCAGCGCGCGGGCCGCGCGGTTGGGCCGGTAGTTCAGCTCGGCGATCGCGGCACGGACCCGGATCCGGGTCTGTTCCTTGACGTTGGGATGATCGTTGAGCACACGCGAGACCGTCTGGTGCGAAACACCGGCCAGCCTGGCGACATCCGTCATCGCCGGGCTACGGGTAACCTTGTCCAACTTGCGCACCTCGTCCGGTCCGTTCCTCTGCGCTGTTTCCGGAATGTTATCGATAACACCCGGCATTGCCGAAGCCCTGTACGGCCCTTACCGGCGAACACGTACGCTCGGCACCGATGGAAGTGTCACCCCACCTGGTGTCCGGCAGCGTAGATGACGAGGGCTTCACCTCGCTGCGCCGTGCCGCGGCGCCCCGGGCGCAACGTTACGAGATCGGTCGATCGCTGCGCGACCGGTCCCCCCGATCCGACATGGCGCACTGGCGCGCCCCCGACCACCGCGCCGACCCGGTCAGCCAGGTGACGGCCTCGCACGCCGGCCGCCTCGAATACCTCATCCCGGTCCGGGTCGGCCGCATGATCGCTTCGCCGTACGCGTTCCTGCGCGGCTCGGCCGGCGTGATGGCCGACGACTTCTCCGCCCTGCCGTCCACCGGCATCAGCCCGGTCATCTGCGGAGACGCCCACCTGGGCAACTTCGGTTTCTACGCCTCCCCGGAACGGGAGCTGGTCTTCGACCTCAACGACTTCGACGAGGCGCACACCGGCCCGTGGGAGTGGGACCTGCGCCGCCTGGTGGTGAGCGTGCACGTCGCCGGACGGCAGAGCCACTTCCGGGAGAGCGCCTGCGCGACCGCGGTGCGGCGCTGCGTCGAGGAGTACCGGCTGCAGATCACCAAGCTCGCCGAGAAGCCGCTGCTGGCCCGGGCCTTCGACCAGCTCGACGTGGCGGGGATGCGCTCGTCGACCAGCCGGGCGAGCTTCCGCGACGAGATCGAACGCGCCGCCCGCCGGGCCCGGCGGCGCACCAGCGACCGCGCTCTGCCCCGGTTCACCGAGCGGCAGGACGGCACCGCCCGCCTGGTCGAGGAGCCGCCGCTGATCACCCGGCTCCCACCGGAGGAACGCGCCGGGCTGGCCGAGGCGCTGGACGGCTATCTCAACACGCTGAAACCGCACTGGGCCCGGATCCTCGGCGGGTACCGGATCGTCGACATCGCGCACAAGGTGGTCGGCGTCGGGTCGGTGGGGCTGCGGGCGTACGTCGCCCTGTGCGAGGGCAGCACCAGCGACGACGTGCTGTTCCTGCAGCTCAAGCAGGCCCGCCGCTCGGTGGTGGCGCGGCACCAGCACGGCGCCCGCGCCTGGCACCGGCACCAGGGGCAGCGGGTGGTGGAATATCAGCAGGCGCTCCAGACGGTCAGCGACCCGCTGCTCGGCTGGACGACGTACGGCGAACACCAGTTCTACGTGCGGCAGTTCCGCGACATGAAAGGGGCCATCCTTGTCGAGGACATCGACGCCGGGGCACTCGCCGACTACGCCGGCATCTGCGGGTACCTGCTGGCCAAGTCCCACGCCCGGACCAGCGGGGCGTCGGTGATCGCCGGATACGTGGGCAGCGGCGACAAGCTCGACGAGTCGCTGTGCCGCTTCGCCCGGGTGTACGCGGACCAGGTGGAGAGAGACCACGCCGCCCTGGTCCGAGCGGTCCGCCGCGGCGCACTCCCGGCGGAGACGGCATGAGCGGCGTCGTCCCGCTGGACTCAGCGGCCCTCCAGGAGTTCTGGACCGAGCGGCACCTGTGCACGCTCACCACGCTGCGCGCCGACGGCTCGCCGCACGTGGTCGCGGTCGGCGCCACCCTCGACGTGCCGGCCGGCCTGGCCCGGGTCATCTCGTCCGCCTCGTCGGCGCACGTCCGGCACATCCGCCGCGGCCAGCAGCGGGTGGCGATCTGCCAGGTCGACGGCCGCCGCTGGAGCACCGTCGAAGGCCTCGCCGTGGTCCGCGACGAGCCGTCGCCGGTGGCCGACGCAGAGAAGCGTTACGCCGCCCGCTATCGCGTCCCGCGCCCCAACCCGGCCCGCGTCGTCATCGAGGTCTCGATCACCCGGGTCCTGGGCTCGGCGACGCTGCTGCCATAAGCTCGACCTCTATGAGCGATGTGGTGCAAGCCGGCCCGGACAGCGTGCTGCTGCCCGGCCACGACGTGCCGCTCGGCCGCTGGACCACGGTGCGCCGCCTGCTCCCGCACCGGGAACGCCGGATGATCGGCGCCTGGTGCTTCGTCGACCACTTCGGCCCCGACGACGTCAGCGGCCGCCCCGGCATGCAGGTCCCGCCGCACCCGCACACCGGCCTGCAGACGGTGACCTGGCTCGTCGACGGCGTCATCGAGCACCGCGACAGCCTGGGCAGCCACCAGCTGATCGCCCCCGGGCAGCTCAACCTGATGACCTCCGGCCACGGGATCGCGCACTCCGAGTTCACCCCGCCGGACCACCCGGACAGCATGCACGGCCTGCAACTCTGGCTCGCGCTGCCGGACGCCGCACGGCACGGGCCGGCCGCCTTCGAGCACCACGCGACCCTGCCCGCCTTCTCCGACGGCACCCTCACGGTCACCGTCGTCGCCGGCCGGCTCGGCGATCTGGTCTCCCCCGCCACCGTCCACACACCGCTGGTCGGCGCGGAACTGGTCGCCACGGGGACCGTGCGCTACGTCCTGGACCTGGACCCCCGCTTCGAGCACGGTCTGCTGGTGATGACCGGCTCGGCGACCGTCGGCGGCACCCCGCTGCCGCCCGGCGAGCTCCTCTACCTCGGCGACGGCCGCGCCTCGGTCACCGTCGAGACCACCGGGCCGGCCCGCCTCTTCCTCGTCGGCGGCGAACCCTTCGCCGAACCCCTGGTCATGTGGTGGAACTTCGTCGGCCGCAGCCATGAGGACATCGTCGAGGCGCGGGCGGCGTGGATGGCCGGCCCCGGCGGAGCGCGCTTCAGCGCCGTCGCCGGTTGCGCCGCCGACCCGCTCCCGGCGCCGGAACTGCCCACGGTCCGCCTCAAGGCGAGAGATCGCAACGGCAAGACCTGCTGATCGTACGAGCCATGCGGAGCCCCGGGGCCACACCGCGACCCGCCCGCACCCTCCCGGCCGCAGCGCGGCCGCCGGGCTGAAGCGTTCCCTCCCGCTCGGCGGTCCCGCCCGCATGCACTGAGACGCTCCCCGCACCGCTGTCCTGCCCCTGCACCACTGTCCTGCCCCGGCACCACTGTCCCGCCCCGGCACCGCTGTCCCGCCCCCGGCACCGCTGTCCCACCGCAAGCTCCCGCGTTTCCCGTGCCCCTTTCCTGGCTTTCCCGTTGGAGTGAGGCGCTTTCCCCATGCGTGCGAGTCGCACAAAAGTGTGTTGACGTCCGGCAGGCGTCGGCGGAAGGTCGGAGACACAGCCCCGCTCTCCCTCGACGAGGAGCGCGCCGTGACACTCCGCATCCTGCTCGTCCTCACCGTGCCGGCGTCCCTGGCCGTCGCCGCCGGCCTGCTGCCACGCTGCTGGGCCGCGCTCCGCGACCACGACTGGCGCCGGCCGCCGCAGCAGCCCTACGGCCCTCCGATCGAAAAGCTCGCCGCCGACCTGCGCCGCCTGTTACGCCTGCACGGTGACCTGACCGTCTCCGCGCACTCGGCCCTCTGCGCCCACCGCGTCTGGGCCGTCGAGGCCGCCATCGGTTCCCGGGCCATCGAGGCGGCCATCGCCCTGGACGTACCCCACCCCGACCCGGCCGCCGCCGCCACCCTGACCCGCACCGAGCTGTCCGCGCTGCTCACCGCCCTGGCCGCCGAGGGCCTGGCACTCCCCCGCCGCATCGGCCACTTCACCCGCGACGGCCGCCTCTGACCAGGTGGCAACCACACCTGATCCGCAGCCCGCGAACAAGCCTCACCGCCGGCTCGCCGCGCCCAGCCGGCACCCACACATGATCCGCAGCCCGCGAACAAGCCTCACCACCGGCCCGCCGCGCCCAGCCGGCACCCACACATGATCCCCAGCCCGCGAACAAGCCTCACCACCGGCCCGCCGCGCCCAGCCGGCACCCACACATGATCCCCAGCGTGGGTGGAGCTGGAGAGACGAAACGGCGGCGGGAATAGCTTCCCGCCGCCGTCTCTCGTCCCGGCTCCCGCGCCACAAACTGCCGTCCGCGAAGGAACTTCGGGGGCGTCGTCCCCCGCGGATCGTCTCGGGCGCGTGCGGCCGCTTGACTGGGGGGCGGCGGCCGCGAGTGCCGGGGAGTCCGTGGGTCCGGGGATCCGGGGCCCGCCGCGAGTGTCACCGTGGCGGGGCGCCCGATCCTCGAACCGGGCGCTCACCAAACGTGACAGACGACGGCCCCATGATCCGCGGATGCCGGGAGTGTCCTTCGACACGCCCGGCGTCACCTTTTGAGGGTCACCCGCAAGTCTCTAGCTGGCCTGAAGAGAACCTTAAAACGTTCTTAAGTCGACGTCCATCCCGTCACCTGCGGAGAACGATTCTCGTTGATCGGGCGAACCCTCGCCGCGCCTCCGTGCGTACTGTCGGATCCCCGGCATAGTGACTGCTTACGGCATTGAACCGGTTGCCCCCACCGGACGTATACCCGCTCGATCGACCTTCTCCGGCGGGCTGCGGCGCCGGCACGGTCGGCACCCGTGGGTGGTCCGCGGGCGCCAGCACAGGGGTCCGCAGGACGGTGGCGCACCGCGCAAATCCGTGATTAACCTTCCACATCCATCACGTGGCAGGGATCGATCGGGGCGCGAGGGGCGGGCACCGGATGCGCGAGGTGGGACAGGGGTGAGGATGGTGGCACGGATGCGGCGACGGGGCAGCGGGTCGACCCCCAGCCGGTTCGGGGCCGCCTCGTGAGCTACGAGGACGACGAGTACTGGGAGGACGAGTACACGGAGTACTCGTTCATGCCGCAGCACGCGGTTGTCCAGGAGAAGCACTTCGAACGCCGCAGCGCCCCCGACCCGGTGATCCCCACCCGGCGCCGCAGCGGCGACGAGCTCGACGAAAGTGCTCGCCCGCGCACCCGCGCCGCCTTCGACGCGCAACGCCCGAGCTGGCTGGACGACCCCGACTTCGTCCCGATCGACACGTCGGTGGAGAACCTGGCCGGCGACGAGTTCGACGACATCGACTTCAACCGCCCCGAGCTCGGCGTCGACTTCGACAAACCCGACTTCCCGATCATCGACCCGGCGGCCCGCCCGGAGTTGCGCCGCGGCGCCCGGCGCGGCGCCGGACGTCAGGAGACCGGGGACCGCTACGACAAGCACCGCGCCCGCGAGGACGCACCCCGGCGCGCCGAGGTCTGGGACGACGACCGCCTCGCCGACGACCGCGGCCGGCGCTCCGGCGGCACCCGCGCCGACGACCGCCGCGACGAGAACGACCGCGGCCCCGCCCCCGCCCGCCGCATCGACGACCCGCGCCGCGCACCCCGCGCCGACGACCCACGCCGTGACACCCGTGAGGGCGCCCCGCGGCGTGCGGTTGCGCCCGGCGAACCGCGGCGTGACCCCTTGCCCGGCGAACCACGGCGTGCGGTTGCGCCCGGCGAACCACGGCGTGACCCCTTGCCCGGCGAACCGCGGCGTGACCCCGTGCCCGGTGGTTCGCGCCGGGCTCCCGAGGGTGACGATCTGCGTCGTGACGGTGCGATCCGGCGCCCGGGTGAGCCGCGGACCGACCCCGACTGGGTCGACGACCGCCGGATGCCGCCGAGCGGCCGGACCATCGAGCTGGGCTCGGACGAATACTGGGAGGAGCCGGCTCGCGGCGATCGGCGGACCGCCGACCAGGACCGCCGCCACGGCCGCGACGCGCGCCGCGGTTCGCCTGAGACGGACCACAACGGTGGGTACGGGGTACGCCCGGCACGCTACGAGGACGAGCGCGACCCGCGGGGCCGTGGCTCCGCCTGGGACGAGGACGATTTCGGCCCGATCCGGCCGCCGGGTGGCCGCCGGTCCCGCCGCGACGAGACGGACGTGCGCCGCGGTCCCGGATGGCCCGACGACCGTCCGGTGACCGGCCGTGCGCAGGTGCCCGCCGACCCCTACGACCCGTACCGGGACGACGACCGCCACGCGGTCCACGACGAACGCCCGGAGATCGGCCGTGATCCGCGTGGGCCGGCCCGCGACGAACGCCCGGAGACCGTCCGCGACCCTCGTGGGCCGGCCCGCGGCGAACGCCCGGACATCGCTCGCGAGCAGCTCGGCGTGGCCCGCGAAGTGGCCGGCCAGGGCTGGGAGGACGAGCGTGCACTCGGCGGTCGTGCCGTCGAGGAGAGCCGCCGCGTCGACCTACCCGTCGAACGCCCCGACGAGGACGCCACCCGTCGCGCCGGTGTGGACCACCAACCGGTCGCCCGTGGTGAGCAGGCCGTCGGCCGGGCTGGGGTGGAGGCCGTCGGCCAGGCAGGGATGGAGGCCGTCGGCCGGGCAGGGGTGGAGGCCGTCGGCCAGGCAGGGATGGAGGCCGTCGGCCGGGCAGGGGTGGAGGCCGTCCGGCAGCCGGGGGCCGGGACGGACGACCGCCCGGTGCGGCCCCTTCCGGAAGAGGTGGCACCCGCTGCCGCTGACGAGCGTGAGTGGGCGGAGCCCGGAACGGCTTCGGACGGTCCGGGTGAAGGTGCTGACGCGCAGCAGCGGCGTGATGGTGGGGCGCCGGGCGCGGGACCGGACAGTGGGGCCGGTGGCGAGAACGGGCCTCGCGTGGTGCGGCGAGCTGCTCCGGCCGTACCCCCGAAGGTTGTCAGCCGGTCTGGTCCGCCGCCGCAGCCTCGCGTGATCAAGGCTGACCCGCCGGTGACGCCGCGTGTCGTTGCGGCGCCGGCGCCGGTTCCGCCGGCTCGGGTGATCGGGCCGGGTGCGCCGCAGCTGCCGGCTGAGGCCGCGCGGGCCGGTCGCCCGACGGCGCAGGACGGTCGCCCGGTATCGCACGACGGTCGCCTGGTATCGCACGACGGTCGTCCGGTGGAGCCCGGTATTGGCTCGCCGGAGGCGCAGGCACGGACGGTGGCCGGTCATGCGGCGGTGGACGGTGCGCGGCCGCAGTCGCCGGTGGCGGGATATGCGGAGGGTCCCACGCCGGCTGATGCGCGACCGCAGTCGCCGGCTGGTGGGGCGCAGCAAACCGGTGGGACGCAGCATGCCGGTGGGCCGCAGTACTCGGCCGGGCGGCCTACTATGCCCGCGCCTTCGGTGTCGGGGACCATTCCGCTCGGTGACGTGCCGCGGCAGGCCGGGCCGTTGCCGGCGCCTGCGGAATCCGGGCGGATCCCGTTCGAGAGCGTGCCGCAGCAGGCAGCGGGGCGGCCGGCGCCCGGACCGGCGGAATCCGGGCGGATCCCGTTCGGGAACGGCGCGGTGCCCGGGCCCGCGGAATCAGGACATGTTCGGTTCGGCGGTGAGCAGCAGGGGCGGGTGATGCCGGGACCTGCTGTGTCCGGGGAGATTCCGCGTGGGGGCATGCCGCAGCCCGGTGTCGCGGGGCGTTCCGGGGCGGAGGTTCCGCAGCAGCGTTCGCGGCGGACCCCGCGGACGGCGCACGTGTTCCTGCCCGACGGGGACGGGCCGTGGGCGATGGTTCCGGACGAGGCGCAGCCGCCCGCCGGCGCGCGGCCGGTGTCGCCGGCTCGGCCGATAACCCCGCAGGAGGCGCCCGGAGTACCGGCTGCGGCCTGGCCGCCGCCTGCTGGAGTGGTGGAGCGGCCGGCGCCTGCTTGGACTACCGGTTCGCCGGTTCGGCCTGTTCCGGATGCCGCGGGGGCGCGTCCGGAGAACGCATGGCCGCCGGCCAACCGGCAAGACGTTGATCAGAGGGCTGCGGGCGGTACGCCTGTCGCGCCGCAGACCCCGGCGGCTGGAACTCCGGTTCCGGCTACTGGGGCGCAGGGCCAGCCTGCTGGGCCGCCGATGCAGCCTGCTGGAGCGCAGGGTCAGCCTGCTGGGCCGCAGATCCAGCCTGCTGGAGCGCGGGCTCAGGTTGCTGGTGCGGAGAACGGGCCTGCTGGTGCGTCGCCGGGCGCGCAGCGGCGTGATGAGGCTGAGCGGATCGGGCGGCACGTCGCGAGTGAACAGCGCGACGTGGACGGCCCGGGGGCGGCGGCAGGCCACTGGGCCCGCGGGGCTCACGGTCAGCCGCCGGTGGCGGGGCAGCAGAACGCTTGGGCGGCGCCTACTCCGATGGGGCTGCCGGAGCAGCGTGGGCCGGCCACCATCGGTGATGCGGGGGCGGGCGACGGGGGTACGGCACGACCCGCGGCCCCGGAGGCACCCGGTGCGCGCCCGGGTGAGGCGAACGCGGGTCAGCAGCAGGCGCGTCACACGGAGGGTGTGGCACATCCTGCGTCCGCCCCGGGTGCCCGGTCGATTTTGACGCCCGGGCAGCGGCCGAACGCGACGGGTCAGCCTTCGCCCGCTTCGGCGGTGGGTGGACCTGCTCCGGCGGTGGTGCCGGTGGCGGCTGCCGGGTCCGTGCCGCCGGGTGCGCCGGTCGCGGCAGCCGGGCCCGTTTCGGCGGGTGCGCCGGTCGCAGCTGCCGGGCCCGTCTCGGCGGGTGCGCCGGTCGCAGCTGCCGGGCCCGTCTCGGCGGGTGCGCCGGTCGCGGCAGCCGGGCCCGTGCCGGCGGGTGCGCCGGTCGCGGCAGCCGGGCCCGTGCCGGCGGGTGCGCCGGTTTCCGGGAGCGGGCCGGTGCAGCCTGGTGGGCCTGGGACGACGGGCGAGCCCGCTGCTGCGGCGCAGCCCGGGCAACGGGACGGGGTTCCGGGTGAGGCCGGGCGTAGTCCCTGGGAGATGCCTCGGTCCGGCTCGCCGCAGCACGGGGCTGACGAGCGGGTTCAAGACGCCGCGGCTGGTTCGCCGGCTGGAGAGGGTGCGGAGCAGGACGCTCCGTACATGGACGCGGACGGGACCTGGCACAACCTGCGGCCGATCGCGAAGCTGTCGCTCTCGGGGCCGGATCAGGAGCCTCGGCGGTACTCGGACACGGCGCTCGGCCGCGGCTGGTTCGCGGCCAAGACTCCGGCTCAGGTCGCTGCGGAGACGGCTGCGGCCGACGCGGCGCGGGATCCGGCGGACGTCCCACCGGCGAACGGTGAGACGGCTGACACGAACCGCGCAGCGGCGGAAACCGGGACGGGGGCGGCCGCGGGAGCCGGGGCTGGAACGGACGCCGGGAGCGAGCCGGGAGCAGTGGCTGGTCCGGGCACGGGAAGCGGTCCGAGCTCGGACGCGCAATCCGAAACGGGCGCGGAAACGGGGCCGGGCGCGCAGGCTGAATCGAACCCGCAGGCTGGATCGGGCACGGGAACAGGGCCGGGCACGGGAACAGGGCCGGGCACGGCAGCGGAAGTGCGGGGGCCGGAGCAGCAAGGGCCGGAACTGGCGCCTCACCTGCCGTTGTCGGCGGCCGAACTGTCGGCGATCCGGTGGCGGCTGGACGGGGCCACGCTGCGGGAGGTCGTGGACGACCGGGACGCGCTACGAGCACTGGGTGAGCGGCTGGACGGCCCTCTCGCCGACGAGGCGGACAACATCGTCAAGGCGGGGCTGCTGAGCGTACGGGCGGAGGTCTATCGCCTGCTCGGGGAGCTCGGTATGGCTGCGGCGGCGAGCCGGCTGGCGCTGGCGCACGCGGAGTCGGCGCAGGATCTGCAGTCGATGGTGATCGCGCAGGCGGAGTTGGCGCACGTGCTGCGGCTGCGCGGCGACTACCTGGAGGCCGACCGGCTGTTCCAGCGGGCGGTGGAGGCGGACGTGTCGGCGGCGGTGCGCAGCGTGGTGCACGAGAACGCCGGGCGCAGCTGCTTCGACCAGGGGCGGCACATGGAGGCCCTCGACCACTTCGCGCGGGCCATCCGGCTGGGGTCACCGGCGGACTCGGATCTGGTCGAGCGGGTCGGGGTGTGCTTGGAGTCGGTGTACATCCACGTGCTGCGGGACGGCTGGGGGCCGTACCCGCGCAGGCCCGCGGAGATCCTCGGTCTGCTGAGCGAGCGGGCCACCGACGAGGCCGATTCGGGACACGCGGCGCAGCCGGGGCAGGCGGCGAACGGCGCCCTCGACGAGGCGACCGCGGAGCAGCCGATCGTCCACCCGCGCTGACGGCGGCAAGCCGACGAGTGTGTGAAGTTGCGGCTCGATTCGAACCGTAACTTCACACACATGGTTGGGCCGGCAAGCGGGCAGGCGGCGCGGTGAGCGAGCGGCCGGCGCGGCGGGCGCGGCGGGCACCGGGCTGGCGCGTGGGGTGGCGCGGTGGGCGCGATGGGCGCGTGGGGTGGCGCGGTGGGCGCGCCGCGGGTGGGCGGGACAGGGAGCCGGCGGTGAGCGGGCGGCCGGGTCAGCTCATGGCGGGGGCGCTGTGCCGGCCGATCGGGGCGCCGGCCAGCATGCTGCGACCGCGCCCCAGGGCCTTCGCCCGGTAGAGCGCGGCGTCAGCCTCCCGCTGGAGTTCCTCACCGGTGCCGGCGTGGTCCGGGAGGACGGCCACCCCGATGCTCAGGTCGGGCGGGCCGGAGGGAAGGCCGGCGGTCGCCGCGACCAGGGCGCGTGCGTGCTCGGCGTACCGGATGGCTTCGTAGGGGGCGGCGCGCAACAGCACCGCGAACTCGTCGCCGCCGAGCCGGGCCACCAGCTGGTCGCCGTTGCCGGCGGCGCGCAGCGCGTCGGCGACGGCGCGTAGCGCGCGGTCGCCGACGGCGTGCCCCCAGGTGTCGTTGATCTTCTTGAAGTGGTCGACGTCGACCATCACCAGGGCGACGGGCCGGCCGCCCTGCACGGCATCCGCGGCGGCGGTGGTGAGCCGGGCGTCGAAGGCGCGCCGGTTGGCGGCGCCGGTCAGTGCGTCGGAGGTGGCCTGGACCTCGAGGACGTCGCGGAGCCGGGCGTTGCGTTCGACGAGGGAGCACACGACGAGCCCGGTCATCGCCATGGCCACGGTGACGGCGATCCAGTCGTTGAGGGCCTGCCCGGCCTCCAGGAACGTGAAGACGGTGGCGGCGGTCCCGGCGGAGATCGCGGCGACGGTGGCGGCGACCATCGCCCGGCTGAGGTAGGACGCGCTGTAGAGCAGCGGCCACAGGTAGAACAACTGCACGCCGGTGGAGGTGTCGGCGGTGCCGTAGTTCAGGCCGGCGATCACGGCGACCGACACGAACGGCACGGACAGCCAGAAGGCCCGGGGCAGCCGTGCCGGGCGGCGCAGGCACACGACGGCGATGAGCAGGAAGGCGCAGGAGACCACGCCGAGGGTGAGCACCTCCTCGATCGGCGCCCCCAGCTTCATGAAGACGCCGGTCACCATGTTGTACGCCCCGGCGGCCAGGCTCAGGTAGGCGAGGGCACGGGCGGCGCCGTGCGGGTCGCGCATCTGAAACGGCACGTCTCTCCTCCGGGGGTCGTTCTCCCTTCTTTCGGCCCGGGGCAGCGGCAGTTGAGCGGCGTCCCGGCGGGTGGCCCTATGGGGACGAGACGGTCATTCGGTACGCAGGGCGACCACCGGGTCGAGCCGGCCTGCCCGCTGTGCCGGCACCACGCCGAAGATGATGCCGACCGCCGCGGAGACGCCGAACGCGAGAGCCATCGACCACCAGGTGAGCGCGGCCGGCACCGGGCTGAGCCGGTCCACGAGCAGCGCGGACGTGCCGCCGAGCAGCATGCCGAGCACTCCCCCGGTGGTGGTCAGGAGCACCGCCTCCAGCAGGAACTGCACCCCGATGTCGCGGGGCCGGGCGCCGACGGCCTTGCGCAGGCCGATCTCCTTGGTCCGTTCCCGGACCGAGACCAGCATGATGTTGGAGACGCCGACGCCGCCGACCAGCAGGCTGATCCCGGCGATGGCGGCGAGGACCCCGGTGAGGACGCCGAGGATGTCGCCGAGCACGCCGAGGATCTGCTCCTGGGTGACCGCGCTGAAGTCGGTGTCCGGGTGGCGTTCGGCGAGGGTGGCGACGATGTCCGCGGCGAGCCGGTCGATCTCCTCCCGGTCGGGGGCGCGGATGGCCAGGCCGTCGATGCGTTCGGTGCCGAGCAGACGCTGGGCCGCGGTGACCGGGACGTGCACCTCGCCGTCCCGGTCCACGCCGAGGCTCTGCCCGAGCGGCTCGAACGTGCCGATCACCCGGAACCGGACGCCCCCGATGGTGATCTGCCGCCCGACCGGGTCGCGGTCGCCGAACAGGGTTCCGGCCAGCCCGGCGCCGAGGACCGCGACGCGGCGTCCGGTGCTCACGTCCGTACGCGTGAGGTAGGTCCCGCGGTCCAGCCGCCGCACGAAGACCGACGGGGTGGTCTCCAGCACGCCCTGCATGCTCGCGAAGCCGGACCGTGACCCGGCCCGCACGGTCTCGCCGGAGCTGATCGTGACCGCGACCCGGGTCCGGTCGCCGACCACCCGGGTGACCGCGTCGACGTCGTCGAGGGTGAGCGGTGACGAGGTGGGCGCGGCGCCCGCGGTCAGCCGGCCGGGCACCACGATCAGCAGGTTGGAGCCGAGGCCCTCGACCTGGCGTTCGATCTGCTCCTTGGTGCCGGTGCCGATGGCGACCAGCGCGACCACCGCGGCCACGCCGATCACCACCCCGAGCATGGTCAGCATGCTGCGCAGCCGGTTGGCGCGCAGCGCGTCGAGGGCGACGCGCCAGGCCTCCGCGAGCCTCATGAGGCCGACACGATCAGGCCGTCCCGCATCACGATCTGCCGGCGCGCGCGTTCTGCCACTTCCCGGTCGTGGGTGACCAGCACGACCGCCACGCCGTCGGCGTTGAGCGATTCGAGCAGGGCCAGCACCGACTGCCCGGTGACCGAGTCCAGGTTGCCGGTCGGCTCGTCGGCCAGCAGCACCGACGGGCCGGTGACCAGGGCGCGGGCGATGGCCACCCGCTGCTGTTCGCCGCCGGACATCTGGTTGGGTCGGTGGGTGATCCGGTGCGCCAGCCCGACCCGTTCCAGCATCGCGGCGGCCCGGGCCCGCCGTTCGCGCCGCCCGATGCCGCGGTAGACCAGCGGCAGGCCGACGTTGTCCTGGGCGGTGGTCCGGGTCAGCAGGTGGAACGACTGGAACACGAATCCGATCGTGGTGTTGCGCAGCTCCGCGAGCTCGTTCGGGGTCAGCGACGCCACGTCGCGCCCGCCGATCAGCAGGGTGCCGCCGGTCGGCCGGTCCAGGCCGCCGAGCAGGTGCATCAGCGTGGACTTGCCGGAGCCGGAGGCGCCGACCAGCGCGACGTAGTCCCCCGCCGCCACGGTCAGCGAGACGCCGCGCAGCGCCGGCACGGAGAGACCGTCCAGCTCGTAGGTCCGGGACACGTCGGTGGCGACGATCGCTGGGGTGGTCACTCGACGGTGGCGCCCGCGGTGACCCGGTCGGCGCCGGCGACCACGATCCGTTCGCCGGCCGCCACCCCGGAGACCACCTGCACGGTGTCCTCGCCCTGCACGCCGAGCGTCACCTCGGCGGCCTGGTAGCGGCCGTCGCGGACCACCCACACGGTCTCCCGGCCGTCGGCGGTCACCACGGCGGAGGCGGGCACGGTCACGGCGTCGGTGGCCTGCCGCACGGTCAGCCGGAGCACCGCGCTCATCCCGGGGCGCGGGGTGGGTGCGGCCTCGCCGTCGCCACCGTACGACCCGGCGCCCAGGTCGAGCCGCACCTGGTAGGAGATGCCGCCGCGCGCCGAGGTGGTGGGCAGCAGGTCGGTGGCGCGCACGGTGGCCGGATAGACGGCGCCCGGCGCGGCGTCCAGTTCCATGGTGGCCTTCACCCCGGGCTCCACCAGCAGCACGTCGGTCTCGTCCACCTCGGCGGAGAGGCCGAGCCGGCTGGTGTCCACGACCGTGACCACCGGGGCGCCGGCCGCGACGTAACCGCCCTCCGGGATCGCGGTGTCGACTCCGGCCGCCGGCGCCTGTGCGGCGGGCGCCCCGCCCTGCAAGAGCTGGTCGAGGGAGGCGGTGGCCGGCGGCGCGGTGCCGCCCCACTGGACGACACCGGCCACGGGCGCCCGGAGGGTGAGGGCGTCGACGGCCGCGTCGGCAAGGTCGTACGCCTGCTTCGCCTGCAGCTGCTGCGCCGCGGAGATCGCGCCGACCGCCCGGCCGAGTGACGCCACGCCGCGTTGCACCGACCGCACCGCGGTGTCAGCGGCGGCCGATGCCGCCGCGTACTGCTGCTCGGCCGCGTCGATCTGGTGTCGCAGCGTCTTCTTCACCTCCGGATCGGCGATCTGGTCGGCGGCCTCCCGGGCCTGGTCGAACGCCTGGCCGGCCTGCTTGTCGGTGCGGTGGCGCACCTCGGTGAAGCCGGACACGCCGCCCGCGGGCAGTCCGCCGCCGGAGGGTGCCTGGTCGAGGGCCTCCCGGGCGGCGTCCCGGCGGCGTTCCAACTCGGGCGAGTGAATCACGGCGAGCACGTCGCCCTCGGCGACCTTCTCGCCGGGCTCGGCCAGCAGGTCGGTCAGGGTGCCGGCGGCCGGGGCGGTGAGCGTCGCGGCGGTCCGCGCCACGACGGTCGCGGGCGCCTCGATGATCTCGTCCACGGCGCCCACCGAGGCGGCGCCCAGACGCACGCCGGGGTCCTCGTCGTCGCAGGAGGCCGCGGTCATCGGGAACAGCACCAGGAGACCAGCGGAGATGATCACGGTCCGTGAACGGGTGCGAGACACAGAGGCCACTCTATGCCGCGATCCCGGCGAATCCCGGAATCGGGCCGGGCGGGCTGACATCCCGGATTCATGTCACCGTGCTCCCGGTCGTGTCACGGCCGGGGCCGCTGTGCTTCGATGTGCGGACACCACTCCTGGGGAGGAAGTGATTTGGCAGTGAGACGGGTTTCCGCCCGCCTCACCGGCACCGTCATGGCGGTGCTGGTGGGTGGCGGTCTCGGCGCGATCGCGCTGACACCGGCGGGCGCCGGTGCGGCAGTGCGGACCGCTCCGGTGACCGCAGCCGTGGCCACCACGGTGGTCGCCAAGGCGGCTGCCGCGTCGTGCGCGACCGGCAAGTACCAGAAGCAGGTCGAGGGCTACCTCAAGAAGCTGGGCGGATACGGAGCGGTCACGGTCGACGGCAAGCAGTCCGCCGCCGACTGCACCGCGATCGTGAAGTTCCAGAAGCGGTTCGGCATCCAGCCGGCCAAGGGGCTCGCCGGCCCGACGACCTACGACGTCGCCAAGCGGCTGGCGTCGACGAAGACGGCGGCCTGCAAGGCGAAGAAGAAGGGCGTCACCTTCTGCGTCAACCTGACGCTGCAGACGACGTGGGTGATGAAGAACGGAAAGGTGCACGTCAAGCCGACGGTCACCCGGACCGGCTACAAGGGTTACCGGACCCCGGCGGGCACCTTCAAGATCAATAAGCGGACCAAGAAGGAATGGTCGGACCCGTACGAGGTGTGGCTGCCCTACTGGCAGCGCTTCATCGGCGGGCGTGGTTTCCACGAGACCACCACCTACATCCACGACAAGTGGCGTGGTTCGCACGGTTGCGTCAACCTGCTCCGGCAGGATGCCCAGAAGTACTGGAGCATCGGCAAGATCGGCATGACCGTGAAGGTGATCGGGCGCCGTCCCGGAACCTGATCCGCCGACGACCGGCAGGCCGCTCCCGCATGACGCGGGGGCGGCCTGTTCTCTTTACGCGGGATTCAGCGCGGAGTCGCGAAGTCCTGCACCCAGTACGGCGTGTCATCCCGGTCGAAGGCCAGCCCCACCCCCATCTCGTCGAGCCGGCAGTCGAGGATGTTCTCCCGATGCTCCGGGCTGTTCATCCAGTCGTTCACCACCTCGTACGGCGTCTCCTGGCCACGGGCGATGTTCTCCCCGTACCGCTTCCAGCTGTAACCCGCGTCAGCCACCCGATGCCCCGCCCGATCCCCGCGGGAGTCCTCATGGTCGAAATACCCGCGCCGGGCCATATCGGACGCGTGCCGGTTGGCCGCTTCGATCAGCCGCCGGTCGACCGTCAGCGAGCCGCAGCCGTGGCTGCGGCGGTTGCGGTTGACCAGGGCGAGGACCTGCTGCTGCACCGGGGCGTGCGGGCTGGCCGAGATCGACGACCGGGACACCGCGGTGCGGGCGGCGGCCAGCGGGTCGGCGGCCGGGCGCGCGAGGCCCGGCGCCTGCCGGAACGCGCGCTGCTCGTCGGCCCGCGGCCGGGGCCGCTCGACGTCCACCTGGTCCTTCGGCGACGGTGACGCCGAAGGCCGGGCCGGACGGGCGGGCGACGACACCGACGGGGACGGTGACGGGTCGATCAGCGCCGGATCGACGGGGTCGGAGCTGCTGATCCCCGGCCGGGGACGCCGGGCCGGGGGGTCCGCGCCCGGCTCGCCGCCCGCGTCGTCCACATCGGGGAACGGCCCGAGCAGGTTGTCACCGTCCAGTCCGGGCAGCACCGGCTCCTCGAAAATCTCGAAGTCCGCCATGTCCGGAGTGTCCGGCGGCTCCTGTGCCAGCGCGTTGGCGGCGATGCCGCCCGCGGCCAGCGTCGCGGCAGCCGCGCAGAGCACTACCAGAGGTTTCCGCATACCCGGTGTTTCCCGTCGAGTCCATGCGCCCCGGCCTGTCCGCGGCGCTCGCTAGTTGACCAACGGTGTGGGCCCGGCCCGGTCACTTCGCCGCCGGCACGGCGTTCGGCAACGCTTTTGGTGAAGACCTTTCGCGGGTACGGCCTGAGCTGCCTCGACGCCGCTCGGGGCGAGGCACACGCGTCGCACAGTCGCACCGCGAACCGCACGACTTCCCCCGGACGGGGTAACCCGCTCAGGCCCACCTTGCTGGCCGGGCGACGGGTCCCGGCAGCCGGGGGGCCGCCGCTACGGTTTCGCGGTGCGTAACCGATACCTGGACCTGCTCCGTGCCGCCGCCCTCGTCCGGGTCGTCGTCTACCACCACTTCGGATGGCCGTGGCTGTCCATCGTGTTCCCGGCCATGGGCGTGATGTTCGCGGTGGCCGGCTCGCTCACCGCCGCCTCTCTGCAGAAGCGTGCGGCCGGGCAGGTGGTCACTTCCCGGCTGCGGCGCCTGCTTCCGCCGGTGTGGTTGCTCGGGCTGCTCGCGGTGCCGGCCATGCTCGCCACCGGGTGGTCCGCCGAGTCCGGCGGCGAGCACCCGTTCCGGCCGGTCACGTTGCTCTTCTGGGTGTTGCCGCTGGGCGATCCGCCGGGCAGCGACGAGGCGGCGTTCGTCTGGGATGCCCTCTGGTACGTCCGCACCTATCTGTGGCTCGTCGTCCTCTCCCCGCTGGTGTTCCCGCTGTTCCGGCGGATCGGCTGGCCGCTGCTGGCCGCGCCGTTGCTGCTGATGGCCGTCCTGGAGCGCGGCGACTTCGGCATGCCCGCCGCCGTCGAGTCCGCGCTCTGGGACCTCGCCACGTACGGCGCGTGCTGGCTGGCCGGCTTCGCCCACCGTGACGGCCGGCTGCGCCGTCTCAGCCCGGCGGCTGTCGGGGCGGCCTTCGTGGCGCTGGCCGGGCTGGGCCTGTACTGGCTGAACCGGGGGCACGCCGACACCGGGTGGGACCTGAACGAGGCCTCCGAGGCGCAGGCCATGTATTCGCTGGCCTTCGTCCTGCTGGCGCTGCGCTGGCAGCCGCCGATGGAGCGGGTGGAGCGGATCTCGGCGCTGCACCGCCTGATCACGTTGCTCAACGCCCGGGCGGTCACCGTGTACCTGTGGCACGGGGTGGCGATCGCAGCGGTGTGGCCGGTCCTCGAACGCACCGGGCTGGACGACCTCGGAAAGCTGGAGGGGCCGGTCACGCTCGGCGTCACCTTCGCGGGGACGGCGGTCGCGGTGGTCCTGTTCGGCTGGGCCGAGGACCTGGCGGCCCGGCGGCGCCCGCGGCTGTGGCCGGCGACCACCGAACCGGTTGTGGCCGCCGAGCGCCCGCCGGAGCCGGAGGGCCCGATGCCGGCCGGCTGGCCCGAGGTGGACCGGTCCGGCGTCCCGGTGCGGCCGCCTTCCTAGACAGGCCGGGCCCGGCGCGCGGAGGGCGGCTGCGCACCGGGTCCGGCCGACCCTGCGGGACTGTGCTCCGGTCGTACCCCCGCGGTGGGAATGAAAGGCTGTCGCGGGTGCCGAACCGCGGGTGAAATGCCTGGTCACGTTGTTGAGCGAAGCTCACATATGACGGACAAATCCTGGCTAACCTGAGCCCGTGGGAGGCCCGCTCGGCGAAATGGCGGCTCCGGCGCTCGAGGCGGGGGTCCTCGCGCTGGTGTTCCGGGCCGGTGCGCTCTACTGCGCGCTGCCCCTCGACGAGGTGCGGGAGACCATGCGGCCGCTGGACACCCGGCCGCTGGCCGGGACGCCGCCGTACGTCCGCGGTCTGACCATCCTGCGCGGGGCGCCGGCGCCGGTGATCGACGTGACCCGGCTGGTGACAGGGGTGGACGGCGAGATCTCACGGTACGTGTCGGTGAGCGCGGGGCGGGGGCCGGTCGCCTGCGCCACCGGTCCGGTGCTGGGCGTGCAGAACGTCCGCGTCGCGCCGCCGGACGGGCCGTCGGCGCTGTTCACCGGGGTGTCCCGGGCGCTGATCGCGGCGGTCGGCACGGTCGGCACCGACCCACTGCTGCTGTTGCGCAGCATCCGGGCGGTGCCGGACGAGGTGTGGGAGGCGGCCGGAGCGACGGCCGAGGTGGCGGCATGATCCGCGCGGACGAGCTGAACCGGTTCCGGGAGCTGTTGCACCGGCGCCTGGGGTGGGCGTTCGCCGACGCCGACGCCGAACAGACCATGACCGCGCTGGAGCAGCGGGCGGCGGCGCACCGGCTGAGCGTCCGGGCCTATCTCGACCGGCTGGGCGGACGGCGATGGGAGGCCGAGACCGCGGACCTGGCCGCGGCGCTGAGCATCACCGAGACCTACTTCTTCCGGCACAGCGAGCAGTTCCGGGTGCTGCGGAGCCGGGTGCTGCCGCAGCGGATCTCCGCCCGCGCGGGACAGCGGGCACTGCGGCTGCTGTCGGTGGGGTGCTCGTCGGGCGAGGAGGCGTACTCGCTGGCGATCACGGCGCGCCAGGCCCGCCCGTCGCCGGACTGGATCGTGTCCGTGCTCGGCGTGGACGCGAACCGGCGGATGCTGCAGCGGGCGGCCACCGCGACGTACCCGGAATGGTCGCTGCGCGAGACGCCGGCCGAGACGCGCCGCCGATGGTTCCGCCCCGAGGGCGACGTGTTCCGGGTGGACCCCGCGGTCGCGGCCACCGTCCGGTTCGCCGAGCACAACGTCGCGGTGGACGCCCCGCAGCTGTGGCTCGCCGGACGGTACGACGTGATCTTCTGCCGGAACCTGTTGATGTACCTGGCGCCGGATGTCGCGTCCGCGCTCGTCGAACGGATGACCGGGGCGCTGGCGCAGGGTGGCTGCCTGTTCCTCGGGCACACCGACTCGCTCGGCAGCGATCCGTCCGGGTTGGCCGTGCGGCACGACGCGGGGACGGTCTACTACCAGCGGCGGGAGGCACAACCGGCGGCGCCGCCCCGGCCCGCTCCCCCGCCCCGGCCGGCGCCGCAGCGCACGCCGGCGGTCCGGCACACCCCGGTGGACGCGGCGGACAGCAGCGAGATCCGGCAGCGGGCACTCGGCCTGATGCGGGACGACCGGTTCGCCGAGGCGCTGGACCTGCTGGCCGGACGGGACCGGGCGGACAGCCGGGAGCTGCTGATGCGGGGCCTGCTGCTGGCCCAGGTGGGGCGGCTGGCCGAGGCGCGCGACGCCGCACACCGGCTGATCGACGCCGGCGGGCCGCACCCGGACGCGCACCACCTGCTGGGTGTCTGCCACGAGCTGGAGTGCGCGGAGCAGGCGGCCGGGCAGTACCGGCTGGCGGCGTACCTGGACCCGGACTTCGCGATGCCGCGGCTGCGGATGGGTCTGCTCGCCCGCCGCCGGGGCGACGCCCGCGGCGCGGCGGCACATCTGGAGCCGGCGCTCACGCTGCTGGCCCGGGAGGACGAGGAGCGGATCACACTGTTCGGCGGCGGGTTCGGGCGGCTGGCGCTGACCACGCTGTGCCGCTCCGAACTGGAGGCCTGCGGGGTGCGGCGGTGAGCGCCCGGTCGGTCGCCGACCGGGTGGCCCGGCTGCGCGCCGACTTCGACCGGTCGTTCGCCGAGCCGGCCCGCACCCTGGACACCGGCAGCCTCGAGCTGCTGGCTATCGGGGCCGGCGGCCGCCCGTACGCGCTGCGCCTCTGCCAGACCTCCGCGGTCCACCCGGACCGGCCGGTCACCCCGCTCCCGACCACCGTGCGCGCGCTGCTCGGGGTGGCCGGTTTCGCCGGCGCCGTGGTGCCGGTCTACGACCTGGCCGCCCTGCTGGGCCACCCGATCGTCCAGCGGCCCCGCTGGCTGGCGCTGACCGTGGGGACGCCGCCGCTGGCGCTCGCCTTCCACGAGCTCGATCACCACCTGCAGGTCCCGGCGACCGCCGTGGTCGACGGCTCGGGATCGCGGGGTTACCTGCGCGGCATGGTCCGCCTGCCGGACGGCAACCGGCCGATCATCGACGTGCCGGCCACCCGTGCCCTGGTCCATCACCTGGCCGGGCATCCGTACGCCACCGAGGAGAACTGATGCTGGCCGGACGTACCTATGGCGGCAAACTGGCGGCCGGAGTGATCCTCACCGTCGCGCTCACCCTGTCGTCCGTGGTCACCGCGGTGGTCGGCCTGCTCGTCGTGGTGGACGCGAAGGACGCGGCGATCACGGCGGCCACCCGGGACCTGACCCGGGCGGAGCGGATCGGCCGGATCCTGGAGACCCGGTTCGCCGACTTCCGGGCGTACCTGCTCTACGGCACCCAGGAGTACGCCGACGCCACGGCGAACGACCGGGTCCAGTTCCGCAACGAGCTCGACGTGCTGCGCGGCTCGCTGACCGGCGGGACGGCGACCCTGCTCGATCAGGTCGAGTCGGCGGAGAGCAAGCACGCCGAGGCGGTCGCCACGGTGATGGCCCGGCGCGCGGAGGTGAACTCGTCCGCCGACGCGGCGCGGCTCAACGACCAGCTGGCCAAGCCGCTGCGGCTGCAGCTGGAAGCCGTGCTGGACAAGCTGATCACCCAGGTGCAGAGCGACGTCGACGCGGCCCGGAAGAACTCCTCCGAGCGCGCGTTGCTGGTGATCACCCTGGTCATTGTGCTCGGCGTGGTCACCACGATCAGCGCGGTCCTGGTGGCCTGGCGGCTCAGCGTGAACCTGCGCCGTGAGGTGGGCGCCGCGGTCGGGCACATCCAGAGCTCGTCGGCGCAGCTGGAGGCGGCCGCGGCGCAACAGGTCAACGGCGGCCGGGACCAGGCCAGCGCGATGAGTGAGATCACCACGACGATCAGCGAGCTGCTGATCACCTCCCGGCAGATCGCGGAGAGCGCACAACGGGTCTCGCAGATCGCCGAGGAGACCGAGGCCGCGGCCCGCGCCGGGGACGCCAACATCGACCAGACCCGGGCCTCGATGGCCGCGATCCGCACCCAGGTCGACCAGATCGTGCAGCACATGCTCGCCCTCGGCGAGAAGTCGCAGCAGATCGGGCTGGTCGTGGACCTGGTGTCGGAGCTGGCCGAGCAGACCAACATCCTGGCCATCAACGCGACCATCGAGGCCAGCGGCGCGGGCGAGTGGGGCCGCCGGTTCGCCGTGGTGGCCGAGGAGATCCGCAAGCTGGCGGACCGCACCGCGGCGTCGGCCAAGGAGATCCGGGCGCTGATCGACGACGTCCGGGGCGCCGTCAACACCACGGTGATGGCCACCGAGATCGGGGCGAAAGCGGTCGACGCCGGCGCCCGGCAGTTCGACGACGCGACCAACTCGTTCCGGGAGATCGTGCAGCTGGTCGCGACCACGAACGACGCGACGCGGGAGATCGAGCTCTCCACCAAGCAGCAGACCACGGCGGTCGAGCAGGTCAACGTGGCCGCCTCGGACACCGCCCGGGTGTCCCGGGAGACCGAGGCCAGCGCCGTACAGACCAAGCAGACCGCCGCGCACCTCTCCACGCTCTCCGGCGACCTGCTGGAGCTGGTCGGCAACGGACGGCCCTGATGCCCGAGGGCCGTGATCCGCTCCGCTACTTCAGGGTCGAGGCGCGGGAGCTGATCGACCAGATCAGCGAGGGCGTGCTCGACCTGGACCAGCGGCCGGGGCCGGAGCCGGTGGGCCGGCTGCTGCGCGCCGCGCACACCCTCAAGGGCGCGGCCCGGGTGGTGAAGCAGATCGAGATCGCCGACCGGGCGCACCAGTTCGAGGAGATCCTGGTCGGGCACCGGACCGGCGACGCCGCCCTGGCCACCGACGAGATGCGCGAGCTGCTGCGGCTCAACGACGAGATCGCCGCGCAGGTGGCCGTGCTGGAACAGCCGCCGGCCCTGCCCACACCGGCCGCTCCCCCGGACCCGTCGTCGCCCTCCCCGGAGGCCTCGCCGGCTCCCGAGCCGGCCGCCGTCGCGGAGGGGGTGACCGCGGCGCGGCACGCCTCCGCCGACCTCGACGACCTGCTGGACTCGATCGGCGAGGCGAACGCCCGGATGGCGCCGTTGCGCAGCGGCTGCGAGACGATCGAGCGGCTGCGCCGCAACGCGGAGAGCCTCGCCGACCAGCTTCGGGTGGGCCGGGCCGCGTCCGCCGCCACGACCCGGGCCACGGCGGAACGACTCGCCGGCGAGCTGGGCTCGGCCGGCCGCCGGTTCACCGACGCGGTCGACCAGATCGAGCGCGAGCTCGACGACGTCCGGGCCAAGGCGGAAGGCCTGCGGCTGGTCACGGCCGGCAACATCTTCACGGCGCTGCGGCGCGCGGTGCGGGACGCCGCCGACGCCGAGGGCAGGCAGGTCCGGTTCGAGGCGTACGGCGCCGACGTCCGGATGGGCGCCCACCTGCTCGGGCCGGTGAGCGGCGCGTTCCTGCACGTGGTGCGCAACGCGGTGGTGCACGGCATCGAACCCGAGGCGGACCGGCTGGCGGCCCGGAAACCGGCCCAGGGGACGGTGGCCATCGAGGTGGAACGCCGGGGGCGGCACGCTGTCTTCCGCTGCGCCGACGACGGGCGGGGCTTCGACCTGGAGGCGCTGCGGCGGACCGCCGAGGCCCGCGGAATGCTCGAGCCGAACGCCGGCCCGCCCGACCCGCAGAAGTTGCTGGACCTGGTGCTGCACGGCGGGATCAGCACCTCGCCGGAGGTGACCGAGGTGGCCGGGCGCGGCATCGGCATGGACGCGGTCCGCGAGGTGGCCGAGCAGTTGCACGGTGAGGTGGCGGTGCGCACCACGCCGGGTGCGGGCACCACTGTGGAGCTGACCGTGCCGCTCACGCTGCTCAGCATGACCGGGCTGACGGTGGAGGCGGGCGGCGCGGTCGCCACCCTGCCGCTGGACGCGGTCCGCGGCTGCCTGCGGCTCAGCGCCGGGGAGGCGGCCACCGCGGCCGCTACCGGGCGCCTGGTGTACGACGGAAGCGCCCTCCCGTTCCAGCCGCTGGCAGAGATGCTCCGCACCGATGGCCAGGTCGCCGACTCCGCCGGAGCGGGCGCCGCCGTCGTGGTGACCGGCCCCGCCGGCACCGTGGCGATCGGCGTCGACCGGCTCGCCGGCACCGCCGCGCTGGTCGCCCGCCCGGTGCCGGATCTGGCGCCGGCCACACCGGTGGTCGGCAGCGTCTCGGTGGACGCCGACGGCAACCCCCGGCTGGTGCTGGATCCGGACGGGCTCACCGCCGAGGTGCTCGGCGGTGAGGTCACCGGCGTCCGGGCCGCGGCCGGGCCGGCCGCCACTCCGCTGCCGATCCTGGTGGTCGACGACTCGCTGACCACCCGGATGCTGGAACGCAGCATCCTGGAGTCGGCCGGGTTCGAGGTGGACCTGGCGGCGTCCGGCGAAGAGGCCCTGGAGATGGCGTCCGCCCGCCGGTACGGACTGATCCTCTCCGACATCGACATGCCCGGCATCGACGGTTTCACCCTGGTCGAGCGGACCCGCAAGGACCCGGAGCTGGCCGACGTGCCGGCCATCCTGGTCAGCTCCCGGTCCGGGCCCGCAGACCGGGACCGCGGGCGGGCGGTCGGCGCCTCCGCGTACGTGGTCAAGGGCGAGTTCGACCAGGAGCAGTTGCTGGACCACATCCGCCGGCTGGTGGTGCGCTCATGACCCGGGTGCTGATCGTCGAGGACTCCGCCACCATGCGGGGCCACCTGCGTGAGGCGCTGGCCCCGGACCCGCAGCTCGAGGTGGTCGGTGAGGCGATCGACGGCGAGCGGGCGGTGGAGATGACCGCCCGGCTGCGGCCCGACGTCATCACCATGGACATGATGCTGCCCGGGATCAGCGGCCTGGCCGCGACCGAACAGATCATGGCCGAGCATCCGACGCCGATCCTGGTGGTGTCCTCGGCCGACCGGCAGGAGCTGTTCAGCACCTACAACGCCCTGGCCGCGGGCGCGGTGGACGTGATGGAGAAGCCCCGCGGCGACGAGTCCGACCGGGACTGGTCGCAGCGGCTGCGGACCGCGCTGCGGATGGTGGCCCGGATCCGGGTGATCACCCATCCGCGGGCCCGCCTGGACGGCCGGCGCACCGAGCTCACCCGCCCGCACCCTCCCGTCACCGCCCCGGTCAGCGACATGCTCAGCGTGGTGGCGGTGGGCGCCTCGACCGGCGGCCCGGCCGCGCTCACCCAGCTGCTCCGGGAACTGCCGGCCGGCTTCCGGACGCCGGTGCTCTGCGTGCAGCACATCGCGGCCAGCGAACAGTTCGCCGTCGCGTTCTCCGACTGGCTGGCCGGCCAGACCGGGCGCAACGTGCGCTACGCCGTCGACGGCACCCCGGTCAGCCGGGCCGCGGGGCAGGTGCTGCTCGCTCCCCCGGACCGGCACCTCTTCGTCCAGGACCACCTGCTGCGGCTCAGCGACGGCCCGCCGCGGCACTCCTGCCGCCCGGCGGTCGACGTGCTCTTCGAGTCGGTGGCGACCGAGTTCGGGCCGGCCGCGGCGGGCTGCCTGCTGACCGGGATGGGTCGGGACGGCGCGTCCGGCCTGCTGCAGATGCGCAGCCGCGGGGCGATCACCTTCGCCCAGGACGAGGCGAGCTGCACCGTCTACGGCATGCCCCGCGAGGCGGCGCTGCTGGGTGCGGCGATGCACGTGATGCCGCCGGACCGGATCGCCGCGCGGCTGGCCGGCATGAAGCCCGCGGGAGCACGCCGATGACGCCGACCGTGCTGATCGTGGACGACAGCCTCACCGTGCGGATGGACCTGCACGAGGCGTTCTCCGACGACGGGTTCGCCACGATCCTCTGCGCCACCGGCGCCGAGGCCCGCACCGCGTTCGCCGGCGCCGACTTCGACGCGGCCGTGCTGGACGTGCTGCTGCCCGACGCGGACGGCCTGGAGCTGCTCACCGAGCTGCGCCGCACACCCGGCCGCGCCGAGGTGGTCACCATGCTGCTGTCCAGTGAGAGCGAGGTGACCGACCGGCTGGCCGGCCTGCGCGTCGGCGCCGACGAGTACGTGGGCAAGCCGTACGACTCCGGTTACGTGGTGGCCCGGACCCGGCAGCTGCTCAAGGAGCCCGGGGACAGCCCGGCCGGCCGTGCCGCCGTGCTCGTCATCGACGACAGCATGACCTTCCGCGAACAGCTGCGGGAGCTGCTCGAACCGGAGGGGTACGCGGTGCTGACCGCGGCCAGCGGCGAGGAGGGCCTGCGGACGGCCGCCGACAAGCGGCCGCAGGCGGTGATCGTGGACGGGGTGATGCCCGGCATCGACGGCGCCACCGTGATCCGCCGGATCCGTCTCGACGCGGCGCTGCGGGACACCCCGTGCATCCTGATGACCGCGGCCGACGACTACGCCACCGAGATGCAGATGCTCGAGGCGGGCGCGGACGCCTTCGTCCGCAAGCAGGAGGACCTCGCGCTGGTGCTCGCCAAGCTGGCCGCGGTGCTGCGGCAGAGCGCCGAGCAACTGCCGATCGAGGTCACCGGCAGTCTGCACGGGCCGGGCAAGGTGCTGATCATCAGCACCAACCAGGCCGACCAGAAGACCTGGACCGAGGCGCTGCGGCCCGAGGGTTACGACACCATGGTCTCGGCCACGGTGGACGACGCGCTGGAGCTGCTCACCGAGCAGACGGTGGACACCATCGTGGTCGGCTTCGACGACGACCTGGAGCACGCCCGCACGGCCTGCCGGCGGATCCGGGAGATCCCCCAGATCGGCGACCTGCCGGTGATCGTGACCGGTGACGAGCACGCCATGCTGGACTGCCTGGCGGCCGGCGCGGACGACTACGTCCGCCGCATCGACATCCCCGAGGGCCTGCTGGTGCACGTGCGGGCCCAGATCCGCCGCAAGCAGTCGCACGACGAGGCGCGCCGGATCCGCGAGGAGCTGATGCGCCGCGAGCTGAACGCGGCCGAGGAGCGCGCCGCCCGCCAGCTGGCCGAGACCCGGGCCGCCCTGGTAGAGGAACTGGAGTGGCGCAACCGGGAGCTGGAGGCGTTCTCCGGATCGGTCTCGCACGACCTGCGCGGACCGCTCCAGGTGATCAGCAGCTTCGCCGAGCACATGCTGGACGAGGAGGACGGCGAGCCGATCGGCGAGATGACCCGGCACCGGCTGACCCGGGTGCACGCCGCCGCGATGCGGATGGCGGACCTGGTGGAGTCGCTGCTGATCCTGGCCCGGGCCAGCCGCGGCGAGCTGCGCCGGGCCCGGTTCGACCTGACCGCGACGGCCCGCCAGGTGATCGCCGACGTGGCGGCCCGGGAGCCGGACCGGCGGGTGGAGTACGTCGTCGGTGAGGGGATGACCGCCGACGCCGACGAGGGCCTGGTCCGGGTGATCCTGGAGAACCTGATCAACAATGCGGTGAAGTTCACCCGCAAGGTCGAGCAGCCGCGGGTCGAGATCGGCCACGAGGGCGACCGTTATTACGTCCGCGACAACGGCGCCGGCTTCCCGCCCGAGCGGGCCGGCCAGCTGTTCCGGCCGTTCGCCCGGCTGCACGACGCCCGCGAGTTCCCGGGCACCGGGATCGGCCTGACCACGGTGCACCGGGCGGTCGAACGGCACGGCGGCGAGATCGTCGCGGAGAGCACCGACGGGCACGGCGCGACGTTCTGGTTCACCCTGCCGGCGACCGAGGAGTACGTCGGCCCGGATCGGCGCGAGGCGTCGCGCCGATCCGGGTGACGTGCTTACCTCACGTAGGCGAGACCGTCCGAGATCACCGTGGGGCGGCCCGAGGTGCCGAGCACCACGACGACGACCGTGTGCTTGCCGTACGCCAGGTTCCGGGTCCAGACCGCCTGCCGGTGCAGGGTGCGCGACGACCGCAGATCGACCGTGCTGACCTTCTTGCCGTCCAGATAGACGGCCACCTTGCCGGACTTCGCGGTGCGGCTGAACAGCAGGGCCGCGGACCGGCCGGTGAACTTCCAGGTCAGCTTGCGGTTCTTGGTGCTCGCCGAGAGCGCCTTGCCACCCAGGTGACCGGCGCCGGACTTCTTGGTCCAGCTGCCGGTCTTCTTGGCCGCTGACTCGGCGGACAACACCACCGAACGGGACACCGAGGCGGTACGGGCATTGCCGGCGACGTCCTTGGCGGTGACTGTGTACGTCGAGGCGCCCGGTCGTACCGTCGTCGTCCAGGTCTTCGCCGTCGCCGCCGCCGAGCCGGACCGCGGCCGGGTGATGGTGTAACCGCCCAGCTTGGCGTTGTCGGTGGCGGAGAACCCGAAGGTCACCGGCACCGCGGTCGTGCTGACCGTCCCGGTGCGCAGGTTGGCCGAGAGCCCCCCGGAGAAGGCCGGCGCGGTCGTGTCACCCCAGATCGTCGCGGTGACGCGGGCCGTGCTGCCGGAGGTGTGCACCGCGCGGATCGCGACGCTGTGCCGGCCGGGGGCGAGGGTCACCGCGGCCGTCCGGGCCGTGCCGGGCAGCGTGGCGACCGTCTTGTTGTCGACCTGGACCTCGACCTTCGCGACCTTCTCCGAAGCGGTGCTCATTGACCAGGCCAGGGTGGCGCGGTTCTTGACGTACCACGCGCCGGCCGCCTGGCCGCCGCCGGTCACCGACCGCAGCGTCATCCCGGTGACCATCTCCTGCGAGACGGCCCGGATCGAGGCGAGCCGGGTGTACAGGTTGTCGCCGGGGCAGATGGTGGCGTCGCCGTCACGGTGCCCGGCGACGCGGGGCAGGGTGACCGACTGGCCCTGCTTGAACTTGCCGTTCGGGGAGCCTGCGGTGATCTTCACGCTGCTGGTCGGGTTGTAGTTGTACTTCCCGAGCCGGGCCGCCGCCACCTGGGCGATCATCGTCTCGACGACCGGGCTGGACTTGGCGTACCGGTAGTCACCGATCACCGCGATGCCCGCGTAACCGGTGTTGAAGCCGGCGACGTGCGCGCCGACGACGGCGTTCTCCACGCCGCCCTTGCGGCCCTCGAAGAGCCGGCCGCACTTGTCCAGCAGGTAGTTGTAGCCGATGTCGGCCATGCTCTTGCTCTTCACGTCGTACGACTGGATGCTGCGCACGATCGCCGCCGACTCCGAGCAGTCGTAGTCGTTGCTGGTGGCGGTGTGGTGCACCCAGACCAGCTTGACCTCCTTGGCCACCGAGAGCGACTTGACGATCCGCTCGTCGGCACCCCACGAGTACCGGGTGTAGTACGTCGGGAACTGCGCCTTGACCGGCACCGTCGAGGTCGGCATCGGGGCGCTGGTGGCCGGCGTCGTCGTCGGCGCCGTCGTGGGTGCGGTGGCCGGCGCGGTCGTCGGCGCGGCGGTGGTGGGAGCGGTCGTGACCGGGGGCGGCGACGACGACGAACTGGCCGACGGTGACGGGCTGGGGCTGCCGCTCGCCGACGGGCTCGCCGAGTCGCTGGGCTCGGCCTCGGCCTCCGCCGGGCCGGAGGCCGACGGCGAGGTGGCGGGCGACGCGGTGGCGCCGCCGCCGGTGCCGCCGGTCGGGCCGCCGGCGGTCTCCTCGACCGGGTCGGTGTCCGCACCCGGGTCGATCAGGTCCAGCCGCAGGCCGTCGGGCAGGCCCGCGCCCTGACCGGTGATCCGGGCGGCCACGCCGTCGGACGGGCCGGCCCAGAGCGGGTCGGTGCCGCCGCGCCGGGCGGCAGCCTCGGCACCCTCCGGGCTGTCGTCCGAGGTCGACAGCGTCTGCCAGGCCGACCACTTGCCGGTGGCGACGCTGCGGGTGCGCACCTCGACGGCGCCCTCGGGGGCGTCGGCCGGGTCGCGCCAGGTGACGCCGAGCAGGCTGAACCGCTCGGTCTGCCGTTGCGGCACGTCGGCGGCGCCACCGGAGCCGGTGATGTCGACGGTGTGCAACGCGGTCTCGACCCGGGGCGGCGCGGCGGCCGGGTCCGGGGGCAGGACGGTCAGCTCGTCCTGCGCCACGGTCTCCGCCGGTCCGGACGGCCAGGTCAGCACCGCGACCCCGCCGCCGGCCGCGAGCACGGCCACCGCTGTCCCGATGCCGATCGCCCAGCGTCTCTGCATTCCGCTCCCCCGTCACATCGAAGATCTTGCGGGCGTGAACGCTACCGGACCGTCCGCTCGATGTCCGTCCCGCCCCGTGCCCGCCCGCCGGTTGCCGGACCGTGTGGGGACCTCGGGTTCGCACCGCACCCGAAACCACCACGCACCCGGGTGCAAGACCTCGTGTGGGGACTTCGGGTTCGCACGGGTCCCGAAATCACCACACTCAGGGGTTCGGGTTCGCAGCCGCGCTCGGTCAGTCGGTGCCGAGGGCGGTCACCGGGCTCACCCGGGCGGCCCGCCGGGCGGGCAGCACGCCGGCCAGCGCGGTCAGCGCCACCAGCGCCGCGAACACCGCGGCCAGCTGCCACCCCGGCACGGTGAGCGGCGCGTTCACGCCGGTGGCCTGCAGTGCCAGCCAGGCGTACGGGACTCCGAGCAGCAGTCCGAGAGCCGCCCCGATCACGCCGTAGAGCGCGGACTCCGCGGTGAGCATCGAGCGCAGCCCGCCGCGCGACATCCCGATGGCCCGCAGCAGTCCGGACTCCCGGGCCCGCTCGACCACCGAGAGCGCGGTGGTGGCGCCGACACCCACCACGGCGATCAGCACGGTCAGGCCGATCAGTCCCAGCGCGACGGCGAGCAGCACGGTCAGCGCGCTGTTCATCTGGTCCCGCTCGTCGGCCAGGACCGTCACGCCGAACCCGGGCTGGCCCGCGCTGATCGCCCGCAGCGCGCGCAGCCCGTCGGTCCGGCCCTGCTCGCCGGGCCGGGCGGCGTCCGCGAGCAGCCCGGTCGGGGCGGCCGGCGCGCCGAGCGCGGTGAGGTCGGCCGGGTCGACGAGCAACCCGGTGTGCAGTGGCGCCATGTCGGACAGGACCGCGCCGACGGTGAAGCGGGCCTGCTTGCCGTCCGCGGTGGCCGTCATGGTGTCGCCCACGTCCAGGTTGCCGAGGTCGGCGACGTACCGGGCCAGGACCACCTTGCCGGGTCCCAGGTCCGCGGTCGAGCCGGAGGCGAGGTCCAGGTCGGCGAGCCGGGGAAGGGCCGTCAGCGACAGGTCGGTGACCGCGACGTCCTCCAGCCCGGCGACCGTGACCGCGTCCAGCCGCCGGTACGGGGTGACCCGGGTCAGATCCGCGCTGTCCCCGGCCCGGCCGGCGAATCCGGCGGGCAGAGGCGTGCCCTCGGCCGAGGTCAGCTCGTAGTCGGCGGGCGACGAGGCGGCCAGCTCGCGGTCGGCGAGGACCCGGATCGAGGCGCCGCCGACGAGCACGCCGGCGATCAGGGTGACGCCGAGCGCGACCACCACCGAGACGGCCGCGGCCCGGCGGGTGCTGCCGCCGACGCCGCCGACGGCGAGTTTCCCGACCGGTCCGAGCCGGCGCAGCGGGAAGCCGGCGACCGCCAGCACCGGCCGGACCAGAGCCGGCCCGAGGGCGATCAGCGCGACGTAGGCGAACCCGCCGGAGACCACCACGCCGAGCAGCATCGGCATCGGGTCGTAGTTCTCCGGGTCGGGGCCGGGCAGGTTGACCGCCACGAACCCGGCGGCCGCGGCGGCGAGCGCCACGAGGACCAGGCCGGCGGCCCAGCGCACCCGGCCGATCCCCTTCCGCGCGCCGGTGCTCGCCGAGGCCCGCAGCGCTTCGAGCGGTGCGACCCGGGATGCGGAGATCGCCGGGGCCAGCACGGCGAAGACGGTGATCAGCACGGCCAGCAGGACCGTCGCCACCGCGGGCAGGACCGGGAAACCGGGCGAGGCCACCTTCCAGCCGAACGCGCCGGCCAGTGGCGGCACGAGATGGCCGACGGCGAGCGCGGCGAGCGTGCCGACGACACCCGCGAACAGCCCGGTCAGCAGGCCTTCGGTGGCCAGTGCCCGGACCAGCGAGCCGCGCCCGGCGCCGACCGCCCGGAGCAGGGCCAGCTGCCGCATCCGCTGCGCGAAGACGATCCGGAACGTGGAGGCGGCGATCAGTCCGGCGGCCACCACGGCGATCGCCACGAACATGCCGACGACGGCGAAGACCTGGTCCACCTCACCGGCGGCCGCGCGGGCCTCGGTGAGCCGGACGTCGGCCCCGGTGGCCACCTCGGGCTGCTCCGGCCCGCTGGTCAGGGAGACCAGCCGCTCCTGCAGCGCCGCGGCGTCGGCGCCGGGCGCCAGGCGCAGGTCGATCTGGTTCAGGAGATCGGTGCCGGCCAGCGCGGTGACCGTGGCCGTCGGCGCGTACGCCAGGAACCCCCAGTCGTCGCGGATGCCGGCGAGCCCGACCACCTTCAGGGCGACGCGGCGGCCCTCACCCATGTCGAGGTCGGCGGTGGCGCCGACGGTCAGGCCGAGCCGTTCGACGGTGCGCGGCGTCACCACGATCTCGCCGGGCCCGGACGGGAAACGGCCCTCGCGCATCTCGAGGATGCTCAGCGGCCCGCTGCCGGGGTCGGACTGCACCACGAGGTAGTCCGTGCCGAGCCCGCCGCTCCCCTCGACGCGTGCGGCGGCCTCCTCGACCCCGGGCCAGGCGGTGATCTCGGCGAGCTGCTTCGTGGTGACGGTCCCGTTGCGCACGACCAGGTCGACCGCCTCCGGGGTGCCGCTCAGCCCGTTCAGCACGCTGCGCTCCGTGATCTGCTGGGCCAGCACGGTCGCATAGACCACGAACGCCGCGACCAGCACGGCCAGGCCGGTGAGCAGCATGCGGGCCGGGCGCCGGGCCACCCCGGCCAGCTGGGTACGCAGGACCGGGTTGCGGAACAGCCCGGTCATCGGCCGGCCGCCAGGCTCTGCAGGGCGTCGGTGACGGCGGTGATGTCCGGGTTGTGGATCTCGCCGGCCAGCCGGCCGTCGGCGAGCATCACCACCCGGTCGGCGTACGCGGCAGCGCCCGGATCGTGGGTGACCATCACGATCGTCTGGCCCAGGTCGCGTGCCGAGTCCCGCAGCAGGCCGAGCACCTCGGCGCCGGAACGGGAGTCGAGGTTGCCGGTCGGCTCGTCGGCGAAGAGCACCTCGGGGCGCGACACCAGGGCCCGGGCCAGCGCGACCCGCTGCTGCTGGCCGCCGGAGAGCTCGCTCGGCAGGTGCCCGAGCCGCCCGGCCAGGCCGAGGCGGGTGATCAGGCGGTCGTACAGCTCGGGATCCGCCCTGCGGCCGGCCAGGTCCAGCGGCAGCGTGATGTTGGCCGCCGCGGTGAGCTGCGGGAGCAGGTTGAACGACTGGAAGACGAAGCCGATGCGCTCGCGGCGCGCCTTGGTCAGCACCCGGTCGTTCTGCCGGGTCAGGTCGGTGCCGCCGAGCAGCACCTGACCGGACGTGGCGGTGTCCAGCCCGGCCAGGCAGTGCATCAGGGTGGACTTGCCGGAACCGGACGGGCCCATGATCGCGGTGAACCGGCCGCGGTCGAAGCCGACGGTCACGCCGTCGAGCGCGCGGACCGCGGTGCCGCCGGTGCCGTACACCTTCACCAGGTCGACGGCCGCGACCGCGGCCAGGGCGGCCTGGTCCGACACGGGTGAGAAACGCGTCTGCATGTGCGAGCACCTCGAAGGTTGAGAGGAACCTGGGAAACGGACAGACGAATCCTGATCGTTTCCCGCCACCGGCACATCGGCCCGGCGACCGGCTCCCGGCCGGGGCGACTCTTACTTTCGGCCGATGGGGACCGCCGGACCTGCGCCTACGCTGGGTCACGATGGTGAATCGTGTACTGATGCGTGTGGGCCAGTTCGGCGTGCTCGGTGTCCTGGCGGTCCTCGGCGTCCTCGACCTGACCGGCGGCATGTTCGAGAGCCCGCTCGTCGCGGTCCAGGTCGTCCTGGCGATGGCGGTGGCGGCGGTCTGGCTCCCGCTGCGCCCGCCCGGCAGCCGGCTGCTGCCCGCCGGCGCGATCCTGGTCTCGATGGCGTCCCTGCTGGTCACGGTCGCGTTGGGGCAATTCGCCGATCATCCCTACAGCGGGTTGTGGGGGGCGGCCGAGTCGGCGGCGATGCTGGGCATGCTCGCCGTGGTGACCCGCAACGCCCCGGCCCGCTGGGCGGTCGCCGCCGTCGTGCTCACCCTCGCGGCGGTGAGCCTGATGCCGCTGCGCACCGGCAGCGAGACCATCTATGTGACGTTCTGCCTCGTGCAGGCCCTCGGCGGGTCGGCGGCCATCGGCGTCGGTTTCACGCTGCGGTCGATGGAGACCAACCGGCGGCGCGCCCTCGACGCGGTACGCGCGGAGCAGCGCGCCGAGTTCGCCCGCGATCTGCACGACTTCATCGCCCACCACGTGACCGGCATCGTGGTGCAGGCCCAGGGCGCCAAGTTCATCGCCGAGCAGGACCCGCGGCGGGTGATGCTGGCCCTGGAGCAGATCGAGCAGGCGGGCGCCGAGACGATGGCGTCGATGCGGCGGATGGTCGGCGTGCTGCGCGACCCCACGTCCAGCCCGGACGCGCCGCTCGCCCCGGTGGCCGGGGTGCCGGACCTGCCCGCGCTCGTCGAGCAGTTCACCGCGGCGGGAGGCCCGCCGGCCCGGCTGCGCGTGGAGGGTGCGGCGGACGGACTGCCGGTGGAGATCTCCACCTCGGCGTACCGGGTGGTGATGGAGGCACTGACCAACGTCCGGCAGCACGCACCGGGGGCGTCGGGGGTGGACGTGTGGCTCCGTCGTACCCCGGCGTTGTTGTTGGTCCGGGTGTCGAACGACGGACCACCACCCCGGCCGCCCGCGGCCCGGGAGCGCCCGGGTTACGGTCTGGCGGGTCTCACCGAGCGGGTCCGTGCGGTCGGCGGGCAGATCTCGGCCGGGCCGGGGGTGGACGGCGGGTGGGTCGTCGACGCGGCGCTGCCCTTCGACAGGGCTTTCGACAGCGGGAGAGTTTCGTGATCCGGGTACTAGTCGCCGACGACCAGGCCATGGTGCGTACCGGCTTCGGCATGATCCTCGGCGCGCAGCCGGACATGGAGGTGGTCGGCGAGGCGGCCGACGGCGTCGAGGCGGTCGCCGCGGCCCGGCGGCTGAAGCCGGACGTGGCGCTGATGGACATCCGGATGCCGAAGATGGACGGGCTGCAGGCGCTGCGGCTGCTCGCCGGCCCGGGCGTCACCGACCCGGTCAAGGTGGTCGTGGTGACCACGTTCGACCTCGACGAGTACGTGCACCAGGCGCTGCGCAACGGCGCGGTCGGCTTCCTGCTCAAGGACTCCGGGCCGGCGCTGCTGATCGAGGCGGTCCGCGCGGCCGCCTCCGGGGACGCGCTGATCAGCCCGTCCATCACGGTGCGGCTGCTGCAGCACCTGGCGCAGCCGGCCCAGGCCACCGGCGACGGCGGCCTGTCGCCGCGGGAGCTCGAGGTGGTGTTGCTGACCGCGCGCGGGCAGACCAACGCGGAGATCGCCGAGAAACTGTTCATCTCGGTCGGCACCGTGAAGACCCACCTGAGCAGCATCCACGCGAAGCTGGACACCCGGAACCGGGTGGAGATCGCGGCGTGGGCGTGGGAACGCCGCCTGATCAGCTGACCGGTGTGTGAAGTTCGGGTCAGGATCGAGCCCGAACTTCACACACGCTGGTTTCAGGTGGCGACCTGGCGGCTGGTCAGGCGGGCGGCGACGGGCGGCTCCTGGTCGCCGTGGCGGACCTGGGTCCAGAGGTCGAGCGCCGCCTTCTTGGCCGGGCCGAGCGTCTCCTTGGCCAGGAACGTCGCGTCCGCCTTGATCCGCGCGCCGCGCGGCACCGGGATCGAGGGCTCGTACCCGAACCGGGACAGCCGGTCGCCGAACGCCTCCTCGCACCGGCGCACCTCGTCGTCGGTGAGCCGGCTGCGCCAGCTCGCCACGCGCTCGGACGTGGGCGCCTTGTGGGTGAGGGTGTGCCAGGTCTTGTACTCCGGGACGGCGACCGAGGCCAGCTTGTTCGGCGCCTTCATGGCCGGGTCGTACTCCTCGGTGAGGAAGTCGCAGATGGCCCGCAGGTGCGGTTCCGGGTCGGAGACCAGGTCCTCGTACCGCACCTGGTGGTACTGATCCTTGCGGTAGTACCGCGCGGCGGCCAGCGAGGAGTCGGCGGATTTCGTCCAGTACTCGATCAGGGTGTCGAACTCGTCCGGCTTCCACGGCGTCTCCTTCAGCGACGCCACGCAGTCCCGGCCGTCCCGCATGATGTTGATGATCTGCGCGTCCGGGAACAGCCTCAGGATCGTGCCGAGGTGCCGCAGGTAGAGCGGCCGCTTGTCGCCCCAGCGCGGCTTGCCGAACCGCTCGGAGTACATCCGGAAGACGATGCCGAAAGCCGACCCGAGGGTGGGCGGGCCGGCGACGATCGCCTCGATCACCTGGTCCCGGTCCAGCCCGAGATCGTCGAACTGCGACGAGTCGGCGATGAACCCGGCCAGCTTCCGCCGGTTGCCGTCGTCGTTCAGGTCGCCGAACTCGGCCCGCTGCTGATAGCCCGCGAGCAGGAACCGGGTCTCCGGTGGCAGCGCGATCCTCGGGTGAGCGTGCAGCATGAGCTGCAGCATCGTCGTGCCGGAGCGTGGGCAGCCGACGACGAAGATCGGACGGTCACTGGGCATGGCGATCACCGTAAACAAGATCCATCAGGTTTGTCCGCCCCCGCGTCGTCATCTGTCCCCTTCCCTGGTCCTCGAAGGCATCTTGAAGACTTGGAAAAGATTTCGCAAAGACCCTGTACAGCCAAGACGCAACTGCTGTCGTACGGCTGTGAATTTTCTGGCAATCTTGACCCAGAAAGTGAAAAAGCCCGCCGCTTTGCTCGGACCGTGACCGAACAGATACGGCCGGCGACCGACCTCTGTGGATCAGGCGGTGACGGCCTCCCGCTCGGCGACCCGGGTGGGCCGGGTGGCGAGCCAGCAGCCGGTCGCCACGAGCGCGAACCCGGCGATCGTGGCCGGGCCGATCGGCTCGTTGAGCAGCACCACACCGAGCAGCACCGCGACGACCGGGTTGACGTAGGTGATCAGGCTCGCCCGGTTCGAACCGGCCAGGCCGATCAGCCGGTAGAACGCGAGCAGCGCCACCGCGGTGCAGAAGACGCCGAGCACGACGAGCGCGGTCCACGCCTGCGGGGCGACCGGCTCGGCGGGCAGGGCGGTCAGCGCGAACGGGAGCAGCACCAGGCTGGTGATCGCGGTGGTGCCCAGCGTCAGGGTCTCCGGCGGGATGTCCGCGGCCCGGCGCTGCACGAGGATCGTCGCCACCGCGTAACTGATCGCCGCGAGCAGCACCATGCCGGCGCCGAGCAGCCCGTACAGGTCACCGGAGACGTCCACGCCGACCAGCACCACGACACCCGCGAACCCGACCGCCAGCCCGGCGACCCGGCCCGGCGTGAGCGGCTCGGCCCGCAGCAGGAGCAGCGCGATGACGGCCGGCTCCACCGCGATCAGGATGCCGGTCAGCGACGAGGTGATGTACTGCTCGCCGTACGTGATGAGCAGGAACGGGCCGACGATGTGCACCGCGGCGATCAGCGCGACCACCCGCATCCGGCCGCGCAGCGCCGTGAGCGTGCCCCGCATCGCGGCGACGGGGAGCAGCACGGCAGCCGCGATGGCGACCCGCCCGAAGACGACGAGCACCGGCGACAGGTCGTCGATCGCGATCTTGATCAGGAAGTACGGGATGCCCCAGAGCACGGAGCAGGCGACGAAGAGGAGCCAGGCGAGACGATTCACAAGCTCAGCCTTCCGTCGTACCGTAGTAAGCGGTAGTGGTGACTTGCTCAGGTCGTGTTAAGGAAATCTGATGATCGATCCGCGTCGCCTCCAGGTGCTCATCGAGGTCGCCCGGCAGGGCAGCTTCAACCGGGCCGCCACCGCGCTGCGGCTCACTCCTTCGGCGGTGTCCCAGCAGATCAGCGCGCTGGAGCGGGCCGTCGGCACCACGGTGGTGCGGCGCAGCACCCGGGGCGTGGAGCTGACCGAGGCCGGGCGGGTGCTCACCGAGACCGCCGACGCGATCGCCGCCGAGCTGCTCTGCGCGGAACGGGAGATCGCGCGACTGGCCACCGCACAGACCGACCGGCTCACCGTCACCACGTTCACCAGCGGCGGCCAGCGACTGCTGCCGCCGGCTCTGACCCGCTTCAGCGCCGCGCACCCCGGCGTCGAGCTGACCGTGATCGAGAGCGAGCCGGAGGACAGCCTGCCGCTGGTCCGCTCCGGCGGCGCCGACCTCGCACTCGCCTACCACTTCGACGGTCCCCCGCCGGTACGCGTCGGCGACCGATCCGGCTTGATCTGGACGCCCCTGCTCGACGATCCGATGTGGATCGTGCTGCCGGCCGGGCACCGGCTCGGCGGGCGCACCTCGGTAACCCTGGCCGAGCTGGCGGAGGAGCGCTGGGTGCACGGCTGCCTGTCGATCGGCGAGATGCTCGGCCACTACGCGGCGATGGCCGGATATCTGGTCCGCACCGCCTGCCGGGGCACCGACTACCAGTTCGCCCAGTCACTGGTCCGGGCCGGCATCGGGATCAGCATGATCCCGGAGGTGGCGCTCACCGCGGACAGCACCGGGCTGACCGCGGTCCGGCTCGCGCCACCCGGGCCCTGCCGGTTCGTCGGGGTCGCGACGGCCCGGCGGCGGCGCCCGAACCCCCTGGTCGACGACCTGATGCGCATCCTCGGCGAGACGGTCGCGGCGCTGCCGGCCACACCGCTGACCACCAGCCCGTAGACCCTCGCCAGGCCGGCCGCTCAGGGTTTCGAGGCGAGCGCCAGCAGTCGCTGGATCTGCTGCTGCCGCGACGCGGCCATCTGGTCGGCCAGGCTTCTTGCCGGGGGGTACGACCCACCGGCGCTTTCCATGCGCATGGTCTCGACGCTGTTGTGCAGGTTGCCCAGAAGCAGCGCGACGGCCGTCCGGTCGAAGTCGGCGCCCTTCGCCGTGTCCAGCGCCGTGAGGTCGTCGGGTTGCAGCGAGTGCAGGTCGCCGTGCCCCGCGTGCAGGCCGGCCGACGGGTCCGCCTCGAGCGGGCGCTGCCAGCCGAGCAGCCAGCGCTGCATGGTGCCGCTCTCGGTCTGCCACTGGCCGCGCAGCTCGGCCACGACGGCCTTCAGCTCCGGGTCGGTGGCCTTGCGCTCGGCGCGCTGGGCGATCTGCTCGCCCTCGGTGATCTGCTCCAGGCCCATCTGCAGGAACATCACGTCGGTGTCGTTGTACGCCGGCGGCGGCTGCTCGGCCTGCTGCGCGCAGCCGGCGACCAGCGCGAGCACCGCGGCGAGGGCCAGGGCGGCCCGGCGAACCGGGCCGCCCGCACCTCTTACAGAGCGGTCCACAGCGCCGCGACGTTCGGGGGCTCCCATCCGTTCAGCGCGGTGTGCGCCTGCCGGCACTGGTACGACCGGCCGTTGTAGGTCACCCGGTCGCCCACCTTGTACGCCGTGCCGGCCGCCCACGTGCCGGAGCCCGGGTTCGTGGTCGTGGTCGGGGCCGGCGTGGGGGTGGTCGGCCGCGGCGTCGTCGGGGTCGGCGACGGGGTGGTCGGCGTGGGCGTCGGGGTGCCGCCGCCACCGCCGATGTTCACGTCCACGCAGGCGTAGAACGCGTTGACGGTGTCCGAGATGTTCCACCGGGCGAGCACCGTCTGCCGGCCGCTGAAGCCCTTCATGTTGACCGCGTGCGATTTGGTCGGGCCGGGCTGCGCGCCACCGTCGTTGAAGGACGCCAGCAGCGTGTCGCCGATGAAGTACTCCCACGTGGCGGTGGAGTGCCGGGCGGTGAGCACCCAGTTGAAGGTGACGTTCTGCCCGACCGAGGCGGCCGGCCAGTTCTTGCTGTTGTCGTTGAGCACAGTGAAACGGCTGCCGCCTCCGTTGCACTGCTTGGAGCCCTTCGGCATCTCCACGCTCTGGGGCTCGAAGACGATGTCGCCGCAGCCGGAGACCGCGCCGCTCGCGCAGTTGGCCTGACGGCTGGGCGGGGACGAGATGTATCCGTGCGCGGACGCCGGGGAGACGGCCACGAACAGAGAACCGGTGACCGCTGCCACGGTCAGCGCGGGAAGGGTGACTTTACGCCTCATGCACTTACTCCTCAGAGGATTCCGCAGGGGACGACGTGTTCACCAACGTAAATTAAAGTCTGTTAACAGTAAATACTGTTAAGGATTCTTTATGGACGCCGCCATTCCGAACCAGGCCCGGAAATGCCGTTCCCGATAGGCGTCGCCGCATGTCGTTATGATCGCCGGATGTCCGATTCCGAGGTGTTCGCCGGCGGCGTCAACCAGGTCGTACGGCACGGCGACCGGGTGCGGCGGCCGACCGGCCCCTGGTCGCCCCTGGTGCACGACCTGCTCCGGCACCTCCAGGCCCGGGGCTTCACCGGGGCGCCCCGGTTCCACTCGGCCGCGGACGGCTTCGAGGAGCTGGGATTCCTGCCGGGCGAGGTGTCCCCCTATCCGCCGTCGCCGGCCGCCGCCTCGGAAGCGGCACTCGTCAGCGCGGCTTCGCTGCTGCGCGAATACCACGACGCGGTCGCCGGATATGCGCCGACGGCCCCACGCGACGGATGGCAGCTGCCGGCGCTGGACCCGGTCGAGGTGATCTGCCACAGCGACTACGCGCCGCACAACTGTGTGCTTCAAGGTTCCCGGGTCACCGGGATCATCGACTTCGACTACGCGCGGCCCGGGCCACGGCTGTGGGACGTGGCGTTCGCGGCCTACCGGTGGGTGCCGCTGTCGGCGCCGGACAACGCGGACGGGTTCGGGACGGTGACGTCACAGGCCGCACGGCTCCGGCTGTTCTGCGACAGCTACGGGCTGTCCGCGACGTCACGCGGCGTGCTGGTCGAGACGGTGGTGGCGCGGGTGAAGGAGCTGGTGGACTACATGCACGCGGAGGCCGCGAACGGGAACGCGGCGTTCGCGGGGCACATCGCCGCGGGGCATGATCGGCTCTATCTCGGGGACATCGCCTACATCCGGGCGTCACGAGAGGTTTTCGAGGAGGCGCTGGCCTGAACGCCGGCGGCCAGTCAGGTTCAGCCACTTCGCCGAGGCAACGGTGGTCCGCCCGGGCTCTTCGCTGTTGACGGCTTCCATCCGGCGCCGGCCGCCTACCAGGTTTGGGGCACGCTGCTCGCCGACCAGGCCACTCCCCTGCTGCGCAAGCCGTAACCGACAGCGGAGAGCAGCGACGAGCACAAGCGGCACGGCCGAGCGGCGGCAACGGACGGCGACGCGACGTGGTGAGGCGCCGCGGTGCGGCAACGAGGTGCGGCGACGCGGTGCGGCGGGCGCATGAGGTGCAGCGGCGCGGTGCGGCGGCGCAGTGCGGCGGCGGGCGTGTCGGGTGAGGCCGCGCGGTGGGACCAGGTGGCGCGGTGGGACCAGGCGTCACGGTTGGACCCGGCGGCGCGGTGGGGTTGCGGCTTGACCCGGCAGGTCAGCCCGGCGGTCGCGGCACAACCGTGAGTGGCAGGCAGCTCGCGGGGACGCCACGCGAGCTGTTCACCGCGCGTACCAAAAAGGCAGAAGCGGAAGCGGACGACGCGAGGCCGCGGCAGATGAGGGGTCAGGCGCGACGCTCCAGGAAGTCGTAGACGTCGCGGTTGTCGACGCCGGGGAAGGTGCCCGGGGGCAGGGCGGCCAGCAGGTGCGAGTGGACGCGGGCGCTGGGCCAGGCGTTGCCCGCCCAGCGCTGGACGAGGTCGGCCGGCGGGCGGCGGCAGCAGTCGGGGTCGGGGCAGGTCGAGACGGTGCGGCCGGTGACGTCGCCGCCGCGGAACCAGCGTGCGTGCTCGTACGGAGTGCCGACGGTGACGGAGAAGAGTCCGGAGCTGGTGGCCTCGACGTGGACGGTGCACCAGTACGTCCCGGCGACGGTGTCGGTGAACTGGTAGAAGGACGAGTAGGGGTCGTCGGCCTCGAAGACGGTGCGGGAGGCCCATCTGCGGCAGACCGGCTGGCCCTCGATGGCGCCGGTGACGTCGGCGGGGAAGCGGACGTTGTCGTTCTCGTAGGCCTTGTAGACGATGCCGGACTCGTGCACCCGGGCGAAGTGCACCGGGATGCCGAAGTGGTGGGTGGCCAGGTTGGTGAAGCGGTGGGCGGCCGTCTCGTAGGAGACGCCGAACGCGTCGCGGAAGTCGTCGATGGCGAGGGCCCGGTCGGCTTTCGCCTCGGTGAGGAACTCGACGGCGAACTTCTCCGGCATGAGCAGGGCGGCGGCGAAGTAGTTGACCTCGACCCGCTGGCGGAGGAAGTCGCCGTAGTCGGCGGGGTCGTTGTGCCCGAGGACGAAGTGCCCGAGGGTCTGCAGGACCACCGCGCGCGGGTCGTGCCCCTTGCCGCTGGCCACCTGGGGCAGGTAGATCCGGCGGTTCTTCAGGTCCGTCACCGACCGGGTGGAGCTGGGCAGGTCGTTGACGTAGTGCAGGGTGAAGCCGATCTGGGCGGCGATGTCCAGGATGCCGCGCTGTGACAGTGGGCCGGTGGTGTGCCGGACCGACTGGAGGACCCGGGCCGCGGCCTGCTCGATCTCGGGGAAGTAGTTGTCCCGCCGGCGCATCTCGGCGCGCAGCTGCGCGTTGGCGCGGCGGGCCACCTCGGGGGTCGCGCTCTGCTCGGTGTGCAGCCGGTTGATCTCGCGGTGCAGGCCGATCAGGGACTCCAGGGCGTCGGCCGGCAGGCGGCGGCCGGCGCGCACCGGCGGCAGGCCGAGCGACTGGTAGAGCGCGCCGTGCTGATAGTGCGCCAGGTCGATCTCCAGGCCGGCGCGGCGGCTCGGCGCCTCCGGGCGGAGCAGATCCTGCAGGGGCACGCCGAGCGCGCCGGCGATCGACTGGAGCACCGAGAGCTTGGGCTCCCGCTTGCCGTTCTCGATCAGGGACAGCTGCGAGGGCGCCCGGCCGACCGCGTCGCTGAGCTGCTCGAGTGTCATGCCCTTGAGGCGCCGCAGGTGCCGCAGGCGCTGCCCGAGCGTCACGAGGTCGACAGCGGACTCAGCAGCAGAAGGAGTGGAAAGCGAAGCGGTCACGTGTTTCAACCTAACAGAATTTCTGCGTTTCTTCTGCCCGGGAAGCCCTTCTGAGGGGCTGGTGTGACCGGTGAGAGTGAAGTTCTTCCACACGGAAGAAGCGACAGGGCAGGGAAGGGATACGATGACTGAGCTGACCGAAACCAGGGGCGGTACCGCTGCGGACCTCACTCGGGAATGGGCCGGCGACCCGCGCTGGACGGGCATCAAGCGCGACTACACCGCGCAGGACGTCGTGCGGCTGCGGGGCACCCTCCAGGAGCGGCACACGCTCGCCGAGCGGGGCGCGGCCCGGCTCTGGGAGCTGCTGAACTCCGAGGACTACATCAACGCGCTCGGCGCGCTGAGCGGCGGCCAGGCGACCCAGATGGTGCGCGCCGGGCTGAAGGCGATCTACCTGTCCGGCTGGCAGGTCGCGGCGGACGCGAACCTCTCCGGGCACACCTACCCGGACCAGTCGCTCTACCCGGCGAACTCGGTGCCCGCGGTGGTGCGGCGGATCAACAACGCACTGATCCGCGCCGACCAGATCGACACCGCGGCCGGCCGGCGCGAGCGCGACTGGTTCGCCCCGATCGTCGCCGACGCGGAGGCCGGCTTCGGCGGGCCGCTGAACGCGTTCGAGCTGATGAAGGGCATGATCGCGGCCGGCGCCGCGGGCGTGCACTGGGAGGACCAGCTGGCCAGCGAGAAGAAGTGCGGTCACCTGGGCGGCAAGGTGCTGATCCCGACCCAGCAGCACATCCGCACGCTCAACGCGGCCCGCCTCGCGGCCGATGTGGCCGGCGTCCCTACGCTGGTCATCGCCCGCACCGACGCGCTCGCGGCGGACCTGCTCACCACCGACGTGGACGAGCGCGACCAGCCGTTCCTGACCGGGGAGCGCACCGCCGAGGGCTTCTTCCGGGTGCGGCCCGGCGAGGACGCCGCGATCTCCCGCGGTGTCGCCTACGCCGACTACGCCGACCTGCTCTGGGTGGAGACCGGCAAGCCCGACCTGGCGTTCGCGAAGCGGTTCGCCGAGGCGGTGCACGCCAAGCACCCGGGCAAGATGCTCGCGTACAACTGCTCGCCGTCGTTCAACTGGAAGCGCAACCTGGACGACGCCGACATCGCCCGCTTCCAGAAGGAGCTGGGCGCGATGGGCTACAAGTTCCAGTTCGTCACCCTGGCCGGTTTCCACGCCCTCAACCACTCGATGTTCGAGCTGGCCAAGGGGTACGCCCAGAGCGGCATGACCGCCTACGTGAAGCTGCAGGAAGCCGAGTTCGCGGCCGAGGCCGACGGCTACACCGCCACCAAGCACCAGGCCGAGGTCGGCACCGGTTACTTCGACGCGGTCTCCACCGCGCTGAACCCGGAGTCGTCCACCACCGCCCTGTCGGGCAGCACCGAGGCGGAGCAGTTCTGACATGGGCGCCGAAGAGATCACCATCACCGGCACCACGGCCGGCCGGTACGCCGGGATCCTCACCCCCGAGGCCGTCGAGTTCATCGCGGCGCTGGACCGCGAGTTCGGTGCCCGCCGGGTGCAGCTGCTGGAGCGCCGCCGGCGCCGCCGGGCCACCCGCACCACGGACCTGGACTTCTTGCCGTCCACCCGGCACATCCGCGAGGACGAGTCGTGGCGGGTCGCCCCGGCCGCGCCGGACCTGCGGGACCGGCGGGTCGAGATCACCGGGCCGCCGGAGCGCAAGATGACCATCAACGCGCTCAACTCCGGCGCGAAGGTGTGGATGGCCGACTTCGAGGACGCCACGTCACCCACCTGGGAGAACGTGGTCCTCGGCCAGGCCAGCCTGCGCGACGCGCTGGACGGCACGCTGGACTTCACCGCCGCGGACGGCCGGCACTACGCGGTCGGCTCCGACCTTCCCACGATCATGGTGCGGCCGCGTGGCTGGCACCTGCCGGAGTGCCACCTGCGGATCGGCGGCCGGGCGGTCTCCGCGTCGCTGTTCGACTTCGGCCTCTACCTGTTCCACTGCGGGCAGAAGCAGATCGACCGGGACAGCGGGCCGTACTTCTACCTGCCGAAGCTGGAGTCGCATCTGGAGGCCCGCCTCTGGAACGAGGTCTTCGTCTGGGCGCAGGATCACCTCGGCATCCCGCGCGGGACGATCCGGGCCACCGTGCTGATCGAGACGATCAACGCGGCGTTCGAGATGGACGAGATCCTGTACGAACTCCGCGAGCACTCGGCCGGTCTCAACGCGGGCCGCTGGGACTACCTGTTCAGCATGATCAAGAACCGGCCGGACGCGGTGCTCCCCGAACGATCCCAGGTGACCATGACGGCGCCGTTCATGCGGGCGTACACCGAGCTGCTGGTCAAGACCTGCCACCGGCGCGGCGCCCACGCGATCGGCGGGATGGCCGCGGTGGTGCCCAGCCGCGACCCGGTCGCCGCCAAGCGGGCCCTCAACCAGGTCCGCCAGGACAAGCGGCGCGAGGTCGGCGACGGCTTCGACGGCTCCTGGGTGGCGCACCCCGGCCTGGTCGAGACCTGCCGTGAGGTCTTCGACCAGTGGCTCGGCGACGAGCCGCACCAGATCGTGCGGCGGCGCGACGACGTCCGGGTCACCGCGGCCGACCTGCTCGACCTGCGGGCCGGCGAGGTCACGGTGAGCGAGGTGGCGTTGCGCACCAACGCCGGCGTGGCACTGCGGTACATCGCCGCCTGGCTGGGCGGGCGCGGCGCGGTCGCGCTCAACGGCCTGATGGAGGACGCCGCCACCGCCGAGATCTGCCGCGCGCAGCTCTGGCAGTGGATCGCGTCCGGCACACGCACCGACTACGGCGTGCCGGTGACGGCCGCGCTGGTCACCCGGATGCTGCGCGAGGAACTCGACGTGCTCAGCGAGACCGGCGCCCTGGACGAGGAAGGGGCACGCTGCTTCGGCCAGGCGCGGGCGCTGCTGGCGGTGCTGCTCACCGAGCGGACCTGCCCGGAGTTCCTCACCCTGCCGGCCTACCTACGGCACCTGTCCGGCGGGTCGGCGGCTCCGGTCACCGAGCAGGCTCCTGTCGCGGCCTGATCGGTGGGGCGGGGCGGGGTGGCTCGGGGCCGCCCCGCCTCGTCGCACGTCAGCCGCGTTGCTGCCACGTGCACAGGCAGATCTTGTTGCCCTCCGGGTCGGCCAGCACCCAGAAACTCGGCGCTTCCGCGTCGCTGAGCAGGGTGCCGCCGGCCTTGACCGCGGCGTCGATGCGGGGCTGCACCTCGGACGGGTCGACCCACAGGTCGGGGTGCCAGCGCTGGCGCGGTTCCTCGTCGCCGGACTCCTGGAACCAGACGGCCGGCAGCAGGCCGCCCGGGTCGTTCAGCTCGTCGCCGTACTCGCTGCTGCGGTGCTCGGCGCCGAGCACCGCCTGCCAGAACGGCAGCACCCGCGAATGCGCCGGGCTGTCCAGGCCCAGCTCCAGCCGCACCACCCCGGCCGACTCGGCGGTGACGCCGGCTCGCGCGGCCAGCTCGCTGATCGTCGCGGCCAGCCGCAGGTCCCGCCCGGTCACCTCGCCGACGTCGTGGCTGAACAGCGACACGTCCAGATAGGTGTAGCGCAGATCGAGGTCGGGGTGATGGTCGACGGCCTCGGCGGCCTCGCCGATCGCGTTCACCAGCTTCAGGCCGGCGGCGAAACTCCCGGTCCGCAGCCGGGTGCGCAGCGCGCCCGGCAGATGGACCCAGCCCGCCGGCGCCCGGTCGGCGATCTCCTGTCCAGTCAGCTTCGTCATGCGTCCATGCTCGCATCGCCTGCTGTCATCGCGTGCTGAACGGCATCGACGACATCGACTGGTCCCGGCTGAACGAGATCGCGGACGCGCTGGGCCGCCGGTTCCCGATCTTCCGGTCCGCTACCGCGGTCCTGCTTCCGGTGGTCCCCGGCCTGCTCGCCGACCCCGAGTCCCGGGTGCGCCGCGCGGCGGCCGGGGCGGTCCTCGCCGCGGGTGAGGCGGCCGGCGCGATGACCGGGGACCTCGCGGCGGCGGCGAGCGATCCGGACCCGGTGGTCGCGGACACCGCGCGGGGCGATCGACGCGCTCAGCCGAAGTGCCGGCCCGGCCCGGCCGCCACGTAGTCCCGCAGCCGGGCCTGCGCCGCCTTCTCGAAGTCGGTGGTGGAAGCGCTGAGCCGGGCGACCAGCTCCCCGGTGGTCGCCCGGGCCTGCGCGATCACCTCCGCCGGGTACCCGTACCGCACCTGGTGCTCGGCGAACTCGTCCTCGTCGAGGACCCGCACCGAACCGTCCCACAGGCGCACCACGTCCAGGTCCAGGTCGACCGCGTGGATCACCCCGCCGGCGCACTCCGGCCGGGTGGTGACGTCGATGTAGACCGCGATGTCGGTCGCGTCGGTGTCGGCGTTGAAGGCGGCGATCCAGCACCCGTCGGCCGGCACCAGGGTGAGGAAGTCGTGCGTCTGCCGGACCGGTTCCTCGTGGCCGCGCCGCATGGTGATGCCCTCGCGCCCGCCGAACCACTTCCCGTGCTCGTCCTCGCCGAGCGGTTCCAGCGAATAGGTCCAGTGCCGCCTGCCGCCCCACTTCGTGAACCGCATCTCGATCATGCCGGGGACGCTATCGGGCCGGGGCGAGGCGGCGGTCGTAGGCGAGGCGGGTCAGCACGGCCAGCGCCACGCCGAAGAGCAGGCCGGCCACCACGTCGCTGGTCCAGTGCACGCCCAGGCCCACCCGGGTGAAGGCGGTGACCAGCGGAAGCACCACGGCGGCAGTCCACAGCGCCGCACGGGTCGCCGGCCGGGTGGCCGGCGGGAGCAGGACCATCAGGAAGACGGCCGCGCCGAGCGCGCTGGTCAGCGCATGGCCGGAGGGGAAGGCGAAACCCGGCGCCTGGGCCACCGGATCGAGCAGGTCGGGGCGGTCGCGACCGAAGAGCAGTTTCAGGAGTACGCCCAGCAGCGCACCCGCGGCCATCGTCACCACCACCCACAGCGCGAGGGCCCGGTCCCGTCGCCGGACCAGGAGCCAGAGCGCCAGCCCCGCCGCGGCCACCCGCCACGTGGTCGGGTGGAAGATCAGGCTCCACCAGGACAAGGCGTCGACCCAGCCGGGGTGGGCGAGCGCGAAGGCGTTGAGCCGGTCGGTCACCGCGCGGTCGAAGTCGTGCAGCGGCGCGAACCGGGTGGTGACCAGGGCTGCCAGCAGCACGAACGGGACCATCAGCACCGGGATGGCCACGGCCGCCCTCGTCGTCCGTACCTCCGTGGTGGTCTCCAGATCCGTCCGCATAGCGGCCAATTACCCCATAGCCGTCCTGCGAAGCACCTGTGAGGGCCGCACCCGCCCGGGCCGGACCCGCACAGAAACCGCACGCCGGCCCGCACCTGCTGCCGGCCTCGGCGGGCCACGGCCGGGTGTGTGAAGTCAGGGCTCGTATCGAGCCGTGACCTCACACGCTGGTGTCAGCTCCCTGCGCGGCCTCGCAGGGTCCGGGTCGCGTCCAGCAGCTCCTGTTGGGTGATCGGCTCGGCGCGGCCGGACCGGGCCTCCTGCATCGCCTTGGTGAGCTGCACCCGGCGCAGCACCTCCTTGATGTCGGCGCCGGTCATGCCGGTGGCGGCGACGCCCAGGGCGGCCGGGTCGAGGTCGTCGGCGAACATCCGGAAGCCGGGCGCCTCGTGCGCCGAGATCAGGCCGCGGATCATCTTGCGGAAGATCTCGGCGCGGCTCGTCTCGTCCGGCTTCGGCACGCTGATCTTGATGTCGAAGCGGCCGGATCGGACCAGCGACGCGTCCACCCGGTCCGGGAAGTTGGTGGTCGCCACCACCAGGACGTTCGGGTTCACCTCGATCAGGTCGTTCATCTCCTGCTTGAAGATGCCGGCGACCGCGTTGAGCGCCTGGCTCGCCGCGTCGCCGCCGGCGCCGGCGTAGCTGACGATCGAGTCGAACTCGTCGAACAGCATCAGGGTCGGCACCCTGTACCGGCGGGCGTCCCGGAAGATCTGCTTGATGTTGCGCTCCGAGCCGCCGAGCCACTTGTCCAGGATCTCCGGCGTGCGGATCTCCCGGAAGTCGGCGCCGATCTCGTTGGCCAGCGCCCGGGAGAGCATCGTCTTGCCGGTGCCGGGTGGCCCGTACATCAGAATGCCCTGCGGCCGCCGCGCCCCCCACCGCGCCATCGCCTCCGGATGCCGGAAGGAGATCGCGATCTGCCGCAGCTCGCCGACCACGTCGGCCAGGCCGCCGACCATGTCCAGGGTGACCGTCTCGGTGGTGACCGCGACCTTCGGCAGCGCCTCCCGGCTGATCACCACCCGCCGGCCGCGCAGCGCGTCCGGCTCGGTCAGCTCCAGCACGGCCTGCAGGGTCAGCGTGACGAAGGCACGCAGGTGCTCCGGGCCCACCTCGTCGCGCGGCATCCGGGCCTCCAGGCGCGCCACCGTGCCGTCCTGCTCGTAGGTCACCGAGGCCTGCAGGCCCACGACGGCGTCGGCGAGGACGCCGGGTTCGCGGCCGGACGCCGGGCCCGAGGGCCGGTCGAGACCCAGTTTCTTGTACGCCGCCGCGGCGGCCGTGCCCACGCCGTCCACGATCCGGGTCGCCACCGGATCGCCCTGCGCGATGCGTTTCTGCAGCAGGATGCCGAGTGGATCGTTGCCGAGCACGATCCGGCGCATCCGTTCGGGGGACATCTCCTCGGCACGGGAGCTGATCCGGGCGGTGAAGACGTGCGCCGGGCCGGCCGGGCCGTCGACGCCGGCGACGGTGAGCTCGACCCGCTGCACCGGGGCCGGCCAGGTGGCGCGGCGCAGCAGTTCGACCGGGTTCACCCGGGCCGCCGCCAGCAGCGTGGTCACCTCCACCATCTCGACGGTTGCTCCGGCGTACTCGAAGTTCTCGCTGCGCGGCCGTGCGAAACTCGCCTCGGACATGCTCTCCTCCGCCCTTCGGGACACACCAACAGTGACACAGCGGAACACGTGGAGTGCCGGTCCACTTTCGGCTTCGATCCAAGTCGGTTAATCTCGGGCCGCTGAACACCCTCGATGCCGCGGGTCCGCGCCGGGTCCCCGGCGGCGGCCACGCGGCCGTCGACCCCAGAGGAGTTCCCGTTGCGCAAAGTGGCAATCCCCGTCATAGCAACGCTGCTCGTGACGCTCGCCCCACAACCGGCGGGCGCAGGCGGGCACGGCAGCGACAGCAGCAAGCGACTGCGTGAAGCGGTCACCGTCCAGGGCGTGCACGAGCACCTGCGCGCCTTCCAGCGCATCGCCGACCGCAACGGCGACACGCGCGCCTCCGGCACCGCAGGCTACGACGCCAGCGCGGCGTACGTGACGAGCGTGCTGCGCCGGGCCGGTTACCGGGTCACCGAGCAGAAGTTCGAGTTCACCTTCTACCGCGAGCTCGCGCCCGCCCAGCTGACCCGGGTGTCCCCGGCCGGCGCGGCGTACGAGACGCACACCTTCGACTACTCCGGGACCGGTGACGTGACCGGCCAGGTGGTGCCGGCGCTGAACAACGTGCTTCCGCCCACCCCGGAGCCCAGCTCGGCCGCGGGCTGCGCGCCCGCCGACTTCACGCCGGCGTCGGCGACCGCGCCGCAGATCGCGCTGGTCCAGCGCGGTGGCTGCGACTTCGCGGTGAAGGCGCAGAACGCGGTGGCCGCCGGGTACGACGCCGTAATCATCTTCAACGAGGGCCAGCCGGGCCGCGACGAGCTGCTCACCGGCACCCTGGGCGGCCCGGTGCCGGTCCCGGTGGTCGGCCTCAGCTTCGCCGACGGCAGCGCGCTCGACGCCGCCGCCGAGGCCGGGACCGTGACGGTGCGGGTGCAGACCAGCACCGAGAACCGCCCCGGCGCCACCACCAGCAACATCATCGCCGACAGCCGTGGCGGCGACCCGGACCGGGTCCTCGTCGTCGGCGCCCACCTGGACTCGGTCGCGGCCGGGCCCGGCATCAACGACAACGGCAGCGGCACGGCGACCATCCTGGAGATCGCCGAGCAGATCGCCAGGCTGAAGATCAAGCCGCGGCAGCAGCTGCGGTTCGCGTTCTGGGGCGCCGAGGAGGCCGGGCTGCTCGGCTCGGAGCACTACGTGGCCCAGCTCGACGAGGCGCAGCGGGAGACCATCTTCGCCAACCTCAACTTCGACATGGTCGGCTCGCCGAACTACGTGCGGTTCGTCTACGACGGCGACGGCTCGGACACCGGCGTCGCCGGCCCGGCCGGCTCCGGCGACATCGAGAAGGTGTTCACCGATTACTTCGACCGGCGCGGGCTGGCCAGCGACCCGAGCGAGTTCAACGGCCGCTCCGACTACGGCCCGTTCATCGCGGTCGGCATCCCGGCCGGCGGCCTGTTCAGCGGCGCCGAGGGAGTGAAGACGGCCGAACAGGCGGCGGAGTACGGCGGCACGGCCGGCGAGCCGTACGACCCGTGCTACCACGAGGCCTGCGACGACATCACCAACCTGTCGAAGCGGGCGCTGTCCGAGCTGGGCGACGCGGCGGCGCACGGCGTTTACGAGTTCGCGCGGACCCGGGCGTCGTTCCCGGAGCCGGCCCCGGCAGTCACGGCGGCCCGGACCGCGGTGGGCGCGTCGAGCGGCTCGCACGCCGTCCGCTGACCCGTTAATCGGTGGTCGTGGCGGCTACCCAGCCGCCACGATCACCGGTATGGATCGCACCACCGCTGAGATCGTCTCGTACTACGGCCGCTACGACGAGGCGGGCCGCCTGGACCGGCGCCCGCAGTCCCGGCTGGAGGCCGTCCGCACCCGCGAGCTGCTGGGCTCGCTGCTGCCGCCGGCGCCGGCCCGCATCCTGGACGTGGGCGGTGGACCCGGCGCCTATGCCCGGGAACTCGTCGCGGCCGGGCATCCGGTGCGGCTCGTCGACATCGTGCCGGCGCACGTGGCGCAGGCCCGGGCCGGGACGCCGCCGGTGGACGCCGTGCTGGGTGACGCACGGTCGCTGCCGGCGCAGGACGACAGCTTCGACGCCACGCTGCTGCTGGGGCCGGTCTATCACCTGCTGGAGCGGGCCGACCGGGTGCGGGCGATGCGCGAGGCGGTTCGGGTGACGCGGCCCGGCGGGCGGATCGTGGTCGCGGCCATCTCCCGGTTCGCGGGGCCGCTGGACTTCGCGGCCACGGCACGGCTGGACGCCGGGATGCTGACGGAGGCACGGCGCCTCATCACCGACGGTGTCAACGATCCGGGGACCGGCTTCACCCACGCCTACTTCCACCGCGTGCCGGAGCTGATCGACGAGTGCGCGGAGGCCGGCCTCGCCGACGTGGTGGTGCACGGGGTCGAGGGCCCGGCGTGGACGGCAGCCGAGGCGTCCGGCGACGAAACGGTGTTCGCGGCGGCGCTGGAGCTGGCCCGGATCTACAGCACGGAGCCGGAGTTGGTGCCGGTCAGCGCCCACCTGCTGGTGGCGGCTCGCCGAGATCCTGCCGACCTCTGAAGCGCTCCAGGATCGGGTCGTCGACACTGAGCTGGTCGACCAGCCACTCCAGGTCCTCCATCTGCCTCATTGTCAGGCGATCCCGAAGGCCGTCCATCGTCTCCACGCCGAACACGAGCCGCAGCTGCCGAAGGTTGACCAGCGACCGCCTTTCGCCAGGAGCGACGAGCCCCTGTCGCTGATGAATGTCCATCAGGCCCAGGTCATTCTTCAGGCGGGCGACCCGCATGAGCGCCACGAACTGTCCGGAGCCGCCACGCCGCCCGCCCCGGAACAGACGAAGCGCCGTCTGGTAACCGGCGGATTCCCGCTTCAAGAAGATCGCAGCGGCGAGCATCATGGCGAACGAGACTCGCCGCAGCCGCATCTCGTTCACCGTGCGAACGCGGAGCAGCTCCGGCATCTTGTCAGCTGACTTCGTCAGCCGCTCGCCATCGGCCATGGCAAGCAACAGAGCCACCATCGCCTCCTCGGGCACACGCCGGAATCGGTCGAAGGAGTCCAATGACGCCGCCAACAGCCCATCCGCGCTCTCCTGCCAGGGCTTCCCGGAAGCGAGGAGGACCAGTTCGACGGCGACTTCCACCGGCAGGGCAGGACAGGCGAGCAGGGATTCCGTCAGAATCTCCACCTCGCCTCCACCCTGCCGTCGTGCATGCCGCAACAGAATCGGAATGACCGGCGCCGAGGCAACTCCATTCCGCCCCACCGAACGCCCCACCAGGAACGAAGCTTCCGCCAACCATCTGAGGTCGACACCGGCTCGTACAGCAACGATCTTCTTGGCCTGATAAGGGGTGAGACTCAACAGGTCCCGGTCTGTCAGCATGCCTCGCCCCGTTGCCAGGACAGCCGTCTCCGACAGTTCCTCGGCCTCCAGCACCTCCCAGGCATGGAGATCCACTCCTGGCATCGGAAGCCGCAGGTCGGGGCGACGACCCAGACTCGATCCCAGTGAGTCGTCCTCGATCTTCTCCCTCAGTCGCCCGACCTGACGCCAGTTCCGGATGCCGGCCTTGTGGAAGGCCCGCTCGGCGGTATCGATCACCGCGGACGTGTACCCGTCCAGTTCAGCCACCGCCAGGGCGGACGCACCCTCCGTCAGGTCGTCGCCCAGCAGGCCGGCCACGACGGCGAGCGCCTCCATGCGTGACCGCACGACCGGGGTGACGAACTGGTTCCGGGCACGCATCCCCTGTCCCGTGCCGACCCGGATGCCTTCGAGGACGGCCGCCGCACCGAGCAGGCTCTCCAGGGGGAACCAGCTTCGCCACAGATGGGTCAGCCTGTCCCACGGCCGCGGCCTCGACATCGCCGGGCGGGAGGGCGGCGCATAACCCCTCGGACTGGCCAACGCGCCGATCACGGTGAGGTTCAGCGTGTAGATCGCCAGGTGGCCGAGCATCGAGTGACCCGGATAGCCGGCCTGGCCCACCTCGTCGAAGAACCAGACCGGGGGCCGGCGGACGGTGATGTCGACCAGCTGCCGGTCGACGACCCGGCGGGTGGCGTCGGCCACCGCCTCCATCGTCAGCCCGGCGCGTTCGGCACGGTGCGGCAGCCACTCCCGGATCATCTCCACGATCACCGGGCGGGTGTGCAGAGCGCTGAACGCGAACGTGGCGAACCACTGCGGCTTCGGCGTGGCGAGGTGCGCGTCCAGGGTCTCCGTCAGCTCCTCGTCATCCTTCAGACGCGCGACCAGGCCGGCGTTCTTGATCAAGGCGGTCACGATGAACTCGGCGGCCAGGAACTCGCCGAAGGTGTTGTGCAGGAACTCGAAGGCCGAGGATCTCCCCTGGTCCGCATCGTCTCGATCACCGGTACGGCCCTGGGACTCGTGCACGAAGAAGAAGCTGCCGAGCAGCAGGTCCGCCTGCGAGAGCTGAGTGCCGTCCGTTCCCGGCACCACCTTCCGTTCGGCTCTGAAGAACGCCAGGTCGGCATTGATGTCAGGGCGTTGCGCCTGGACCGCCTCGCGGTTGAACATGCCGATCGCCACCACGGAGAGCCGGCGCATGTCCTCCGTGACCACGGCGTCGCCGGCAGCCGGCTGGTCCCTGTCCTTCTCCCGCTCGCGGCGGATGAAGCGGGCCAGGAGGTTGTGGTAGAGCAGGGTCTGGTCGATCTGTTCCGAGGCCAGCTCGTTGGCGGCCGAGTCGTAGAGCGCCAGCATCAGCAGCAACAGCGGCTGTCCGGCGAGGTCGAGCAGCTTCTCGGAGGTGGGTACGACGAACTCGCGCACCCCGGCCTCGACGAAGTACCGCTGGTTGGCGCGGTTCCAGACCTCCGCCCACTTCTCCCGCCGCGACTCGTCGAAGTCGTGCAGCCGCACCACCGTGGAGTGCAGCGGGACGGATGCCTTGTCCACCAGCGTGATCCGGCTGGTGATGATCACTCGCACCGGGCGCTCGAGGCGGAGCTCGCGTTCCTGGAACTCCTGGACCCTACGGAGATATCCGGCGTGCACCTGGCCCGTCGACTGCAGCAGCTCGTCGTAGCCGTCGAGAATGATCAGCGGCGGCTCCTCGATCAGTTGCTCGGAGAAATCGGCCCAGTTCACGGTGCGGCCGGTGTCCTTGCGGATCTGGCTCTCGATCTGCGTCTGCAGGTCGTCGCCGGGGTCGATGTGCCGCAACTCGATCCGCACGGTGGTGAAGGCCGGCGGGATCAGCCCGGCGGCCAGCACCCGGGTCAGCAGCGACTTGCCGGATCCGGGGTGCCCGAGCAGCACGAGCGGGCTTTCGGCGCTGTATCCGGAGGCCAGGTAACGCACCAGGAAGCCGCCCAGGTTCTGCTGGACCGGCGCGGCCTGCCAGGTCTGTTCATGTTCGAGCCGCAGATCGTCGCTGTGGTAGACGACGGACTGGAAAGCCTGCGGGACGAATGCCTCGGTCCGGGAGGGGAAGACCGGCTGCGGTCCGCTACCCGTGGACGGCCTGGCGGCGAACACCGGTTTCCCGGCCTCGTCCCGATGGGCGAGGTGCAGGCTTTTCGCGACTCTGCGGGCCTCGGTCGCCGCCCGTTCGCGCTGGTCGAGCGCCGCGATGGCCTCCGACAGCCGGCTGAGACCGTAGTCGACGCCGGTCAGTGCCTCCTGGGCGATCCGCACCTCGTCGGAGACCGCGATGGCGATCTCCTGCGTCTTCACCTGCTCGTAGAGCAGCGCATATCCGAAGAAGTCCTGGTGCTCCAGCATGAGTTCCAGGTATTGGGCCTGGTAGTACTCGACCGCGATCACCGGCAGCTCGTCCCAGTCGTGCTCGCCTCCCTCGGTGACCGTCTCCACCCCGAGTTGCAGGGCCGACGTCATCTGGCGGTACAGCCGCAGCCGGTCGTCGGCCTCGGTCCGGAACGAGGACGCCGGATGCGGGAGCGAGACGGGCGGCAGGCCGGCATGGTCGAGCACCTCCGGGTCCATCTCGGCGGCCGCGCTCTCCGCCGGGCCGACGGTCATCGAGTGGCCGGCCCGCTGAACCGAGTGCGAACGCGCCGCAACGCGTACCTCGTCGCTGTCGAACCGGACGCCGAGCAGGGCGTTCGCCGCTTCGAAGTAGGCCGAGTAGGTGATCAGCCAGTGCGCCGCGGCGAGTGATCGGCTCCGGTCGAGAAAGTCGCCCTGCCGTCCGGCGAGGCGGCGAGCGATGTCGCGGATGTGCGCGACCATGTCGCTCTTCATGTCGAAGAGGGCGAGCAGCGGGATCGCCGCGACCGGGCCCAGCACCAAGGGTGAGACGATCAGCGCGGCCGAGATGAGCCGATCCACGTGGCGGATGGCGGTGTCGTCCGGACTTCCACTCTCCACGATCCGCCGGACCGTCTTGAAGTCGATCGTGTTCGCCGGCTTGCGCGCCTTCGTCATCGCTGTCCCCTGTGAACAGTGGCATGGGCCCGGACATGCAAGCACGCCGCGGCGCCCGGCCGCCACCGGGTCAGCCGAGAGTGGCGCCGTGCCGGGCCAGGTACGTGCGCAGGTGATCGGCCCATCGGCCGGTCACCACCGCCGGCGGCTCCAGCCACTGGGTCGGCATCGGGCGAAGCGGCAGGCCGGCGGTGGCGAACAGGCACTCCACCGGAATCCAGGACTGCACCCGGAACTCCAGCTCGGACGCCTCGTCCCGGAGCCGGACCAGGCGATCACGGTCGCCGGTGACGAGGGCGTCGCAGAACTCGGCCAGCGCATAGCGATAACTGATCGTGCCCGCCGGGCTCGCCGCGCGTTCCAGCGTCTTCAGCCGCTCCAGGGCCGCCGCGGTCTCGGCCTGCGCGGTCCCGCGCGCCAGCACCTGCGCCAGCAGGACGCTGCGGATCGCCAGCAGGTTCCCCGCGAGGTCGGCCCCGTCGAGCAGCTCGCCGACCTCGTCCGGACCGGCGTCACCGTGGAAGAAGACCCGGCGGGCCAGCAGCAGAGCGAGATCCTCGAGGTGCTCCCGCTGCCGTCCGCCGTCACGCATCCGGCGCAGCCGCTCGTCGATCTCGCTGAAGAACCGCTCCGGGCGCCCGTGCACGTAGGCGGCGATCCGGCTGATCATCGGTTCGATGGCCCGGCCGGCCGCGGCTTCCCGGGCCTCCACGAATCGCCGCGCGGTGGTGAGCACGTGCGCCCGCTGGCCGAGGTTCACCTCGACCGGCCGGGCCCGGGAGAGCTCGTCGAACGTCGCCAGCGCCTCGTCGAAACGCTCCAGGTTGCGCAGCGTGTAGCCGAGGTGCCGGCCGGCGACCCAGCGCAGCGGATGGTCCGAGCGGTAGATCTCACGGAGCATGTCCAGGCGCTCGGCCAGCGGCGTCTCCACCGACTTCGCGGTGATGAAGGTGAGCACCAGGCGGCCGTACTCGGTGCGGCTCGCCGTCGGCACCCGGGACCGCAGACCCTGCACGGACGGGCTGAAGACGATCGCGCGGGTCAGCCAGTCCTCGTACGAGGCGGACGGCGCGTCGCCCAGATCGGTGTTCTGATCGCAGACCAGGCCCACCGCGAGGCCGACGGCATCGAGCACGCCGCGGATGTCGTCCCGCTCCTTGGCCGCGTCGTGCAGTTCCCGGGCGGTTGCCGCGCCGCGGGTGGCCGCCAGCTCCCAGTCCTGTTCCGACCATCCCCCGGTCACCTGATGATCGGCGTTGCGGATCGCCTCACGGACGGCGTCGTGCATCCGGTACGGGAACCGGTCGCCCTCGTGCCGGTCGATCATCGGCCGGTTGACCGCCCGCTCGGCGCACCCGTGGTCGACATCGGCGGCCGCCGCCATCAGCGTGGTGTCGAAGACCCGGAACAGGCAGGCGGCCCGGACGGCTCGCTGCTCGTCCGGCGGCACGTCGTCGAGGACCCGCATCACCAGCGACCCCAGCGAACCGGTCACGTCGGCGGCCTGCACCGTACGGCCGTCACCGGCGTTCTTGATCGTGATGGCGACCTGCCGGGCCAACTCCAGATATTGCGGCAGACCCGCCGACGAGCGGACCAGCTCGTCCACCACCTCGTCGCTCATCGGCAGGTCCAGCAGCCGGCGCCCGTGCCGGACCAGCGCGAGCGCGTCGGCCGGCGAGAGGCCGCCGACCAGATGTTGCCGGGGCTCCTCGGGCGAGCCCGGGACCAGGCCGGGCCAGGTCCACGGTCCCCGATGCTCGAGTTCGGTGCGGCGGGTGGAGTGCCAGTTCAGCATGTCCCGGCCGGTCAGCACGAAGAGCACGTTGGGCATGTCGTGGACGAGCCGGTTGAGGTGGCTCTCGGACACCCGGCGCGGGTCCAGGGCGAGCCGTTCGGTGGTGTCGACGAAAACGGTCAGCAGCGGGCACGGCGTCATCCCGGACAGCTCCCACGCCAGGATCCCGGCGATCTCGCAGGCCAGGCCCGGCCGCGCCTCGGTGGGACTCGGCTCGTCGGCGCAGCGCAGCAGGAAGAGCTCGAAGTCCGGGTACGCCTCGACGCCCAGTCTCAGGTCACGCCGGCGGCGGAGGGTGGCGACCAGTTTGCGTACGCCCCAGAGCCCGATCCCGACCGCGGTGCCGGCGCCGGTGGCGTCCACCGCCGAGCCGATGTCCTTGAGAACCTCGCCGGTGGTCTGGGCGACGGTCTCGTTGTAGTCCTCCCCACCGCGGAAGGTGGGCAGCGGCTCCCCCGGCCGGATCGCCGACCAGTAGGCGGCGAAGGCCAGGTCGAAGACCGGCCACCGCCGGCGCAGCCCGGCCACGCCGGCCCGCAGCGCGAGCAGGGTGGCCGGCAGATCCATCTGCCCGGCCGAGCTGTGCAGGTCGATGCGGGCGGTCGCGTCGACCCGGGTGCCCGGCGGTGGACCCCAGCCGTTGACCAGCGGCAGGTCACGCCGGACCCACGCCTCCAGCCGTTCGGACAGGGCGGTCTTCCCGATCCCGCCGAGGCCGTAATAGGTCAGGACGTTGTGCCGGGCCACCCCGGCGTCCTCGTCCTGGTCGAGCAGCCGGCGGAAACACGCCAGCGCGGTCGCGAACGCCTGTGACTCGCTCTCCCGGTCGGTGAACAGCTCGCCGACGTGCGGGGGCCGGCCGCCGGCCGGGGTTGCCACCCTCATGACACGTTGTTCTATGTGGAGGAGCCCGCACCGCGCAAGCTCCCCGGTGACGTGGGCGCTTTCCGGTGGCAGTATGACGAGATGCTGGTCGTGTTCGCGCACAGCACCACCGGGTCGACCGTCGCCACGGTGCATCGCAGTGACGGTGTCGTTCTTCAGCTGCCCGGCTTCGATCGCAAATATCGGGTTCCCCACGATCTGGCGCACTTCGTCACCGAGCGCACCCTGGAGATGGCGGGCGGCGTCTTCGGGTCGATCGCCGGTGGCGGCGTCTTCGACAACATGAAGGTGCTGAGCGGCAAGCCCCGGCACGACGCGGCGGCGCGCAGCAAGCGGCTCCTGGAGGCGAACAAGCGGACCCTCGGCGTGGCGGAGCTGATGGCCGCGGCGGTGCACCGGGCCGTGGAGGAGGACGACGCCGCGCAGGCCACCGCGTGGGTGCGCCAGTCCTACGGTGCCCTGGAGGAGGGCGCCTGCCCGTGGACGGACGAGCAGGTCGACGCGGCGGTCGCCGCGCTGGCCGAGCTGGCCGGGGAATGGGAGGCGCAGGGCACGGTCCGCCTCACCTGGCCGGAGCATCTGGTGGCGCCGATGCCCGTACCCCATGGGGTGAAAAGAGGCCGGCGCGGCCGGACCTGAGCCCGGCCACGACCTTCGAATTGGTCGTCGCCCTCTCCCGGGCGCCCGGGAGAGGGTGGCGTCGTGGTCACCGTCTCGTCGATCCTCGCCGTCTCCGCCGTCGCCCTCGGCATGGTCCTCACCCCGGGGCCGAACATGATGTATCTGGTCTCGCGGAGCATCACCCAGGGCCGCCGGGCCGGGCTCGTGTCGCTGGCCGGGGTGGCGCTCGGCTTCCTGGTCTATCTGACCGCCACCAACCTGGGCCTCTCGGTCGTCTTCGTCGCGGTGCCCGAGCTCTACACGGCGATCAAGCTGGCCGGTGCGGCCTATCTGGGCTGGCTGGCGTTCCGGACGCTGCGGCCCGGGGGCGTGTCGGTCTTCCAGCCGCAACCGCTGGAACCGGACCGGGCGGGCCGGCTGTTCGCCATGGGACTGCTCACCAACCTGCTGAACCCCAAGGCGGCGGTGATGTACCTGTCGCTGATCCCCCAGTTCGTGGAGCCGTCGGCAGGTCATGTGATGGCGCAGGGTTTCCTGCTGGGCGGGGTGCAGCTGCTGGTCAGCATGGTGGTGAACCTGGCGATCGTGTGCGCGGCCGGTTCGATCGCGGTGTTCCTGGCGCGGCGGCCGGGCTGGCTGCGGGCGCAGCGTTACGTGATGGGCACGGTCCTCGGGGTCATCGCGGTGAAACTGGCGACCGATCGCACCCGGCCGGTCCCGGTCTGACAGCAGTTGAGACCTGGGTCACACCGGGCAACGTGGCGGGGCCGGCTGCCCACTACCCGGGTAGCCGGACTTGTCCCCAGCATTCCGGCAACGCCGAAGGGCCTCACCCGACCGCACGGGTGGGGCCCTTCCGCCGGGGTCAGGTGATCTTCCGCCGGTACGCCGCCATGGCGACCGCGTAGGCGGCGGCGAGGATGCCGGCGCACCAGGCGAGGGCGATCCAGATGTCGTCGCCGACCGGCTGCCGGTCGAGCAGCGCCCGGATCGCGTTCACGATCGAGGTCACCGGCTGGTTCTCGGCGAACGCGCGCACCGGCCCCGCCATCGTCTCGGTGGGGACGAACGCCGAGCTGATGAACGGCAGGAAGATCAACGGGTAGGAGAAGACCATCGCCCCGTCCGGGGTGGACGCGGTCAGCCCGGGAATCACCGCGACCCAGGTCAGCGCGAGGGTGAAGAGCCCGAGGATGCCGGCGACGGCGAGCCACGCCGGCACCCCGGCCGAGGAGCGGAAACCCATCACGAGCCCGGCGACGAAGATCACGACGATCGAGATGGCGTTGGAGACCAGTGAGGTCAGCACGTGCCCCCACAGCATCGACGACCGGGCGATCGGCATCGAGTGGAACCGCTCGAAGATGCCGCCCCGCATGTCGTTGAACAGCCGGTACGCGGTGTAGGAGATGCCGCTGGCGATGGCGATCAGCAGGATGCCCGGCATCAGGTAGTTGACGTAGTTGTCGCTGCCGGTCCGGATGGCGCCGCCGAAGACGTAGCGGAACAGCAGCAGGAACGCGATCGGCATGATCGTGACGGTGATGATGGTGTCCAGGCTGCGGGTGATGTGCCGCAGCGAGCGCCCGAGCATCACCCCGGTGTCGCTGAGCGGGTGCGTGCTCATCGCTGCTCCTTCGTGACGATCTCCAGGAAGATCTCCTCCAGCGTGGGTTGCCGTTCGACGTACTCCACGGTGGCCGGGGGCAGCAGCGTCCGCAGCTCGGCCAGGGTGCCGGAGACGATGATCGTCCCCTGGTGCAGGATCGCGATCCGGTCGGCGAGCTTCTCGGCCTCCTCCAGATATTGGGTGGTGAGCAGGACCGTCGTGCCGCCGTCGGCGAGTTTCCGGATCTCCCGCCACACCTCGAGGCGGCCTTCCGGGTCGAGGCCGGTGGTCGGCTCGTCGAGGAAGACGACCGGCGGGTCACCGATCAGGCTCATCGCGATGTCCAGGCGGCGGCGCATGCCGCCCGAGTACGTCGACACCGGTCGCCCGCCCGCGTCCGCCAGGGCGAACCGCCGGAGCAGGTCGCCGGCGACCTCTCCGGGGCTCTTCACCCGCCGCAGCTTCGCGATCATGATCAGGTTCTCCCGGCCGGTGAGGATCTCGTCGACCGCCGCGAACTGACCGGTCAGGCTGATCGACCCGCGCACCTCGGCGGGCTGGGACCCGACGTCGAAGCCGTTCACCGTCGCGACGCCGTCGTCCGCCCGGAGCAGCGTGGCCAGGATCCGCACGATGGTGGTCTTGCCGGCGCCGTTGGAGCCGAGCAGTGCGAAGACGCTCCCCCGGGCCACGTCGAAGTCGACGCCGGTGAGCACCGGCCGGCCCGCATAGGACTTGCGCAGGCCGCCGACGTGGATCGCCGTCGTGTCACTCACAGAACACCTGCACCTTGGCGCTGGGGTCGTCGATGTCGACGGCGACCTCGTCGAGGTGTTCGATCAGCTCCTCGAGTTGCTGCGGCCGGAGCTGGGTGAGGTCGATCGGCACCCCGGAGTTGCTCAACTGCTCGTTGACCTTGGTGAGTGCCTCGGCCGGGATGAGACTGGTCAGGCGGACCCCGGCGCGCAGCAACTGCAGCGGGACCCGGATGTTGACCCGGCCCGGCCCGTCACCCGTGCCGCCGTCCTCATAACTCGCCACCACCCGTAGATATCTGGGCCGGGATCGCGAGCGCGCCGCCGCCGGCGGCGGCTGATCCCGCTCGAGGGCGTCGATGAGGCGTTCGGCCTCCTCGGCAGTGATCCTGCCGTCGGCCAGCATCTCCAGGATCTGCCGGCGCTGCTCGTTCATGACTGCTCCTATCTGACGTGTATCTGCACGGCGTTGCCGTCGAATTCCATGTCGAGGCGGGTGCCGGGCAGCGCGCACAGCACCCGCCCGGTGCCGCGCACCGCGCCGACCGGGGGAACCCCGTAGACGAGGCAGGCGACCAGCCCGGCCAGCAGGACGAGCACCAGCAGCGGTGACAGCAGCAGCGCCACCGGGAGGACCGGGACGTGCAGCCACCGGTGGCGCCTGCGGACACTCACGAGCTGCGGGATCACCGGGACCTCTTGAGCTCGTCCAGCGCCTGCTCGACGGTGATCTCCCCGTTCCGGAGGCGGTCGAGGACGCCGGCGCCGGGGCCGGGGCTCTCCAGGTGTTCGGCGAAGTCCAGGCGCTCGGCGATCCGGTTCAGCCGGGACTTGATCGTCGGGTAGCTGACCCCGAAGATCCGCTCCATCTCCTTGATGGAGCCGTGCGCCCGGACGAAGGCCGCCACGAAGATCTGGTCGTCGACGCTGAGCCGGGCCAGCTGCGGCGGCTCGAACCGGCCCTCGATAGCCACGTCGTTGCTGGTGAGGCGGACCCGCTCCACCGTGAACGGCTGGCCCTGCGTCAGGTCCGTCAACTCCTGCCAGTCCACCGTCGACTCCTCTGCTTGTAGCTGTTCTTCATTTGTAGATTGATTTTCTCAAGATTTCAAGGCTGGAACCTTAATATTTTTGATCCAGGAGTACGCACAGTGAGGCTGTGCCATCGAGACGACGCTGGAGAGGGAGGCGGCGGGATAAGCCCACCGTTTTACACACCCCGGATCGAGGGTTAGAGTCGGAGCCCCTGGGAGCGCTCCCAGCGCGGAATTCCCCGTCGCCGCAGAGCTGCGACGTCCGCGTCCATCCCCCGAGGTGATCTCTTGCGACGCAGAGCGAAAACCATCCTAGTAGCGGCCCTCGCGGTGGCAGCCGCATCGACCGCGACCTTCTTCGCGTTGCCGGCCAGCGCCGAGACCGCGACCCTCACGGTGCAGAACTCCTGGAGCAACGGCTACCAGGGCGAGGTGGCGGTCAAGAACGACACCTCCGCCTCGCTGAGCACCTGGAAGGTCGAGCTGGTCATGCCGGCCGGCACCACGATCGGCCAGGCCTGGAACGCGACGATGAGCGCGTCCGGCAGCACGTACACGTTCACTCCGGCCGGCTGGAACGCCACCATCGCCGCCGGGGCGTCGGCGAGCTTCGGCTTCATCGCCAACGGCTCCGGACGGCCCACCTCGTGCCTGGTCAACGGCAAGGCCTGCACCGGTACGGGCAACCCGACGAACCCGAGCCCGTCCCCGTCGACGCCGGCCTCACCCTCGTCGTCGCCGTCCACCTCCACGCCACCGCCCACCGGCACCACGCCGGTCGCGATCAACGGGCAGCTGCGGGTGTGCGGGACAAAGCTCTGCAACCAGTACGGCAAGCCGATCCAGCTGCGCGGCATGAGCACGCACGGCCTGCAGTGGTTCCCGAACTGCTACACCGACGCGTCGGTGCGGGCGCTCGCCACCGACTGGAACGCCGACCTCTTCCGGATCTCGATGTACGTCCAGGAGGGCGGCTACGAGACCAACCCGAGCGGCTTCACCTCGCAGGTCAACACCCTGGTCGACAAGGCCGAGGCGAACGGCATGTACGCGATGATCGACTTCCACACGCTGACCCCGGGCGACCCGAACTTCAACCTGGAGCGGGCGAAGACGTTCTTCAACCAGGTCTCGCAGCGCAACGCCGCCAAGAAGAACGTGATCTACGAGATCACCAACGAGCCGAACGGCGTGAGCTGGGCCGGCATCAAGAGCTACGCCGAGCAGGTCATCCCGGTGATCCGGGCGAACGACCCGGACGCCGTCGTGATCGTCGGCACCCGCGGCTGGTCCTCGCTGGGCGTCTCCGAGGGGGCGACCTCGGCAGAGATCGTCAGCAACCCGGTGAACGCCTCCAACATCATGTACGCGTTCCACTTCTACGCGGCGTCGCACAAGGACAACTACCGCGCCGAGGTGGAGCGGGCCGCCGCCTCGCTGCCGTTGTTCGTCACCGAGTTCGGCACGGTCACCTACACCGGTGACGGCGGGGTCGACACGGCCAGCAGCACCGCGTGGCTCGACCTCCTCGACCGGCTGAAGATCGGTTACGCCAACTGGACGTTCTCGGACGCCGGTGAGGGCAGCGCGGCGCTGCGGCCGGGCACCTGCAACGCCGGGTCGTTCACCGGCACCGGCTCGCTCACCGAGTCCGGCGCGTTCATGCGGTCGCGGATCCGCACCGCGGACAACTTCCCCACCTCGTAACACCGGCATGAGTGTGGGGAGTTCGGGTTCGCTCCGCACCCTAAGTCCCCACACTTCGCCTGGCCGGCGAACCTCCGGTGCCGCTCCCGCCAGAGCGGCTCCGGTGGGCGGCCCGGGCCTCCCACGACCGGGCCGCCCGTCCCGCGCCGGGGTCCACCCACGGGTGGGCCCCGGCGCTCCTATTTTAAGGGTCTACTTATATAAGCTATTCCTGATAAGGTGACGCTGTGCATGCGTTCGATGTCCTCGGCGATCCGGTCCGGCGCCGGATCCTGGAGCTGCTCGCCGACGGTGAGCAGTCCTCCGGCGCCGTGACCGCCACCATCCGGGCGGAGTTCGGCATCACCCAGCCGGCCGTCTCACAGCACCTCAAGGTGCTGCGGGACAACGGGTTCGCCACCGTGCGGCCGGACGGTGCCCGCCGTCTCTACGCGGTCGACGACACCGCGCTGCGGCAGGTGGACGAGTGGCTGGAGCCGTTCCGGCGGTTCTGGGCGCCGCGCCTGGCCGCGATGGCGACCGAGGTGGCCCGGGGCAAGCGCATGCGGCGGCTGGCCGCCGCCACCGATTCCGACCCCTCATCAGGAGCGAGAGACTCATGATCGACACCAAAGAGCAGATCAGCAGCGTACGGCGGGAGCTCGGCACCCGGACGCTGGAAGCCGGTGAGGCGCGCGTGCTGACGATCAGCCAGGCCTACGACACCGACCTCGAGGACCTGTGGGACGTGGTCACCACCGCCGAGCGGATCGAGCGCTGGTTCCTGCCGATCTCCGGCGAGCTGCGCGAGGGCGGCAAATACCAGTTCGAGGGCAACGCCGGCGGGACGATCACCAGCTGCGACCGCCCCCGGTCCTACGCGGTGACGTGGGAGATGGGCGGCCAGGTCAGCTGGGTCACCGTGACGCTGCACGAGGAGGGTCCCGGCCGGACCCGGTTCGAGCTGGAACACGTGGCGCACGTCGACGACCACTGGAACCAGTTCGGGCCCGGTGCGGTCGGAATCGGCTGGGACATGGGCCTGATGGGCCTGGCGACGCACCTCGCCGACCCGGACGGGCCGCGCGACAACGACGCGATCATGGCCTGGAGCGCCTCCGAGGACGGCAAGCTCTTCATGAAGCTCAGCAGCGACGGGTGGGCCGACGCGGACATCGCCTCGGGCACCGACCCGGAGGAGGCCCGGACCCGGGCGGCCAACACCTACGCCGCCTACACCGGCGCCGCCTGACCAGCACCACACGCTCAGCGTGTGAACTTCCGGTTCGAATCGAACCCCAACTTCACACACCCGGCAGGCTTTCAGTGTGTGAAGTTGCGGTTCGGATCGGACCTCAACTTCACACACTCGGTTGTGAGCGTTGAGTGTGTGAGGTGGGGGCGGTCAGGTGAGGCGGGAGGGCAGGACCGGGGAACGGCGACGGGGGCGCAACCGGACGGTGACGTCCTCGGCGCGCTCCCGGGCCGGGCCGAGCCGGTCCCGCACGGTCAGCCAGGTGCGCGTCGCCCGCACCCGCGGGCCGGGCCGGGCGACCGTGGACAGCTGATAGCCGAACCGGGTGAGCCGGTCGCCGAAGACCGCCTCGCACCGCCGGATCTCCTCCGTGCTGAGCCGGGACTGCCAGCTGCTCACCCGCGCGGTGGTCACGCCCGAGCGGGTCAGCGCGTGCCAGGTCTTGTACTCGGGCACCGCCACCGGGGCCACCTCGGACGGGCGGGCCATCGCCGGGTCGTAGTCCTCGCCGAGGAACCGGCAGATCGCGCGCAGGTGCGGCTCCGGGCCGGCGACCAGGTCCTCGTACCGCACCTGGTGATAGACGTCGGCCGGATAGTCGCGGGCGGCCCGCAGGGTGGCGTCGGCCGAGCGCGCCCAATAGTCGATCATCTCGCTGAGGTCGGCCGGCGCCCACGGCGTCTCGCGCAGCGACGCGACGCAGTCCCGGCCGTCCCGGACGATGTTGATGATCTGGGCGTCCGGGAACAGCCGCAGCAGGACGCGCAGGTTGCGCAGGTACGCGGGACGCTTGTCCCCCCACCGGGGTTTGCCGAACCGGTCGGCGTACATCTTGAAGACCGTGCCGAGCGCCGAGCCGAGCGTCGGCGGCGCCGCGACGATCGCCTCGACGACGGCCTCGGTGCTGAGGCCGAGGTCGCCGAAGTGCGCCGTCCCGGTGATCCACAGCGCGAGGTTGCGGCGCTGCGCCGACTCGCTGAGGTCGCCGAACTCGTGCCGCCGGAAGTACGCCGGCAGCAGGAAGCGGCTCTCCGGCGGCAGCGCGATCCGCGGGTGGGCGTGCAGCATCAGCTGGAGCATCGTCGTGCCGGAGCGGGGGCAGCCGACGACGAAGATCGGGCGATCACTGGACATGCCGTAGACCGTAAGGTATGGAATGTCCGTTTCGCAACAAACGTGACGATCGCGACCTCGCCCGACGGGTCATGAGAATCACTCATAAACAGGCTTAAAGGTAACGGTACGGACACAAGCTGTGAGAATGCTGATTGTCGCCTCGGAGGCTCGGGTAGCCACTGTGCACCAGATCAAACGGCTGAAGAGGACCCCCGAGGAGATCGTCATGGCTATCAGCACCCCGGCCCACCACGAGAACGTCACCGTGAAGACCGCCCGCGTCCGCGGCGAGGAGACCAAGCCCTCCTTCAAGACCACCGAGCTGATCGTCTACGTGCTCGCGGTGATCGGCGTACTCATCGCGTCCAACGCGGTCGGCGACGGTTCGGCCAACAACGGCGCCGACTATTTCGCCGCCGACAAGGCCTGGTGGTACATCACCCTGCTGACCATCGGCTACATGATCAGCCGCGGCCTGGCCAAGGCAGGCAGCCGCAGCAACGACACCGACCCGCGCACCCACTGATCGCCGCAGCAGCAGCGGGCGCGACCTCCGGTCGCGCCCGCTGATACGTGCTGATGCCCGCTGCCGAAGCACGGCAGCGGGCATCGTGGGTCAGGCGAGCTTCTTGGACTTCGTGATGGCGGCGGTCATCGCCTCGAGCAGCGGGGCGGAACCGGCCCACGAGTAGATCGGCACGGCCTGCCACGGGAAGATCTGGTTGGCCTTGACCGCGGGCAGCGCGTTCCAGGCCGGCTTGCTGGTCAGGTCCTTCGGCTGCAGGGTGCCGGACCGCGCGTCCAGGATGATGATGTCGGCGTGGTACTTGTCGGCGTTCTCCCAGCTCAGCGACTCGTAATAGTCACCGCCGTCGGTCTTCTCCGGGACGATGATGTCGACGCCGAGCTCCTTGAAGTACATGATGTCGGACGACACCTTGGGGTTCGACACATAGAAGATGTCGGGCGACCCGGAGCCGGCCAGGACCTTGATGCCGCCGCTCGCCTTGGCGGCCGCGGACAGGTCGGCGGCGGCCTTCTCGAACCGGGCCTTGGCCTCGGTGACCTTCGGCGCGTTCAGGTCGGCGCCGAGCGAGGCGGCCAGATCGGCGTACCGCTGGATCGGCTTGGGCAGGGGCACCCGGCCGACGGTGACGGTGGCGGTCGGCGCGAGCCCGAGGATCTTGTCCTTGCTCTCGTCCGGGATGTACCAGTACGCCCCCGGGTCGAACATGTGGGTGACCAGCAGCTCGGGGTTGAGCGCCGCGTACTTCTCCACCGAGAACTCGCCCCACGCGTTGCCGATGATCTCGACCTTGCTGATGTCGAGGTCGCCGGCCTGGTCCTCGGCGGTGCCGTCGGCCTTCTTGGTCTCGCCGAACACCCCGACGATCCGGTCGCCCAGGCCGAGGTCGGCCAGCGCGGCGGCGGTGCCGGTGAAGGCGACCAGCCGCGCCGGCGTCTTGTCCGCCTTGTGGTCCTTGGGCTGATCGTCGGTGAAGCTCCACGGACCGGCGGCGGCCGCCGAGGAGTTGCCGGCCGGCGACCCGCTGTCCGTGTTGCCACCACACGCGCTGAGCAGCGCGCCGAGGCCGGCGGCGCCACCGGCGGCCAGCAGGCCCCGGCGGGACAGAGAAAGGTTGGAGTACTTCATCGTCATTCTTTCCTCGGGTTACGACCAGTCGTTCGACCGGGTGGATGGTTAGGCTAACCTAACGAACCGAACGCGCGTCAACACCACCAGCCGAACCGTGACGGGAGCCGCAACTGTCCACCTTTGACACCCTCACGGGACCGGGGGTGAACGCCGCGACGCCGCCGGCGCCGCCGGTTCGGCGTTCCTCGACGCGCCTCATCGGACTGCTTGCCGCAGTCGTCGTGCTGGCCGCGGTGCTGGTGGTGAGCGTCGGCTTCGGGGCCCGGTTCCTCTCCCCGGCCGAGGTCTGGGCGGGGCTGGTGGACCCGGCGTCGCCGTCCTACCGGATCGTCCACGACATGCGGCTGCCCCGGACACTGCTCGGCCTGATGGTCGGCATGGCGCTCGGCCTGGCCGGCGCGATCATGCAGGCGCTGACCCGCAACCCGCTCGCCGACCCCGGCCTGCTCGGCATCAACGCCGGCGCCTCGGCCGGCGTGGCCAGCGCCGCGGTGTTCCTCGGCATCGGCACGTTCTACGGCTACATCTGGTTCGCCCTGCTGGGCGCCGCGGTGGTCACCGCACTGGTGTACGCGGTGGGCGGCGGCCGGTCCGCCACCCCCGCCCGCCTGGCGCTGGCCGGCGCGGCGCTCAACGCCACGCTCTACTCCTATGTGAGCGCCACGCTGCTCTCCGACTCGCAGGCGATCGAGAAGGTGCGGTTCTGGACCGCCGGCTCACTGGCCAGCGCGGACTTCGCCACCGTGACCCGGCTGCTGCCGTTCTTCGCGGCCGGGCTGCTGGTCGCCCTCGCGGTGGCCCGCCCGCTGAACGCGCTGTCGCTCGGCGACGACGCGGCCCGCGCGCTCGGCGCCCGGCCCACGATGATCCGGATCGCGGTGATCGTGGCGGTCACGCTGCTCTGCGGCGGTGCCACCGCCGCCTGCGGGCCGATCGTCTTCATCGGACTGCTCATCCCGCACATGGTCCGCCCGTTCACCGGCCCGGACCTGCGCTGGATGCTGCCCTACACCGCGGTGCTCGCCCCGGTGCTCCTGCTCGGCGCCGACGTGCTCGGCCGGATCCTCGGCAGCCCCGGCGAGCTGCAGGTCGGCACCGTCACCGCGGTGCTCGGCGGCCCCCTCTTCCTCTATCTCGTGCGAGCTGCCAGATGACCACCATCGAAGGGACCATCCGCAGCCGGGTCGGCGTCCGCCCCCGGGCGGTCGTCGTCGGCGTGGCGGCGCTGCTCGGCGCGGCGGTCATCAGCGTCCTGAGCCTCGGCACCGGCGAATACCCGATCGCACCCGCCGACGTGGTCGGCACCCTTCTCGGGCAGGGCACCGCCGCGCAGGACTTCATCGTCAACGAGCTGCGCCTCCCGCGTACCGTCACCGCTTTGTCGGTGGGTGTCGCCCTGGCCGCCGGCGGCGCGGTCTTCCAGTCCCTGGTGCGCAACCCGCTCGGCAGCCCGGACGTGCTCGGCATCACCAACGGCGCGAGCACCGCCGCCCTCGCCGTGGTGATCCTCGGCGGCACCAGCACGCAGCTCTCCCTGGCGGCGGTGGCCGGCGGTCTCCTCGCCGCGCTGCTGATCCAGCTCATCGGTGGCCGGCACGGCCTGCACGGCTACCGGTTCATCCTGGTCGGCATCGGGATGGCCGCGATACTCACCGGCATCAGCGGATATCTGCTCACCCGGGGCGTGCAGATGGAGAACGCGCGGGCCCTGCTCTGGCTCACCGGCAGCCTCGACGGGCGGGACTGGCAGCAGGCCGGGCCGCTGCTCGGGGTCCTCGCCGTCACGCTTCCGGTGCTGCTGCTCGCCTGCGGGCCGGGACTGCGGATCCTGGAGATGGGTGACGACTCGGCGGCTGCGCTGGGCGTACCCGTCAATGTCCTGCGCACCGGCTCGCTGTTCACCGCCGCGCTGCTGGTCTCCTGCGCCGCGGCCGCGGCCGGGCCGGTCGCGTTCGTCGCGCTGATCGCGCCGCACCTGGCCAAACGCCTCACCCGGGCGCCCGGCCCCAACCTGGTGCCGTCGCTCGCGATGGGCGCGCTGCTGCTGGTCGGCGCCGACTACCTCGCGCAGCACGGCCCGAAGCCGCTGCCGGTCGGCGTCGTCACCGGCATCGTCGGCGGGGCGTACCTCGTCTGGCTGCTCACCACGGAACGCAAGGCGGGCCGGATCTGATGGAACAAGCGACTGGAGGCACCATGACCGGTGGCAAGCCCCGCCTGAGCGGCGCCGGCATGACCCTCGCGTACGACAAGCGGATCATCGCCGAACAGCTGAGCGTCGACATCCCGGACGGCTCGTTCACCGTCATCATCGGCCCGAACGCCTGCGGCAAGTCCACCCTGCTCCGTGCCCTGTCCCGGCTGCTCAAGCCGCAGGCCGGCACGGTGCTGCTGGACGGCCAGGACGTGCACTCGCTGCCCACGCGCTCGGTCGCCAAGCAGCTCGGCCTGCTGCCGCAGTCGTCCACCGCCCCGGACGGCATCACCGTGGCCGAGCTGGTGGCCCGCGGCCGGTACCCGCACCAGAGCCTGATCCGCCGCTGGTCGTCCGCCGACGAACGGATCGTCACCGAGTCGATGGCGTCCACCGGCGTGGCCGACCTGGCCGACCGCAACGTCGACGAACTCTCCGGCGGTCAGCGCCAGCGGGTGTGGCTGGCCATGGCCCTGGCCCAGCAGACGCCGCTGCTGCTGCTCGACGAGCCGACCACCTATCTGGACATCGCCCACCAGATCGAGGTGCTGGACCTCTGCGCCGAGCTGCACGAGACGCGGGGCCGAACCCTGGTGGCCGTGCTGCACGACCTCAACCACGCCGCCCGGTACGCCACCCACCTGATCGCGATGCGCGGCGGCAAGGTCGCGAAGTCCGGGCGCCCGGGTGACGTGCTCACCGCCGAGCTGGTCGAGGAGGTGTTCGGGCTGCCCTGCCGGGTGATCGACGACCCGGAGAGCGGCACGCCCCTGGTCGTCCCGGCCGCCCGCCGCCGCGCAAGCCACAGCGTGTGAAGTTCGGGTGCGATACGCACCCGAACTTCACACACAAAGAACCGCAGCGTGTGAAGTTCGGGTGCGATACGCGCCCCAACTTCACACGCTAGGCGAAGATCTCGGTCACCACGTGCTGGGCGATCGCGAGCGACGACGTGGCCGCCGGTGACGGCGCGTTCCGGACCGCGGTCACCGGCCCCAGCCGGTGGATCCGGAAGTCGTCCACCAGGGCGCCGTCCCGGTCCAGCGCCTGGGCCCGCACCCCCGCCCCGGCCCGTTCCACATCGTCCGCGCCGATCTCCGGCACGTACCGCATGGCCTCCGCCATGTACCGCCGCCTGGACAGCGACCCGCGCACCTCCTTGACCCCGGTACGCCAGTGCCTGCGGGCCATCTGCCAGGTCCCCGGCCAGGCCGCCATACCGGCCAGGTCGGCCAGCGAGACCGTGGTCCGCGTGTATCCCTCGCGGGCGGTCGCGAGCACAGCGTTCGGCCCGACCTCGACCACCCCGCTCACCCGGCGGGTGAAGTGCACGCCGAGGAACGGGTACCGCGGGTCCGGCACCGGATAGATCATGCCGCGCACCAGGTCCGCCTTCTCCGGGCGCACCCGCATGTACTCACCCCGGAACGGGATGATCCGCGGCTCGGCGACGTCCCCGGCCAGCCGCGCCACCGTGTCGGTGTGGATCCCGGCGCAGACGATCAGCCGGTCCACGACCACGTCCCGCTCCCCCGCGACCACCCGGATCCGCCCGCCGGACCGCTCGACCCGGGTCACCGCGAAGCCCGTGCGCACCTCCCCGCCGGCCGCCATGATGTCCTGCGCGAACGCTCGCGCCACCGCCGGGAAGTCGGTGATCGCCGTCTCCGGCGAGTGCAGCGCCGCCAGCCCCGCGGCGTGCGGCTCGATGTCGCGGATCCCGGCCGGGTCGACCCGGCGCAGGCCGGGCACCCCGTTCTCCACGGCCCGCTTCTCCAGGTGGTCCAGCCGCCCCAACTCGTCCTTGCCCACCGCCACGACGAGTTTGCCGCATTCGTCGTACACGATGCCCCGCTCCGCGCAGAACTGCCGCAGCAGCAGCCGGCCCCGGGTGCACAGCTCGGCCTTCAGGCTGCCCGGCGGATAGTAGATTCCGGCGTGCACGACCCCCGAGTTGTGTCCCGTCTGGTGCAGCGCCACCTCGGCTTCCTTCTCCAGCACCACGACCCGGGTGCCCGGGCGCCGCAGCGTGATCTCCCGGCCGATGGCCAGCCCGACGATGCCTGCACCGACGATCCCGACGGTCTCGTCCGCCACGTGTCGCCTCCCCCTGCTCGTTCGACCCTCACATCGAACCGCAGCACGGCCCCGCAGGAGGCATCGCGGGGCCGCCGGACGTGCGGAAGGCTCCGTTCGGCCGAGGCGGAACGGGACGTCCGGCTCACCCGCCGGTCTGCTCGTACCCCAGGTCCGCCAGCACGTCGCGGGACGCCCGCTGATCCTGCACCGGGGTGCCGCCGGAGACACCGAGGCCACCGAGGATCTTTCCGCCCCGCCTGATCGTCGCCCCGCCCTCGGCGCTCACCGCCGCCGTCTCGGACAGAGTCGCGAAGAAGGTCGGATTGCGCTGCGCCCAGTCGTGCAGCACGTTGGCCGGGCGCTCCTCGATCGCCGCACTGTAGGCGATCGCGATCGCGATGCTCGAGGTGAGCGCGCCGGCGCCGTCCGACCGCTTCACCGCGATCAGGTGGCCGCCGGCGTCGACGACGGCCACGCTGAGGGCCGTCCCCAGCCGCTCGCCACGCCGCAACGCGCCCGCCAGGATCTCCTCGGCCTCGGCCAGGGTCAGCTCGGTCATCGGGCGCCTCCGCTAATCAGGACAGGTTGTTCTCAGTACATCGAGAACCACTCATCGGCACAACCGGATCGCGGCTAGGTTGCGTGGCAATCTAGGTAGCCCTACCATCTAGTTGTGAGCGAGACCCAGTGGCCCGCCGAATGGCTCCGAGGGGTGCTCACCCTCTGCGTGCTGGGCGTGCTGACCGAAGGGCCGACGTACGGCTACGCCATCAGTCAGCGGCTGGCCGAGGCCGGGCTCGGCACGGTCAAGGGCGGGACCCTCTATCCGCTCCTGGCCCGGCTGGAGAACGACGGGCTCGTGACGTCGACGTGGCAGGCCGGCGACTCGGGCCCGAGCCGCAAGTACTTCGCGCTCACACCGGCGGGTCACCGTGAACTCGTCGGCCGGTCCCGGGACTGGGACCGGTTCGTGGACGCGACCAGGCGCACGCTCACCACATCCCAGGAGACGTCATGATTTCCGCCCGCCATCTGATGGATCCGTGGCACGACACCCTCATCACCGAACTGCGGCTGCGCGAGGTGCCCGGCAACCGCATCGGTGAGGTGCTGGCCGAGGTGGACGCTCACTGCGCCGACAGCGGCCAGACCCCGGTGGAGGCGTTCGGCGATCCCGTCACCTACGCCCGGTCACTGAGCGACGCCCACGCACCCGTCCGGCGCCCCGGTGACCTGGCGCGGAGATATCTGATCCCCACCGCTCAGGCGTTCGCCACCCTCGCCGGAGTCATGGCGCTCCTCAACGGTGTGGACGGACTGACGCACGGCGGACCGGCCGAGGTGACGGGTGGGCAGCTGGCCGGCATCGCTGCCGGCACCGCCGTGTTCCCACTGGTCATTGCCACGATCTTCCGTCCGGCGCTGTTCCGCCGCAGGTGGGCGTGGGGGATCGTGGTGACGGCCGCGTTCCTGGTGCCCGCGGTGCCGCCGGTGCTGTGGTCCGGACCGGTCGCCCACGTGCCCGCGGTGGCGCTGCTGACCGCCGGGCTGCTCCTGCCGGCCGTGGCATGGTTCCCGGCCGCGGCGGGCCGCGTCCTCGCTGATCGCATCATCGACCCGCGAACCGGGTCGGAGCCCTTCACCACACCGTGGTTGCTGCTCGCGGCCGCCCGCTGGTTCCTGCCGGCCACCTTGCTGGTCGCGGTGGTCCTGATCATCCTGTTCCCCTGAGTCGCACGCGCCCTCGGTCACCGCACCGGGATGGGGGCGGTGACGGGGAGGGTGACGGTGAGGACCGTGCCGTGCGGGGTGGCGGGCTCGGCCGTCACGGTGCCCGCGTGCTGGGCGGCAGTCTGCGCGACGATGGCCAGCCCGAGACCCGAACCGGGCATGGAACGGGCCGCCGGCGCGCGGTAGAACCGGTCGAAGACGTACGGCAGGTCCTCCGGCGCGATGCCGGGCCCCGCGTCGGTGACGGTCAGCCGGCAGGCCCCGGCGCCGTCCGCGACCAGCCGGGTCGTGACCGTCCCGCCGGGCGGGCTCCATTTCGCGGCGTTGTCCAGCACGTTGACGACCATGCGCTCCAGCTCGCCGGGACGGCCCAGGACGGTGACCGGCGCCAGCGACGTGTCGAAGGTCAGCCCCGGCGCGCGGATCCGGACCCGGCCGACGGCGGCGGTCACCACCTCGGTGAGCTCGACCGGTTCGGCGGCCTCGCGGCTGCCCTCCTCGCGGGACAGCTCGACCAGCTCGGTGGTCAGGGTGGCCAGCTCGCGCACCTGGGCGTCCAGGTCGGCGAGGAGCCGGGCCCGGTCGTCGGCGGTCAGCCGGTGCGCCAGCTCGGGTTTGCGCTCGACCTCCAGCAGGAGCTCGACGTTCGTACGGATGCTGGTCAAGGGTGTTCGCATCTCGTGTCCGGCGTCCTCGACCAGCGCCCGCTGCGCGCGGCGGGACGCGTCGATGGCCGCGAGCATGGCGTTCACGGAACGCCCGAGGCGGGCGATCTCGTCGTTGCCGCTGACCTCGATCGGGCGGGTCAGGTCCATCGTCACGGCGACGCCCTCGACGGCGCCGGTGAGGCGGTCCACCGGGGCCAGCCCGGCCCGGGACACCGTGCGGCCGAGCAGCGCCGCCCCGGCGACCCCGGCCGCGCAGCCGAACGCCAGCAGCAGCGCGAACATCGCGAGCACCCGTTCGTCGGGATCCGGGTCGACGCCGACCTGCACGGCGCCGCCGCCGTCGATCGGCACCGTGAGCATCAGGTAGTCGCCGGGCCCGACGGTGACCACCTCCTGCACCTGCTCGTCGCCGCCGGCGGCGATCCGCCCCGCGGCCGCGGTGACCGGTAGCGGGGTGGCGCTGCCGCCGATCACCTGGCCGGCCGGGCCGAGGATCTGCCAGCAGGGACCGATCTCGCCGGGGTAGTCGCCGCCCTCGGTGTGCTCGTAGTCGCCTCGGATGTTCTGGGTCGCGAGCCACTGCTGCGGGTCGGCCGCGATGGTGCGCGCGTCGGCCATCAGCTCGGCCGACACCTTGCTCTTCTGGATCTCCCGGACGCTGAGGAAGGCGCCCGCCGAGACGATCAGCACGGCGGCCGCCACCGCGCCGGTGACCAACAGGGACAGCCGGGCGTGCAGGGTGCGCGAGTGCCACCAGCGGATCACAGCGGCTCCTCCCGCAACACGAACCCGACGCCACGGACAGTGTGCAGCAACCGCGCCTCCCCCTCGGCCTCGAGCTTGCGCCGCAGGTAGCCGAGGTAGACGTGCAGGCTGTTGGACTGCTCGCCGAAGTCGTACCCCCAGACCTGGTCGAACAGCAGCGCCCGGGACAGCACCTGCCGGGGATGCCGCAGGAACGCCTCGAGGATGGTGAACTCGGTGCGGGTCAGCCGCAGCGGCCGGTCCCCCCGCCACACCTCCCGGGTGGCCGGGTTCATCCGGACGTCGGCGAAGACCAGCCACTCACCCGCCGGCTGCGGGTCGGCCCCGCCGAAGGTCAGCGCCGACCGCCGCAGCAGTGCCCGCACCCGGGCCAGCAACTCCTGCAGGGCGAACGGCTTGACCAGATAGTCGTCGGCGCCCGCGTCGAGCCCGGCGACCCGGTCACCGACGGTGTCGCGGGCGGTCAACATCAGCACCGGCAGCACCAGGCCGCCGGCCCGCAGCTGCCGGCAGGTCTCCAGCCCGTCCAGCCGCGGCATGCTGACGTCGAGGATCAGCGCGTCCGGCTCGCCCGCGCGCACCACGTCCAGGGCCTGCAGGCCGTCACCGGCAGTGTCGACCTGATATCCCTCGAACCGCAGGGTGCGCGCAAGCGAGTCACGGACCGCCGCGTCGTCCTCCACCACCAGGATCCGCATGCCACCAAGGGTGCCAGCGGGGCCGGCGGTCAGGACAGCTGGGCGGCGTCGAGCGCTGATTGCAGGGACTCCCGGTACCCGTCGCTGGTGTACGTGGCGCCGGACACCGCGTCGATGCCGGCGCTCTGCGCCTCCAGGGTCGCCTGCACCAACTGCGGGACGGCCCGGGCGCTGATCTCCTCGTGCCGCGGGCTCCCACCGGGCCGGACCGGCACCGAGACGGCGGTGACCTTTCCGTCCACGACCGTGATGACGACCTGGACGTCGCCCTCGCGCGTCGACACGGTCCGGCCGGCGAACGTGTCGGAACCGGCCGGGGAGGCGGCGGCTGTCGTCGCCGGGGCGCCGGCGGTGAGGCCGGTGCTGGTGCGGTAACTGAACAGCAGCACGAGCGCCGCCACGGTGGAGACCATCCACAGAGTGATCCGTCGCATCAGAGAAACCCCTTCTACCAGGCGAAGAGTTCGGTGTGGACGTGCGCAGGCCGTACCCCCGCAGAAACCGCGGCCCGCCGTGCGGCCGCCGCCCATTCCGCCGGCCCGCAGATGTAGACCCGGGCTTCCGCGATGCGCGGCGCCACCTGCCGCAGCACCACCGCGTCGCTGTCGGCGGCGAGTTCCCGGTTCAGCCAGGACGGCCGGTCCGGCCGGGGCCCGATCACCGGCACCACGGTGACTCCTCGCCGTGCCACGAACTGTTCCAGCTCCGGGCGGAACGCCAGGTCCTCCTCGCGGCGCACCCGGTAGATCAGCGTCGCCTCGCCGTCGCCGTAAGGGAGTTCCCCCAGCAGGGACAGCAGCGGGGTGATGCCGATGCCGCAGGCCAGCAACACCACCGGCCCGCCCCGATAGTGCTCGCCCGTGAGCCGGCCGAACGGCCCCTCGAACAGCACCCGGGTGCCCGGCCGCACCGAGGCGACGCGGGCGCTGCCGTCGCCCCGGCTCTTCACGGTGATCCGCAGCAGGTCGTCGCCCGGGGCGGCGGAGAGCGAGAACGGGTGGGCGCGGGTCCAGCCGGCGCCGTCCAGGAACCGCCACAGGAAGAACTGGCCGGCGCGGGCCCGCAGCTCGCCGAGCCGCCGCCCGCTCAGATGCACCGAGGTCAGACCCGGCCCCTCCGGGACCACCCGCTCGACCACCAGGCGGTGCCTCCGGTTGCGCAGGATCGGCAGACCCAGGCGGTACGCGACGACGGCACCCGCCGCGGCCGCGTACAGCGTCCACCAGTAGGCGCGGGCGGCCGCGCTGCCCGCGAAGTCCTCGCCGGTCCAGATCTGGTGCGGCAGCGCCAGCCCGACGCCGAGGTACGCGTACAGGTGCAGCAGGTGCCAGGACTCGTACCGCAGCCTGCGCCGGGCCACCCGGACCGAGGTCACCACGACCAGCAGCAGCAACGACGCGCCGGCCGCGGCGAGCAGCATGCCCGGGTAGGTCAGGACCAGCTCGGCGAACCGGGTGAGGACGCCGGTCGTACCCGCCGCGTATCCCACCGTGATCGTCACGACGTGCCCGGCCATCAGCCAGAACGAGCTGAAGCCGGTCCACCGGTGCCAGCGCGCCAGCCGGTCCTGCCCGAACGCCCGCTCGACCAGCGGGATCCGGGCCATCAGCAGCACCTGGAGCAGCAGCAGGTCGGAGGCGTACAGGCCGGTGAGCCGGCCGATCGCGGTGATCGCCTCGGAACCGCCGGCGGCGACGTCCCGCGGCCCGCCGTTGCCCACCCACAGCGCGGTGACGATCACCAGGCTCAGCCCGGCCGCCAGAGCGCCGGCGCCGCCCCACCAGCGCGGCGCCGCGCGGGGGCGACGGTGTCGATCTTTCCCGGCGTCGGGGTGCACAGCGGTCGTCGTCATGGGCGCAAAGCTGCCTGGCATGCCTAAGAGACAACGGCGACGACCGTAAGGGTTCCCTAAGAGATCCCGACTCAACAGATCAACTGAACGTACCGAGATCGCTCGGGTAGGTGACTGTTCCGGTTCACCCCTGGGTATGCTGACGGCGACCCCGCCCGGTCGATCCACAGAGGACCTCTGTCGAGCGGGTCGCGGCGACTGACACGATCCCCGACCGGGGAGGTCCGGTGACCCAGGAGAGCGAGAGCGGCGGGGCGACAGTCCGCCGTCTGCAGCTCGGCGCGCACCTGCGAGCCCTGCGCCGGGCCGCCGGCTTCACCCGTGACCAGGCCGGTTACACCATTCGTGCGTCCGAGTCGAAGATCAGCCGGATGGAGCTCGGCCGGGTCAGCTTCAAGGAGCGCGACGTCGCCGACCTGCTGAAGCTGTACGGGGTGGAGGACCCCGCCGAGCACCGCCGGGTGCTCACCATGGCCCGCGAGGCGAACGAGCCCAGCTGGTGGCACGCGTACGGTGACGTCCTCGACACCTGGTTCCAGAACTACCTGGACCTGGAACAGGCCGCCGAGCTGATCCGCACCTACGAGATCCAGTTCGTGCCGGGCCTGCTGCAGACCGACGCGTACGCGCGAGCCGTCATCAAGCTCGGCCATGACAACGCGAAGCCCGGCGAGATCGACCGGCGGGCGGACCTGCGGATGGCCCGCAAACAGGTGCTGCAGCGCCCGGACGCGCCCCGCCTCTGGGCGGTCCTCGACGAGGCGGTGCTGCGCCGCCCGATCGGCGGCCGCAAGGTGCTGCGCGAACAGATCGAGGCCCTGCTCGTCGCCTGCGAGTCCCCGCACGTCCGGCTCCAGGTCATGCCGTTCGACTCGGGCGGCCACGCGGCGGCCGGCGGCGCCTTCAGCATCCTGCGGTTCCCGCACGCCAAGCTGCCCGACGTGGTCTACATCGAGCACCTCACCAGCGGCCTCTACCTGGAACGCCGCGAGGAGGTCGACCACTACGCGGCGGCGATCGGCCGGCTCTTCATCGAGGCCGAGCCGCCGGGCCGCACCCAGGACTTCCTCCGCAAGCTGCTGACCGAGCTCGACTGAAGGCAGAACGCACCCGTCCGGCACCCGTTCGGCAGCCGTCCCGCACCCCGGCGCCGTCAGTGTTGCGGGCATGAGCAGTGCCACCAGTACCGTGCCCGCCCGCCGACCGGCGGCCTGGCAGATCAGTCTCGCTGCCGCGCCGGTCATGATCGGGCTGTACTACGCGCTGGCCCGCCTCGGCGTCTCCCCCGGGTTGCAGGTGGCCCTCTACAGCAGCGCCAACACGGCGTTCGCGGTGTGCGCGCTGATCGTCGCACGCCGCACCCCGGCGCTCCGCAAGATCATGCTGCTGCTGGCCGGCTCCGCCGCCGCCGGTGTGGCCGGCGACGTGCTGTTCTTCTTCGGAGCGCTGATCAACGGCGAGGTGCCCTATCCGGGGGTGCCCGACCTGTTCTACCTCGCGGCCTATCCGCTGATGGCCCTCGGCCTGCTGCTGATCATCCGGCGGCGGACGCCCGGCTGGGACGGTGCGAGCGCCATCGACGCGGCGATCGTCGCGGTCGGTGTGGGCTACCTGGTGTACGAGTTCGTCATCGCACCCACCTGGAGCGTCGACGGCGACAGCCTGACCCGATTCGTGTCGGTCGCCTACCCGCTCGGCGACCTGATGCTGATCGTGGTCGGGGCGCGGCTGATGCTGGGCGCGGGACCGCGCACCACCTCGCTGCGGATGATCGGCCTCTACCTGACGCTGACGCTCTACGCCGACACGATCTACAGCATCCAGTCGCTCAACGGCACCTACCAGGCCGCGAACTACCTCGACATGTTCTGGATGATCTCCGGCTTCGTGATGGCCGCGGCGGTCCTGCACCCCGGTGTGGCGCAGATGGCGAGCCCGTCGAGCGCCGCCACCCCGGACGCCACCACCGGCCGGCTGCTCGTGCTGGCGCTGGCCGCGATGACCGCGCCCACCGCGCTGATCATTCTCGACGCCCGCGACGGCGAGCCCCACGCGACCGCCGCCGCAGCCGTCTGCAACGTCCTCTTCCTGCTGGTCATGGTCCGGATGACCGGGCTGGTCCGGGCCCAGCGCCTGGCCGCGATCACCGACGGGCTGACCGGGCTGCGCAGCCGCCGCTACTTCGAGGAGGCGCTCAGCAACGAGGGCGCCCGGGTCAGCCGGCACCACCAGCCGCTGAGCATGCTGCTGCTGGACATCGACCACTTCAAGGTCATCAACGACACGTACGGGCACAACGGCGGCGACCGGGTCCTGGTCGAGGTGACGCACCGGCTGCGCGAGCTGATCCGGCCCGGTGACGTGGTGGCCCGTTACGGCGGCGAGGAGTTCGCCGTGCTGCTGCCGAGCACCGGTCCGGTCCAGGCCCGGGAGGTCGCCGAGCGGGTCCGGCGCGGGATCAGCGCCGCCCCGATCGCGGTCGCCGACTCCAGGATGTCCCGGGTCACCATCTCGGTCGGCATCGCCGGCATGCCGTCGGCCGGCTCCACCGACGAACTGGTGCTCGCCGCCGACCGCGCGCTCTACGCCGCGAAGAACGCCGGCCGCAACCAGGTCGCGTCCGCCGAGGAGATCCCGGCGGAGTCCACCGCCGCTGCCTGACCCGGGGTGTCCGGGTGGCACGGCAACCGTCACAATCGTCGCCATGCGGTTCGGCATCCTGGGTCCGCTCCGGGCGGAGCACCCCGACGGACGGCCGATCCCGGTCGGCGGTCCACGGCTGCGCGCGCTGCTGGCGATGCTGCTGCTCGACGCGGGCCGCCCGATCGGCGCCGAGCGGCTGATCGACGGCCTCTACGGCTCTCAGCCGCCGGCCGGCGCCGGGAACGCGCTGCAGTCCCAGGTGTCGCGGCTGCGCCAGGCGCTGCCGGTGGAGCTGGGCCCGGCCGGCTACCGGCTGGCGGTCCCGCCGGACGACGTGGACGCCCACCGGTTCGCCGCGCTCGCCGCCGACGGGCGCCGGGCCCTGGCGGCCGGTGACCCGGCCCGGGCCGTGCGACTCCTCGAGGAGGCGGCCGGTCTGTGGCGCGGCGAGCCGCTCGCCGACGTGCGGGACGCGCCGTTCGCGGCGGCCCAGGCGACCCGCCTCGACGCGTTGCGGCTGGAGGCCCTGGAGGACCTCGGTGAGGCCCGGCTGGCCGGGCAGCCCGGCGACGCGATCGCCGAGCTGCGTGAGCTGGTCGCCGCGCATCCGCTGCGGGAGCGGCCGCGAGCCCTGCTGATGCGCGCTCTGGCCGGGGCGGGCCGGGCCGCGGAGGCTTTGTCGGCGTACGAGGACGCGCGCCGGACCTTCGCCGAAGAGTTGGGGGCGGACCCCTCACCGGCCCTGTCCGAGGTGCACACCGCGGTGCTGCGGGGTTCGGTCGCCGCGCCGCGGGAGCTGTCCCGGATCGGGGTGCCGACCTCGTTGAGCAGTTTCGTCGGGCGCGACGAGGAGCTGTCCCGGGTGGACCGGGCGCTGCGGTCGGCCCGGCTGGTCACGCTGCACGGGCCGGGCGGGGCGGGCAAGACGCGGCTGGCGGCGGAGGTCAGCGGCCGCCACGACGGTGACGTCTGCTTCGTCTCGCTGGCCACGGCCGGTTCGGTGCCGGCCTCCCCGGGCGTCTCCGCGCCCGCCTCTCCCGGGTCCGACGCCACCTCATCCCCCGACGCCGTCTCATCCCCCGACGCCACCTCATCCCCCGACGCCGTCTCATTCCCCGACGCGGCCTCATCCCCCGACGCCGTCTCGTCCGGGGCCGACGACGTGCCGCGGGCTGTCCTGGCGGCACTCGGCCTGCGCGATACCGGTCTCACCGACCGCCACTCCGCCTCCCCGCCGCCCGCGGTGACCGACCGGCTGGTCGCCGCGCTGACCGGCCGGCGTCTCCTGCTCGTCCTGGACAACTGCGAGCACGTCGTCGACCAGGCCGCCACGCTGGCCGGGCGGCTGCTCGCCGCCGCGCCGCAGCTGCGGATCCTGGCCACCAGCCGGGAGCCGCTCGGCATCACCGGCGAGACGCTCTGCCCGGTCTCCGGCCTGCCGGTGCCGCCGCCGTCCGCGGCCCACCAGGACCTCGAGGCGTTCGCCGCGGTCCGGCTCTTCGCCGAGCGGGCCGCCGACGTCTCCCCCGGCTTCCGGCTGAACCCGGCGAACGCCGCGGCCGTCCACCGGGTGTGCCGGATGCTCGACGGTCTGCCGCTGGCCGTGGAACTGGCCGCCGCCCGCCTGCATGCGCTCACCGTCGAGGAGGTGGCGGCCCGGCTGGACGACAGGTTCCGGCTGCTGTCCCGCGGCAGCCGCACTGCCGAGTCCCGGCACCGCACGCTGCACGCGGTGGTCGCGTGGAGCTGGGACCTGCTCACCGAACCGGAACGCGTGCTGGCCCGCCGCTTCACCGTCTTCGCCGGCGGCGCCACGCTCGACGCCGTCGAGGCGGTCGCGAACGCCGGGCCGCTCCCGCCCGCCGCACTCCTCCCGCCGGCCGCACCCCTCCGAAACGCCACACCCCTCCCGGCCGCCGCACCCGTCCCGACCGCCGGCCCCCCTTCAGCCGCCGGAGAATTTCCGGCCGCCGAGACGCCCGACACCGTGGAGATCGTGGCCGGGCTGGTCGGCAAGTCGCTCATCGAGCGGGACGGCGACCGGTACCGGATGCTGGCGACCATCCGGGCGTTCTGCGCCGACCGCCTGGCCGAGGCCGGCGAGCAGGACCGGGTCCGGGCCGCGCACGCCGCGTACTTCCTGGACCTGGCGCGCCGCGCCGACCCGCTGCTGCGCACCGCCGATCAACTCACCTGGCTGGACCGGCTGGACGCGGACCGGGACAACCTGCACGCCGCCCTGCGCCGCTCCTCGGCCGCCGGTGATGCCGGCACCGCGCTGCGGCTGGTGTCGGCGCTGTCCTTCTACTGGTGGCTGCGGGGCGTCCGCTCCGAGGCCACCGCCCTCGCCCAGCAGGTGCTGCGCGAGACCGGGCCGGAACCGCCGCCCGGCCACCGCGAGGAGTACGCGCTCTGCGTCCTCAACACGACCCTGGGCGGCGGCAAGTCCCCCGAGGAGCACTGGTCCCGCTACATGCTCACCCTCCGGGACCCGCCCGCCCAGCCGTTCCTGCTCTACCTCTCGGCGATGGCGGTCGGGCCGCCGGACGCCCCACCCGCCGACGTGGTCGACCTCAACCGGCAGTTGCGCGCCCGTCTCGGCAGCGACCCGTGGAGCGACGCGCTCGGCGGCGTCGGCGCCGGCTGGATGCTGCTGTTCGCCGGCGCCACCCCGCAGGAGGCGGAGGCCGACTTCGTCTCGGCGCTGACCGGGTTCCGCGCGATCGGTGACCGCTGGGGTGCCATGCTGGCCCTCTCCGGCCTCGCCGAGATGGCGATCTGGCGCGGCGAGCCGACAGCTGCCATCGCGCCCGCCGACGAGGCGTTGCGGCTCGCCGCCGAGCTGAACTCCGCCGTCGACGTGGCCGACCTGCTCCGCGGGCGCGGTGAGGGCCGGATGAGCAGCGGGGACCTGGACGGCGCCACCGACGACTTCATCCGGGCCGCCGAGGTGGCGCGTTCGTGCGGCGCACCCGAGCTGGTGGCGGCCGCCCTGCTCGGCCTCGGCACGGTGGCCTTCCGCCGGGACGAGCTGGAGTCGGCCGCCCGGCAATGCACGGCCGCGTTGGACGCCTGCCCGGCCGGGTGGTACGGCGCGGACGGCACCCGGATGGCCATCCTGGTCACGCTCGGCCGGATCGCCTCCGCCCAGGGTGATCCGGTGGCGGCGGCCCGGTGGTACCGCCAGGTGTTCACGGTGCGCTCCGGCATGCTCGGCTTCCAGGTGATGGCCGAGGCGATCGACCGTCTCGCCGAGCTGGCCGTGGCCGGCGACGACCCGGCCCGGGCCGCGACCCTCCTCGGCACCGTGACCGCCCTCCGGCTGCGGCCCTCCCCCACCGGCTCCCAGCCGGCCGCCCAGGTGGCGGTCACCGCCCGGGCCCGCCTCGGCCCGGACGCCTACGAGGCGGCGGTCGCGCGGGGCGCCGCCCTCAGCGCCGGCGAGGCCTACACCTACCTCCAGTCCTGACCCCACCCAGCCCAACCCCGCCCGGCCGAACCCCACCCGGCCGAACCCCACCCAGCCGAACCCCACCCGGCCGGCCTCCCCGCGGCGGTCGCCTCGGCACAGCACTCAGCGCCGGCCGCGGGAGGCCGGCCAGCCCTCAGCGCTGGTTCTTGTGTGTGAAGTTGGGGTGCGAACCGGACCTCAACTTCACACACTGCACTGCCGACGCCGGAGAGAACCGGGTGGTGCAGGGCTCGTCAGCGGATGGTGCGTGGGTGGTCAGCGGGGTCGGCGAGCGTGTCCGTCATGACTACCTATGCGGTCGTGGCCGAAGGGCTGCACAAGCGATATCCAGGCCGGGGCGGCACCACCGCCCTGGACGAGTTCCAGCTGCGGGTGCCGGCCGGCGTCGTCTACGGGCTGCTCGGGCCCAACGGGGCGGGCAAGACCACCGCGGTCCGGGTGCTCGCCACGCTGATCGGTTTCGACGCCGGCCGGGCGGAGGTGGCCGGCGCGGACGTGGCCCGTGACCCGGCGGGGGTGCGGAGCCGGATCGCGATGACCGGGCAGTACGCCGCGGTCGACGAGATCCTCAGTGGACGGCAGAACCTGGTGCTGTTCGGGCGCCTGCACCACCTGAGCGCGCGGGCGGCACGCAGGCGGGCGGACGAGCTGCTGGAGAGGTTCGACCTGACGCAGGCGGCGACCAGGTCGGCGATGGCCTACTCCGGCGGGATGCGGCGGCGGCTGGACCTGGCCGCGAGCCTGATCCGGCGGCCGGAGGTGCTGTTCCTGGACGAGCCGACGACAGGGCTGGATCCCCGCAGCCGCAACCAGGTCTGGGACACCGTGCGTGACCTGGTGACGGAGGGGACGACGATGCTGCTCACCACGCAGTACCTGGAGGAGGCGGATCAGCTGGCCGCGCGGATCTCGGTGATCGACGCGGGCCGGGTGGTGGCCGAGGGCACCCCGGAGGAGCTGAAGGCGGCGATCGGGGCGGACCGTCTGGAGGTGGTGATCAGGGACGCGGACCGGCTGGCGGACGCGGCTGCCGTCGTGGCCCGGGTGGTCGGTGCGGCACCGCACGTCGATCGGGATCATCGCCGGTTGCGCGCGCCGGTCACCGACCGGGTGGGTGCGCTGACCTCGGCGGTCCGGGCGTTGCAGGACGCCGGGATCGTGGTCGCCGACGTGGGCGTGCACCGGCCGACGCTCGACGAGGCGTTCCTGCAGCTGACCGGCCATCCCGCGGAGGACCAGCCCGAGGAGGGGACCCGATGACCAGCGTCACCGAACGGGCGGGTGCTCTCACCCGTACCCCCGGATCGTCTCCTGCGGCGACCACCCGCCGGGGCCGCGCCGTCGCGGATGCCTGGGTGATGACCGGCCGTTATCTGCGTCATGTGGTCCGCGCGCCGGAAGAACTGATCATCTATTTCAGCCTGCCGATCATGTTCGTGCTGGTCTTCGGCTATGTGTTCGGCAGCGGCATGCAGGTGCCCGGCGGCGGCGCCTACCGCGAGTTCCTGCTGCCCGGCGTGTTCGTGATGACCATGTTGTACGGGATCGGCGCCACCGCCACCGGCATCGCCACCGACGTCGGGCGCGGTGTGGTGGACCGGTTCCGGTCGATGCCGATCGCGCGGTCGGCGCTGATGACCGGGCGGGCGGTCGCCGACCAGGCGCGGGCCCTTATGGAGACCAGCGCGCTCGTGGTGTGCGGGCTGCTGGTCGGCTGGCAGTGGCACCGCGGTGTGGGGAACATGCTGCTGGCGATCGGCCTGCTGCTGCTCCTGCGGCTGGCGTTGAGCTGGATGGGGATGTTCCTCGGGCTGGTCGCGCCGAACCCGGACACGGTGGCGACGATCGTGTTCCCGCTCGCGTTCCCGCTGAGCGCGGTGTCGAACGTGTTCGTGGCGCCCGAGTTGATGCCCGGCTGGCTGGGCACGGTGGCCGCGTGGAACCCGATGTCGGCGACGACGTCGGCGATCCGGGAGCTGTTCGGCAATCCTGGGCTCGGCGGGGACTCGTGGCCGGCGGAGCACGCGATGTTCCTGGCGGTGGCGTGGCCGGTCGCGTTGATCGTGATCTTCGCGCCGCTGGCGGTGCGCCGGTACCGAAGATTGGGCCGCTGACGAGGGCGGGTGGCGCTGGGCGGCGCCGCGGGCGGGGTCGCGGCAACGACCGATCCCGCCCGCAGCGCCGGTGGACCGCGCTCCGGCCAGAGCGGTCCGGCCGGCCGCGCCCAGGACGGAGTCGGGCGCGGCCTGGCAAGGCCATGGCGGCCTATGCCGCCGGGGGCCACCGGAGCGGGACTGCCGGTGGTCCGTCAGCGGCAGTCTGCGCCGCCGGTGTTACAGAACGAAGCCTTCCGTTGTTCGGACAAATTTGCCGAAACCGCTATTAAGGTTCTTTATCCCTGCGAAGATCAACTGACCGGATCGACAGCGGGGGTGTCCAGTGCGCAACGACGAGATCATCACCAGGAGGGAGGCGCTGACAGCGCCACCCGGCACGCGCCCGGCGCCGTCCTGGGAGACACGCCCGGAACCGCGCTGGGAGGACGCGCCGGCGCCGTGGTCCTGCGTCTTCGTCCCGGCCTCCGCCGGGCAGATCCACCACCTGCCTCTCGAACTGGTCCGGCGCGACATCGCCGGCGACCGCCCCGGCGTCCCGCTGATGCTGCGGGTCCGGGTGCTGGACATCCGGACCACCGACCCGGTCACCGGCGCGGTCCTCGACATCCGCCACCGCGACGCCACCGGCGAGACGATCCTGCGCGGCGCCCAGGTCACCGACCAGGACGGGTACGCCGAGTTCCGCACCGTGCATCCCGGCTGGCTCCCCGGCCGGGCCGTACACCTGAGCGCCGAGGTGCACGTCGGCGCCCGGCTCGCCGGCGGGCGCTCGGTCGCGCACGCCGGCCGGCTGTACTTCCCCGAGGCCGTCACCGCCCAGGTCGCGCGGGTGGAGCCGTACCGCGAGATCCCTGCGGCGCGCACCACCAACGACGCCGACCGCGGACATGCCAAGGGCGGCAAGCTGCACGTCGTCCCCCGCGACCGGTTCGAGCTGGCCAGCGGCCTGCTCGCCACGGTGACCGTCGGCGTGGGCACCCCGCCCGGCTGAGGGCCGCGACGCGGGACGGTTCCGGGCATCACGACCGCCCCGCGCCACGGCACTGTGGAGTACTCCCCCGCGCCCGCCAAGGTTCAGCGTCCGGAGTGCCTAACCGCGGAGATAGGCCAGAACGGCACGCACCCGGCGGTGGTCGTCGGCGTCCGGCGGCAGGTCGAGCTTGGCGAGCAGGCTGCCGATGTGCTTGGCCACGGCCGCCTCGGTGACCACCAGCTCCCGGGCGATCGCCGCGTTCGAGCGGCCCTGCGCCATCAGGCCGAGAACCTCCCGTTCCCGGGCGGTGAGCCGGTGCAGCGGGTCCCGGCGCCGGCCGAGCAGCTGCCGGACCACCTCGGGGTCGACCACGGTGCGCCCGCCCGCGACCGCCACCAGCGCGCCGACGAACTCGGTCACCTCGCCGATCCGGTCCTTGAGCAGATAGCCGACGCCGGCCGGGCATTCCGAGTCGAGCAGCTCGGCGGCGTACGTCTGCTCGACGTACTGACTGAGCACGAGCACCGGCAACGACGGGTCGGCGGCGCGGAGCGCGATCGCGGCCCGCAGCCCCTCGTCGCTGAACCCGGGCGGCATCCGCACATCGGTCACCACCACGTCGGGCCGGTGCTCCCGCACCGCCGCGCGCAACGCGGACGCGTCACCGACCGCGGCCACCACCTCGTGCCCGAAGTGGCGCAGCATCCCGGCGACGCCCTCCCGGACGATCAGGCCGTCCTCGGCGATCACCACACGCAACGTCATACCGGGATCTCCACGCGCACGAGGGTAGGTCCACCCGCCGGACTGGACAGCGTCACGGTCCCCTCCAGCACAGCCACCCGGTCTGCCAGCCCGATCAGCCCGGACCCGGCGGCCGGGTCGGCGCCGCCGTGCCCGTCGTCGCTCACCTCGATGGCCAGGCGGCCCCCGGCCAGCCGGGCGCCGACCGCGGCCCGGGACGCGCCGGCGTGCTTCGCCACGTTGGTCAGCGCCTCCAGGATCACGAAATACGCTGTCGCCTCGACAGCCGCCGGGAGCCGCCCCGGCAACTGCAGATCCAGGTCGACCGGCAACGGGGCGACGGACGTCACCTCACCGACCGCCGCGGCCAGCCCCCGGTCGGTCAGCACCTTCGGATGCACGCCGCGGATCAGCTCCCGGATGTCGGTGAGCGCCTGCTTGGCCAGCTCGTGCGCGGCGGCGACCGACTCGGCGGCCGGCGTGCCCGGCGGCAGCTCCAGGCGGGCCAGCCCGAGCTTCATGCTCAGCGCGACGAGCCGTTGCTGGGCGCCGTCGTGCAGATCCCGCTCGATGCGCCGGCGTTCCACCTCGAACGCGTCGACCAAGCGGGCGCGGGAACGGGTCACCTCGATCAGGCGGGCGTCGGTGTCGTCGGCACGGGGCGCGAGGATGGCGCGGGCCATCGCGGCGCGGGCGCCGGCCCACGCGCTGATCGGGTACGCCAGGACGACGGTCAGCGGAATCCCGACGGCGCTGAGCTGCAGCGTCATGGACAGCGGCTGGTCGGAGATGAAGAACGGCGCGCCCAGCGTGACCGCGACGACGTAACCCGTGCCGCCGACCACGATGGCGTCCATCCAGCACAGCACGCCCGCCGAGACCAGGGCGTAGCCCAGCTCGCGCCACGTCGCCTGCTCCCGCAACCGCACGTTCAGCCAGGCCCGCAGGCCGATGCCCGGCGCCAGCACCCGATGCGGGTCGATCAGCTCCTCGTCGTCGACCAGCCGCAGCCGGCGCCGCTCCACCCGGGCCACCACGATGCCGGAGAGCACGGTGGCGACGAACCCGGCGAAGCCGATCACCAGCACCGACAGCACCGTGCCGGCCACCAGCAACCCGATCACGGCGAGGAAGGTCGCCGAGCCGAGCAGCACCCCGCCCAGCAGATAGGCGAGGGAGCGCCACGGCCACGCCGAGCGCAGGAACACGGTCGGCCGCAGGCTGAGCGCCTCCAGGGCGGTGCGGACCGGCATGCCCGGCACGTTACCGGCCGCGGGATTCGGCGTCGGTAGTGCTGGATATACCCCCGACTGTGGACCTCGCGTGACTGTGCCGCCGGCCCGCAGATCCAAGACTCGACGCATGACACAGCCAGAGACAGCCGCCGTCGAGCTGCGCGCGGTGACGCGGCGGTACGGCGCCGGGGATCGCGCGGTGACCGCCCTGGACCGGGTCGGCGCCCGCTTCGCCACCGGCACCTTCACCGCCGTGATGGGCCCCTCCGGGTCGGGCAAGTCCACGCTCCTGCACTGCGCCGCCGGCCTGGACCGGGTGACGGCCGGAACGGTGGTGATCGACGGGACGCCGATCGAGGGCCTCGGCGAACGGGCGCTGACCAAGCTCCGGCGCGCCCGGGTCGGCTTCGTCTTCCAGTCGTTCAACCTGATTCCGGCGCTCACCGCGGCGCAGAACGTGGCGCTGCCGCTGCGCCTGGCCGGCCGCCGCCCGGACGCCGGCGCGGTGGCGGCGGTGCTCGCCGAGGTGGGGCTGGCCGGCCGGGCCGGGCACCGCCCCGGCGAGCTGTCCGGCGGCCAGCAGCAGCGGGTGGCGATCGCCCGGGCGCTGGTCACCCGTCCGGCGGTGCTCTTCGCCGACGAGCCGACCGGTGCCCTGGACGCCCGGTCCGGCGCCGAGGTGCTGCGCCTGCTGCGCGAGGCGGTGGACCGGCACGGGCAGACCATCGTGATGGTGACCCACGACCCGCTGGCCGCGGCGCACGCCGACCGGGTGCTGTTCCTGGCCGACGGCCGGGTGGTCGACGAGCTGACCGGCCCGGCCGGGCCGGAGCGGATCGCCGTGCACACCGCCCGGCTGGAGGAGCGGGTGGCGGCCCGATGAGCGCGGCGTTCGCGATGGTGCGGCACCGGTTCGCGAGCTTCGCCGGCACCTTTGTGGCGGTGGCGGCGGGTGTCGCGGTGCTGTCCGGCTCAGCGACGCTGCACCTGAGCTCGCAGCCGCAGGCGCCGGTCCGGTACGACCACGCGCCGGTGCTGGTGCAGTCGCCGGAGGTGGGCACCGACGAGTACGGCGAGACGGAACGCCGGGCCTGGACGGCCGCCGAGGCGGACGCGCTCGCCGACCGGCTGGCCACCGTCCCCGGCGTGACGGCCGCGGTGCCGGACCCAGCCTTCTACGTGCAGCGGCTGACCGGCGGGCGGGCGCAGGGCGATCCCGAGGCCGCCCGGATCGACGGGCACGCGTTCTCGTCGGCGGTGCTCGGCGGCTACCGGCTCACCGCCGGGCAGGCGCCGGACGGGCGCGGCGAGGTGGTGCTGAGCGGGGCCGCCCCGGGCACGACGATCGACGTTCTCACCGCGACGGGGCCGGAGACCTGGACGGTGACCGGGACCGTGGACGGTCCCGGGTTCTACCTGGCCGACACCGACGCGAAGCGGCGCGCCTCGGGCGTACGCGTCATCGGATTGACCGTGCGTGGCGACGACGCCGGAGTGGCCGACGCGGCGCGCGCCCTGATCGGCCCGGCCGGCACCGTCCGGGCCGGCAGCGACCGCGATGAGCTGGAGCCCGCCGGCGTCACCCGGATCCGCTGGATCGGCGCGCAGCTGCTCATCGTGCTGGTCGGGCTCGGTGCGTTCGCCACCGTCTTCGTGGTCTCCTCGACCTGCGCGCTCAGCGCGGCACAACGACGGCGCGAGCTGGGACTTCTTCGCGCGGTGGGTGCCACGCCGGGCCAGGTCCGACGGCAGATGTACGCCGAAACGACCGTGATCGCCGTGCTCGGCGGCCTGCTCGGGGCCCCGCTCGGCGCCGCGGCCGCCCGGCTGCTGGCCGGCCCGATGGTGGACGCCGGCCTGGAACCGGCCGGGTTCACCGCGACCTGGCAGCCGGTCGCGGTCCTCGGCGCCGCGCTGCTCGGTGTGCTCGTCGCCCTGGCCGGCGTCGCCGTCGCGGCCCGCCGCGCCAGCCGGGTGCCGCCGTTGGAGGCTCTGCGCGAGGCGGCCGCCGACCCGCGCCCGATGACCCGTTCCCGCTGGTTCGGCGGGCTGCTCGGGCTGGCCGGCGGCCTCGGCCTGCTGGCCGCCATGCCGGCCGTGCCGATCGAGATGCGGACCTCCGCCGGGATGGGCGGCGCGATGTTCCTGATCGGCGCGGCCGCGCTGCTCTCGCCGGTGCTGATCGGCCCGCTGGTCCGGCTCGCCGCCTGGCCGGGGCGGGGCACGGCGACCGGGATGCTGGTCCGCGAGGGCACTCTGACCGGGGTACGCCGGGTGGCCGCCACCGCCGCGCCGGTGCTCGCCACGGTGGGTCTCACGGTGCTGCTCACCGGCACCATCGCCACCCTGGAGGAGGTGATCGGCATCGAGGAGGCCGCCGAATATCCGGCCGCGACCCTGCTCGTGCCGGACGGCACACCGGGGCTGGCGGAACCGGTGGCCGCCGCCGGTGACTCCACGCTCACCACCCGGGTCCTGGTCACCCACCCCGGCGGCGTCACCGGCTACGCCGCCGCCGGGTCCTCCGCCGCCGGCCTGACCCTCGATCAGGAGACCGCCACCGAGCTGGGCGCGGCGCCCGGCAGCACGCTTTCGGTGCGCTGGGCCGACGGCGTCGTCGCCGATCTCCCGGTACGCGCCGTCGACCCGGACGCCGAGACGCCGCTCACGCTTCCCCGCGCCCTGGTGCGCGCCCATGACCCGGACGCGCTCACCGACATGGTCGTCCTCGCCGGGGAACCGGCGCCCGCGCCGGGCGCGCGGGCGATGACCGTCGAGCAGTGGGTGCAGCGGGAGGTGGACGAGGAGGGCCGGCTGGTCGACCTGTTCCTCTGGGCGATGGTCGGCCTGACCGCGGGGTACACCGGGATCGCGGTGGCGAACACCCTGCTGATGGCGACCGCGGCACGCCGCCGGGAGTTCCGGGCGCTGCGCCTGGCCGGGGCCGGCGTGTCCCAGGTGCTGCGGGTGGTCTCGGCCGAGGCGCTGCTCGCGGTGGGGGTGGGCGCGCTGCTCGGCGCCACCGTGGCCGGGGTGTCGCTGCTCGGGGTGCAGGCGGCTGCCGAGGACGAACTGGGTCAGTCGGTGCCGCTGGTCATCCCGTGGGCGGCCGGGCTGGGGGTGACCGCGGCCTGCGCCGTCCTGGCCGTCCTGGCCGCCGCCACCCCGGTCCTCAAACGGGCGTGGTGATGGGGGGTTCTGTACGAACCCCGCGTCATCACGCTCTCAACGGCGGTAGCGGGTGCCGACCGGGCTGCGGGCCGGCGCGGGGGTGAAGCGATGGGCGGCGCTCAGCGTCCGCGTCGACCAGCGCATCGCGTCCAGCGCCGGCCCGGCCAGGTCGCCGGTCCCCCAGTCGCCGTCCTCATAGGCGCGAACCGCCTCCAGCAACTTCCCGAGCCGGCCCACCCCGAACTTGACGGCGTCGGCCACGTCCGCGGTCAGTGGCAGTTGCTCGGCCATCGCGTCCGGCGTGGTGTCCATCAGGCGCGCCATCCCGGTGACCAGCCCGGCAACGAACGCCGCGCCCTGGTCGGCGCCGAAGCGGTGCGCCAGGTTCTCGCAGAGCCGGGCGTGGGTGAGCGCGGTCAGCAACTGCTCCTCCGGGGCCTCGGCGACGTCGTCGACGACCATCAGGGTCGCCCAGCGGCGGATGTGGTTGAGGCCGATCAGCATGATCGCCTGGCGTACCGAGGAGATCCGGCTGACCACGCCGGCGGCGACCGAGTTGCTCACCCGCAGCACCCGCAGGGCGAGCGCCGGGTCGCTGGCGATGATGTCGGTGACCTTGTCCAGCCGGACGTCCGGGTGCATGAGCGCGGCGACCAGCTCGAGGCGGCGCATCCGGGACGGGGAGAGGCTGGGGGTGCTGAGCACCTGGGGACGGCTCAGCGCGTACCCCTGACGCAGCTCCATGCCGTAGCGGTCGGCGATGGCCACCTGCTCGGCGGTCTCCAGCCGTTCGGCGACGAGCTGGATGCCCGGGTACTCGCGGCAGGCCGCGACGATCTCGTCGAGCCGGCTCAGGTCGCCGTCCAGGAGGTCGAGCTTGACGTACGAGGCCAGCCCGAGCAGCCGCTCGTGGCCGGAGCCCCAGACGAAGTCGTCCAGCGCGATCTTGTACCCGGCGTCGGCCAGCGTGGTGATCCCGTCGATCACCTCGTCGTCCACGTGCACCGTCTCCAGGATCTCCAGCACCACCTGTTCCGGGCCGAACGGCAGCGGCAGCCGCCCGGTGACGAACTCCCGGGTCAGGTTGATGAAGCACGGACGGTTGCCGGCCACCTCGGCGATGCCGAACTCGGTGAACGCGTTGACCATCACGGTGCTGGTCGCATAAGTGTCCTGACGCCCGGAGGCGACGTCGTCCATACGGCCGCGGAAGAGCAGCTCGTAAGCGACGACGACGCCGTTGACGTCGAAGATCGGCTGGCGGCCCACGTGCACCGCGTCCAACACCGGGATTCCCACGTCGAGGCCATCGGCAGCAATCCGGCGGACTTGACCAATCCGCCCGATTCCGCTGACAGAAATGCTCCCGGCAACACAGCCGGAACGGAGGGTTCCGGTCCCGGGGGCCCGCGTGCTGGGATGAGACCGCCGTCACAAGTGACTTGAAGGGGACCCTCCGGATGCTCAACCTCTCCGTCCTGCTGGAGGACAGCGCCCGCCACTACCCGGAGCGCGACGCCGTGGTCCTCGGCCCGCGGCGCCTCACCTACGCCCAGGTGGACGCCGCGGCCGCCCAGGTCGCGAACCTGCTGGTGTCCCGCGGGATCCGGCCGGGCGACAAGGTGGCGCTCTCCTGCCCGAACCTGCCGTACTTCCCGGTCGTCTACTACGGCATCCTCAAGGCCGGCGCCGTGGTCGTGCCGCTGAACGTGCTGCTCAAGGGCCGCGAGGTGGCGTACCACCTGAAGGACTCCGAGGCCCGGGCGTACTTCTGCTTCGAGGGCACCGCCGAACTCCCGATGGGCGCCGCCGGCCACGCCGGCTTCCAGGAGGCCGAGGGCTGCGAGCAGTTCTTCCTGATCACCGCCGACCCGGCCGCCGCCTCGCCGATCGCGGGTGCCGAGACTCTGGGCGCGGCGCTCGCCGGCCAGGCGCCGGTCTTCGCGACCGTGCAGCGCGCCGAGACCGACCCGGCCGTCATCCTCTACACCAGCGGCACCACCGGCCAGGCCAAGGGCGCCGAGCTGTCGCACTCGAACCTGGTGCTCAACGCGCTCACCTGCAACCGGCTCTTCGGCACCCGGCCGGGTACCGACACGCACCTGCTGGTGCTGCCGCTGTTCCACTCGTTCGGCTCGACGGTCAACATGAACGCGGGCTTCGCCTCCGCCGCCACGCTGGTGCTGCTCCCCCGCTTCGACGCGACGGCCGCGGTCCAGCTGCTCCAGTCGGAGAACGTGACGTTCTTCGCCGGCGTCCCCACCATGTACTGGGGCCTGCTCAACGCGCTGGGCGAGACCGACGGTGTGGACGTCGAACGGATCGCGGCCAACATGCGGGTCGCGGTCTCCGGCGGTTCCAGCCTCCCGGTCGAGATCATCAAGGCGGTCAAGGAGCGGTTCGGCGTCACCATCCTGGAGGGCTACGGTCTGTCCGAGACCTCCCCGGTGGCCACCTTCAGCGACCCGGACAGCGACCCGCGTCCCGGCTCGATCGGCATCCCGATCTGGGGTGTCGAGGTCAAGCTGATCGACCCGGAGTGGAACACCGTCGACGGCGCCGACCAGATCGGCGAGATCGCGATCCGCGGCCACAACATCATGCGCGGCTACTACAACCGGCCGGAGGCCACTGCCGAGGTGATGCGCGACGGCTGGTTCCGGACCGGTGACCTGGCCCGCCGGGACAAGGACGGCTTCTACTACATCGTCGACCGGGCCAAGGACATGATCATCCGCGGTGGCTTCAACGTGTACCCGCGGGAGATCGAGGAGGTCCTGCTGACCCACGAGGCGGTCTCCCTGGCCGCGGTCATCGGCGTACCGCACGCCAGCCACGGCGAGGAGATCAAGGCGTTCGTGATCCTCAAGCCGGGCGCCACCGCCACCGAGGACGAGATCGTCGCCTGGTGCCGGGAGCAGATGGCGGCGTACAAATACCCGCGGATCGTGAGCATCGTCGAGTCGCTGCCCATGACCGCCACCGGCAAGCTGCTCAAGCGCGAGCTCAGCTGACCGGCCGGCCCGACGGGCGCCCGGCATCCGCCGGTCGCCCGCCCGGTGCCCGCGTCGAAGATCACTTGCGCGCATGCCGCACAGTGGACGGCAACGGGGAGCCGCAACACGGAGGCGAAGCTTGACCACTGCTCTGGCCCAGCGTCACGAGGGGGCCACGCTCCCGCGAGGGTCCGTCTTGCACCGGTTCGGGCAGTTGCGCCACACCTCGCCGGGTCGCCTCCAGCTCCTGCTCACCATGCTGCTGACGCTCGGCGTGCTGACCGGTCTGGTCGCCGGGCTCACCGCCGGTGCGGCCTCGACCGGCACCGGCGACCTGCGGGACCGGGCCCAGCCGCTGCTGGTGGAAGCGGAGACGATCTACACGGCGCTGGCCGACGCGGACACCACCGCTGCGCAGGCCTTCCTCGCCGGCGGCCAGGAGCCGGTGCAGCTGACCCAGCGGTACGAGGCCGCGCTGGCCCGCGCCAGCACCGCGCTCACCTCGGCCGCCCGGCGCACCCCGGCGGACAGCGAGGCCGCCGAGGCGGTCGAGGCGCTCGCCGCCGGCACCGCACGGTACGCGTCGCTCGTCGCCACCGCCCGCGCGGTCAACCGGCAGGGCCTGCCGGTCGGCGCCTCCTACCTGTCCACCGCCTCCCAGCTCAACCGGGAGACCCTGCAGCCGCAGGCCCGCACGCTGCTCCAGTTCGCCGGGCGCGAGGTGCGCGAGGGCTACCAGCAGGCCCGCGGTTCCTGGTGGCTGACCCTGTTCCTGACTCTGCTCGTCGGCCTGGCGGTCGCCTTGATCGCGACCCAGCTCCACCTCAGCAGCACCACCCGGCGCACCTTCAACATTCCGCTGGTGGCCGCCACCGTGCTGACCGCCGTGCTGGCGGCCGGCTCCGCCGCGGTCTTCTCCGCCCAGCGCGACCGGCTCGGCCTCGCCGCCACCGAGGGCTCCGAGCCGGTGGCGGCGCTGACCGACATCCGGATCCTGGTGCTGCGCGAACGCGCCGACGAGGCCCTGACGCTGGCCGCCCGGTCCGGCAGCGGACCGCTGGAGAAGGACTTCCAGACCATCCGCGAGCGGCTCACCTTCGACGACCCCGCGCTCGACGACGTGTCGCAGCTGATGCAGCAGGCACGCGTGCAGCACGACCGGTACGCCGCGATCCACCAGCAGGTGCGCGACTCGGACGACGGCGGCGACTACGAGGCCGCGGTGGAGCTTGCCGTCGGCCCGGCCGCCACCACCGCGTTCGACGAGCTGACCGGCACCGTGGAAACCGCGCTGGAGGACCGCAAAGCCGTCTTCGAGCACCACATCGGTGCCGCCGGGCGGGGCCTCGGCACGCTGACCGTGCTCGGCCCGCTGCTCGCCCTGGCCGTCGCCCTGCTGGCGGCGATCGGCCTGCGGGCCCGGCTGGAGGAGTACCGATGACGCGCGCTCGTCCCGCCCTCGTCGTGCTGGTCACGGCGGCGCTGCTGGCCACCGCCGCCTGCTCCGACGAGGCGCCGCCGGCCCGGCCACCACTCGCCCTGCCCAGCGCCGGGGCCGCCGCCGCCGCGCCGGTTCCCGCCGACACCGCGTGCAACCCGCGGGCCAGCCTGCGCCCGCCGGGCGGGGCGCTGCCCGCGCCGGACCGGCTGCCCGCCGGCAGCCGGATGGCCGAGATCCGGAGCCGGGGCCGGCTGATCCTCGGCACCAGCCAGGACGCGCTGCTGTTCAGCTCGCGCAACCCGTTCACCGGCCGGGTCGAGGGCTTCGACGTGGACATCGCCCGGGAGATCGCCGAACGGATCCTCGGCGATCCGGACAAGGTGCAGATCAAGGTGGTTCCGCGCGCCGAGCGCACCGCCTGGGTCCGCGACGGCCGGGTCGATCTGATCATCAGCACGATGACGGCGAACTGCGCCCGGTGGCGGGAGGTCGACTTCTCCACCACCTACTACCTGGCCGGCCAGCAGGTCATGGTCGGCAAGGACTCGCGCGCCACCGGGCTGGCCGACCTGGGCGGCAAGAAGGTGTGCGCGGCTGCCGGCTCCACGTCGCTGGAGAACATCGCCGCGGCGCCCAGCAAGCCGGTCCCGGTCGCCAAGCCCGGCTTCGGTGAGTGCCTGGTCGCCTTCCAGCAGAACGAGGTCGACGCCGTCTCGACCGACGACACCATCCTGGCCGGGCTCGCCGCGCAGGATCCGTACGCCAAGGTGGTCGGCGACCGCTTCACCGAGGAGCCGTACGGCATCGCGATCTCCAAGGACCACCCCGAGCTGACCCGGTTCGTCAACCAGGTCCTCGACGACATCCGCCGGGACGGCACCTGGGCCGCCACCTACACCAGGTGGCTGGGCGGGAACGCGCCGAAACCCCCGGCGGCGCTGTACCGATGACCATGCCGATCATCTCCGCGGACGCGGAACTCGCCCGCCTGGAGACCGCCGTCGCCGCGATGGCGGCGAACCTGGTCGAGCTCGACGAGAACCCGGACCGCAAGGAGCTCGGCGCCACCGCGCTGACCGGCCGGACGGCCGCCGCCTGGGCCGGCGCCGCCGACGCGCTCGGCCGGCTGTGGCAGGGCCACCGGCAGCTCGGCGAGGTGATCGCCCGGGCCCGGGCGCTACGGGACCGGCGCCGGCTCTCCGACGCCGACCGCAGGGCGTACGCCCATGAGGTCCTCGGCCCCTCGATCACGCTCTCCACCAGCACCGTGCCGCTCGCCCAGCGCGGCCTGCTCGGCGCCGGGCAGGTCAGCACCACCTGCTCGCCGGCCGAGCTGCTGGCCGCGATGGAGGCGGCGTTCGCGACCGCGGTCGACGTGGTCACCCGGGCCGGCGAGCGGTGGCGGCGCCTGCTGCCGGCCGCCGCCGACGCCGCGACCGCCCTCTCGCATGCTCGCGGGCTGGCCGGCGCGGCCGCGGCCGGCGCGCTGCTCACCGAGACGAACCAGCTGCTCGACGAGGCGGACCGGCTGCTCGACGGCTTCACCGGCACGCTCGCCGGCGACCCGCTCGGCGCCGACGAGAGCGTGCTGGCGCGGGTCCGCGCGCTGATCGACCGGGCGGACGCCGAGCGGACCTCGGTGGCCGAGCTGCGCGCCTCGATCGAGCAGCGGCTGCGCGACGCGCGGACGCTGGCGAACGAGATCAGCACGGCCCGGCAGGCCGCCGAGGCCGCACGCGACGCCGCGGCCGGGCGGTTCCCCGCGCACACCATCGCGGACGTACGCGGGATCGACCCGCTCGCCGACCTCGCCGCGATCGAGGCGCTGGCCGCCGCGGGGCACTGGTCGCTGATCAGCCCGCGGCTCGCCCGGTGGCGCCGGCAGGCGACCGAGCGGCTGGCCGTGCTGCGCGACGCGGCCGCCCGCAACGCCGCCCTGCTGGCCGAACGCAACGAGCTGCGCGGCCGCCTCGACGCGTACCGGGCGAAGGCACTGCGCCGGGGCCTCGGCGAGGACGCCGGCCTGACCCCGCTCGCCGAGGCCGCCCGCACCGCGCTCCACCAGGCGCCGTGCGACCTGACCGTGGCCCGGGCCGCGGTCAGCGCCTATCAGGATGCTCTCGCCGCCAGGGAGGCCCGATGAGATGCCAGCGCGACTGTCCCGGCGTCATCGAGGACGGTTACTGCGACACCTGCGGCCTGGCCCCCCAGCAGCGTGTGAACTCGGGGTCCACCGGTGGGCCGAACGTCACACACTCCCCGGCGCAGGTGGCGGTGAGCGCCGGTGCCACTGAGCCGGCCGGCTGCGGCCGGGCCGGGTGTGACGGGACCATCGAGGACGGCTACTGCGACACCTGCGGCCTGGCTCCCCAACAGCGTGTGAAGCCGGGGTCCACCGGTGGGCCGAACTTCACACACTCGCCTGCGCCGGCGTCGCGGGCGGTCTCCAGCCGCTCGCAGTCCATGCGCAGCGGCGCCCTCTCCACCCGGACCGGGGGCAGCGCCCGCACCGGCAGCTCCCGCGGCGGATCCCGCCGCCGTTTCGGCGGCGGCCTCGTCGACATCGCGCCGATCACCCAGGCCGATCCGTCCACCGCGGTGATGACCGTCGCCGAGGTGCCGGAGTCCAAGCGGTACTGCCCGAAGTGCGGCAAGCCGGTCGGCCGGACCCGCGGCGACCGGCCCGGCCGCACCTCCGGGTTCTGCGCGGCCTGCGGCGAGCAGTTCGACTTCACCCCGAAACTGGCCAAGGGTGATCTGGTCGCCGGCCAGTACGAAGTGGTCGGCCCGCTCGCGCACGGCGGCCTCGGCTGGATTTATCTGGCTGTGGACAAGAACGTGTCGGACCGCTGGGTGGTGCTCAAGGGCCTGCTCAACGCGGGCGACGAGGACGCGCTGGCCGCGGCGGTGGCCGAGCGGCGGTTCCTGGCCGAGGTCGAGCACCCGAACATCGTCAAGATCTACAACTTTGTCGAGCACGACGGCGCCGGTTACATCGTGATGGAGTACGTCGGCGGCAAGTCCCTCAAGGACCTGCGCAAGACCGATCCGTTCGGCGTGGACCGGGCGCTGGCGTACGTCCTGGAGATCATGCCGGCCTTCGGATACCTGCACGACCGCGGCCTGATCTTCTGTGACTTCAAGCCGGACAACGTGATCCAGTCCGGTGACCAGATGCGCCTGATCGACCTCGGCGGCGTCGTGCACGTCGACGACCAGGAAGCGGCGATCTACGGCACGGTGGGGTACCAGGCGCCGGAGATGGCCACCCACGGGCCGTCGGTCGCCTCCGACATCTACACCGTCGGCCGCACCCTGGCCGTGCTGACCACCGACTTCCGCGGCTACCAGAGCACCTTCAAGGAGAGCCTGCCGGCGCGCGGCGAGTTCGACGTCTACCAGCGGTACGAGTCGTTCCACCGGCTGCTGGTCCGGGCCACCCGGCCGGACCCGGCGGACCGGTTCGTCGACGCCGCCGAGATGACCGAGCAGATGCTCGGCGTGCTGCGGCAGGTGCTCGCGGCCGGCGGTGAGCCGCGGCCCGCGCCGTCCCGGCTGTTCACCGGGGAGCTGCGCACCGACCTGCGGTCCGGCGACCTGCGCTGGCAGGAGCTGCCGACCCCGCTGATCGACCTGACCGACCCGGCCGCCGCGTTCCTCGCCTCGGTCACCGTCACCGAGCCCGGCGAGGTGCTCACGCTGCTCGCCAAGGCCCCGCAGTACACCCTCGAGGTCCGGCTGCGGGAACTGCGCGCGCACATCGACCTCGGTGCCCGCACCGGCGACTTCACCGATGCCCGGGCATCGGCCGCGCTGCTCGCCGAGACGGCCGGCGACGACTGGCGGGTCGCCTGGTACGACGGGCTGCTCGCGCTGGCCACCGGCGACACCGCGCAGGCCCGCACCCGTTTCGACGCGGTGTACGCGGCGCTGCCCGGCGAGCTGGCGCCGCAGCTGGCGCTGGGCTTCACCGCCGAGCTGGCCGGCGACCGGACCGAGGCGGCCCGCTACTACGACGTGGTCAGCAGCACCGACCCGGCGTACACCACGGCCGCTGCCGGGCTGGCCCGGTGCCGGCTGCACGCGGGCGACCGGGCCGGCGCGGTCGAGGCGTACAACCGGGTGCCGGGCACCTCGTCGGCCTACCGGGTGTCCCAGGTCGGCGCGGTCCGCGCCCTGGTCCGCCCGCACGAGTCGGCCGCGGTGGACGTGGACTCGCTCACCACGGCCGCCGAGCTGATCGAGCGCCTCGAGATGGAGGCGGCCCAGGTGGCCGCGCTCCGGGCGGAACTCCTCGAGCAGGCGTTGCGCACACTCGGCGCGGGGACGAGGATTCCGGCGGCAGTGCTCGGTGGGGCCCGTTCGGGACACACGGGCGAGCGGGAAGTACGGTTCGCGCTGGAGTCCGCGTACCGGGAGATGGCCCGGGCGGTGCACGGGCCGGAGAAGATCCGCCTGGTTGACCTGGCGAACGCGGCGAGGCCGCGGACGCGAACGTAGAAGGGCGGTAACGACGCCGATGATCCTGACCGATTGCACCGCATGCGCCGACGAGCGCGCGGCCGGGGCGGCGTTCTGTGAGGTGTGCGGGCGCGAGCTGGCCGCGCCGCAGAGCGGGCCCGAGACGACAGCCGTGCTGCCGGCCGCCACACCGGGTGAGGCGGAGACGACTGCCGTGCTGCCCACCGCGGCCGGCTCGGCACCGGCGCCGAGCGCTGTCAGCACCGTGGAGCTGCCGGCGCCGGAAGATCCGCCGGCCGCCGGGGAGCCGGCGGCCGGTGCGAGGTCCGCGAAGGACTGGATGGACTGCCCGCACTGCGGTGCCGAGAAGACCGTGGGCGCGGACGGCTACTGCGAGGAGTGCGGCATGCTCGCCGGCCGGCCCCGTGACCACCTGGAAGCCGACGGCGGTGCGACCGGGGCGGCGGTCAGCGACCGGGGCCGGCGGCACCACCGCAACGAGGACGCCATGTGGCTGGCGGTCGGCGAGTCGGCCGCGGACGTGGTGGTCTGCGACGGCGTGTCCGCCTCCTACGACCCGGACGCGGCCTCCGACCTCGCCGCGCGGACGGCGGGCGAGTTGCTCGCGGTGGCCCAGCACCCGGCCGCCGCGCCGGCCGATCCGGGCGCGGACACCACGACGGTGCTCGGTGCCGCAGACACCACGACGGTGCTCGGTGCCGCAGACACCACGACGGTGCTCGGTGCCGCGGACACCACGGTGGTGGCCGCCGACAAGGACGCCACCACCAGGCTCCCGGCCGGGGACGAGACCGTAGTGATCAGCGACCGGGCGGGGGCTTCACCCGTACCAGCGGAAGATCTTGAAGAGCCCAGCCCGGCAATCGCCATCGCCGGCGTCGTCGCCGCGGCCATCTCCGCCGCCGCCGACGCCGTGGCGTCGCTGGCGCACACCGGCGACCCGCGCCGCGCCTCCTCCAACCCGGCGTGCACCATCGTCGCCGCGGCTGTCCGCGGCCCGCACGTCGGCTTCGGCTGGGTCGGTGACAGCCGCGCCTACTGGCTCGGCCCGGACGGCCCGGCCGAGCAGCTCACCGAGGACGACTCGTGGGCCCAGCACGTGATCGCGCTCGGTATCGACCCGCAGGTCGCGATGAACGACCCGAAGGCGCACGCGATCACCGCCTGGCTGGGCGCGGACGCCGGCCCGGTCCGGCCGCGGGCCGGCGCCTTCACCGCCGCCCAGCCGGGGCTGCTGATGCTGTGCAGCGACGGCCTGTGGAACTACCTCACCGACCCGGCCGAGCTCGCCGATGTGGTTCGCTCCTGCGTGGCGTCGGCGCCGGGCCTGCTGGACGCGGCGCGGGCCCTCGTCGCCTACGCGAACAAGGCCGGCGGCGCCGACAACATCACCGTCGCCCTCGTCCCGGTTCACCCCGAGTAAGGAGACCAGAGTGTCCTACACCGCCGAGGCCTTCCAGAACGAGTACCTCGCCCTGGGCGCGAGCGAGGTCAACGCGATCGTCACGGTCACCTCGACCGGGGCGGAGGGCGGCCGCCGCACGGCCGGGGCGACCGAGATCATCATCGTGGACGCGTCCGGCTCGATGCAGGCCGAGGGGCGCATCGGCGCGGCCCGGCAGGCCGCCAAGGCGGCCGTCGAGTGCATCGACGACGGCGTGCACTTCGCGATCATCGCGGGGGTGAGCACCGCGCAGCAGCTCTACCCGGACCCCGGCCTGCTGGCCGTCGCCTCGCCGGCCACCCGGGCCGAGGCGTCCCGCGCCGTCGAGCGGCTCCAGCCCGGCGGCGGCACCGCGATGGGCGCCTGGCTGCTGCTCGCCGCCCAGCTGTTCGCGTTGCGCCCGGGCGACATCGCGCACGCCATCCTGCTGACCGACGGCGACAACGGCGAGCGGTACGGCTATCTGGAGAGTGTCCTGGAGTCCATCGCCGGCCGGTTCACCTGCGACTGCCGGGGCGTGGGCACCAACTGGAAGGTCTCCGAGCTCCGCAAGATCTCCGCAGCGCTGCTCGGCACCGTGGACATCGTCGCGAAGCCGATGGACCTGACCGCGGCGTTCGAGCAGATGATGACCTCGGCGATGGGCAAGACCAGCGCCGACGTGCAGCTCAAGGTGTGGACCCCGGTGAACACCACGGTCCGGTTCGTCAAGCAGGTCGAGCCGCAGGTGGCCGATCTGACCGGCAAGCGGGTGCCGGACGGCCCCCGGGCCGGGCGCTACCCGCTGGGCGCCTGGGGCCAGGAGAGCCGCGACTACCACATCTGCATCGACGTGACCCCGGGCGCGTCCGGCGACGAGATGCTCGCCGCCCGGGTGTCGGTGGTCGAGGGCGACACTGTGCACGCGCAGTCGCTGGTCCGGGCGGTGTGGACCGACGACACCGCGCTCTCCACCCGGATCAACCGGCAGGTCGCCCACTACACCGGGCAGGCGGAGCTGGCCGACGCGATCCAGGCCGGGATCGCGGCCCGGGAGTCGGGCGACGACCGGACCGCGACGATGAAGTTCGGCCGGGCCGCGCAGCTGGCGCACGCCAGCGGGAACAAGGCGACCGAGGACCTGCTGAGCAAGGTGGTGGAGATCGAGGACGCGGCGACCGGGACGGTCCGGCTCCGGCGCCGGGTGAGCGCGGAGGACGAGATGGCGCTCGACACCCGGTCGACGAAGACGGTGCGGGTCGGGCGGTCGCAGTGACCCACCTCTGCCCGAAGGGACACGTCTCGGCGGACGGCGACTTCTGCGACACGTGCGGGGCGAAGATCGTCGCCGAGACCGTGGTCCTGGCGGTCCCCGAGCCGACGGTGGCCGCCTGCCCGAACTGCGGGGTGCCGCGCGGCGGGACGGCCCGCTTCTGCGAGGACTGCGGTTACGACCACACCACCGGCAAGGTCCCGCAGCTGGCCCCGCCGTCCCCGCCGGCGGCCGACTGGACCGCCACGGTCTTCGCCGACCGGGCGTACTTCGACCTCAACGAGGCGGACGGCGTCGAGTTCCCGGCCGGCACGCCGGAGCAGACGATCATCCTGCGCCCGCCGCAGATCCGGATCGGCCGGCACAGCACCTCCAAGGGCACCGACCCGGAGCTCGACCTGCCGGACGACCCGGGGGTCTCGCACAGCCACGCGCTGCTGACGCTCAACATCGACGGCGTCTGGCTGGTCTCCGATCTCGGCTCGACGAACGGGACGTACCTCAACGACGAGGACCTGCCGCTCGGCGCCGGACAGTCACGCGCCCTGAAGGACGGCGACCAGGTCCACGTCGGCGTCTGGACCACGATCACGATGCACGCCCCGCCCGCCGGGTGACTCACTGCCAGACGTACGCCCGCGGCGCGACCCGGGCGGCCGCGGCCGAGGCGAAGTTGTTGTTCACCGTCGACGCCTCACGGCTGCTCGGGTTCGGGTTGGTGCAGCTCACCGGCGCGCTGCTGCCGGACATCAGGTCGCTGCACAGCCCGGTGCGCCGGTCCGGCAGGCCGAGCAGGTGCCCGAACTCGTGCGCGGCGATCCGCGGCTGGTAGTAACCCTGGTTGACCGCCTGGCGGCCCATGTACCAGCGGCCGTTGCCGAGCGAGGTGGTCTGGGCGCGGGGCCAGCCGTTGTCCGCGTACACCCGGATGTTCGGGGTGCGCCCGGCCGGCACCGGCTCGAGCCGGACGTTCGCGACCCGGCTGTTCCAGATCTGCGCGCCCTGGTGCACGACCGAGACGAACTCCTGGGCCTGGCTGGCGTCGTAGTACAGCACGCGCGGGGCCGCCGACGCGGGCGTCGCACCGATCACCTGGACGCCGCCGAGGGCCGCGGCGGCCACGAGCGCGGCCAGCACTCTTCGCAGGATCATCTTCACTCCTTGGGGGTTGAGGACTGCACCCCACCCTAGGAAGTCCAGTGATCCTTATCGATGGTTAAGGTCATACCGTTTGCCGCCTCGGGGTGGAAGGATGGAACGACCTTCGACGTCAGGAGCGAACATGCGCCTCAGCCCGGTCACGGTCGCCGCTGCGCCGCGAGAGCACGCCGCGCCCTAGCCACACCGCGGTGATGGCTCCTCGCCGCGGAGCGGTCCACGACGACCGTTTCCTTCCTGGCTCGAGGAGCTCTTTTGCGTACCCTTTTCAGCCCGCGCCTCGGCGTGGGTTTCCACCGCCTGTGGGCCGCCTCGGCGGTCTCCAACCTGGGCGACGGCGTCACCATGGTGGCCGGCCCGTTGCTGCTGGCCTCGATCACCGACAGCCCCGCCCTGATCGCCGGCGGCGCCCTGGCCGGCCAACTCCCCTGGTTGCTGTTCGGCCTGATCAGCGGCGCCTACGCGGACCGCCTGGACCGGCGCCGCCTGATCGTCACCGTCAACCTGGTGCGGGCGGCGGCGCTGGCAGTGCTCACCGCGGCGATCGCCACCGGACACGTCTCGGTGCCGCTCGTCTACGCGGTCGTCTTCGTCCTGGGCGTGGCCGAGACCGCCGCGGACACCGCCGCCGGGGCGCTGCTGCCGGCCGTCGTCGCACCCGCCGAGCTGGACCGGGCCAACGCCCGCCTGGCCGCCACCTTCACCGTCGTCAACCAGTTCGCCGCCAAGCCGTTCGGCGCCTGGCTCTACGGCATCGCCGCGGCCGCGCCGTTCGGTCTCGACGCCGTCACCTTCGTGGTGGCGGCCGCCCTGGTCGCCGGCCTGCCCGCCACCCGTTCCGCTCCGGGCGCGGAGCCGGCGGTCCGCCGCTCCCTGCGGGCCGACATCGGTGAGGGCCTGCGCTGGCTCTGGCGCAACCGGCTCCTGCGCACCCTGGCCGTGGCGATGGGTCTGAGCAACATCGTGTACTGCGCGGCCTTCGCCACGTTCGTCCTCTACGCCCGGCACCGGCTGGGCCTGTCCGACGTGGGCTTCGGTTTCCTGCTCACCGCCTTCGCGGCCGGCGGGCTGGCCGGATCCCTCGTCGCCGTCCGCCTGACACGGCTGCTCGGCGCCACCACGGCCCTGCGTGCCGGCCTGCTCCTCGAGGCGCTCTTCCACCTCACGCTGGCCTCGACCACGTCACCGCTCGTCGCCGCCGCGGCCATCGTCGTCTTCGGCGTCCACACCATGGTCTGGGGCGTCACCGTCACCACCCTGCGCCAGCGCCTCGTCCCGGCGGGCCTGCTGGGCCGGGTGGGCAGCGTCTACACCCTGCTGGAGTCCGGCGGCGCCGCGGCGGTCGGCACGCTGATCGGCGGCCTGCTGGCCACCACCTGGTCCCTCACCACACCGTTCTGGCTGGCCTCGGCAGCGATGACCGCCATCGCTGCCGCTGCCTGGAGACCTTTGCGAAAGGCATCGATATCGTACGAATGAGTCCGGTCCCGGGGCCATCCGCGACCGTCTGCCCACTCCCGGCCGCAGCGCGGCCGCCGGGCTGAAGCGGGTGGTCACCCACCGGACGCGCACGCCTCCGTCCGCGCACACCGCCGCGCGGCTCCGTCCGCCCACACCGCCGCGCAGCTTCGCCCCCACACCGCGCGCGGCCCGGAGGCGGTCGCGCGGCGTGGGGTCGATCGCGCGGCCCGGAGGCGGTCGCGCGGCCTGGGGTCGGTCGTGCGACCTGGGGTGAGCGCGCCGCTCAGACCGAACGTGACTCACGCGGCGGCTTCGTGTGCTCCCCAGCCGGCTCCACCCCGGCCCGGGAGCGCACGATCACTGCACAGCCGCCGAGCTCAGCAGGCCCAGCGCCGCGTCCCGCAAGTCGGCGTTCGCCGCGAACAGCGACGGCCCCGCCCCCGGGCTGGTCCGCCCGTCGAGCCCTCGATAGAAGCCGCCGGCCTCCGCCACGATCAGCGACGTGGCCGCGAAGTCCCACACCGACCCGCACGTCTGCACGGCCACGTCCAGGTCACCCCGGGCGATCATCAGCGGCGGGTGCAGCGGCCACTCCAGCTCGTCCGCGACCTCGATCAGCGGCGCGGCCACCTCACGATCCCAGGCCGGCACGACACCGAGGCGACTCTCCTCGACCTTCCGCGCGGCGCCCGGCGACACGTGGATCCGTGTCTCGTCCACCACTTCACCGGCCTGGACCCGTCCCTCGTACGCCCCCGCCCCCCGCTCGGCCCACCAGATGCGCTGCTGCGCGGGCACCACCGCGACGCCAGCGGTGATCGCGCCCTGCTCCTCGAGGGCGACCAGCACGAGCCACCGCGGATCCCCCGCGACGAAGAGCGCCGTCCCGTCGATCGGGTCGATGATCCAGCGGCGACCGCCACGGCCCGCCGTCTCACCCTCCTCCTCGCCGAGGATCGCGTCGTCCGGCCGGGCCGCCGTCAGCACGTCGCGGATGACCGCCTCGACGGCGCGGTCGGCCCGCGTCACCACCGAGCCGTCCGCCTTCACCTCGCGTGGCAGGTCGGCCAGGGTGGCGTAGTGCCGCATCGCCTCGGCGGCGCCGGCAACCGCGGCCGCCCGGGCAAGCAGAAGATCGTCGTTCACCCGTCCATCCTGCCCGGCGCGGGCAGGCCCGCGGGCCCGGTCGGAGGTGAACTCCGTGCCAAGATTGCGCGCCGTGTCAGGAGTCGCATTCGGACAGTCACGCGGCTTAAAGTCGGATCATGCATCGCAGCCGCCTCTTCGGATTGTTCATCGACACCCCCGCCGACCAGGCCGCCACCGCCGCCGGGTTCTGGTCGGCCGCCCTCGGCACCCCCGCGGAGCCGGTGCCCGGCGAGGAGGAGTTCATCCAGCTGCGGGGTGCCGTGCCCGGTTTCGCCGTGGATGTCCAGGCGGTCGGCGACGCCCCGCGTTACCACGTCGACATCGAGACCGACGACGTGCCCGCCGAGCGCACCCGGCTGACCGGCCTGGGCGCCGAGATCATCGCCGACCACGGCGGCCACGTGATCCTGCGGGCGCCGGGTGGTCACCTCTTCTGCGTCGTCCCTGTCCAGAGCGACCAGGCCCTCTTCGACTCCACCGCCCGCACCTGGCCCTGACCCACTCCCACACCCCGCCCGCACCTGGCCCTGACCCACTCCCCGCCCGCACCCGGCCGTGACCTACTCCCACACCCCACCTGGCCGCGACACCGAGCCCGCTCACGCATCGAGGTCGAACAGGTCCGCCGCCCGCGTAGCCAGCAGCAACCACCGCAGATGCGGCTGCGGATCGTGGAGGTGGCAGGTCGCCTGCCGCGCCTCGGCCACCCGCCGGGCCGCCACCAGCATGCGCAGCCCCGCCGCGTCGCAGAAGTCCACCTCGGCCAGGTCGATGTGCATCTGCCGCACCGGCACCCCGAACCCGATCAGGTCGTGCACCTGCGCCAGATCGTAGAGCTGACTCTGGAGAGCGCTCACCGACGTGGCGTCCAAGCTGCCGCGCAGCGTGATCAGCAGCCGGTCCCCGTCGCGCGAGCCGGCGATCCGGGTACCCGCGGGCCCCGGCCCCGAACCTGTCATCCCCGAACCTCCGGCGCGAGTCGTTCAGCCAGCCTCCGGGCGGGCTCGGATGATCGCCCACACCAGCTTGCCGTTGCGGGCGGGCAGAGCGCCCCACGCCGAGGCCGCCGCGCCCACGATGCGCAGGCCGAGGCCGCGGTCGACCAGGGACGGGCCGAGCGGCCCGGGGACCGGGTCACGCAGCCGGGGCAGGACCGTGTCGCCGTCGTAGACGGCCAGGTGCAGCGCCGCCCCCGGCCCCGCGCCGCGTAACGAGATGATGATCTCGATGTCGGTGCCGGCGTGCTCGGCGGCGTTCAGCACCAGCTCGGAGACGACCAGGCGGGCGCGCTGGCACAGATGCTCCAGCCGCCACTCCCGGCAGGCGTCGTTGATCAGCGAACGGGCCATCGACGCGCCGGCCGGGTCGGGCGGCAGCACGAGGTTCATCCGCTCCGGCAGCGCGCGGCGGCCGGCCAGCGCGGCCTGGGCCTGGGCGACCGTGGCGTAGTGCACCAGCCAGTCCCGCGCGCCGAGGCGGGTCATCCGGCGGGCGAGCGGCGCGTTGGCCCGCGCGCAGATCGCGATCGTCACCGGCGGTTCCATCGCGGCGCCCTGGGCGCAGGCGGTCAGCCACAGCGGCGCGCTCGCCGCGTGCGGGTCGCTGAGCTCCTGGAGGTCCACGATGATCCCGGTGGGGTGCTCGGCCAGGCACTTGTCCAGCACCGCGCGGGCCCGCGTGGACAGCGAACGGTCCCAGCCGCCCCACACCGAGAACTCGATCACCGTCGTGTCGGCGTCGATGACGGCCAGCACCGAGTCGGTCAGGGTGTCACCGGACCAACCGATCAGATGGGGTGAGCCCCCGCTCATCGCGCCCTTCTCCCGACCCTCGGGCCGTTGCCGTCATCGACGTCTGTGCTGCCGCCCGCAATTCTTGATTTGTCCGGAAGATCTCGTCAACGGACATTCACCATCCGCCACGATCGCCATTCGTTCCGGCCGCGAACCGCAACCGTGTCGCCGCCCGCCCGGCCGGAAAACGCACAACCGCTCCGATCCCCCCGCGACCGCCGGAGAAGGACGAGCGCCGGACCGCCCGAGGGCGGCCCGGAAAAGCCGAGCGCCGGGGACGACCCGGTGCTCGGAGTTCCACCGCTCACACCCCGCCCTGCAGCGCGAGCACCCCCCGGTTCACCGCGCTGACCGCCTTACGCGCCGTCGCCTTCACGCTCGGCGACGCGGCGGCCGCCTCCCGGATCTGCCCCAGCAGGTCCAGCACCTGCCGGGCCCACCGCACGAAGTCGCCGGCCGGCATGTCCGCGTCGTATTGGGTGCCGCTGGCAAGCACCCGCGCCAGCGGCTCGCCGCGCGCCCACCGGTACATCGGCCAGACGAACCCGGCGTCCGGCTCCCGTGTCAGCGACAGCCCGTGCTCGCTCTCCTCGGCCGAGATCTCGGCCCAGAGCTTCGCGCAGTCGTCCACCGCGGCGCTGACCGGCCCCTTCGGCACCGACGCGCGGTCCTCACCCTCGCGCCGCGACTCGTACAGCACCATGGAGACGGCGGCGGCCAGCTCCTCGGGGGCCAGGCCGTCCCACACGCCCTGGCGCAGGCACTCGGCGACGAGCAGGTCGGCCTCCGACCAGATCCGGCCGAGCATCCGCCCGGCCTCGGTGACCTCGCCGTCGGCGCTGAGATATCCCCGGGAGGTCAGCACCGAGCAGACCTCGTCGAAGGTGCGGGCCAGCGACCCGGTCCGGCCGGCCACCTTGTCCCGCAGCGCGTCGGTGTCGCGCAGCAGCCGGTGCCGCCGCTCCGCCCAGCGCGCGTGATCCTCGCGCTCCGGGCAGGCGTGGCACGGATGCTGTCGCAGCTGCACCTTGAGCAGGGCAATCTCGGCGTCCTCACCCGGGTTGCCCCGGCTGCGGCCACCGCGCCGCCGGTCCGGGTGCCGGTCCAGCCCGGTGCCGCTGACCTGGGCGGCCAGGTCCCGGCGGGCGCCCGGCGAGCGGTGGTTGAAGTTCTTCGGCACCCGGAGGCGGGCCAGCACCTCGACCTCGCCGCCGAAGTCGCCCGGGCTGACCCGGCCGGCCCAGCGGTCCTGGGTCAGCACCAGCGGCCGGGGCTCACCGAACCCGCTGCCGGCCGGCTCCAGCACCACGGCCAGCCCGGCCCGGCGCCCCTGCGGGACCCGGATCACGTCACCGAGGCGCAGCCTCTCCAGCGACGCCACGGCGGCCGACTTGCGCTGGGCCACCCCCTGCCGGGACAGCGCCTTCTCCCGGTCGGCGATGGCGACCCTGATCGCGAAGTACTCGTCGAAGTCGCCGTGGTGGCAGGCGGCGTCCTCCCCGTACGCCTGCATGGTCTCGACGTTGCGCTGGACCTGCCGGGCCAGGCCGACCACCGACCGGTCCGCCTGGAACTGGGCGAACGACGACTCGAGCAGCTCGCGGGATTTCTCCGCGCCGACGGTGCCGACCAGGTTGACCGCCATGTTGTAGGACGGCCGGAACGACGAGCGCAGCGGATAGGTGCGGGTGGAAGCGAGACCGGCGACGTGCCGGGGGTCGACGTCCGGGCTCCAGAGCACCACGGCGTGCCCCTCGACGTCGATGCCGCGCCGGCCGGCCCGGCCGGTGAGCTGCGTGTATTCCCCCGGGGTGAGGTCGACGTGCGCCTCGCCGTTGTATTTGACCAGGCGTTCCAGCACCACGCACCGGGCCGGCATGTTGATGCCCAGCGCCAGCGTCTCGGTGGCGAAGACCGCCTTGACCAGGCCCTTGACGAAGCACTCCTCGACCGCCTCCTTGAAGGCGGGCAGCATGCCGGCGTGGTGCGCGGCGACCCCGCGCTCCAGGCCGTCGAGCCACTCCCAGTAACCCAGCACCGACAGGTCCTCGGCCGGGATGCTCGCCACCTTCACCGAGGCGATGCGGCGGATCTCGGCGCGCTCGTCGGCGTCGGTGAGCCGCATGCCGGCGGTCAGGCACTGCTGCACGGCCGCGTCGCAGGCGGCCCGGCTGAAGATGAACAGGATGGCCGGCAGCAGCCCGGCGCGGTCCAGCCGGTCCACCACCTCGGGGCGGGGCGGCGGCGTCCAGCGCCGGCCGCGATGACCACCCCGGCCGTTCCACCCGGTGGCGGCCCGGTCGGTCATCTCGAGGCGGCGTTCCATCTCCCGCGTGTAGCGCAGCAGCTCGGGGTGGACGTCGTGCTTCTTCGCCGCGTCGGCGTCGTGGAACAGGTCGAACATCCGGCGGCCGACCAGCATGTGCTGCCAGAGCGGCACCGGCCGGTGCTCGCTGACCACCACCTCGGTCTGGCCGCGCACGGTGACCAGCCAGTCGGCGAACTCCTCGTAGTTGCTCACCGTGGCCGACAGCGACACCAGGGTCACCGAGGCCGGCAGGTGGATGATCACTTCTTCCCAGACCGCGCCACGGAACCGGTCGGCGAGGTAGTGCACCTCGTCCATCACCACGTATGCCAGGCCGCGCAGCTGGTCGGAGCCGGAGTAGAGCATGTTGCGCAGGACCTCGGTGGTCATCACCACCACGGGGGCGTCGCCGTTGATCGCGTTGTCACCGGTCAGCAGGCCCACCTTGTCGGCGCCGTAGCGGTCGACGAGGTCGTGGTACTTCTGGTTCGAGAGGGCCTTGATCGGGGTGGTGTAGAAGCACTTGCGCACGCCCGAGCGCAGTGCCAGGTGCACCGCGAACTCGCCGACCACGGTCTTGCCGGCACCGGTCGGCGCGCAGACCAGCACGCCGCTGCCGCGCTCCAGGACCGCGCAGGCCTCGCGCTGGAAGTCGTCCAGGTCGAAGCCGACGTCGAGCATGAAATCCTCGAGGGCCGGGAACTGCGCGACCCGCGCCGCCCGCCTTTTGGATTCCGCATACCGTTCGGCGGGACTCGTCATGAACCCCAGGCTAGTTCGTGGATGTGACACTTTGCGACACGGTGGTGGCTGCCGGGCGGGTCGGTGTGGATCGGTAAGGTGCATCCCGTGCCGGATGCCATCGAAATGACGGAACACCCGCGCGATCCTGGACGGCCGGTGGAGGCGGTGCTGTTCGACTTCCACGGCACGCTGGCCCAGGTCGAGGACCCGCTGACCTGGGTCGTCGCCGCCGCCGCGGCCTGCGGGGCGGAACTTCCCCGGGACCGGGCAACCGTCCTGGCCGACCGTCTGCTGACCGCCGGGCGGGCCGGCGGGCCGCTGCCGCACCGGGTGCCGCCGCATCTGGCCGAGCACTGGGCCGACCGGGATCTGTACGCGCACAGTCACCGCGCCGCCTACACCGGGCTGGCCTCGACCGTGCACACCGACGTCGAGGGTCTCGCCGACGCCCTCTACGACCGGCTGCTCACGCCGGACGGCTGGCTGCCGTACCCGGACACCCGGCCCACGCTGCGCCGGTTGCACGACGCCGGGATCAAGGTGGGCGTGGTCAGCAACATCGGCTTCGACATCCGCCCGCACTTCGCGCGCTGGGGCCTCGACGGCCTGGTCGACGCCTTCGCCCTCAGTTACGAGGTGGGCCGCACCAAGCCGGACCCGGCCATCTTCCTGCGGGCCTGCGGCATGCTCGGCGTGGACCCGGAGCGCACTCTCATGGTCGGCGACACACCCGCCGACGCCGGCGCGGTCCGCGCGGGTTGCGCCGCCCTGGTCCTGCCGGCCGCCGAGCCGGGCCACGTCAACGGCCTCGGCGCGACCCTCGCCCTGGCGGGCTGTGCCGCGTAAGGAGCTGTGCCGCGTCAACCTCAGGCGTAGCAGTCGAGAGCCGTGCCGATCCGGCCCTTCTTGCCGGTGGTCTGCGCCGCCTGGCTCTCCGCCGCGCCGTCGGTCCTGGCCGCGTCTGCCACCGCCTTGAGTGCCTCACGCGCGCTGCCGAACATCGACGAAGCCATGGAAGCCATCGAGGAGGCGCTGGTGCCGATCGAGTTCGTCATGCCAGTCAGTTCGGCCCGCGGCGGGAAATCTGACCCTCGGCTCACCGGAGCAACCGGACCGCACCCGGCTCGCACACGACGTCGAGCGGCAACGGCCCGAGCCGCTCGCCGTCGGCGTACCCGATGATCCCTTCGGCCTCGACCCGCACCCGGCGCCCGCGAAGCACCGTGACCTTGGGATCGTCGACGTGGGTGCCCTGCCGCAGGCGCGGCTTCAGCCGCGTCAGGTGGACCCGCCCGAGCGGCGCCGCGAAGATCACGTCGAGCAGCCCGTCCGCCGGATCCGCGCCCGGCAGGATCCGCATCCCGCCGCCGTAACTCGCGCAGTTACCCACCGCGACGATCTCGGCCGGAAAGCTGTGCGCCACGCCGTCCACGTGCACGGTGTAGGCACGGGCCCGCAGCCGCGCCAGCTCGAGCAGGATCGCCAGGTCGTACCGGCGTGGCCCCTTCGGCCGCCGCATCCGGTTCGCCCGTTCGTTCACCAGGGCGTCAAATCCGGCCGCCAGCACCGCACAGAACCATCGCTGGTCACCCCGGGCGTCCGAGGTCCGGGCCAGATCGAACCGGTGGGCACGCTCATCGCGCAGAGCCGCGCAGATCGCCTCCGCGGCCTGCTGCGGATCCGGGGGTACGCCCACCGCGCTCGCGAAGTCGTTCCCGGTGCCGGCCGGCACGACGCCGAACCCGACCGCTGTACCCGCTACCGCCTGTAACGCCCGGTGGACCGTCCCGTCCCCGCCCACCGCGACCACCGCGACCGCGCCCTCGTCCACCGCCCGGTGGCACGCGGCCTCCGCCTCGAGCCCGCTGCTCGCCTCCAGCAGCCGCACCGGCCGGCCCACCCCGCCCAGCGCCCGCACCACGTCCGGGAGCAAGCCACGGAACCGTCCCCGGCCGGCCGCCGGGTTCGCCAGCACCGCGATGAAATCGCTCGTCACAGCGGAGCACGGTACGCCCCGCCCCGCGGAACAGGAACGACCGCCGCACCGGGCCGGTGCGGCGGTCGCGGAAGCGTCGGAACGTCAGGTCATGTCGTCGAAGCGGCGTTCCAGCGGCGCCGGCCGCTCCACCGGCGACGGCGCACCGACGGCACTCGGCGCCTCGATCGGGTCGGACGCCCCGACCGGGACCCGCTCCTCGGCGAGCGGCGAGATCTCGTCGTCGTTCAGCCCGGCGTAGATCTCCTTGCCGCGCCCCTTGCGCTTGTCGTTGAGGAAGGCCACGCCGACCGCGATGAAGTACAGCAGCGACATGCAGGCCGCGAGCAGCGTCATGCCGAACGGGCCGGGGTCAGGAGTGGCGATCGCCGAGAACGCGAAGCATAGGAAGATCACCGCGCGCCACCAGCTGAGCAGGCGCTTGGCGCTGACCACGCCGGTGAAGTTCAGCATCAGCAGCACGAGCGGGAACTCGAAACCGGCGCCGAACAACAGGATCATCGAGGTCACGAAGCCGATGTAGGCGGTGACCTCGAGCTGCTGGGACTCCTGCAGGACACCGGCTTGCATGATGAAGGCCAGGCCGTGTTCCACCACGAAGAACGCCAACACTGCCCCGCCGGCGAACAGCGGCGCCGCGATCAGCACGAAGACGTAGGCCCACTTGCGCTCGTGCCGGTGCAGGCCGGGCGCGATGAATGCCCACAGCTGGTACAGCCAGACCGGGGCGCCGACGATCAGACCCAGCCACAAGGCGATCTTCAGCTTGAGGATCAGGCCGTCGGTGGCGCCGAGCGTCAGGAACTTGCACTCCCGGACGCCGTCCGCGTTGAGCACCCAGGAAGTCCCGAGTGCGCAGTAGGGCCCGCTGAGCAGGTCGAACGCCCAGTCAGCGAGGATGAACCCGAAGATCAGGCCCCCGACGATGCCCAGCGAGGCGAAGAAGAGCCGGTTGCGCAGCTCCCGGACGTGCTCGATCAGTGTCATCGAGCCGTCGGACGCCTGCTGGAACTTGCTGGGTCCCTTCTTGAGGCGCAGGCTCAGTGCCATCGGCCTGGGTCAGCGATCGTTGGTGCGCTGCACCGAGGGGTCGACGTACGGCTGGGGCTGCGGCTGCTGGTAACCGGCCGGCGGCGGCGGGGTCTGCTGGTAGCCCTGCGGCGGCGCCTGCTGGTAGCCGGCCGGCGGCGGGGTCTGCTGGTAGCCGGCCGGCGGCGCCTGCTGGTAACCCGGCTGCTGGTAGGGCTGCTGCACCTCACCCTGGAGCGGCGTGCGGCTGTGCTGCGGCTCGGCCTTCTCCGCGACGGTGTTGTCGTCGTCGACGAGACCCTTCGTCTCCGCCTTGATGATCCGCAGCGAACGGCCGAGCGAACGAGCCGCGTCGGGCAGACGCTTCGCGCCGAAGAGCAGAACGAGCACCACGACGAGAACGATGATGTGCCATGGCTTCAGCACGTTCATGGGATGACTCCAGTCGGTCGGATCAGGTTGCGGGGTCCATCGTACGTGTGGTTTCCGGTGAAGTCGGCCACCGGATGCCCTGGGATTCTTATGATCTTGCGAAGTCCCGGGCAACGGAGCGCGAACAGCACTCAGCTACCTTTCAGCGGCGCTCCCTCTCAACGGCCGAGCCCGGCTTTGACGACCGCGACCCGCTCCTGCGTCAGTTCGGCACGCGACTGGAGATCCTGCACAGTCTGCTGCAACGTTTCCGCACCCGTCTGCAACCGCAGCGCCTCCTCCTGCCGCCGTTGCAGGCGCAGCGCCGCCCGCTGCAGCTCGGAGAGCCGCCCGAACAGCCGCACGGCCACGGACACCAGGACAATCAGCGCGATCGCTGCGACAACGATCCAGACCCACATCACCACCCGGCCACCTTACCGGTTGTCACCGGGAGTCGAGCGGCGCCGCGTACTGGTCGAGTGCGGTGGCGGCCTCGGCCCGGATCCGCTCGACCAGTTCGGGCGGGCCCAGCACGGTGACCTCAGGCCCCACCCCGGCGAGGAACCGCTGCGCCCAGCCCAGGTCGGTGACCCGCATCGTGACCAGCCACTCCGGCGATTCCCGCCGCACCTCTTCGACCGGGTAGTACTCGGTGATCCATCGGCCGCCCCGGGCCACCCGCAACGTGACCAGCGGCAGCTCGGGACCGGGCCGGAACACGCCCTCGCTGACGTCCTGCGGCACCGCCCCGACCGGCGGGGCGGACGGCTCGGGCAGCTCGGCGAACGCGTCGATCCGGTCCACCCGGAACATCCGGGTGCCCTCGGCGCGGCGGCACCACGCCTCGAGGTACGCCAGGCCGCCCACCATCAGCATCCGCATCGGGTCGACCACCCGCTCGGTGGTCTCGTCGCGGGCCGCCGTGTAGTACGTCAGCCGCAGCGCGTGCCCGGAGTCCACCGCGGCCCGCACCGCGGCCAGCTTCTCCTGGTTGGCCGGCAGCCGGACGGTCACCGGCGCCGACGCCAGGTCCCCGGCCGCGCTCTCGATCTTGGCGAGGGCCCGTTCGATCGCGTCCCGGGTGCCGATCCCCGGCGTCTCGGCGAGCATCCGCAGCGCCACCACCAGCGCGAGGGCCTCGTCCGGGTTCAGCCGCAGCGGTTTGTCGATCCCGGCGTCGTGGCTGATCGTGACCCGGTCGCCGTCGAAGGCCATGTCGATCAGGTCGCCCGGCCCGTACCCGGGCAGCCCGCACACCCAGAGCAGCTCCAGGTCCTCGCGCAGCTGCTTGTCGGTCACCCCCAGGTCGGCGGCCGCCTCGGCGACCTCGATCCCGGGCCGGGCCAGCAGGTACGGCACCAGGTTGAGCAGCCGCCCGAGCCGGTCGGCGGAGGTCCGCGCGGTCATGACGGCACCGGCTCGTAGCGGACCACGAGTTCCTTGAGCTGCTGGATCACGGCGTCGCGTAGTTCCGGTGGCCCCTCGGCGCGCACGTCCGGCCCGTACCCCGCGATCCGCGACGCGAGCCATTCGACGTCCCCGTACGCAATCGTCAGCCGATCGCCGTCGGGCAGCGACACCGTCTCCGAGGCCATCCGCCGCAGGCCCGCGGCGCGGCCCGGCCGCACCGTCACGATGGCCCGCCCGGTGCGCGCGATCGGCCCGGTCGACCGGGCCACGTGGCTGATCAGGTCGGCGCCGGCCGGCGGCTCGAACGCCTCGCCGCGGCCGACCATGCGCACGTCGCCCTGGATCCGGGAGAGCCGGAAGCACCGGGTGGCGCCGCGGTCCTTGTCGTGGCCGACCACGTACCACCGGCCGCGCCAGCAGACGACGCCCCACGGCTCCAGGCGGCGGGTGCTCGGCTCGTCGCCTTCCGGCCGCCGGTATTTGAAGGTGACCGCCCGCCGCTGCCGGGCCGCCACGGTCAGCGGGCCGAACGCCGGGTCCACTGTCACCACCGGCTCGACGCCGAGGGTGGCCTGCGGGTCGACCTCGACTCCCGCGGCGCGCAGTTTCGCCAGCCCGGAGGAGGCCGCCGCGGCCAGACCGGCGTGCTGCCACAGCCGCGCGGCGATGCCGACGGCCGCCGCCTCGTCCGGCTCGAGCAGGATGTCGGGCAGCGCGTACTCCCGCTGGGCGATGCGGTAGCCCGGCTCCTGGTCGAAGATGCTCGCGGTGCCGGTCTCCAGGGGAACGCCGAGCTCACGCAGCTCGGCCTTGTCCCGCTCGAACTTGCGCTGGAACGCCTCGTGGTCGCGGGGGTCGGAGGGGTCGTGCTCATAACCGGGCACGGTCGCGGCGATCTGGGCGGCAGTCAGGAACCGCCGCGTGGACAGAAGGCAGATCACCAGGTTAACCAGGCGCTCCGTGCGAGTGCGCGACACGGCCGCAACGCTAGCAGCCCACCGGTCGGCGCGGTTATCCGTGTTTGCCGCGGGAACGCAGCGATCGTGACCCAGACTGTTCCCGCACCAGCAGAGCCCGTCGCCGCGAGTACCTGGCGTCGTACATCGTGCTGGCCGTCGCGTTCGCCGCGGAGAGCGTGTCGTTCGGCAAGGCGGTCCGGCAGGCGCGCAACGAGTCGCGTCGCTGGCACACCTCCCCGACCCGGTTTCTGCGGCTCACCTCGGACACCACGGTCGAGGCGGTGTTCTTCGAGGACGCCGCCGCGCAGCTACCCCGGTATCAGCCACGTCTTCCTCGACCCGACCGGGGGGCGGGGCGGGCCGCAGCGATAGGGTCCCGGGCATGGTGCGGTGGCGGTCCGGGACAGTCGTGACGATCCGGCGGGCCTGGAACGGCGCCGTCGAGCTCGACGTGGACACTCCCGGCGGCCCGCTGCGCGCCCTCGCCTATCCCGCCCTGGTCGGCGCCCCGGAGCCCGGCGACCGGGTGCTGCTCAACGTCGGCGCGCTGGTCATGGGCCTCGGCACCGGGGGGTACGCGCTGGTGGTCGCGCTGCCCGACCGCCTGCCGCCGGATCCGCCCGACGACGGCAGCACCCGCGACAGCGGACACCTGGTCAAGGCGCGGTACACACCGCTGCAGCCGATCCTGCTCGGTGTCGACGAGGAGGCCTCCCCGCACCGCCCGGTGATGGCCGCCGCCACCGGCGTCGACGGCATGCCCGTGGTCACCGCCGACCTGCACTCCGCGCTGCCGGCGATCCTGGCCGGCATCCACGCCGACCGGCCGGCGGCCCGGGTCGCCTATCTGATGACCGACGGCGGCGCGCTGCCGGCCTGGTTCTCCCGCACCCTCGACGGCCTGCGCGAGCACCTGGCCGGCACGATCACCACCGGCCAGGCGTTCGGCGGCGACCTCGAGGCGAGCACCGTGCACACCGGCCTGCTCGCCGCCCGGCACGTGCTGCACGCCGACGTCACGATCGTCGCGCAGGGCCCCGGCAATCTGGGCACCGGCACCACCTGGGGCTTCTCCGGAGTCGCGCTCGGCGAGGCGATCAACGCCGTCGCCGCCCTCGACGGCCGGCCGGTCGGCTCGCTGCGCATCTCCGACGGCGACGGCCGCGAACGGCACCGCGGCGTCTCCCATCACAGCATCACGGCGTACGGCCGGGTCGCCCTGGCCCCCGCCGACCTGCCCGTCCCCGACGGGCTGGAACCGCGGCTGGCGGCCGAGGTGGACGCCGCGCTGGCCCCGCTCTCCGGGCGTCACCGCCTGATCCGCGTCGCCACCGCCGGCCTGGACGCGGCGCTGCGGGCCAGTCCGGTCCCGCTCTCCACGATGGGCCGCAAGCTCGACCAGGACCACGGCTACTTCCTCGCCGCCGCGGCCGCCGGCCGGCACGCCGCGACGCTGCTGGCAAGCTAGGAGCCGGCCGCGGGCCATGCCGCGGCCCTCGGTGATCCGCCGGCCCTGTCGCGCCCGGCCCGGTTACGGAAGGCTGGCGGCATGGCCGACATCATTGATCCTGCCGTCAGCGACTATCTCCTGGCGCACTGCACGCCCGCCGACGACGTCCTGCGCGACCTGGCCGAGGAGACCGCCGCGAAATATCCGGCCAGTGCCGGCATGCAGATCTCGCACGACGAGGGCGAACTGCTCACGCTGCTGGTCCGTCTCACCGGCGTGCGGTACGCGGTGGAGGTGGGCACCTTCACCGGCTACTCCGCCATCTGCATCGCCCGCGGCCTGGAGCCCGGCGGCCGCCTGCTGGCGTGTGACGTCTCCGACGAGTGGACCGGCATCGCGCGCTCCTACTGGGGCCGGGCCGGCCTGACCGACCGCATCGAGCTGCGCCTCGCCCCGGCGATCGAGACGCTGCGGGCCCTCGACCCCGGGATCGACTTCGCGTTCGTGGACGCCGACAAGACCGGTTACCCGGACTACTACGACGCCCTGGTGCCCCGGATGCGCCCGGGCGGCCTGCTGGTCTTCGACAACGTGCTGCGCGCCGGCCGGGTGCTGAACCCGGGCGACGCCGCCGACCGGGCGGTGGCCGGCCTCAACGACCGGATCGTCACCGACGAGCGGGTGGAGTCGGTGATGCTGCCGGTCCGCGACGGCGTCACCCTGATCCGCAAGCGCCCTTAGCGGAATCAGAGGCAACCCGTCCGCACCACGACGGGCACCGCCACCACCCCCCGGGTGCCGTTTCCTGATGCGGTGTCGAGTGTGCTGCGGTTCGCGGTGGTGGCGGTGCTGGCCGTCGCCGGCTATCAGGTGTTGCCGGACGACGGCTGGTGGACCACCGTATGGCAGGTCGCGACCGGCTGGACCGCGACGGCCGCGATCGTGGTGGGCGCCCGCCGGCTGCCCGCCCCGGACCGGCTGCCCTGGTGGTGCTTCGCCGCGGGTGTGCTGCTGAACTCGACCGGCATCGCGGTCGCGGTGATCAGCGACGTGTGCTTCGGCCTGGCCGACCTGCCCACCCCTGCCGACCCGTTCTTCCTGGCGCTCTACCCGGCCTGCGTGCTCGGGCTCGGCGTGCTGGTGTGGCGGCGGGACCGGCGGCGCGACTGGACCGCGGTCGTCGACGCGGCGACCATCACCACCGGGTTCGGGCTGCTGGCGTGGGTCTACGTGATCGCGCCGGAGAACCTCGGCGACCGGATGAACCGGTGGGCGCACGTGACGCAGGTGGCGTACCCCATCGGTGATCTTCTGCTGCTCGCCATGATGACCCGGCTGCTGCGCAGCGGCGGCGCCCGCGGCGCGTCGTTCTGGTGGATCGCCGGCGCGCTGGCGGCGCTGCTGGCCGGCGACTCGGCCTGGGTGGTGCTCGGCAACCTCGGCGACTTCGGGGTCATGCTGGAGGAGGCCCGCTGGTTCCGCCGGCCCCTCGAGTCGGTCTTCCTGATCGCGTTCCTGCTGTTCGGCGTCGCGGCGCTGCACGTCGACGCGCGCCGGGTTGCCACGCCCGCCGAGACGCCGCCGGCCCGGCTCGGCATCGGCCTGCTGGCCCTGCTCACCGGTGCGTCACTGATCGCCCCGGTGCTGCTGGCCGTGCAGTTGCATGCCGGCGCCGTGACCGACGGCTGGGCCATCGCGCTCGGCTCGGCCACGCTGTTCCTGCTGGTCGTCGCGCGGATGGCGATGCTGGTGCGGGAGGTGGAGCAGCACGCCCGGCAGGTGCGCGACCTGGCCCGGTCCGACGAGCTGACCGGCCTGCCCAACCGTCGGGCCTGGAACGACGAGCTGCCCCGCGCCCTGGAGCGGGCCCGCCGTGACCGCACGCCGGTGTCGGTGGCGATCTTCGACCTGGACCACTTCAAGCGCTTCAACGACACGCACGGTCATCCGGCCGGCGACCGGCTGCTCAAGGGCGCGAGTGCGGCCTGGCACGCGGCCCTGCGCGAGGTCGACGTGATCGCCCGGTACGGCGGTGAGGAGTTCGTGGTGCTGCTGCCGGCCGCCGGCGCCGCCGAGAGCCGGGAGGCGCTGACCCGGGCGCTGGCGGCTACCCCGCTGGAGCAGACGTTCTCCGCAGGGCTGGCCGTGTGGGACGGCACCGAGACCTCCGACGAGCTGCTGCAACGAGCCGACGCCGCGCTCTACCGGGCGAAGGCGGCCGGCCGCAACCGCATCGAAACGGCCCCCGCCCCACACCCGCAACCCGTTGCGTGGTGACTTGGGGCGCGCATCGCACCCGAAATCACCACGCTGCGTCAGGAGGTCAGAACGAGGTAGAGCCAGCCGGCCAGCAGCAGACCGAGGATCGCGGCGAGCAACCACGTCGGGATCAGGTGCTTGCCGTGCTTCGCCTGCTGGACCTGGCGGAAGACCTTCTCCCGGCGACGTTCGACGCGGCGCCAGCGAACCTCCGGATCGGTACGCTCGGGCGGTTCCACGGGTTCGGGCTGGCCGGGGACTGACGATGTCATAGCCCGGCCAGCCTAACCGGTGGTCACATGCTGGCGATCAGCCGCTCCACCCGCTCGTCGTACGCCCGGAACGGGTCCTTGCAGAGCACGGTCCGCTGCGCCTGGTCGTTGAGCTTGAGGTGCACCCAGTCGACGGTGAAGTCACGCCGCTTCTCCTGCGCGTGCTTGATGAACTCGCCGCGCAGCCGGGCCCGCGTGGTCTGCGGCGGCGTCTCCTTGGCCTCGAAGATCTGCAGGTCGTTGCTGATCCGGTCGACCTGGTTGCGCTTCTCCATCAGCGCGTAGAGGCCCCGGCCCCGGCGCACGTCGTGGTACGCCAGGTCGAGCTGCGCGACCCGCGGATGCGACATCGGGATCTCGTGCTTCGCCTGGTACCGCTCGATCAGCTTGTACTTCGACACCCAGTCGATCTCGCGGGACACCGGGTCGAGGTCGCCGCTCTCGATCGCGGTGAGTACCCGGCCCCAGAGCTCGACGACCCGCTTCGCGATCGGGTCGCCGCCGCGCCGCTCGACGAACTCGGTGGCCTTCGACAGGTACTCGTGCTGGATGTCCAGCGCGGAGACCTCCTTGTTGTTCGCCAGGCGGACCTTGCGGCGGCCGGTGACGTCGTGGCTGACCTCGCGGATCGCCCGGATCGGGTTCTCCAGGGTCAGGTCGCGCATCACCACGCCCGCCTCGATCATCCGCAGCACGATGTCGGCGCTGCCGACCTTCAGCAGCGTGGTGACCTCGTTCATGTTGGAGTCGCCGACGATCACGTGCAGGCGGCGGTACCGCTCGGCGTCCGCGTGCGGTTCGTCGCGGGTGTTGATGATCGGCCGGGACCGGGTGGTGGCGCTGGAGACGCCCTCCCAGATGTGCTCGGCGCGCTGCGACAGGCAGAACACCGCACCGCGCGGCGTCTGCAGCACCTTGCCCGCGCCGCAGATCAGCTGCCGGGTGACCAGGAACGGGATGAGCACGTCGGCGAGCCGGCCGAACTCGCCGTGCCGGCTGACCAGATAGTTCTCGTGGCAGCCGTACGAGTTGCCGGCCGAGTCGGTGTTGTTCTTGAACAGGTAGATCTCACCGGCGATGCCCTCGTCGTGCAGCCGCTTCTCGGCGTCGACGAGCAGGCCTTCCAGAATCCGCTCGCCGGCCCGGTCGTGGGCGACCAGGTCGGTGACGGAGTCGCACTCGGGCGTCGCGTACTCCGGGTGGGAGCCGACGTCGAGGTAGAGACGGGCGCCGTTGCGCAGGAACACGTTGCTGGAGCGTCCCCAGGACACCACCCGGCGGAACAGATAGCGGGCCACCTCGTCGGGCGACAGCCGCCGCTGCCCCCGATAGGTGCACGTGACTCCGTACTCGGTCTCGAGGCCGAAAATTCGCCGTTCCATGACGAAACACTAGCGGCAAGGACCGGTTCAGCGGCAGTCACCACGAGCGCTTTCCGCTATACCCACCGTGGCGTCCCGGTGACAGCCGGCAGCGCGCGGCCCACCGGGACGGAGCCGGTGGGCCGCGAGCCGTCACTTCTTCTTCTTGTCGCTCTCCGGCGTCTCGGTGCCCGCCGTCTCCTTGTCCGCGGAAGCCGCCGACACCGTCGGCTTCGCCTCGGCCGGCGCCGGCGGCGCGGCGTCCAGTTCGCCCAGGTCCGCCTCGGCCACCGACTCGTGACCGAGCAGGCTGGTCAGCGCCGTCCCGGCGATCCGCCGGAACGCCCGGCCCGGCCGGCGCCGGTCCAGCACCGCCACCTCGAGGGACTTGGCCTCCAGCGTGCGGGTCTGGCCGTTCTCCCCACCGACGCTGCCGAGCGCCTCACGCGCCAGGGTCAGCGCCGTCGTGAGGTCGGCCGCCGCGTCGTGCTGCTCGCGCAGCACGTTGGCGATCGCCTCGGATTGGCCGCCCATCGCCATGAAGCCCGGCTCGTCCATCACCGAACCGTCGTAGGTGATCCGGTACAGCTCGTCCTGCTCCGCCGAGGCGCCGACCTGCGCCACGCAGATCTCCACCTCGTACGGCTTCTGGGTCTCCGAGAAGATCGCACCGAGCGTCTGCGTGTACGTGTTCGCCAGCGCCCGCGCGGTCACGTCCCGCCGGTCGTAGCTGAGACCGACCATGTCGGCCATCCGCACACCGCCGCGGCGCAGGGCCTCGAACTCGTTGTACCGCCCGACGGCCGCGAACGCGATCTTGTCGTAGATCTCGCTGATCTTCCGGAGGGTGGTGATGTTCTCGGCGACCAGCAGGATGCCGCCCTCGTACGTCAGCACCACGGCCGAGCGGCCGCGGGCGATGCCCTTACGGGCGTACTCCGAGCGGTCGCGCTGAACCTGCTCGGGTGATGCGTAGAACTGCATGGCCACGGGTGGCAACTCCTTGTCTGACGAGAAAGCGGATCAACCGCCCGGGTTCTCCATGCGTCCCTGGACGACCTGCTCGGCCACCGTGGTGATCTCTTCGTCGCTGAGCCGCTGGGTGCCGGCCGCGGTCGCGGTCATCACCACCGGGAAGATCTTGCGGGTCACGTCCGGCCCGCCGGTCGCCGTGTCGTCGTCGGCCGCGTCGTACAGCGCCTCGACCGCGAGCCGGATCGCGTCCGCGGTGCTCACGCCGGTCCGGTACCGCTTCTTCAGCGCCGACTTGGCGAACAGCGAACCCGAGCCGATCGCCTCGTAGCCGGTCTCCTCGTAGAGCCCGCCGGCCACGTCGAAGCTGAAGATCCGGCCGGCCGGCATCTGATCGGCCGGCGCCAGGTCGAACCCGGCGAACAGCGGAACCACCGCCAGGCCCTGCATGGCGGCGCCGAGGTTGCCGCGCACCATGGCCGCGAGACGGTTCGCCTTACCGTCGAGGGAGAGCATCGCCCCCTCGATCTTCTCGTAGTGCTCCAGCTCCACCTGGAACAGCCGGATCAGCTCGATGCCGATCCCGGCCGTGCCGGCGATGCCGATCAACGAGTACGCGTCCGCGGGGTGCACCTTCTTGATGTCCCGGCTGGCGATCAGGTTTCCCATGGTCGCGCGCCGGTCGCCGGCCATCACCACACCGTCGGCCGTCGCGATCGCGACGATCGTGGTGCCGTGCGGGGCGATGTCGGCGGACAGGCCCGGCGGAAGCGGCCGGCGGCCCGGCAGCAGCTCCGGGGCAGCCTGGCTCAGGAACTGCGTGAAGGAGGACGTCCCCGTGCTGGTGAAGAAATCCGGTAGACGCCCGGATGGATCAAAGCCCGTCGCCACGTGGTTCCTTTCAGGTACGTGATCGCAGAGTTGAAGCACGATATCCCGCGCACCGACCCGGCGCGATGAACATCATCGACGTGTTGCGGGCCGCCGGCACCGACGGCCCGGAAATCGTCGCCGGACACCACGTGAAGCGGCATCCGGCGACAGGAACGGCTATGAACTCAAGGACCGGTCAATGCGAAACGGACGAGTAACTCACTGGCCGCCTTTTTGCACGTAGCCGCGGACGAATTCTTCGGCGTTCTCCTCGAGAACCGAGTCGATCTCGTCGAGCAGATCGTCCACGTCCTCGGTGATCTCCGCATGCCGCTCGGCGACCTCAGGGTTGGCCTCGACGGTGACGTCCTCGACCTCCTGGTCGCTGCGGCCCTTCCCGCTCTGCGACTGACCACCTGTGTCTCGGGTTGCCATGGATGTCCCCCTTCTCAGCCACCCGAAGCCCTGCAACATCGGGTTGGGAAAAACCTACCTCGCGCCTGTGACGAAACGACCCGCCGGTCCGGGTGTTTTCTCATCGGCTCGTGATGACCTCGAGCAGGTCCTTGGCGCTCTCACAGGTGTCGAACAGCGCGCCCACGTGCTTCTTCGTGCCGCGTTCCGGCTCCATCATCGGCACCCGGACGAGCGACTCCCGGCCCACATCGAAGATCACCGAGTCCCAGCTGGCGGCGACCACCTCGGACGCGTACTGCGCCAGGCAGCGGCCCCGGAAGTAGGCCCGGGTGTCCTCCGGCGGCTCGTACATGGCGCGCTCGGTCGCCTCCGGCTCGAGCAGCGTCTTCATCGAGCCGCGCGCGACCAGCCGGTGGTAAAGGCCCTTCTCCGGGCGCACGTCGGAGTACTGCAGGTCCACGAGCTGCAGCTTCGGCGACGACCAGGTGAGGTCCTCACGCTCCCGGTACCCCTCGAGGAGCCGCAGCTTGGCGACCCAGTCGAGGGTGTCGGAGCAGAGCATCGGGTCGCGGCCGAGCTTGTCGAGCGCGTCCTCCCAGCGGCTCAGGACGTCCGCGGTCTGCTCGTCGACGTCCGTCCCGTACCGGTCGTCGACGAACTCCCGGGCCCGCTCGTAGTACGCCCACTGCAGGTCGAGCGCGGTCAGCCGGCGGCCGTCACGCAGCCGCATGAGGTGCTTGAGGGTCGGGTCGTGGCTGACGTTCTTGAGCTCCGAGACCGGGTCGGCGATGCCCAGCTCGCCGGTGAACACCTTCTCCTCGATCATGTTGAGGACCAGGGAGGTGGTGCCCATCTTCAGGTACGACGCGATCTCGGAGAGGTTGGCGTCGCCGATGATCACGTGCAGCCGCCGGTACTTGTCGGCGTCGGCGTGCGGCTCGTCGCGGGTATTGATGATCGGCCGCTTGAGCGTCGTCTCCAGGCCCACCTCGACCTCGAAGAAGTCGGCGCGCGAGGAGATCTGGAAGCCGGAGCCGGTGCCGTCCTGGCCGATCCCGACACGGCCGACGCCGGTGAAGATCTGCCGGGTCACGAAGAACGGGGTGAGGTGGGCGACGATGTCGGCGAACGGGGTCTGCCGGCGCATCAGGTAGTTCTCGTGCGAGCCGTACGAGGCGCCCTTGTTGTCGGTGTTGTTCTTGTACAGCTGGATGCGGTGGGCGCCGGGAATCGTGGCGGCCCGCCGGGATGCCTCGGCCATCACCCGTTCGCCGGCTTTGTCCCACTTGACCACATCGAGCGGGTTGGTGCACTCGGGCGTGCTGTACTCCGGGTGCGCGTGGTCGACGTAGAGCCGGGCGCCGTTGGTCAGTATCACGTTGGCCAGGCCGAGGTCCTCGTCAGCGAGGGCTTCGGCCGGGTCGTAGGCGGCGCCGGAGTACGTGAAGCCGCGGGCGTCGCGCAGCGGCGACTCCTCCTCGTAGTCCCAGCGTGCGCGCCCGCCCCGGTTGAGCTCGGGACGCGCGCCGTAGGCGTTGACCACCTGCGACGAGGTGACCATCGGGTTGGCGCCGGGCTGGCCGGGCACCGAGATGCCGTACTCGACTTCGGTCCCCATAATCCGTCGAACGCTCATGCGACCACCCTGTCCGCCACGAAGCCAAGCCTGCTCATGCATCGAGCCTAGACGCTCTCACGTTGCTTTCCGAAGCTGGTCGTGCGCGGCGTGCCACCTTGGGTGGCGACGTCGGTCGCGGCGAGGCGCTCCCCGACCCGGCGGCCGAGCGCCTGTCCGGGCCGTTCCACCCAGCGGTGCGCGAGCCACGCGACCGAAAGCGTTCCCGCCGTGAAGCCGATCGTGACGACCACCGGGTCATCCGTATGGCGGACGATCAGTCCGAGGACGAGCAGGTGCAGCAGATAGAGCGAGTAGCTGACGGCGCCGAGCCGGGTGAGCACGACAGGCACGCGCCGGTGACGCAGGCCGAAGGCGATCAGGAAGGTGGCGGCCACGGCGACGGCGATCAGGGTCCAGCGCAACAGCCCGGCGCCGGTGGCCACCCACTGGTGCAGAGCGACGCCGGCGAAGACCAGGGTCAGCGCAACGGCGGCGCCCGGCCGGCCGATCTGCCGGTGCTGCGCGCGATGGATGACGGTTCCGGCGAACATCACCGCGAGCATGAGGGTGGCCTGCGCCGAGGACGCGCTGGTCACCCACCGGGTGGCATGACCGTTCACCAACGGCAGAACGATCAGGCAAAGACCGGCGGCGCCGGCCACGAGGGCGAGACCTTTGCGATTTTTCGCGTACGCGTAAAAGCTCCCCGCCATCAGCAAGGTGACCGTGGCCGCCGTGATCCGCCGATCGGCCGGCGTGGCGCCGAGCAGGTCCCCGGGCAGGTGGGTGCCGCCGAGCAGCGCGGCGAGCGCGAGCCCGGCCGCCCACCACGCGGACCCCCGGTGCCACCGCCATCCGAACAGACCCGCGACCAGCAGGTAGAACAGCATCTCGTAGGAGAGCGTCCAGAACGGCCGGACCACGCCGCGGACGCCGAGCAGGTCCTGGAGCATGGTCACGTGTCCGAGAACGGTCGTGACCGTCTCGGAGCCGAGCTGGTCCGGCAGCCGGTACAGCCCGGCCGCCCCGAGCCCGCAGGCGAGCGCGACGGTGAGCAGGTAAGCGGGGTAGACGCGGAACAGTCGGCCGGTCCAGAACCGCCGCAGGGATCCGTGGCGTTCCAGCGACATCGGGATCACGTAGCCGCTGACCAGGAAGAACAGCAGGACGCCGTACTTGCCGAGGTCGAACTGGCGATAGATCTCCAGGTGCCGGGCGGAGCCGAGCACGACCGGGCTGAGGTGGAAGAGCGCGACGACCACCGCAGCGTACCCGCGGAGCGCGTCGAGCCAGGCCAGGCGGGGTGCGGTGGTCACACAGGGGAGAACGACGGCAGGGGCGGAGGGAAACCCTCCGCCCCTGCCGGTCTCGCCTTACAGGTACTGACCGGTGTTGGAGGCGGTCTCGATGGAGCGGCCGGCCTCGGCGCCCTTGCCACCGGAGACGAGGGTGCGGATGTAGACGATCCGCTCGCCCTTCTTGCCGGAGATGCGGGCCCAGTCGTCGGGGTTGGTGGTGTTCGGCAGGTCCTCGTTCTCCCGGAACTCGTCGACGCAGCTGTCGAGCAGGTGCTGCAGCCGCAGGCCCTTCTTGCCGGAGGTGAGGAACTCCTTGATCGCCATCTTCTTGCCACGGTCGACGATGTTCTGGATCATCGCGCCGGAGTTGAAGTCCTTGAAGTACAGGACCTCCTTGTCACCGTTGGCGTAGGTGACCTCCAGGAAGCGGTTCTCCTCGGTCTCCGTGTACATCCGCAGCACGACGGCCTCGATCATGGCGGCCACCGTGGCGTCCCGGTTGCCGCCGTGCTCGGCGAGGTCGTCCCCGCTGAGCGGGAGGTCGGCCAGGATGTACTTGGCGAAGATGTCCTTCGCCGCCTCGGCGTCCGGTCGCTCGATCTTGATCTTCACATCGAGACGGCCCGGGCGCAGGATCGCCGGGTCGATCATGTCTTCCCGGTTGGAGGCGCCGATCACGATCACGTTCTCCAGGCCCTCGACGCCGTCGATCTCGCTGAGGAGCTGGGGAACGATGGTGTTCTCCACGTCACTGGAGACACCGGAGCCACGGGTCCGGAAGATCGAGTCCATCTCGTCGAAGAACACGATCACCGGGGTGCCCTCGCCGGCCTTCTCGCGGGCCCGCTGGAAGACCAGGCGGATGTGCCGCTCGGTCTCACCCACGTACTTGTTGAGCAGCTCAGGACCCTTGATGTTGAGGAAGTAGCTGGTGTGCTTCTCCTCGCCACGCCGCTCGGCGATCTTCTTGGCCAGCGAGTTGGCCACCGCCTTGGCGATCAGGGTCTTGCCACAGCCGGGCGGGCCGTAGAGCAGGATGCCCTTCGGCGGGCGCAGCTGGTGCTCCCGGAACAGGTCCGCGTGCAGGAAGGGCAGCTCCACCGCGTCGCGGATCTGCTCGATCTGCGAGTGCAGGCCACCGATGTCGGTGTAGTCGACGTCGGGGACCTCCTCCAGGACGAGCTCCTCGACCTCGCTCTTCGGGATGCGCTCGTAGGCGTACGCCGAACGAGGTTCGATCATCAGCGAATCGCCCGCGCGCAGCTTGCTGATCTCGAGGGAGTCGGCGAGGAACACGATGCGCTCCTCGTCGGCGTGCGAGACCACCAGCGCCCGGTCACCGAGCGCACCGTCCGGGCCGGCCAGGACCTCCTTGAGCAGGACGACCTCACCGGACCGCTCGAAGCCGAACGCGTCGACCACATTGAGCGCGTCGTTGAGCAGGACCTCCTGGCCCCGCTGCAGCTCGTCGACGGCCAGTGACGGCGAGACCGCCACCCGGAGCTTGCGCCCGCCGGTGAACACGTCCACCGTGCCGTCCTCGTGTGCCGTCAGGAACACGCCGTAACCGCTCGGCGGCTGGGCGAGGCGGTCAATCTCTTCCTTGAGAGTGACGATCTGGGCCCGGGCTTCCTTGAGGGTCGCCACGAGCCGCTCGTTGTTCTCGGTCACTCGGGCCAGCTGCGCCTGCGTTGCCGCGAGCCGTTCCTCGAGCTGCCGGACGTGTCGGGGGCTCTCGGTCAACTTCCGTCGAACCAGGGCGAGCTCCTCTTGCAGGAACGCCACCTGACTCGAGAGGTCGTTGGCCTCTTTCTCCCATCGTGCGGCGCGGGAGTCCGCTTCGTCGCTACGTGCCACGTCCCACCTCCCCGGGGGGCTCGAACGTCTTGGGTCAACACTAGCTGTTGCGAAGCGGTTTTCGACCCCCGCAACACCCTCGTCACCGAGTCTTGATCGATTGATCAACCTGCGGCCGGGTGGTCAATACGACCTTCGGGTACCGTCGCAACGAGCAAGTCGTGGGAGGTCGGAGTGTCGTCGGACACAGTCGCGCCGAACGGCGCGGAGGAACTGCAGGTCTGGATCGATCAGGACTTGTGCACCGGGGACGGCCTCTGCGCGCAGTACGCACCGGACGTCTTCGAACTGGACATCGACGGCCTGGCGTACGTGAAGGGTGACGCCGGTGACCTGCTCCAGGAGCCGGGTGTCCGCACCGGCGTCCCCCGGCATCTGCGCCTCGAGGTGATCGACTCGGCGAAGGAGTGCCCGGGCGACTGCATCCACGTGGTCCGCGCCGCCGACGAGGTGGAGATCGCCGGCCCGGACGCCCCGGATGAGTGAATCGGAGTGATCCCGCTTACTCCTCGGGTGATCTACAGCGTAGGACGGCCCACGAGGGACGCGACCACGCGCGAGAACTCCTCGAGGCGGGCGATCTGCCCGGGCCCACCGTCGTCGATGGTCTTGCCGAACCGCAGCGCGTCGTGCCGCAGCGGGGCCCGGCCCTCCTCCTCGCCGACACCGGGCGGCGGGACCGCGTCGTCGACCGAGCTGAGCAGCAGGTAGACGTCGATGCTGTCGACCCGGGCCTGCCCGTTCGAGGTGCGGGTGAGCCGCCGCCGGCAGCCCACCTCGGTGACCGTGGACAGCGGCACCACCCGCAACGACGAGGTCATCGCCCCGACCGGGCCGTCACCGGGGGCGACGTCCTCACCGTGCCAGAGCACCAGCCGGCTGCCGTCGCAGACCACGACCTCCTGCCAGACGCCGTTCACCTCGTTGACGAACCGCTCCAGGGTGAAACACAGCACCGAGGCCCCGCGCAGCACCCCGAACAGCGCCTCCAGAGCCACGTCCGGATCCCGCAGGTACGCCCGGGCGGCCGAGTCCAGGTCCGGGTAGGGCGACCAGTCGGGAAACACCGCCGGCATCTCGTTGCTGCCGCCGAACGGCGGAGAACTCATCGCGCCCACCCCTGCCCTCCCCATCACGCCCTACCGGAACCTACCGGACCGCAGCGGCGGCGGTCACTCCCCTCCGGCGTCCTCGCGCTGTGCGGCGAGTGCGGCCTGGGTCGCCTTGCGCAACGCGTACGCCTCGGCGCCCTTGCTCGGCTTGCGGCGCCGCGGCGGCGCGGTGATGCCCGGCGCCAGCTTGCGCGCCGACACCAGGAACGCGGTGTGCGCGATCATCCGGTGGTCCGGGCGGACCGCCAGGCCCTCCGCGTGCCAGTCGCGCACCAGCGACTCCCAGGACCGCGGCTCGGTCCAGCCGCCGCGCTCCCGCAACGCCTCGACCAGCTCGGACAGCTGCGGGGTGGTGGCCACGTACCCGATGAACACGCCGCCCGGGATGAGCGCCCGCTCGACCATGTCGAGCGCCTCCCACGGGGTCAGCATGTCCAGCACGATCCGGTCGAAGCCGGTGATGTCGTTGCCCGCGACGTCCCCGTTGTGCAGGTGCCAGGCCGGGTGCGGGCCGCCGAAGAAGGCCTCCACGTTCTTGCGGGCGATCGCCGCGAAGTCGTCCCGCAGCTCATAGCTGTGCACCTCACCGGTGCTGCCCACGGCCCGCAGCAACGAGCAGGTCAGCGCCCCCGAGCCGGCGCCGGCCTCGAGCACCTTCGCGCCCGGGAAGACGTCGCCCATGGCGACGATCTGCGCCGCGTCCTTCGGGTAGATGACCTGCGCACCGCGCGGCATCGACAGGACGTAGTCGGCGAGCAGGGGACGCAACGCGAGGTACGCCGTACCGCTCGTCGCGGTGATCACACTCCCGTCCGGCAGCCCGATCAGATCGTCGTGCTCCAGGGCGCCGCGGTGGGTGTGGAACGCCTTGCCGGCCTCCAGCACGATCGTGTGCATCCGCCCCTTCGGGTCGGTGAGCTGAACGCGGTCGCCCACCCGGAACGGCCCGCGGTGGGCGGGGACCTGCTCGTCGACGGCGGTGGTGGGGGTTGTGGTCACTGATCTTCTTTCGGCTGTCTGCGGTCTGGTGGCTTTTAATGATCAAGAGCGGTCGTCGCGCGGACCCGGTGCGGCCCGCCGCGGTTCCAGCACGGCGGCCACGTCGGCGACCCGCAGGACGCCCACGACATCCTCGCCTGCGGTCACCAGGTAGTGCGCACCCGGGTGGGCCTGCAACGCCCGGACCACCTGCTCGCCGGTCAGCCCGAGCGGCAGGGTGGTCAGCGCGTCCCGGGACCGTGACACGCTCTCCACGCTCACCCAGGGCCGCCGGTCGACCGGCACACGCTCGGCGGCGACCGGGTCGACCAGTGCGGTGAGGCTACCCGCCGCGTCGGTGACCGCGAGCACCACGTCCGGCCGCGGGTCCTCGGCGCGGCGCCGCTGCGCCTCGCCGAGCGGGGTCCCGGCCGGCACCGCGAGCAGCGGCCGGGCCAGCCGGCTCAGGTCGATCAGCGGGAAGCGGCGCGTCATCCGGCCCAGCCGGATCGACTGGCCGGCGCCCTGCCAGAGGGTGAGCACCACCAACAGGATGAAGACAAGTCCGAAAATGGTCAGCAAGCCCAGCTGGTAGAGCAGGACCACGGCCGCCGCGGTGGCCAGCGCCAGGATCCGGCCCGCCCAGCCGGCGATCTCGGTGGCCCGGTTCCGGTCCTTGGTCACCGCCCACACCGCGGCCCGCAGCGCCCGGCCGCCGTCCAGCGGCAGCCCCGGCAGCACGTTGAAGACGGCCACCAGGACGTTGCTCACCGCCAGCTGGAAGGCGATCTGGCCGGGCACCGTGCTCTCCGGCAGCAACAGCGCCGCGCCGGTGGCGAGCCCGCCCAGGACCAGCGACACCGCCGGGCCGGCCAGCGACACCAGCGCGTCGATGCGCGGGGTCGGCGCGTCCCGGTCCATCTCGGTCCAGCCGCTCAGCAACTCCAGCGTGATCCGGCGCACCCCGATCCCGAACCGCCGGGCGGTCAGCGCGTGCCCCAGCTCGTGCAGCAGCACCGAGCCGAGCAGGCAGGTGACGAAACCCAGCCCGACGAGGTACGCCCAGGGGTCGGCCAGGTTCAGCTGGGTGCGGGCGTAATTCCCGTACACCACCGTGACCAGCACCGCGAGCAGCAGCATCGACGCGTTCGCGTGCACCGGGATGCCGAGCACGTGCCCAACCGGCCGCCCGCCACCCGGCCGTCGCGCATCCCGTGACGCGCGCTCCCCCGACGCTCGGCTGTCCTCCACGGCTTCGATGCTACGGACACCCGCGCGATGGGACCCACCCCGGCGTTTTCGTCGTACCCCTGGCCTAGCCTTTCTGACATGACGGCCCCCCCATCGACGACCGCGCAACCGGCTCCCGAGCCTCTGCCACCGGGTTCCCCGGTCCCGGCCGTTCGCGGCCGCCGCCCCGACGCGCCGGCCGGCCCCTCGCTGTCGCCGTCGCGGGCCGCCGACTTCAAGACCTGCCCGCTGCTGTTCCGCTTCCGCACCATCGACAAGCTGCCCGAGACCCCGTCGGCCGACCAGGCCCGCGGCACGCTCGTCCACGCCGTCCTGGAGCGCCTCTTCGACCTGCCGGCCGCCGAGCGCACCCCGGACGCCGCGATCGCCCTGGTCGAGCCCGAGTGGCAGCGTCTGCTCGAGCAGGAGCCCGCCCTGGCCGGCCTGTTCGCCGACCCCGCCACCGGCAAGCCGGACATCGCCGCCGACCCGGCCCCCGGCACCGCCACGCCGACCATCGTCGCCGGCCCCCCTGGCGTCACCGGTCCCACGTCGATGCGTGATCCGGCCGCGGTCGCCGCGGAGGCCGACGCCACCGGGCAGCAGATCCTGATCGACGTCCCCGGCGGCGCCGAGGCGGCCCGCGTCGCCGCGTTCCTGGCCGGCGCCCGCGCCCTGCTCACCGGCTACTTCGCGGTGGAGGACCCGCAGCGCCTCCAGCCCGCCGAGCGGGAGACCCTGGTCTCCACCCTGATCGGCGACGACGAGCTGCTCCTCCGCGGCTACATCGACCGCCTCGACGTCTCCCCGGCCGGCGACTTGCGGGTCGTCGACTACAAGACCGGCGGCGCCCCGCGCGAGGCCTTCGAGGGTCGCGCGCTGTTCCAGCTCAAGTTCTACGCGCTGGTGCTCTGGCGCACCCGCGGCGTGGTCCCCCGGGTGCTGCGCCTGCTCTATCTCAAGGACGCCGAGGTCTGCGACTACAGCCCGGAGGCCGGCGAGCTGGAGCGCTTCGAGCGCACCCTGATCGCCCTGTCCGACGCCATCGAGCGGGCCAAGCGCGACCGCGACTTCCGCCCCAAGCCCAGCCGCCTCTGCGGCTGGTGCAGTCACCAGGCCCTGTGCCCCGAGTTCGGCGGCACTCCCCCGCCCTTCCCGGAGGCCGCGCCCGCCACCCTGCCCGACCTCACCGCCGACGCCGAGCCCGACCGCCTCACCACCCTCCCCCGGGACGCCCCCGTTGCCTGACCGCCCCCATCCGGCGCCTCGCCGGCCCACCGCACTGCCCGGTCGCCCACCGGCCCCTCGGCGCGACGGGCATCCGACCATGGGACCGGCATCACCGGCCGCACGTCGGACAATGCCGGGATGAAGCCTCTGCGTGTCCTGGTCGCCGACCCGGCACCCCTGCAGCGCGCGGGCCTGCGGGCGATGCTGACCGCCCCACCCGACGGCCTCCACCACCCGGAGACCGGTGTGGCCGACATGGTGGTCGCCGGTGAGGCCGGAGACGGTGTCGAGGCGATCGAGCTGGCCCGCCGGCTGCTCCCCGACGTGCTGATCACCGAGCTGGACCTGCCGAGAGCCGACGGCCTGACGGTGACCCGGACCATCACCCGGGCCGGCCTCCCGGTGCGGGTGCTGATCCTGACCACCCGGGACAGCGACGACGAGATCCTGGCCGCGGTCGCCGCCGGCGCCACCGGCTACCTGTGCAAGGACGCTCCGCGCGACGAGCTGGCCGCCGCTGTCCGGGCCGTCGCCGCGGGTGGCGCCGTGATCGCCCCGCCGCTGCTGGCCCGCGTCCTCACCCGGGTCGCCGCGGCGGTCCCCGTGCCGGCCGACAACGGCGCCTCCCGGCTGAACGCCCTGACCAGCCGGGAGCGTGAGGTCCTGGTGCACGTCGCCCGCGGCCTGACCAACGCCGAGATCGCGGACCTTCTGCAGGTGAGCGAGACCACCGTGAAGACCCACGTCGGGCACGTGCTCACCAAGCTGCGCCTGCGCGACCGCACCAAGGCGGTGGTCCTCGCCTACGAGACCGGCCTGGTCAAACCCGGCACCTGATCCGGTCCACAAGCCGGCGTGGCCAGTCCCGGCACCTGACCGGGTCGCAACCGGGCTGGTCAGATCCGGCACCCGGCCGGATCTACACGCGGAGCAGCCCGGTCAGGAACGCCGGGTCCACGCCCACCAGCGTCGACCGCAGGTGGACACCGTCGGTCGGCGGCAGCTCCAGTTCCGCGGGCACCGCCAGGACCGCCGCACCCGCGGCGAGGGCGCTGGCGGACCCGCTCGGCGAGTCCTCGATCGCCACGCAGCGGGTGATCGGCACCCCCAGGAGGCGGGCCGCGGTCAGGTAGGGCTCCGGGTCCGGTTTCGGCCGGGTGACCTCGTCGCCGCAGACGACGACGTCGAAGTTCTCCGCGCCGAGCGTCTTGAGGGCGACCTCGACGAGGCGCCGGCCGGTCGAGGTGACCAGCGCCGTCGGGATGCCCGCCTCGCGGACGGCGAAGAGCAGCTCGGCCGCGCCGGGCCGCCACACCAGTCCTTCGCCGAAGAGCTCGTGGACCCGCTCGGTGAGCCAGGCGGCGTCCGGTTCCTCGGGCCGGTCCGGCTGCCCCAGGTCGTCGCGGAACAGCTGCATGGTCTCGGCCATGCTGGTGCCGACCATCGCGAGCCGGGCCCGCTCGGAGAGCTCACCGCCGGCCAGCACCGCGAGTTCGGCCAGGGCGATGCCCCACACCCGCTCGCTGTCGACCAGCGTCCCGTCCATGTCGAAGAGTACGGCGTCCAGAACAGCCCCCCAGGTCGATCCGCCGCGCCTATTCTGCGTCGTCCGGCGGCGTGCGCCGACCCGATGTGACCCAAATCAGAGCCCCATGTGACCCACATCAGAGCCCGATGTGACCCGGATCAGAGCCCGATGTGACCCGGATCAGAGCCCGCACGCCGACAGCGACTTCTCATATCCGCTGGCGAACGCGTCCATCCGCTGCTCGGCCGTCCCGTGCGCGCCTTCGGCGAACCACGGCTGGCCGGGGTCGTCGCCGACGGCGGCGAGCCCGTCGGCCAGTTCCCGGGTGTCGTTGTCCTGCATCGTCAGTGACCCGTCGCGGACCTTGTCACCGATGAAGGCGCCGGCCATACAGTCCGCCTGCAGCTCCTGCTCGATGGTGAACTGCTTCCGGATGCCGAGCCGCGCCTGGATTCCGTGCGCGTACTCGTGGCCGAGCAGGTAGAACACGAACGCGTCGCCGATCTGCTGGAATGCCGCGTACGCCCAGTTCAGGTCGTAAGCGATGAAGTCCCCGGCGGAGCAGTACACCGCATTGTTGCGGGGCAGCGACTCACCGCCGCAGTCGACCTCGCCGCTGCGCTGGTACGGGATGAGCCGCCGCACCGGCTGGAAGTCGGCGCCGAGCTGCTCCGACCAGTACTGCTCGGCGACCGACTGGGAGGCGCGGATGTCGTTGGCGAACTCCTCCGGCGTGTCGGTGCCGTCCTCCGGGTCGACGCCCTCCCCGGCGGTCTCGGCGGGGGCGGGGGCTCGGCCGGGGCCGTCCTCGACCGGGGCGAGACACCCGGCCGTGAACAGCACGGCGATCAATGCGAACACGAGGCGAGGGCGCATGCGGTCCTCCAGGCCGGGGCTTTCACGGTAGTCAGGGATACCAATCCGGGCGGCCGGCGAAACGTTTCTCTCGGGGGTGTCCCTGAGCCGGGGTGGGTGGTCACCCCCAGCGAAATCTCCGACCGCGCTCCCCCGTGGGGCGGACGCTCCATTGCGATCGCGCCGACAGACTGGGCTGGCCGGCCGGGTGCGGGAGCGCCCCGGCCGGACCAAGACGACGGCCCGGGAACGGCACGGCCCGCCAGACGGCGGGCCGTGGCGGTGGGCCGAGACGGTAGTGACACGAGGGGGAGACGTGGCAGGGACGGATACCGGCGAACCGGTGGCGGCGCGTTCGGTCGAGGTCTGGAAGGTGTACGGCTCGGGTGAGGCCGAGGTCGCCGCGCTGCGAGGGGTCAGCGCGGACTTCGGCCGGGGCCGCTTCACCGCGATCATGGGGCCGTCCGGCAGCGGCAAGTCGACTCTCATGCACTGCCTCGCCGGGCTGGACACGGTCACCCGGGGCACCGTGCACATCGGCGGCACCGAGATCAGCAACCTGAGCGACAAGGCGCTGACGCGGCTGCGCCGGGACCGGGTCGGCTTCATCTTCCAGCAGTTCAACCTGCTGCCGACGTTGAGCGCCGCGGAGAACATCCGGCTGCCGCTGGACATCGCCGGCCGCAAGCCGGACCCGCAGTGGTGGGACACCGTGATCAAGACGGTCGGCCTGCAGGACCGGCTCAAGCACCGGCCCAGCCAGCTCTCCGGCGGCCAGCAGCAGCGGGTGGCGTGCGCGCGGGCGCTGATGGGCCGCCCGGACGTGATCTTCGCCGACGAGCCGACCGGCAACCTCGACTCGCGCTCCGGCGCCGAGGTCCTCAACTTCCTGCGGATGAGCGTGCGCGAGCACGGCCAGACCATCGTGATGGTCACCCACGACCCGGTCGCCGCGAGTTACGCCGACCGGGTGGTCTTCCTCGCCGACGGCGAGATCGTCGACGAGCTGGCGAACCCGACCGCCGAGTCCGTCCTGGACACCATGAAGCGGCTGGACACCCACAGCGACCCGGTGATGCTCTGATGCTGCGCGCGACGCTGAAGAGCCTGCTCGCCCGCAAGCTGCGGCTGATCCTTTCCGGTCTCGCGGTGATTCTCGGCGTGATGTTCGTGTCCGGCGCCCTGGTGCTGACCGACACGTTGAACCGCACCTTCGACTCGATCTTCTCGGACGCCTACGCGACGACCGACGTCTCGGTCAGCGCCAAACCCAAGATCGAGGTCGCCGAGTTCGAGGGCGAACAGGTCGCCACACCGCTTCCGGCCTCCGTCGTGGACAAGATCAAGACCCAGCCGGGGGTACGGGCAGCCGTGGGCCGTGTCGACGCGGACGGCGCACGGGTGATCGGATCGGACGGCAAGGTGCTGTCCTCGTTCGGTCCACCCCGGATCGGTACGAACTGGACCGGCACCGATGAGCTGCTCCAGCTGCGGGACGGTCGCGGGCCCACCGCCGACAGCGAGATCGCGATGAACGCCACCACCGCGGAGCTGTCCGGATATCGGATCGGCGACCGGGTGCCGGTGCTCACCCAGCAGCCCAAGCGGGTGTTCACGCTGGTCGGCATCTGGGGCTACGCCGGCGACCGGGACAGCCTCGGCGGCGTGCAGGAGGTCGCGTTCACCACACCGGTCGCGGGTGAGCTGATGCTCGGCGAGAAGGGCGCGTTCACCTCGGTGACCGTGCGTGCCGCCGAGGACGTGACCCCGGCGCAGCTGCGGGACCGGCTCGCCCCGGCGCTCGGCGCGGACTTCGAGGTCAAGACCGGCGAGCAGCTCGCCGACGAGAGCTCGGCCGGGCTGAAGGAGGGCATCGGCTTCTTCAACCAGATCCTGCTCGGCTTCGCGGGCGTCGCGCTGTTCGTCGGGATCTTCCTGATCCTGAACACGTTCTCGATCGTGGTCGCGCAGCGCACCAAGGAGCTGGCCCTGCTACGGGCGATCGGCGCCAGCCGCCGGCAGGTGATCAACTCGGTGCTGGTGGAGGCCGTACTGGTCGGCCTGATCGCCGCGGTCCTCGGCCTGGCCGCCGGGGTCGGCGCGGGCGCCGGCCTGGGCGCGCTGTTCAGCAGCATGGGCGGCGGCATGGACCTGGCCCCGATCGGCGTCCCGCTGTCCGCGGTGATCAGCGCGTTCGTGGTCGGGATCCTGGTGACCGTGGTCGCCGCGGTGCTGCCCGCGCTGCGTGCCTCCCGGATCGCCCCGGTCGCGGCGATGCAGGACGTCGCCACCCCGGACCGCCCACTCACGAAAATCACGGTGGCCGGTTCCCTGGTCACCGCGGCCGGCGCGGCCGCGCTCAGCCTGGGGCTGTTCGCCGACTCCGGCGACGCGACGCTGTGGCTGATCCTCGGCGGCGTGCTGGTCACGTTCATCGGGATCGCGCTGCTCACCCCGCTGCTCAGCCGCCCGGTGGTGTCCGCGCTCGGCCGGCTCTTCGCCTGGTCGGTGCCGGGACGGCTGGGCCGGCTCAACTCGGGCCGCAACCCGCGGCGCACCGCGATCACCGCGGCCGCGCTGATGGTCGGCATCGCGCTGGTCACCGGCGTGACCGTGGTGATGGACTCGGCGAAGGCCAGCCTCCAGGCGGAGGCCGCCCGGACGCTCAAGGCCCAGATCATGATCAGTGGCGAGCAGGGCGGGCCACGGCCACCGACGTACGACCCGGCCGTCCTGTCGGCGACCGCGCAGATCCCGGGCGTGCAGGCGGCCGCCGGCCTCTACAACGACCTGGTCGCGATCGGCGGGGAGCAGGAGTACGTGACCGCCACCGAGGACCTGGCCGTGCTCGCCCGTGCCTACGGGTCGACCGCCACGACGCTGCGGGACGACCAGATCGCGGTCAGCGCGCCACGGGCCGCCGAGAACGGATGGCAGACCGGCACCCGGGTGGACATCCAGACGTCGCGGGGTGACCAGCGCACCTACACGGTCGCCGCGGTCTTCGCGGAGGACACGCTGCCCGGCAGCCTGGTGCTCCCGGCCGCCGCGATCGACGGCTTCGGGATCAGTCAGCCGGTCCTCGGCTTCGTCCGCCTGAACGACGGCGTGCCGGTCTCAGCCGTCCTGCCGCAGGTCAAGGCGTTGCTGGCGGACAGCCCCGAGGTGTCGGCGACCGATCAGGAGACATTCGTCAACGCCCAGGCCGCACAGTTCGACCAGATCATCACGATGATCCAGATCCTGCTGGGGCTGGCCATCCTGATCGCCGTGCTCGGCGTGGTCAACACCCTGGCGCTGTCGGTCCTGGAACGGACCCGTGAGCTGGGCCTGCTCCGCGCCGTCGGCCTGGGCCGCGCCCAGACCATGCGGATGGTCACCGTCGAGGCCGTGGTCATCTCGGTCTTCGGCGCCCTCCTCGGCGTCACGGTCGGCGCCGGCATGGGCACCGCGGTGACCCGGGCCCTGGAGAGCGACGGCATCACCGAGCTCGTGCTGCCCTGGCCCCGGATGGGCACCTACTTGGCCCTGGCCGCCCTGGTCGGCGTGATAGCCGCCGTGGCACCCGCGATCCGGGCCGCCCGCCTCAACGTCCTGAACGCCATCGCCCACGACTGACCCCAGAACCCTGTGTGTGGAGTTCGGGTCCGTATCGGACCCGAACTTCACACACAGGCCGGCACCCCCCGACAGCTCGAAGCGCCGTCCCCGGACGGGGGCAAGCGCCAAGGGCGGCGCA
>NZ_JBVYOQ010000016.1:0-183151 GCF_056134165.1 Actinoplanes sp. 13 | reverse complement strand
AGTAGGACGCCGCCGGACTCAACGTGAACAGAAAGGCCCACCCGAACATTCGGGTGGGCCTTTCTGCATTCCCCAGGGCGCCAACCCTGTGTGTGAAGTTGAGGTGCGAATCCGACCACAACTTCACACACTGGTTCGAGGCGGGCGGGAGAAGCCGGGGCACTGGCGGAGGACCGGGGAGGCGGGGTGGGGAGAAGCCGGTATGCTGGCGGACGGGCCGTGACTGGCGCGTTCGGATGGTTGACCATCGGGGAGCGGCTCCGTCGAGACGACGACTTGCCGTGCGCCTGGGCTCTCTCCACTCGTGATAGGGAGTTCCCATGCCTGAGTTGAACGCCGAGTCCACCGCTTTCCGCTCCGCCCTGGACGTGGTCCGGTCCGTCGAGCCCCGCATCGCGGACGCGATCGCCAAGGAGCTGACCGATCAGCGCGAGTCGCTGAAGCTGATCGCGAGTGAGAACTACGCCTCGCCGGCCGTGTTGCTCGCGATGGGCAACTGGCTGTCGGACAAGTACGCGGAGGGCACGATCGGCCGCCGGTTCTACGCCGGCTGCCAGAACGTCGACACTGTCGAGTCGGTTGCTGTCGAGCACGCCAAGGCCCTGTTCGACGCGCCGTACGCCTATGTCCAGCCGCATTCCGGCATCGACGCGAACCTGGTGGCCTACTGGGCCATTCTGGCGGACCGCGTCGAGGTGCCGTTCCTGAAGAAGTTCGAGAAGCGGCAGATCAACGATCTGACCGACGCCGAGTGGGCCGAGCTGCGGCAGGCGTTCGGTAACCAGCGGCTGCTGGGCATGTCGCTGGACGCCGGCGGTCACCTGACGCACGGGTTCCGGCCGAACATCTCCGGCAAGATGTTCGACCAGCGCAGCTACGGTGTCGACCCGACCACCGGTCAGATCGACTATGCGGCGCTGCGGGAGACGGCCAAGGAGTTCAAGCCCGCGGTAATCGTGGGCGGCTATTCGGCGTACCCCCGGAAGGTGAATTTCGCGACGATGCGGGAGATCGCTGACGAGGTCGGCGCGACCTTCATGGTCGACATGGCGCACTTCGCCGGGCTGGTCGCGGGTGGCGTTTTCACCGGCGACTTCAACCCGGTGCCGCACGCGCACATCGTCACCACGACCACGCACAAGAGCCTGCGTGGCCCGCGTGGTGGCGCCGTCTTCTGCCAGCCGGAGCTCTCCTCGCAGGTGGACCGCGGCTGCCCGATGGTGCTCGGCGGCCCGCTGCCGCACGTCATGGCGGCGAAGGCGATCGCGTTCGCGGAGGCCCGCCGGCCGGAGTTCGCCTCCTACGCCCAGCAGATCGTCACGAACAGCCAGGCGCTTGCCGAGGGCCTGCTGAAGCGGGGCGTGCAGCTGGTCTCCGGCGGGACCGACAACCACCTGGTGCTGCTGGACGTGCACCCGTTCGGCATCACCGGCCGGCAGGCCGAGCAGGCGCTGCTGGACAGCGGCATCGTCACGAACCGCAACGCGATCCCGAACGACCCGAACGGCGCCTGGTACACCTCGGGCATCCGCGTCGGCACCCCGGCGCTGACCAGCCGTGGCCTCGGCGCCGGTGAGATGGACCAGATCGCCGAGCTGATCCACACCGTGCTCGCCGCCACCAGCCCGGCGGAGGGCTCGAAGGCCAAGTTCTCGCTGGACCCGGCGCTCTCCGACCGGATCAGCAAGCAGGCTTCCGAGCTGCTCGCGCCGTTCCCGCTCTACCCTTCGGTCGACCTGGGCTGATCGACTTCCGCGCCGTCTCCGCGAGCCTTGCGCTCACGGAGGCGGCGCTTTTTTGCGTCGCACCATGCCCGGTCGCTCAGCGGGGCGGCAGTCGATGCAGAGTCACGTCCCGAATTTCTCCACCGTCCACATGCAGCGTCATGTAGGTGTGGTCCGGCTGGCGCCGCCGGTCCGTCGGTGAGCCGGGGTTGAGCAGTCGCATCCCGTTGGCGGCTGTGGTGTCCCACGGGATGTGGGAGTGCCCGAAGATCAGCAGATCCACATCGGGGAAGCGCTTCACGCACCGCGCTTCCCGGCCGGTGGCGGCGCCCGTCTCGTGCACCACGGCGAGCCGCAGCCCGTCCAGCGTCTCGTAAGCGATCTCCGGCAGTCGGGCGCGGAAGGCCGGCCCGTCGTTGTTGCCGTAGCAGGCGATCAACCTGTTCGACCGTTGCTCCAGGGCGTCCAGCAGCGCGATGTCGACCCAGTCGCCGGCGTGGACGACCACGTCCGCCGCGTCGACGGCTGACCAGAGCGCGGCCGGGAGGTCGCGGGCCCGCTTCGGGACGTGGGTGTCGGTGGTCAGCACAAGCTGCATACCATCGATCCTAATTGTCCCCGGCTGCCTGCTGTGGGCGTTCACGCACGCGTCGCCGGAACCGGTTCCGTGTTCGCTGTTATCAGCCCGCGTAATCCCTGATGAGGCCGTCCAGCACGGGTTTGCCGGTGGCGACGCGCCGGTTCCGGAACTGTTACGAACTATGGACATCGATTCGTTGCTCTCCTTACGTTCGGCCGGGAAGCGCTCTCCCAAGATTCGTTAGAGCGCTTCCCGGCTCGCAAGATCGTCCCCTTGCGGTCCGTCCCGTTCCCCGAGGAGAAGCAATGAGACGTTCCCCCTGGCGGCTCGCCGCCATCGGCGGCCTGGTCACCGCCATGGTGACCGGGTTCGCCGCCGTCACCTCGACATCCGCTTCCGCCGCCGAGGTCCTGCTGTCCCAGGGCAAGCCCGCCACCGCGTCCTCCACCGAGGCGGCCGGCGTCTATCAGGCTGCCGAGGCTGTCGACGGCAACCTCGGAACCCGCTGGTCCTCCGCGTTCTCCGACCCGCAGTGGCTCCAGGTCGACCTGGGCAGCGCCCAGGCGATCACCCGGGTCGAGCTGAACTGGGAGACCGCGGCCGCCCGGGCGTTCCAGATCCAGGTCTCGGACAACGCGTCCAGCTGGACCAGTGTGTACTCGACCACCACCTCGGCCGGCGGCAACCAGTCGCTGGCGGTCAGCGGCACCGGCCGTTACGTGCGCATGTACGGCACCCAGCGCACCACCGGGTACGGATATTCGCTGTTCGAGTTCAAGGTGTTCGGCGAGTCCGGCGGTGGGCCCACCCTTCCCGGTGGCGGCAGCCTCGGCGCGAACGTGGTGGTCTTCGACCCGTCGATGTCGTCGGCCAGCATCCAGGCCCGGGCCGACGAGGTCTTCCGGCAGCAGGAGACCGCGCAGTTCGGCACCGGCCGGTACGTCCTGGCCTTCCGGCCGGGCACCTACAACAACCTGAACATCCAGGTCGGCTTCTACACCTCGGTGGTCGGTCTCGGCCAGAACCCGCAAGATGTGCGGATCAACGGCGACATCACCGTCGACGCCGGCTGGTTCCAGGGCAACGCCACCCAGAACTTCTGGCGCTCCACCGAGAACCTGTCGGTCTACCCGGTGAACGGGACCAACCGCTGGGCCGTCTCGCAGGCGGCGCCGTTCCGCAGGATGGACATCCACGGCAACCTCAACCTGGCGCCGAACGGGTACGGCTGGGCCTCGGGCGGCTACGTCGCCGACTCGCGGATCAGCGGGACGCTCGGGCAGTACTCGCAGCAGCAGTGGCTGACCCGCAACAGCTCGATCGCCTCGAACACCAACGCGGTCTGGAACCAGGCGTTCGTCGGCACGCAGGGCGCTCCTTCGGGCGCGAGCTTCCCGAACCCCCCGTACACGAACATCCCGAACACGCCGGTGATCCGGGAGAAGCCGTACCTGTACCAGAGCGGGTCGGACTACGCGGTGTTCGTGCCCACGTTGCGTACCAACAGCGTCGGCGCGAGCTGGGTGAACGGCAACACTCCCGGCACGAGCATCCCGCTGAGCCAGTTCTACGTGGCGAAGCCGGGTGACAGCGCGGCGACGATCAACGCGGCCCTCGCCTCGGGTCTCAACCTGATCTTCCAGCCGGGCATCTACCGGATCAACCAGACGATCAACGTGACCCGGGCCAACACCGTGGTGCTCGGCCTGGGTTACGCGACGATCATCCCGGAGAACGGTGTCACCGCGATGCAGGTGGCCGATGTGGACGGTGTGAAGGTCGCCGGCATCCTGTTCGACGCGGGCACCACGCTGTCGCCCAACCTGCTGGTGATGGGGCAGGCCGGGTCGTCGGCGAACCACGCCGCGAACCCGTCGTCGGTGCAGGACGTGTTCCTGCGGGTCGGCGGTTACATCGCCAGCAAGGCCACCAACAGCCTGCTGGTGAACAGCAACAACGTGATCATCGACCACATCTGGGCATGGCGCGCCGACCACGGCAACCCGGGCACCTACAACTGGGACACCGCGATCGGCGATCACGGTCTGATCGTCAACGGCAACGACGTCACGGCGTACGGCCTGTTCGTCGAGCACTACCAGAAGTACCAGGTGATCTGGAACGGCAACGGTGGCCGAACCTTCTTCTTCCAGAACGAGATGCCGTACGACCCGCCGACCCAGGCGGCCTGGCGGACCGGGGCAGAAGGGTACGCGGCCTACAAGGTGGCCGACTCGGTGAACACGCACGAGGCGTGGGCGATGGGCAGCTACTGCTACTTCAACGTGAACCCGTCGATCCACGCGGACCGGGGCTTCGAGGTGCCGGTCAAGTCGGGCATCCGGCTGCGCAACCTGCTGACCGTCTCGCTCGGGGGCAACGGCGTCATCGACAACGTCGTGAACACCACGGGTGGGCCGGCTCAGGGCACCGCCACCGTTCCGTCGTACGTCGTCAGTTTTCCCTGACCGGTAACTCACCACTGCCCCGTGGGATCAGGGTTGTCGCCACCCTGATCTCGCGTGGCGGACCGTCGTGGCCGTCGATGCGCTCGAAGAGCGCGCCGGCGGCCGCGCGGCCCATCCGGGCCGGGTGCTGGGCGATCACGGTGACCGCCGGCTCGAGCAGGTCGGCGAGCGGGAAGTCGTCGAAGCCGACCAGCGCGACCGTGTGGTGCCGGCCCAGCCGGCGCAGCGCCCGGACCGCGCCGACAGTGATCAGACTCTGACTGGTGAACAACGCGGTGGGCGCGTCCGCCCGGCGCAGGAGCGCGAGCGTGGCACGTTCCGCGGCAACTTCGCCCCGCACCTCGTGCAGCACCGGGCCGGGCCGCCCGCCGAGGGCCTGCAGATAGCCGCGGAACCGTTCGCGCGCCGTGGGGATCCGCTGGTGATCACCGAGAAAGGCGATCCGCCGGTGGCCGTGGGCGATGAGGTGCCGGACCGCTCCGGCAGCGCCCGCCACGTTGGTGGAGACGACCGTGTCGGCCTCGAAGCCGCTCGGCGCGCGGTCCACGAAGACCACCGGTGTGCCGGTGAACCGGTGCAGGTAGGACTGGTCGGAAGCGGTCGGAGCGATGATGAGCCCGTCGGTCTGCCGCTGCCGGAACGCCCGGGCCAGGTCCCGCTCGCGCCGCTCGTCCTCATCCAGGCTGCCGGTGAACACCTGCACCCCGCGCGCGTGCGCCTCGTCCTCGATCGCGCGATGCAGCACGCTGGAGAACGGGTTCGCCACGTCCTCCAGCAGCACCCCGATGGTCCGGGTGCGCCGGTCGCGCCGCCGCAGCATGCTGGCGCCCAGGTGCGGCCGGTAATCCAGCGACTCGACCGCTGCACGGACCCGGGCGGCCAGGTCGGGAGCGACCGTCGTCTCGCCATTGATCACTCGGGACACGGTCTTGAGGCTGACGCCGGCCGTGCGAGCGACGTCGTTCATGGTCGGCCTTCCGGACATGTCAGACCCCCGGCCTGGATGATCACTCAAAGCAATCGCATAGAAACTCATTGTTGACACGTGCGGAACGTGGGCGTCTACTCCAGGACAACGTTGTCTCTCGATGTTCGGGAGCGGGCATGCGTCAAAGACCAAAGCTTCTCGCGGCCGCCGGTTGCGCGGTCGTGTTCCTCGCGGGCCTCACGGCGTGTAACCGGGGTTCCGGCGAACCGATCGTCGGCCTGATCACCAAGACCGATACCAATCCGTTCTTCGTGACCATGCGCAACGGTGCTCAGGAGAGCGCCGGCCAGTACGGCGTCGAGCTGCAGACCTTCGCCGGGCGGGTGGACGGCGACAACGAGGCCCAGGTGCTGGCGATCGAGAATCTGATCTCCTTCGGCGCTGAGGGCTTCATGATCACGCCGAACGACTCCAGCGCCATAGTGCCCGCCATCGACCGCGCGCACGAGGCGGACATGCTGGTCATCGCGCTGGACACGGCGGTCGAGCCGGCCGACGCGGTGGACGCCACGTTCGCCACCGACAACTTCGAGGCCGGTCGCCAGATCGGGCTCTGGGCCAAGGCGAAGTTCGACAAGGAAGGCAAGCAGGCGCGGATCGCGATGCTCGACCTCAACCCGAACCAGGTCTCCGTCGACGTGCAACGGGATCAGGGCTTCATGGAGGGCTTCGGGATCGACGTGGCCGACCCCGGCCGGATCGGGGACGAGAACGACCCGCGGATCGCCGGGCACGACGTCACCGACGGCAACGAGGAGGGCGGGCGCACCGCGATGGAGAACCTGCTGCAGAAGGACCCGTCGATCAATCTCGTCTACACCATCAACGAGCCCGCGGCGGCCGGGGCGTACGAGGCTCTCAAGGCGGCCGGTACGGCGGAGGACGTCACGATCGTCTCGGTCGACGGCGGTTGCCCGGGAGTGGACAACGTCGCGGGCGGCGTCATCGGCGCGACCTCGATGCAGTTCCCGATCAAGATGGCGCAGATGGGCGTCGAGGCGATCGCGCAGTACGCGAAGGACGGCACCCTGCCGCAGAACACCGCCGGGAAGAACTTCGTGGACACCGGCGTACAGCTGATCACCGACGACCCGCAGGCCGGCGTGGAGGCTCAGGACTCCACGTGGGGCAAGCAGAACTGCTGGGGTTAATCAGATGGCGACAACGACCACCCCCGCCGCGGAGTTCGAGACCCGCCGGCACGACTCGTTCGGCCTGCGCCTGCAGCATCTGCTGCACGGCAACCCGGTGCTCGGCCCACTGGCCGTGCTCCTCCTGGCGATCATCGCCTTCTCGATCGTCAACGCCCGCTTCTTCTCGGCGGCCAACCTCTCGCTGGTGCTGCTGCAGGTCACCGTGATCGCCACCCTGGCCCTCGGGCAGACCCTGATCATCCTGACTGCGGGCATCGACCTGTCGGCCGGCGCGATCGCGGTCTTCTCGTCGATCCTGATGGCGCTGTTCTGCACCGACGCGGGACTGCCCGCGCCGATCGCGCTGCTGGCCGGCTTCGCCTGCGGCACCGCGATGGGCGCGCTCAACGGGGTGCTGGTCACCCGGCTCAAACTGCCACCGTTCATCGTGACGCTCGGCACGCTGACCATCTTCTTCTCGCTGAACTCGGTGGTCAGCAACAGCGAGACGGTGCGCGGCGCCGACATGCCGGGCCTGATGACCTGGACCGGCGAAGCGATCCCGATCGGCGACTTCCGGCTCAGCTACGGCACGATCATCATGCTGCTGCTCTTCGGCTTCTTCGCGTACGCGCTGAGCTCCACCGCCTGGGGAAAGCACGTCTACGCCACCGGCGACGACAGCGAGGCGGCCCGGCTGGCCGGCATCCGCACCAACCGCGTGCTGTTCTCGGTCTACACCACGGCCGGCCTGCTCTACGCGATCGCCGGCTGGATCCTCATCGGCCGGCTCGCCTCGGCCAGCCCGAACGTCGGCACCGAGTACAACCTCGACTCGATCACCGCTGTCGTGCTCGGCGGCACCAGCCTCTTCGGCGGACGCGGCGGGGTGATCGGCACCCTGATCGGCGCGCTCATCGTGGGTGTCTTCCGCAACGGCCTGCAACTGGCCGGCGTCGAGGTGGTCTGGCAGGGCTTCGCCATCGGCGCGCTGGTGCTGGTCGCGGTCTCGCTGGACCAGTGGATCAGAAAGGTCAAGGCATGACCGCCTGCACCGGGCGGCACCCGGCCGCACCCGACGACGGCTTGGCAGGCGAGAGCTGGAAGGGCATGACCAAGGAGGTACGGACGTGACCACCCCGGTTCTGGAGGCGAAAGGCCTCACCAAGCGGTACGGCCGGGTCGTCGCGATCGACGGGAGCGACCTCGAGCTGCTGCCCGGCGAGATCCTCGCGGTGATCGGCGACAACGGCGCCGGCAAGTCCAGCCTCATCAAGGCCCTGTCCGGCGCGGTCGTGCCGGACAGCGGTGAGATCCTGCTGGACGGGCAGCCCGTGCGCTTCCGCACCCCGATGGACGCGCGCGAGGCCGGCATCGAGACCGTCTACCAGACGCTCGCGGTCGCGCCCGGACTCGACATCGCGGACAACCTGTTCCTCGGCCGGGAACAGCGCCGTCCCGGCCCGCTGGGATCGGTCTTCCGGATGCTGGACCGCAAGCACATGCGCTCGGAAGCCGCCCGGCACATGAACGAGTTGGGCGTCGCCACCCTGCAGAACATCGGCCAGGCGGTGGAGTCCCTCTCCGGCGGCCAGCGTCAGGCCGTGGCGGTGGCCCGCTCGGCGGCGTTCGGCAGCAAGGTGGTGATCCTCGACGAGCCGACCGCGGCGCTCGGCGTGAAGGAGGGCAACCGGGTGCTCCAGCTCATCCGCGACGTCCGGGACCGGGGTCTGCCGGTGATCCTGATCAGCCACAACATGCCGCATGTCTTCGAGGTCGCCGACCGCATCCACATCCAGCGGCTCGGCCGCCGGATCGCGGTGATCACGCCGAAGAGCCACTCGATGTCCGACGCGGTCGCCATCATGACCGGCGCCGCCGCCCCACCCGAGGCCGCCTGACCAAGCGTGATCAGTTGGGGCGTCGTGCGAGTCCCAAGCCACCACGCAGGTGGCGCGCATTGCAGTGTGTGAAGTTGAGGTGCGGAGCGCGCCCCAACTTCACACACTGGGTTGGCCAGTTTTGTCGGGGGTGCGAGGTAGAACGGCAGCATGACTATCGGGGTGACCGGGGCAACCGGAAATGTCGGATCGAGGGTGGCGCGACTGCTTGCCCAAGCGGGTGAGCGGCCGCGCGTGCTGGTGCGTGATCCCGGGCGGCTGGAGCCCGGGCTCGGCGAGCTGGTGGAGGCCCGGCGCGGCGATCTGCGCGACGCGGGATTCGTCGCCGACGCGGTCGCCGGCCTGGACGCGCTGCTCTGGGTGACGCCGGAGGACATCACCGCGACCGACCCGCTGGCTGAGATGGCCGCAGTGGTGGAGAACGGCGCCGCGGCCGTGCGCGCCGCCGGGGTGCGGCGGGTCGTGGTGATCAGCAGCGTGGGCGCGGAACGCCGGCACGGGGCCGGGCTGATCGACGGCCTGGCCCGGGCCGAGGAGGCGTTCACGGCCACCGGCGCCGAGGTGGCGATCCTGCGTAACGGCTATTACTTCACGAACTTGATGGGCAACCTGGAGGAGCTGCGCGACGGGCACCTCACCACCACGATGCCGGCGGACCGGCCGATGCCGTGGGTGGATCCGCGGGACGTGGGCGAGGTCGCGGCGGTCCGGCTGCTGGCGTCCGGCTGGTCCGGGACGCATGTCCAGGCGGTGCACGGTCCGGCCGATCTGAGCTGGGCTGATGTCGCCGAGGTGCTGTCGGTGGTCAGCGGGGCGAAGGTGAGCCTCGACGTGGTGCCCGACCGGGCGATGACCGAAGGCCTGCGTCAGGCCGGGCTCTCCGAAGCGGCCGTGGCCGGCCTGGTCGGCATGACTGCCGGCACCCGGGACGACTTCCGCCCGGAGCAGGAGCGGACAGCGGTGACCACCACCCCGACCACGCTGGAGCAGTGGGCCGCCACGACGCTGGCGCCGATGCTGCGCGGCTGACCTCACGAGCGGACCTGCCGCGTCCGGCGAGGCTGCGGCGCGGCTGGGACCGGTGGGTGGCCTCGTGTGGATGCGGTGCGGCCGGGATCCGGGCGGTTGCCGTGAGGATGCGGTGCGGCTAATCCTTAAGGTGGCGGGCGCCACGTCGATCTACCTCGCATGTGGTTCCGCCGAGCCCGCCGGCGCCCCGGCGTACAGACGACAGGTACTCGCCTGTTCGTGACGTACGCTGCGGCCAGCCTGGTGCCCGTGGTCGCGCTCGGCGCGATGATGGTGCACACCTACCGCACCGACGCCGCCGATCAAGGGCGGGCGCAGGGCCTTTCGCAGGCCGCGGTGATCGCCGAGATGGCGATCGCCCCGGCCCTGTACACGAGCAACAGCGACAGCGAGCGGGGCCTGGGAATCGACGACGGCCTCACCACCGAGCAGCTGGAAGGGATGCGGGCCGCCACCGAACAGGCCGTGTTCCGTGGCTCGGTGCTGCGCCTGCGCCTGCGCAGCTTCACCGGCCGGGTCGTCTTCTCCGACGACGGCTCGACCAGTGGTGGCGTGCCGGCCGGTGACGCCGACTTCCAGTCGGCCGCGGCGGGTCAGGCCCGGGCACGGGTCATCGACGACAACATTCAGGTGATCCGGGTGTTGCAGCCGCTGGTCGCCGGCGCGTCCGGGCAGTCCGTCGGCGTGCTGGAGCTCTACCTGCCGTACGAGTCGATCGCCGAGCAGTTGCACGCCCAGATGACCCGGTCCTGGTGGCGCCTCGGTGGCGGCCTGGTAGCCCTCTATCTGGTGCTGGCGTTGCTGGCGTTCTCCACCACCCGTTCGCTGAGCCGGTACGCGGCGCGCCAGGAATATCAGGCCACCCACGACGCGCTGACCGGCCTGCCGAACCGGCCGGCGTTCCGGACCCGCGCCGAGGTGGTGCTGGAGACGGCCGCGCGCACCGGTGCCAGCGGCGCCGTGGTGCTGGCCGACCTGAACCGCTTCAAGGAGGTCAACGACACCCTCGGGCACCACGCCGGCGACGAGCTGCTGCGTATCGTCTCCGACCGGATGCTGGCCGCGCTCGGCCCGCAGGACATCCTGGCCCGGCTCGGTGGCGACGAGTTCGCCCTGCTGCTGCCGGGCCGGGACCGGGTCGAGGCGGTCGCCCTGCTCGAGACGCTGGGTGACCGGATCTCCGACGAGATGGTGCTCGACGGGGTGCCGCTGAGCATCGAGGCGAGCTTCGGCGTCGCGCTCTACCCCGAGCACGGCACCCAGCTGAACGATCTGAAGAAGCGCGCGGACATCGCGATGTACCAGGGGAAGCGGGGAGCCGCGGACGTGGTGGTCTTCGCCGGCCACGAGACGGCGCACCCGCACCAGTGGCTGGTGATCCAGGCCGAGCTGCGGCACGCGCTGGAGCGCGACGAGCTGGTGCTGTTCTACCAGCCGAAGGTCAGCCTGCCGTCCGGCGAGATCAGTGGCGTCGAGGCGCTCGTGCGCTGGCAGCACCCGCAGCGCGGGCTGGTCCCGCCGGGCGAGTTCCTGCCGGCCGCGGAGCACTCCGGGCTGATCGTGCCGCTCACCGAGTGGGTGCTGCGCCGGGCCATGCTCGGGCAGGCCGGCTGGACGGCGTACGGCTGGGACTGGCCGCTGTCGGTGAACGTCTCGGCCCGCAACCTGGAGGTGCCCGGCTTCCCGCAGCTGGTCCGCGACCTGCTCGCGGAGATCGGCACAGCGCCGGAGCGGCTGATCCTGGAGATCACCGAGACCGCGCTGGCCGGCGACACGGACACCGTCGCCCGGACCGTGATGGAGCTCGGCGAGCTGGGCGTCGGCATCTCGGTGGACGACTTCGGCGCGGGTTACACCAGCCTCGCGTACCTGCGTGGCCTACCGATCACCGAAATCAAGATCGACCGGGCGTTCGTCTCCGACGTGGTCCGGGACCCGCAGAACCAGGCGATCGTCCGGTCGGTGATCGAGCTCGCCCACGGGCTCGGCAGCCGGGCCACCGCGGAGGGCGTGGAGACGCCCGAGGTCGGCCAGTGGCTCGCCGAGGCCGGCTGTGACCAGGCACAGGGTTACTACTTCGGGCGCCCGGCGCCCTGGCCAGAACTATCCGCAGCACCAGTGCCCGAGGGGGTAGGCAGATGAGGATTTTCCGTAAGGCTCTTGCAGTGACCGGCGCCGTGCTGATGCTGGCGGCCGGGGGGTGTGCGAGCGGCGACGCGGACACGCAGACCAGCGCCCTGGACGCGACCGGCGCGGTGGCGATGGACCAGGACCTGCACGCGCGGTTGCCCGAGTCGATCCGCGCCCGCGGCTCGATGCGACTGGTGACCGACGCGAGCTATCCGCCCATGGAGTACTTCGCCGCCGATGGTCGTACCGTCATCGGATTCTCGCCGGACCTGGCCGCCGCCCTGGGCGACGTGCTCGGCATCCGTGCCGAGATGGTGGTGGGTGTTTTCAGCACCGCGCTGGACGAGGTCGACGCCGGCAGCTATGACGGGGTGCTCTCGTCGATGACGGACACCGTCGACCGGCAGAAGAAGGCCGACTTCGTCGACTACCTCAACGCCGGCACGGTGATCGTGGTGCAGCGTGGCAACCCGCGCTCGATCAAGGTGATGAAGGATCTGTGCGGCCAGAAGGTCGCCACCGAGCGTGGCACCTTCCAGGAGGAGATCCTGAAGAAGCTCAAGAAGGAGTGCGGGAGCTGGCCGATCACCATCGACAGCCGCCGTTCCAACGCCGACGCGCTGCTGCAGCTGCGGACCGGGCGGGTCGCCGCGGTGCTGATCGACTCCCCGCCGGCGGCGTACCTGGTCACCGACCCGCGGACCAGCGCGTTCTATCAGCTGGCGTCGGATGAGCAGTACGAGCCCGGGCAGTTCGGGATTGCCGTCGCCAAGGACAACAAGGCGCTGCGGGACTGCCTGCACGCGGCATTGCAGCGGCTGATCGAGTCCGGTACGTACGCCGAGTTGCTGTCGCGCTGGGGTCTGCAGGGCAGTGCTGTCACCGAAGCGACAGTGAACGGGGCGTCGAAGGGGGTCTGAACTACACACGTGAGTAGTAAGCTACACACGTGAGTAGTAGTAACGACCTGACCGCCCGGGCCCGGATCCGGGACGCCGCGATCGCGCTCTTCACCGAGCGCGGCATCGCTGGTGCCACCATCCGGGACATCGCGCAGGCCGCCGACGTCTCCTCGGGGTTGCTCCGGCACCACTTCGGGTCGAAGGAGGGCCTGCGCGACGCCTGCGACGAGTGGGCGATGGCGCAGATGATGCAGCTGCAGCAGCGATTCGCCGACACGCAGACGCTCGGGCCGCTGACCCCGCAGGTGGTCGTCCTCCAGCAATATCTGGTGCGCTCCCTGATGGACGGCTCGCCGCGCGGGTCGGCGATGTTCCTGCAGGCCGTGGATCATGGCGAGCGGTGGCTGGCGAGCACCGAGCTGGAGACCACCGACCGCCGGGCGTTCGTGGCCGTCCTGGGCGCGCTCAAGATGGGCATGTTCCTGATGGGCGACCAGCTCTCGGCCGCGCTCGGCGAGGACGTCCGGCAGATCCCCGGTTACCTGCGCATGATCCGGGCCTCGATCGAGGTCTTCTCGCAACCGCTACTCACTCCGGAACAGACCGACCAGGCACTCAAGGCACTGGATCGGTTCGGCAATCCCTAGGAGGGGGAGTGAGTTCTCATGGGTGAGGCCATCGATGTCGAGGGACTGATCAAACGGTTCGGGGCGGTCACCGCCCTGGACGGGCTGGACCTGAAGGTGCGCACCGGCGAGGTGCACGGCTTCCTCGGCCCGAACGGCGCCGGCAAGACCACCACCATCCGGGTGCTGCTGGGCCTGCTGCGGCACGACGGCGGGACGGCGCGCCTGCTCGGCGGAGACCCGTGGTCCGACGCGACCGAGCTGCACAAACGCCTGGCGTACGTGCCGGGTGACGTCACGTTCTGGCCCAACCTCTCCGGCGGCGAGGTGATCGACCTGCTCGGCCGGCTCCGCGGCGGGCTGGACCGCGGGCGCCGCGACGACCTGATCGAGCGGTTCGAGCTGGACCCGCGGAAGAAGGGCCGGGCGTACTCCAAGGGCAACCGGCAGAAGGTGGCGCTGGTCGCGGCGCTGGCCTCCGATGTGGAGCTGCTGATCCTGGACGAGCCGACCTCCGGCCTGGACCCGCTCATGGAAGAGGTCTTCCGTGAGGTGATCCTCCAGGAGAAGCGGCGCGGCGATCGGACGGTGCTGCTCTCCAGCCACATCCTCGCCGAGGTCGAGGCGCTCTGCGACCGGCTGACCATCATCCGGGCCGGGCGGTCGGTGGAGACCGGCACCCTCGACGACCTGCGGCACCTGACCCGCACCAGCATCCGCGCCGAGCTGGCCGGCCCGGTGAACGGCCTGACCACGATGACCGGCGTGCACGACCTGCGGGCCGAGGACGGCCGGGTGACGTTCGACGTGGACGCCGAGGCGCTGGAACCCGCGTTGCAGGCGCTGGTCGCGGCCGGCGTGCGCGGCCTGGTCAGTCAACCGCCCTCGCTGGAGGAACTGTTCCTGCGGCATTACGCGCGGAGCGAAAGGTGACCGGGTGGGGCCGGCTGCTCCGGCTCGCGCTGCGCCGGGACCGGGTGATCATGCCACTGTGGATCCTCGGCATCGGCATCCTGCCATACGCCTATGTCAGCGCCTTCGACACGCTGTTCCCCACCGAGCAGGAGCGGCTCGACTACGCCCGGATCAGCGCGGAGAACGCCGGTTTCGTGGCGCTCTACGGTCCCCTGCAAGGAACCGGTATCGGCGAGCTGGCCGTCTGGCGGGGCGGGTTCGTGCCGGTGCTGATCGGCCTGGTCGCGCTGCTCACGGTGATCCGGCACACCCGTGCCGACGAGGAGGCCGGCCGCACCGAGCTGATCCGTGCCACCGTCGTCGGGCGGTACGCGCCACTGGTCGCCGGACTGCTCGCCACGGCCGGCGCCAGCCTGGTCCTGGGGCTGGTCACTGCGGCCACGATGATCGGCGCGGGCCTGCCGGCCGGCGGCTCGATGGCCCTCGGAGCCGTGTTCACGCTGTCCGGCTGGGCCTTCGCCGCCGTCGGCGCGGTCGCGGCCCAGATCAGCGGCGGGGCACAGGGCGCCCGGACGATCGGGGTCCTCGCGCTGGGCGTGGCGTTCGTGCTGCGGCTCGGCGGGGACATCTCGGCGCTCGGCGACGGCCGGTTGCAGTGGCTGTCGTGGCTGTCGCCGATCGGCTGGGTGCACCGGATCTTCCCCTACGGCGGTGACGCGTGGTGGGCGGCGGTGCCGGCGTTGCTGTTCGCATCGGCCGGGGGAGTGCTTTCGGCGTACCTCATGGCCCGTCGTGATCTCGGCGCGGGCCTGCTCACCTCGCGGCTCGGACCGTCGACGGCGGCCGTGGGTCTGAGCTCGCCGATCGCGCTGGCCTGGCGCCTGCACCGCGGTCTGCTGTTCGGGTGGACCGCCGGGTTCGCCGCCCTCGGCCTGGTCTTCGGCGGCGTGTCCGACAGCGTGGCGCAACTCGCTGAGGACGCCGGTGGGGTCAACGAGATGTTCACCCGGATCGGTGGCAGCAGCGCGGTGCTGGACGCCTACTTCGCCACCACGGCGGGGATGTGCGGGCTGATCGCCGCGTGCTACGCGGTGCAGGCCGCGCTGCGGATGCGCGACGAGGAACAGAACGGGCACGCCGAACCGGTGCTCAGCACGGTCGTCAGCCGGACCGCGTGGGCCGGCAGCCACCTGCTGTTCGCGCTGCTCGGACCGGCCGCGGCACTGGTCGCGGAGGGTCTGGTCGCGGGTGTGGTGCACGGCGACGTCGGGCCGGTGCTCGGCGCCTCGGTGGCGCAGTTGCCCGCGGTGTGGGTGCTGGCCGGGGCGACGATGCTGCTGATCGGCGTGCTGCCGCGCCTGGCGGCAATGTCCTGGGGCGTGCTCGCCGGGTGCCTGCTGCTCCTGCTGCTGGGCCCGCTGCTCGAACTGGATCAGTGGGTGATGGACCTGTCGCCGTTCACCCACGTCCCGCACCTGCCTGGTGCGTCGGCGAGCGCTCTGCCGCTGGTGATGCTCACTGTGGTGGCCGCGGCTCTGGGTGGTGCGGGCCTGGTGGCCCTCCGCCGCCGTGACCTCCCCGCCTAGCGGTGCGCGCTGCTTCCCGGCGGCCCTGATTCACCACGCTGGGTGCGGCGCCGGGCAGCGTGGTGAGTTGGGGTGCGGAGCAGGCCTCAGGTCACCACGCTTGGCCCGGTGGCCCGACTTCGGCGAGCCGTTCAGATGATCTTGAGTGGCCGTGTCGAAGCGTGGCCGGCCGCTCGGCGGTGAGGCATCGGTGACTCGTTGTGCTTTCCGGCCGAAGTGCGGAAGGCGTCCGGACGGCGGATCGGCTTGGGTGATGGGGCGGTCGGGCGTCTGGACTGGGGACCGGCCGCAACCAGTGCCGCACCCCGTCCGTGGAGACATCGACCCTTGACCGACCAGCCCTTCACACCCGGATCGGATCCCTCCGCCACCCCCCTGAGCGGCCACCCCTCAGCCCAGGGCTCTCCGCCGCCCGGCGCACAGCCCGGTCATCCCCAGCCCGCTCATCCCCAGCCCGGCGCGCAGCCCGGTTACCCTCAGCCCGGCGTGCCGGCCGGCTATCCGGCTGTGCCTGGTCAGCCGGCCTACGGCCCGCCGCCCGGTTACCCGCCGCACCCCGGCGCAGCCCTTCCGGCCGCTCCGGTCGCCCCGCCGAAGAAGAAGAAGTGGCCGTGGATCGCCGGCGGCGCCGGTGTTCTGGTCCTGATCAGCTGCATCGGCGCCCTCTCCGGCGGCGGGGACAGCGCGGACACCCCGGGCACTGACAAGGCCGCGGCCGTCGCCGGTGAGCCCGCCGAGGAGAAGCCGGCCGAGCCGGAGAAGGAGCCGGAGAAGCCCGCCGAGGCGGTGCCCGGGATCGGCGATCCGGTCAAGGACGGCAAGTTCCAGTTCACCGTCACCAAGATGGACTGCGGCAAGAAGTCGGTCGGCTCGTCGCTGCTCGATCAGAAGGCGCAGGGCCAGTTCTGCCTGGTGACGATCAAGGTGAAGAACATCGGTGACGAAGCGCAGATGTTCGCCGGGTCGAACCAGAAGGCGTTCGACGCCAAGGGCACCGAGTACTCGAACGACACGGGTGCCGAGATCTATGCCAACAGTGAGGCCCAGACGTTCCTCAACGAGATCAACCCGGGCAACTCGGTGACCGGCAAGCTGGTCTTCGACGTCCCGAAGGCGACCAAGCTCGTCCGCCTGGAGCTGCACGACTCGATCTTCTCCGGCGGCGTCGAGGTCGCCCTCAAGTAAGAATGCGGTGAGCAGTGTGGTGACTTCGGGCGCGGAGCGAACCCGAAGTCACCACGCCGGGTTCTGAGCGGGACCGGCGAGCTCAGCCCGGCGGTCGCGGCAAAGGCGCGAGTCGCGGAAGCGCCGCGGTGTAGGCCCGGCACCCCGTAGTTCGACGGGGCGCCGGGCACTCGTACGACAAAGGATGTCAATGGTCCTTGGGCCGCCTGGGCAGAACCAGCTCCTCGTGATCGAGTTCGCGGTTGAGCACCCGCAGGCTGTCGTCGTTGAGACGGCCCGCGTCCCGCCAGCGCAGCAGCTCCTCACGCTCGGCGTCGATCACCGCCTGCCGGACCATGAGGGCCGCCTCGTACTGCGGTGACTTGGGCAGCTCGTGCGATTCGACCTGTTCGAGCAGGTCGAGGCGGCGGCGGTACCGGTCGAGGCGCACCTCCAGCTGGCGGCGCATGGTCTCGATCGCCTCCACCTCGACGTTGTCGTGCTGCTGCTCCCTGATGTCCTCGAGCCGGTCCAGGGCGGCGCGGACCGCGGCCGAGCGGGCCTCGTTGCGCAGCATGGCGTTGTCCTTGTCGTTGGCGCGCAGGCCCAGCCGGCGGACCAGCGGGGCGAAGGTGAGCCCCTGCCCGATCAGCGTGACCATCACCACCGCGATGGCGCAGAAGTGCAGCAGCTCCCGGTCCGGGAAGCCGGCCGGCAGCGTGAAGACCGCGGCCAGGGTGATCACGCCTCGGGTTCCTGCCCAGCTCAGCGCGGTCACCTCCTTGCCGGTGAGCGGTGTCTCCCGCTTGGAGTTGTCCTCCTCCGCCTCGCTGAGCTCCTGCCCGCCGAGGCGGGTGTGCAGCTGGCGTGGCATCAGCTGGGTGGCGACCAGCCAGAGCGGGCGCAGCAGCAGGACCACGCCGAGAGTGATCACCAGGGCGATGACGATGGTGCTGGTGGCGTACTTCGTCAGGCCGTCGACCGTGCTGCGCATCTGCATGCCGATCAGCAGGAAGACCGCGCCCTCCAGCAGGAAGTCGATCAGCCGCCAGACCGCGGTGGTCTGCAACCGGCTGGCGCCGGTGGCGTAGCGCGGGGTGTCGTGCCCGATGATCAGGCCGGCCACCACCACGGCCAGCACGCCGGAGATGAAGACGTAGTGGTGGACGAACGAGTTCTCGCAGATCAGGTACGCGGCCAGCGGGGTGATCAGGGAGAGCGCGTTGGAGCTGAGCGGGTCGGAGCGCAGCGCCTTGAGGAAGCGGACGGTGTAGGCCACGGCGACACCGACCACGACGCCGCCGACGGCCGCGATGACGAACTTGCCGACCGCGTTGTCGAAGTTGAAGTCGTCGGTCTGCTGGGCGGTCACCGCGACCGTCAGGATGGTCAGCGCGGTGGCGTCGTTGAGCAGGCCCTCACCCTGGATCAGGGTGACCAGCTTGCCGGGCAGGCCGGCCTTGCGGCCGACGGCGAGCGCCGCGACCGGGTCGGGCGGCGCGACCGCCGCGCCCAGCGCGACACCGGCCGCCAGCGTGGCGCCGGCCACCCAGAGGGAGAAGCCGACGCCGATCAGGAGCGCGGTGACCAGCACCAGCGCCACCGAGAGGCTGATCACCGTGCGCATGTTGCGCCGGATGTCCAGCAGCGACGAGTCCAGGGCCGCCTTGTAGAGCAGGGGTGGTAGCACGAACGTGAGGATCAGCTGGGGTTCGAGCGGGAAGTTCGGGCCCGGCAGGTATGAATAGACGATGCCGATCACGGTCAGCAGCACGGCCGCGGGGAGGCCGGTCTTTTCGGTGACCCAGCGGACCGCCACGATCACCGCGACGGCACCCAGGGCGAAAGAGAGGATCTCCTCGGGGTTCATTTGATCATTCTCCCCGCCGGCCGATGATCACTGGTCAGCGGTGTCGTCGATCTGTTGCTGCGCGGCCGTGAGGGCCGTGTGGTGTCGCTGGATGACGGGTGTGGCGCCCGTGACGATGCGCCGCACGGCGGGATCGGCGGCGCCGGTGACGAGAACGATCCGGGTGAGCTTGACGGCTTGCTCGTGCGCGAGCAGCTGGCTGTCCACGAAAAGCCGGTCGAACCCGGCGCCGGTGGCCGCCTGGTGCTTGCCGAGCAGGCTCTTCTGCTCGGAATTCGGTGCGTCGGGCAGGTCGACGTCGAGGCCGGCGGCGGCCGTGCGCACGGCGACGTCGAGCTTGCGGTGATAGGCGGCGAAGCGGCGGCCCAGGTCGCGGACGGTGGCGGTGGTCCCCTTGCGGGCGGCGAGCCGGCCGAGCTTGATCTGGGCCAGATTGCCCTGGTGGGCGGCGATCAGGAAGTCGGCATCCGGGCTGATCGGGCGGGCCGGCGCGGCCTCGGCGAGGGTGGCCGGTGCGGCGACGGCCAGGACGATTCCCAGGGTGACGATGAGGCGACGTAGTGACATAACCGCAGGATAACTAGACAAATAGGGCGTTACGGTCGCTCACTCGAACGGGTCCGAGGAGGACCGGGCCACGGACGCGCCGGACCACATCGCCATGGTCCAGCGCGTCGCCGCCGGGATGGCCGGGTGCTGCCTTGTCGCGATCGGGACCGCCCACATGCGCATGGAGCGGCCCCGACCTCGTCAACACGTCAGTAGCGGTAGTGGTCCGGCTTGAACGGGCCGTCCACGTCCACACCCAGGTATTCCGCCTGCTTCTTGGTGAGCTTGGTGAGACGGACGCCGAGCGCGTCCAGGTGCAGCCGGGCGACCTTCTCGTCCAGGTGCTTGGGCAGGACGTAGACCTGCTTCGCATACTCACCGGGCTTGGTCCAGAGCTCGATCTGGGCCATCACCTGGTTGGTGAACGAGTTCGACATCACGAAGCTGGGGTGGCCGGTGGCGTTGCCCAGGTTCATCAGCCGGCCCTCGGAGAGCACGATCACCGAGTGGCCGTCCGGGAACCGCCACTCGTGCACCTGCGGCTTGATCTCGACCTTCTCGATGCCGGGCACCTTCGCCAGGCCCGCCATGTCGATCTCGTCGTCGAAGTGGCCGACGTTGCCGACGATCGCGTTGTGCTTCATCGCGGAGAGGTGCTCGACCGTGATGATGTCGGTGCCGCCGGTGGTGGTGATGAAGATGTCGGCCTCGCCGATCACGTCCTCGATCCGGACCACCTGCATGCCGTCCATGGCGGCCTGCAGCGCGCAGATCGGGTCGACCTCGGTGACGACGACCCGGGCGCCCTGCCCGCGCAACGTCTCCGCGGAGCCCTTGCCGACGTCGCCGTACCCGCAGACCACGGCGAGCTTGCCGCCGAGCATCACGTCGGTGGCCCGGTTCAGGCCGTCGACGAGCGAGTGGCGGATGCCGTACTTGTTGTCGAACTTGCTCTTGGTGACCGCGTCGTTGACGTTGATCGCCGGGAAGAGCAGGGTGCCCTCCTTGGCCAGCTTGTAGAGCCGGGCCACACCGGTGGTGGTCTCCTCGGTGACACCCTTGATCTCGGCGGCGATGCGGGTGAACCGCTGCGCGTCCTCCGCGAGGCTGCCGCGCAGCGTCTCGAGGATGATGGAGTACTCGTGGTTGTCGTCCTCGGTGGTCTGCGGCACCGCGCCGGCCGCCTCGAACTCGACACCCTTGTGCACCAGCAGGGTGGCGTCACCGCCGTCGTCCAGGATCATGTTCGGGCCCCGGCCGTCGCCGAAGTCGAACAGCCGCATGGTGGCCCACCAGTACTCCTCCAGCGTCTCGCCCTTCCAGGCGAAGACCGGGACACCGGCCGGGGCGTCCACGGTGCCGTTCGGGCCGACGACGACCGCGGCGGCCGCCTCGTCCTGGGTGGAGAAGATGTTGCAGGAGACCCAGCGCACCTCGGCGCCGAGCGCCACCAGGGTCTCGATCAGGACCGCGGTCTGCACGGTCATGTGCAGCGAGCCGGCGATGCGGGCGCCGGCCAGCGGCTTCGCGTCACCGAACTCGGTGCGCAGCGACATCAGGCCGGGCATCTCGTGCTCGGCGAGACGCAGCTGGTGGCGGCCGGCCTCGGCCAGCGACAGGTCCGCGACGGCGAAATCGATGCCGTTGACGTTCCGGAGTTTCTCGGACATGAAAAGAGGGCTCCTCCCTCTCAGGAGGCGCCCTTGCGTCATCGAACCCGGCCGAGCGTGGCGGATCTGTCGATCCGTTGCAGCGCCTCTCGGTCGGGCACGTACAACAATAGCCAACTCATCGCTTGATCACATCCGGCGGAGCGTTCCGTCGGTGTCGGTTATCACGAACGTGCCGTCACCGAGCGGCTGGAGATCGTAGGCATCGATCGTGGTGATCGGCAGCTCACCGAGCACCTCGCCGGTGCGCGTGGAGATCCGGAAGTGGCGCCACCAGTCACCTTCCCGCGAGTGCTCGCCGGAGATCACCACGATGGCGTTCTCGGTGTCCAGGTAGCCACCGGTCCACTCGAGGGTCACCTCGTCCAGGTCGAGGCCGGGACCGAGGGCCTCGGCGAACGCGGAGATCTTGACGAGGGTTTCCACATCGCCACCCGGGAAGGCGTGGAACGCCACGTCCTCCTGCTCGTGGTGCACCGTCATCAGCTGCCGCTCGTCCGGTGAGACGGCGATCGGGGCCCGGTCGGTCCACGGGTAGGCCTCGACGGTGCCGGACGGCTCGGCCAGGAACACCTTGGTGCCGTCCTGGCCCTCGCCCACGTCGAGCAGCATCCGCCCGTCGCGCAGCGCGAACTGCGTGCCGCCGTGTCCCACCGTCGGCAGCTCGCCGCGGGCCCGTAGCGCGCCGGTCTCCGCGTCCAGCACCAGCCACTCGTCGTGCTCGCCGCGGCCGGCCATCGCGTTCGGCACGTACACCCAGACCTGGCGGTCGTCGTGCGAATAGGCGCAGCCGGTGCTGGCCAGCCCGCCCTCCGGCCCGTACGGCCCGAGGTCGTGGCGCCACTTCTCGCGGCCGGCCGGATCCACGCAGACCACCGCGTGATCGGTGGCGTAGACGACCCGGTCGCGGGTGCTCGCCACGGTGTGGCTCTCGGTGCCCGGCTCCCCGTAACGCGCCGGCGGGGGCACCGGAACGATGTGGAGCAGTTCGAGTCCGGCGTCGAAGATCTCGACGCCGCGGTCCGTCAAGCGGGAGATCACGCGCACGGCGCGCAGCGTAACCCGGTTTCTGGCGGCCGCGGGGTTCAATCCGTCACGCGATGGGGCGAGAAAACATCAAGGACCTTCCATAAGCCATCGAAAACCGCTCATTCTGTACGCGTGAAGCACCCGTACCGCATTCGCGAGATCGCCGCCCAGGCCGGCCTCAGCCCCGCGACCGTGGACCGCGTGCTGCACAACCGCGGCGGGGTCCGGCAGAGCACCGCCCGTCAGGTGCACCAGGCGATCGCCGAGCTGGACCGGCAGCCGCTCGGTGGGCGGGATCTCCTGATCGACGTGGTGCTGCACACCTCGCGCCGGCACGCGGCAGCGGTGCGGGCGGCCCTCGACGCCGAGACGCCCGACCTCGCCCCGGCGGTGCTCAAGCCCCGGATCCACCTCGCCGAACAGCCGGGGGACGACCTGCTGCGCGCGGTGGAACGGGTGGGCCGTTCCCGCTCGCACGGCGTGATCGTGATGGCCCCGCCCGGCCCCGGGGTGGCGGACGCGGTGGCCCGGCTGGGCGTTCCGGTGGTCACGCTCAACACCGATCTGCCGGCCGGCAAACGGATCGCGCACGTGGGCGTGGCCGAGTTCGACTCCGGGGCGACCGCGGCGCACCTGGTCGAGCAGCGGCTCGCGGACCGGGCCGGCGACGTCCTGGTGATCAACGGAAAGGGCGAGCGGGAGGCCGGTTTCCGCGCGGTGCTGAACGACCGTGCGACGCCCCGCCGGCTGCTCACGGTCGACAGCGCCGAACCCGGGCCGGTGCGTGCCGTGCTGGCCGCCAGCCCGTCGATCCGGGCTGTGTATTCGGCCGGCACCTGCGGGAACGCTGCCGTGGTGGCGGCTTTCGCGGCGGAGCACCGCAACTACGACGTATTCGTGGCGCACGGCCTGGACCGGGAGAACCTGGAGCTGCTGCGGGCCGGTCGGCTCTCCGCGGTGCTGCACCAGGACCTGCGGACCGACCTGCGGCACGCCTGCCTGGCGATCCTGCGGGCTCAGGGCGCGCTGCCCGGCGCGATCCGTTCCCACCCGTCGGCGGTCCAGGTCGTCACCCCCTTCAACGTTCCACCGGCGGAGTTCTGACGCGGTCATTTGCTTGCCATTGCCTGCAAGAAACGAGCAGAAAGTCGAAAAAGCTCTACAGCTACTTGTGAGTCAAATCACCGGCCTTCTATCGTCGGCTCACTCCATCGAAGAGAAACGAGCCCTCGATGTCATATGAAGCTGGGCGGGCCGGCGTTCCACCGCGCTGGGCCGCCCTGGCCGTCGGTGCGGTGGTCGGCCTCACCGCCGTTCCGCTCCCCGCCTCCGCCGTCCCCGCTCCCGCTCCCCGGACTGCTCCGGTGGTCACCCGGGCCGCCCTCGATCCCGCCCTCGTCGCCGGCCGCGGCGCCACCGTCGCCTTCGACGAACAGGAGGCCGAGCACGCTGCCACGAACGGGACGGTGATCGGGCCGGACCGGACCGCTTACACATTGCCGGCCGAGGCGTCCGGCCGCTCCGCCGTCACCCTCGCCCCGGGCGAGTGGGTGGAGTTCACCCTGCCCCGGGCGGCCAACGCGATCACCGTGCGATACAGCATCCCGGACGCTCCGCGCGGTGGCGGGATCACGGCGCCGCTGTCGGTCACCACCCGGCACGGCGCCCGGACGATGACCCTCACGTCGCAGTACTCCTGGCTCTACAACCAGTACTCGTTCACCAACGACCCGCAGGCAGACCTCCTGCACCCGGACTGGTGGATCACCGAGTGCCAGTGCGTGCCGGCCGCCACCGAGCCGCGCCCGGTGATCAGCAAGCCGTTCCGGCCCGCCCACTTCTACGACGAGCAGCGGATGCTCCTCGGGCGGGCGCACCGGGCCGGCGACCGGATCCGGCTCACCGCGCGGACCGTCCCGACCACCATCGACCTGCTCGACTCGGAGCTGGTCGGCCTGCCGAAGGTCGACCCGGGCGCGGTCAACGTGCTGCTGTTCGGCGCCGACCCCACCGGGCGCCGGGATTCGGCGCCGGCCATCGACAAGGCCATCGCGTACGCGAAGAAGAAGCACCGTGCGGTCTATCTGCCGCCCGGCGTCTTCCAGGTGAACCGGCACATCGTGGTCGACGACGTGACGATCAAGGGCGCCGGCAACTGGTACACGATCGTCCGCGGCCGTGAGGTGGCGCTGTCCCAGCCGGCGCCGGACGGCTCGGTGCACACCGGGGTCGGCTTCTACGGCCGCAGCGCCGCCGAGGGCGGCAGCCGCAACGTGCACCTCGCCGACTTCGCCATCCAGGGCGACGTGCGCGAGCGGATCGACACCGACCAGGTGAACGGCGTGGGCGGTGCGATGAGCGACTCGACGATCCGCGGCCTGCACATCCAGCACACCAAGGTGGGCCTCTGGTTCGACGGCCCGATGTCGAACGTCCGGGTGACCGACAACATCATCGTCGACCAGATCGCCGACGGGCTGAACTTCCACACCGGCGTCACCGGTTCCCTGGTGCGCAACAACTTCGTCCGCAACACCGGCGACGACGCGCTGGCCATGTGGTCGGAGAAGACGGCGAACTGGGGCAACACCTTCGACCGCAACACCGTCCAGACGCCGACGCTGGCCAACGGCATCGCGATCTACGGCGGCACCGACATCACGGTGTCGAACAACCTGGTCGCCGACCCGATCCGGGAGGGCAGCGCGCTGCACGCCGGCAGCCGCTTCGGCGCGGAGCCGTTCAGCGGCCGGCTGCGGTTCGCCGGCAACACCACGGTGCGGGCCGGGACGTATGAGCTGAACTGGAACATCGGGCTCGGCGCGATCTGGTTCTACGCGCTGGACCGGGACATCGACGCCGACGTGCAGGTGGTCGGCGACCACTACCTGGACAGCACGTACAACGCGATCATGCTGGTCGCGGACTGGCCGGTGAAGGACCTGTACTCGATCGACCGGGTGGCGTTCCGGGACGTCCGGGTCGACGGCGCCGGCACCAGCGTGCTCAGCGCGCGGGTCGGCGGCTCGGCGAGCTTCCAGAACGTGGACGCCCGCAACGTGGGCGCGGTCGGGGTGAACAACTGCGGCCGGTTCAACTTCCCGCCCGCGGGCTCCGAGTTCGGGCTCACCGATCTCGGCGGCAACGACGGTGGCTGGCTCCAGCCGTACCTGCCCAACGTGCTCACCTGCAACGACCGGCCGCCGGTCGTCGCGCCGCCGCCGCCCGCGCCCTGGTGACCGCGGTGTCCTGCTGAGAGCGGCCGTGACCGACTGTGACTGCTCGTCACGGGTGGTCACGGCCGTCGGTGTCTCCGGACTTCCCTCGGTCGTTGACACTGGGGAGGCCGGGCACTCGTTTGGTTTTCGGGCGGGGGGCTTGGGTAGCCTTGTCGCGCTTCGAGGACCTGGAGATGGGAAATACGTTGAGCCGAACCCTGTTGGTCACCGGCGGCGCCGGTTTCGTCGGCAGCGCCCTGATCAAGTCGTTGCTGACGGATTACCCGGATGCGGCCATCGTCTCCTTGGACAACTACTTCACCGGGGCGCCGGAGAACCACGTCAACGACCCCCGGGTCACCTACATCGACGGCTCGACCATGGACCTTGCCAAGATCTGGGCGGACCGCGGCCTGCCCGGCCCGGAGCTGGTCTTCCACATGGGGGAGTACTCGCGCATCGTCCAGTCTTTCGAAGACCACGATCTGACGTGGGACTTCAACCTCCTCGGCACCAAGGAGGTGGTGAAGTTCGCGGCCGGGCACGGGGCGAAGCTGATCTACGCGGGGTCCAGTTCCAAGTTCGGCAACGACGGGCAGGACGAGAACCTCAACCCGTACGCGTGGACCAAGGCCAAGAACATCGAATACATCAGGAACTACGCGAACTGGTACGGCCTGGACTACGCCATCACGTACTTCTACAACGTCTACGGGCCGGGACAGATCACCACCGGTAAGTACGCGACCGTGATCGGCATCTTCGAGCGGCAGTACCTGGCGGGCGAGCCGCTCACTGTGGTCTCCCCGGGCACCCAGACCCGCGACTTCACCCACATCGACGACATCGTCCGCGGCCTCGTGCTGGTCGCACGTGAGGGCGCCGGCGACGGTTATCTGCTGGGCACCGGCACCGAGTGGCCGCTGCTCGACGTGGCCAAGATGTTCGGCGGCGAGTACGAGATGGTTCCCGCGCTGCGTGGCGAGCGCACCCGCGGTCAGGCCGACACCACCCAGGCCAACGCGCTCGGCTGGCAGCCGGAACACCGCCTCGACGAGTACATCGCGACGTTCGTGGCGACCCACCCGCGTTGATCGCGACCGGCGCGTCCGGTCGCCGCCTCTCGCGTTGATCTGACTTTCTCGCGTTGATCGGAAAGGACGCCCTGGATTCGGTGGAATGTTTCGGCCGGATCGGGGCATCCGGCGGGCATGGACAACCGGATCAGGGTGGCCGTCATCGACGAGAACGAACGTTTCGTCCGGGCCCTGGAGCTGCTCATCCCCGAGGTGAGCGGTGGAAACGCGTCCGTCGTCGCCACCGCCGCCGATGCGGGCCAGGTCAGGCGAGCGGTGCGCGACGGCGTGCCCGACATGCTTTTTCTCAGCCTGCAGCTGCCGCCGGTGGGTGGTCTCCGGGTCATCGGGGCGATCCGTGAGGGCGCGCCGCGGGCGCGCGTCGTGGCGGTCGCGGACGAGGACGACCCGAGCCTGGTGATCGACGCGCTGCGGGCGGGCGCGGCCGGCTTCCTGCGCCGCAGCACCGAGCCCGAGGAGCTGCGGCCCCCGCTGCTGGCGGCGCTGGACGGCTGGTCGGTGCTGCCGCCGCACCCGCTGGCCGCGCTGGTCGAGCAGAGTCGCCCGCAGGCGGCACAGGCCACCGCGCATCTCGACGACGCCGAGCGGCGGCTGCTGCGGCTGATCGCCGCCGGCTCGTCGACCAGCGACATCGCCGGGGTGCTGCACGTCTCCGACCGTACGGTCAAGCGCCTGACCGCGAGCCTGCTGCGGAAGTTGAAGGTCTCCAGCCGCACCGAGGCGGCGGCCCTGGCCGGCAGTTCCGGCATGCTCGAGATCAACGCCGCCTGACCTCCCGCCCGCCGGCGATCACGCCGACGGGCGAATGATCGATCGTCGTCGGCCGGCAGCTCAACTTGTCGGCCTGGGCGCCCAGGGTGCTGGTGTGATCCAGCACCTAGGGTTCGTTTCCATGTCAACGAAACCGCTTCGCGTCCTCGTGCTGATGTGCAGCAACCGCCCCGGCGCCCTGGGCCCGGCCGTGCGGGACTGGCTGATGGAGTCGATCACTGCCCGCGCCACGGAACTCGGCGCCGAGCTGGTGCCGGTGGCAATCGGCGATCTGAACCTGCCGTTCCTCGACGAGGAGGAAGATCCCTCGTCGGGCGTTTACCGCCAGGAGCACACCCGCCGGTGGAGCGCGATCGTCGACGCGGCGGACGGGTTCATCGCCGTCACGCCGGAATACAGCTACGGGATGCCGGCGACCCTGAAGAACGCGCTCGACCACCTCGGCCGCGAGTGGGCGTGGAAGCCGATCGGTTTCGTCAGCTACGGCACCACGTCGGCGGGCACCCGGTCGGTTCAGCACGCCCAGCAGGTGGTGACCACGCTGCGCCTGGTCCCGTTGGGCGCCACGGTCGCGATCCGCATCGGTGACGCGATCGAGAACGGCCGGCTGCGGCCCGACGCCGGCCGGGACACGGCGGGTGCCGGCCTGCTGGACGAGCTGGTCCGGGTGGCCCACGCCCTGCGGCCGATGCGCGACCGCACCCGGCCCGGGGTGCGGTCCGGACCGGTGCCGGGGTCCTACGTGAGACGGCTGAACGCCGATGACGCGCCCGAGGTCACCGTGCTGCAACGGTGCTGCTGGGTGGACGAGGCCGTCATCAACGGCACCATGGACATCCCGGCCCTGCACGAGTCGCCGGCGGAGGTGCGCGACTGGCTGGCGGCCTGGCACACCACCGGGCTGTGGCTGGACGGCCGGCTGCTGGGCATGGTGCGGACCCGCCGCGTCGGCACCGACTGGCATGTGGGCCGGCTCGCCGTCGTGCCCGATCTGCGCGGCCGGGGGCTGGGCCGATGGCTGCTGCGCACCGCCGAGGCCGCCGCCCCGCCGGAGTGCCGCGGCATCCTGCTGTTCACCGGCGCCAAGAGCGCGCGCAACATCGACTTCTACCAGGGTGAGGGATACCGGGCGATGCCGCCCGCCGGCCCGGAGGACATCACCCGTCTCATCAAGGAGCTGCCGGGTGGGCAGCGCTGACTTCGCGCCGCCCACCCGGCAGGGCGGGCCCTAACCGGTCACCCGGGGCCGGCTGGTGACCGCGGACAGCGGGGTGGCCACGTCCTCGAGGGACTTGTTCTCGGCGTCGATGCCGATCACCGCTTCCACGATGCCGCCGATGGCCATCACCCCGGCGCCGATCAGGAAGCCGATGAACAGCTTGCCGGGGTCGTCGCCCTCGCCGATCAGGGCGCCGTAGAGGACCGGGCCGATCGCGCCGAAGCACTGGGCGATGGCGAAGAAGACGGCGATCGCCTGCGCCCGGATCTCCAGCGGGAAGATCTCGCTGACCGTGAGGTACGCCGAGCTGGCGCCCGCCGACGCGAAGAAGAAGATCACGCTCCACGCGATCGTCTGCGTCGTCGCAGTCAGGGCGCCCTGATGGAACAGCACCGCGGTGATCGCGAGCAGGGCACCGGACAGCAGATAGGTGCCGGCGATCATCTTGCGGCGGCCGACCGTGTCGAAGAGCCGCCCGAGGGTCAGCGGGCCGATCAGGTTGCCGGCCGCGAACGCCACCAGATAGAGCGGGGCGTTCTTCTCGTCCACACCGTAGAACTTGGTGAGCACCATCGTGTACGTGAAGAAGATCGCGTTGTACAGGAAGGACTGCGTGATCATCAGCGTGGCGCCCAGAACCGACCTCGAGGGATAGAGCCGGAACAGCACCCGCAGCAGTGACAGATAACCGTGCGGCCGGCTCGGCTGGATCTCGATGGCCTTGGACTCGTCCAGCGGCGGCAGCGTCTGGCCGGAAGCCTCGACAGCGCGCTCGATCCGGGCGATGTTCTCCTCGGCCTCCTGCTCGCGGCCGTGCATGATCAGCCAGCGCGGGCTCTCCGGGAGGTGCCGGCGAAGACCCCAGATCGCCAGGCCGATGACCGGGCCGATCAGGAAGCCGATCCGCCAGGCCCAGTCCAGCTGCACGTTGTTGAGCAGGATGTAGGTGCCCAGGGTGCCGATGATCGCGCCACCCCAGTAGGTGCCGTTGACGCCGATGTCGACGCGGCCGCGGTACTTCGCCGGCATCATCTCGTCGATCGCGGAGTTGATCGCGGCGTACTCGCCGCCGATGCCGGCTCCGGCGATGAATCTCGTGAGATACAGGAAGACCAGTGCCGCCGGGCCGTTACCCCAGGTCAGCGCGGTCAGCGCGTTGCCGCCGAGATAGACGGCGAGGGTGATGATGAACAGGTTCTTGCGGCCCAGAGCGTCCGAGAGCCGGCCGAAGAACAGTGCGCCGAACACCTCGCCGAGCAGATAGACGGTGGCAATGAGCCCGACCTGCGTCGAACTCAAAGCCAAGGTCTCCTGTTGGGCGAGCACCGGCCCGACCGCGCTGGCGACGGTGATCTCGAGTCCGTCCAGGACCCACGCCGTGCCGAGCGCCAGGATGATCCGGGTGTGGAACGGTGACCAGCTCAGCCGGTCGATGCGAGCGGGGATCAGGCTCCGGATCGGCCCGGTGGCCGTCGCGGATGCCGGTGACCCGAGGCTCTCTGCCATGGATGCACCTCCATGCATACGTGATGATGGCCGCCGGGATACCCAGCCGATTCACAGATATCCATCGGGGTACGGCTTGTTTAGCCGTCGCCGGTCGCGGTAAGCCCCGGGTCGGAGGGAAGGGGACCGCTGTGGGTCGTACCAAAAAAGCGTTGTTGATCGTCGCCCCGCTCGTGGCCGGCGCCGCGGTCGCGGTTCGGAGGAAACGCCGGGCCGGCGCCGCGGCGGACCATCGACGACATGTGGTGACCGTCTACCGGCCGTTGTCCGAGGTGGAGGCGACGCAACTGCCCGGGTCGCTGACCGAGATCGTGGACGGGGTGCAGATCGACCTCCGTGCCGCGCCCGGCGGCCGGGGCACCGAGATCGCCGTGCGCGTTCCCGAAGGATCCGAGGTTTCGGTCGGGGACGTCCGCCGCGCGCTGCGCGAGACCCGCTCCCTGCTCGAGGTGGGCGACGTGCTGATGCCGGACGGACCGCCGACCACGAAACCGACGCTGTTGAACCGGCCGTTGCGGGCGGCTACCGAACACGGCCGTGAGGGAGGGCTGCTGTGAAGGCGTTGCAGTGGCAGGGAGTGAACAAGCTGGCCGTGGGCGAGGTTCCGGACCCGGAGCTGCGCAACCCCGGCGACATCATCGTCAAGGTCACCAGAACCGTCACGTGCGGCTCCGACCTGCACCTGATCGGCGGCTACATCCCCTTCATGGAGAAGGGCGACGTGCTCGGGCACGAGTTCATCGGCGAGGTCGTCGAGGTCGGCCCGGACGTGCAGCGTCACCGGGTCGGCGACCGGGTGGTGGTCTCCTCGTTCATCGCCTGCGGCACCTGCTGGTTCTGCGATCAGAAACTCTTCTCGCTGTGCGACAACGGCAACACCAACCCGGCGATCACCGAGACGCTGTGGGGTTATTCGCCGGGCGGCTGCTTCGGTTACTCGCACGCGATGGGCGGCAACGCCGGCAGTCACGCCGAGTACATCCGGGTGCCGTTCGCCGACGTCGGAGCGTTCACCATCCCGGACACCGTCAGCGACGAACGCGCGCTGTTCGCCTCGGACTCGGCGTCGACCGGCTGGATGGGCGCCGACCTCGGCGGCGTCAAGTCCGGCGACGTGGTGGCGGTCTGGGGCGCCGGCGCGGTCGGTCAGATGGCCGCCCGGGCCGCGGTCCTGCTCGGCGCCGACCGGGTGATCGTCATCGACCGCCTGGACAACCGTCTCCAGCAGGTCGAGAAGCACATCGGCGCGGAGACGCTGAACTACGAGCGCACCGACGTCGCCGCCGAACTGCGCGAGCTCAGCGGCGGCCGGGGACCGGACGTCTGCATCGAGGCGGTCGGCATGGAGGCGCACTCGCCCGGGCCCCAGTTCGGATATGACCAGCTCAAGCAGCAGCTGCGGCTGCAGACCGACCGGCCCGTCGCGGTCCGCGACGCCATCCACGCCTGCCGCAAGGGCGGCTCCGTGTTCGTGCTCGGCGTCTTCGCCGGCTTCGTGGACAAGTTCCCGCTCGGCGCGCTGATGAACAAGGGCCTCACCGTGCGGGGTGCGCAGATGCACGGCCAGCGGTACATCCCGATGCTGCTGGAGCGGATGGCCCGCGACGAATTGACCACCGAACACCTGGCCACGCACGTGATGCCGCTCGACGAGGCGCCGGAGGGGTATCGCATCTTCAAGGAGAAGGAGGATGGTTGCGTGCGTGCCGTCTTCACACCCTGACCCCCTGGGCGTAGCTGTCGTCGGGTTCGGCTGGATGGGCCGGGTGCACACCCAGTCGTACGTGCGGCTGCCCCACCATTTTCCCGGCATCGCCCGGCCCGCCCTGATCGCGGTGGCCGATGACGTCCCGGGGCGGGCCGCTTCGGCGGCCTCGCTCCACGGGTTCACCTCGTCGGTCACCGACTGGCGTGAGCTGGTCGGCGACCCGCGGATCGATGCGGTGAGCATCACGGCGCCGAACTTTTTGCACCGCGAGATGGGCAGCGCGTTCGCGGCGGCCGGCAAACACATCTGGATCGAGAAACCGGTCGGGTCGAGCGCGGCGGACGCACGGGCGATCGCCGGGCCCGGGCAGGTGTGCGTCGGGTTCAACTACCGGCATGCGCCGGCCGTGGCGAAGGCCGCGCAGCTGCTGCGCGAGGGAGCCGTCGGGCGGATCACCCACGCCCGGTTCAGCTGGCTCAGCGACTATGCCGCCTCCCCGGACATCGCACTGAGCTGGCGTTTCTCGCGTTCGCGAGGCGGCAACGGCGTGCTAGGCGACCTGGGGGCGCACGCCGTCGACATGGTCCGGCACCTGCTCGGCGAGATCACCGCGGTGGTCGCGGCCGAGACGGCGACCTTCATCCCGTCGCGGTCGCGCCCGCTCGGGGCGACCACCGGACATGCGCTCGGCGGCGGAGAACCAGGGCCGGTGGAGAATGAGGACTGGTTCGTGGCGCTGCTGCGCACCGGATCGGGCGTGCGGGTGACTGTCGAGGCCAGCCGGGTCGCGGTGGGGTCGCAGAACGAATACGGGTTCACGATCCACGGGACGCAGGGGGTGTTGAGCTGGGACTTCCGCCGGATGGGGGAGTTGCGGCTGGGGGACTCGACGGTGTTCGCGGGGCCGGGGGACGGGGAGTTCGCGGCGTTCCAGCCGGGCGCGGGGATCGCGATGAGCTACGACGACCTCAAGGTGATCGAGGCAGCGCAGTTCCTGCGGTCGATCACCTCCGGGACGGTGACCGGCGCGGCCACCCTGGCGGACGCCGTCCGGGCCTCGGAGGTCCTCGAAGCGATCGAGGAAGCGGCGGCCGGCTAGAACGTGTGGTGGTAGAGCGAACACCCCTTGCAGACCTCCGGCGGCTCGGCACTCGCCAGCCGGCGGCGGAAATCCCGGTACGCCGGACCGCGCCAGATCTCCGGGAAACCCTCCTCGGACAGGTCGCCCAGCGACACCCGGTCGTCGCCCATCACCATGCAGCACGGCTGCACCCTGCCGGCGCTGGTGATGTACGCGGCGTCCCAGGGCCACGTGCAGCCCCCGCCCGCCACCTCGGCTCCTTCGGTCAGACGGGGCAGCCTCACCCGTACCCCCAGATCCTTGGCGACCTTCGCCGCCTCGCCGAAGGCGGCGGTGGCCCGCTGCAGGTCGGCGCCGGTCCACAGCGCCTGATCCGCGGTGAACGCCCGGATCTCCTCGTAGCGGCCCGCCGGATCGGTGTCGTCGAAACTGTGTGAAAGATTCTGCACGCGCAACTCGTCGACACCGATCTCACCGAGCAGCCGGACCAGCGCGGGCAGCTCGGCGACGTTGTCACGCATCGCCACGAACACCACCCGGATCCACGGCGTCGCGCTGTTCGCCGCACGCTTGGCGCGGACCAGCCCGGCGAGGTTCGCGACCACGGTGTCGAAGCGGGCGCCGTCCCGGATCATCTCGTAGGCCCGCGCGCTCGCCCCGTCCAGCGACACGTGCAGCCAATCCACCCGGCTCGCCACCAGCTCCTCGGCCCGCCGCCGGTTCAGCAGCGTCGCATTGGTGTTGAAACCGACCCGGATGTCGCGCCGCACCGCCGCCGCGATCATCTCCGGCAGATGCGGTGACAGCATCGGCTCGCCCAGCCCCTGCAGGGTGAGCTGCCGCAACGGCACGTCGGCCACCAGCCGGTGGAACATCTCCGGCGGCATCGCGCCGGCCAGCTTGTTGACCGGCGGGCGATAGCGCACCAGGCACATCGTGCAGCGCAGATTGCACGCGGAGGTCACCTCCACCTGGAGGTGCGCGGGAAGCGGCGGATCCAGCTCTACCGGCATCCGGCGGGCATGCCCAACATCGAGGAACAGAAACCCGCTGGCGGTACGACCTTCGTCAGGCCCCTTCGCCGGGTTTGTTCGCGCCGTCCGCTCCCGCCCCGTTCTCCCCGTCGGCTTCGTTCTGTTCTCGTCCGCGGTTCCCGTCGCCTTCTCCGGAGGAGAGGCCCGGTCGCCTCCCCTCGATGGCATCCGGGCCCCTCCCGTCGGGGCGACACCCCCGTGCTTCGGGTGTCGTGTCGTTGGGGGACACGGATAGGTGGCGAGTGGGGCCGGAAAGGTTGCCCCGAACCCAAAAGTTTTTCTCCGGCCGGTCCCGCCGCCCGCCGGGCAGGTGTTCAGGCGGCGAGTGCGGCCTCGACCGCGGACCTCGGGCTGGTCAACACCGCGACGTCCTCGATCAGCTCCGCGGCCGGCGCCATGCTCGCCTGCGCCAGCACGACGACGTCGACGTCCGGCGCCAGTTTCGCTGCCTGCACGGCGATGTCCGCGTAGTAGCGCTCGAACTCGCCCGCCTCGAAATGCCGCCACGCGCTCGCCAACACCGCCGCTGTGAGCACCACCGGAACGCCGGCACGGTCCGCGCTCGCACGCAGCAACTCCAGTGTCGGCTCCAGCGTGGACTCCGTGGTGACCAGCACGCCGACGCGCCCACCGGCAGCGACCGCAGCCTCCGCCATCGGCCGGTCCGCGCGCAGCACCGGCACACCGAGCGCCGGGGCAGACTCCTCCGCCACGGCCCCGATCGTCGAGCAGGTGCACACGATCACCCTGGCACCGCCGGCGACGAGCTCGCTGAGCCGGTCGTGGACGCGTGCGGCCAGCCCCGCGGTCAGACCCGCGGCGCGCGCGTCGGCCAGCAGTTGTTCGTCGACCAGGTGCCGCGCCGCCCGCTCCGGGGCCAGCTCCTCCACCAGCCGCCCGAACGTCGTGACATGCACCTCGGCCGTGTGCAGAAACCCGATCGTCGCCACGCCGCAGTCTGGCACACCGTGCCGCTGATCACTCGAACGTCACGACGGCCTCCGGAACCTCTCGGGCGCGAGCCACCTCGGCGGCCTCGGCCTCGACGCGCCGGCGCTGGGCGGCGCTCAACGAGTCGAAGGTCGTCACGGTCAGATCCACTCGTTTCCGCCCGGCCATGCGCGCCCGCCACACCCCGGCGAACTCGCCGTCGACCAGCAGCACGCCAGGATTGCCCAGCGACCGCCACACCTGTTTCTGCCGCTCCCGGTCCGGCAGCAACACCGCCCGATCGCGGGCCTGCAGCAATGGGTCCATGGCCGGCAGCCAGCGCACACCCCGCGGGACAGCGGCGGCCTCCACCTCGGCGACCGCGGATTCGGGAAGCCAGGCTATCCGCCCGTCGACCCGCACCTCGGTCAGCGAAGCCGGCCACACCTTCCGGATCTCCGCGGTCGAACTGCCCAGATAACCCGCCACCTCGGCCGGGGAGGCCGGCCCGAGGAACCGCAGATAGGTCTCGATCAGCCGGTCGACGCCCGCGTTCTCCGCCGGGATCGCCGGTGCATCCGGCAGCGGGCCGAGCAGTGCGTCCCGCCCGCGGGACAGCACCTCCACCCCGCCCGCCAGACCGGCGTGCTGCCACACGTTGCCGGCGATGTGCCGCGCCCCGCAGCCCCGGCAGTCGTAGGTCAACTCGGCGGGCACCCGCCGGCTCACCTCGGTGCTCGCCGCACCGCGCGGCATCGGCGCGGTCACCACCTCGCGGAACGCTTCGGCCGTCACGGTGAACGCACGGATGCCGAGCGGCACCCCGTCGGGGATCTGGGCACTGTTGATGCGGGCTCGGGCGTCGGCCTCGGAGACCGGCCACAGCTGCCGGACCAGGGCGGGAACGTCGGACCGCCGGTGCAGATGCGGAGCACCGCGGGCGGCCCAGACGGTGATCAGGCGGTCGTCGGTGAAGGCCGCGCTGGTGCGTGCGGCGAGGGCGACGTGGGCGGAGCCCGGCGAATATTCCTGGATTCCCAGGTCGAGCACCGGAAGGTCGGCGGGCGGCGCACCCGAGCGATCGGCCAGCCCGAGGGCAGCGACCCGGTACGCCATTACCTGTGCCCGATCCACGCTGATCATCGGCACTCCTCCCGATGCGGCTCCAGTGCTTCTGTGCGGCTCGTGTGCTTCCGGAACAGTCCAAATGCATGTGGTGCGATTCAGGTGCTTCCAGAACAGTCCAAATGCACGTGGTGCGATTCAGGTGCTTCCGGAGCGGTTCAAGTGCGACGACCGTACCGCCGGGATGCGACATTTCTTCGCCGTTCCGGGCGGGTGCCGGATCTCCCGTCGACGTACTCCCAGGTCGCCAGCCGTGTCGGCCCGTACGGACCCTCCTGATGGATCATCGGCTCGCCGGTCAGCCAGTAACCGCACCGGCGCGCCACCAGGGTGCTGGCAGTGTTCGCCGGGTCGATGCGCAGCAGCAACCGGCGTAGTCGGAGAGTGCTGCACGCGTACCCGGAAAGCATTGACAAGGCGGCCGACGCGAGGCCGCGCCGCCGATGCGGGCGACCCACCAGATATCCCAGCTCCGCCTCGCGGAGGTCGTTGTCGACGCCGAAGAGCAGCACCTCGCCGAGTGGGCGCCCGCCGTCCTCGGTGATCGCGAGCTGGATGCGGCTGCCGTTCGTGCGGCCCTGGTAGGCGCGTTTCAGATAGGCCTGGCCGGACTCCGCGTCGAACGGTGACGGCATCGGCGTCCAGCGCGCGATCTCCGGCTCGTCGAGGAGCTCGACCAGGTCGGACAGGTCGTCGGATCGCCACTCGCGCAGCACGATGCCGGTTCCCGACAACCTCAGCGGGTAGGGCAGAGGGGCGGCGGTCACGTCAGAATCCTGCCCATATGGACGTGCTTGCGGCTAGTGGGGATGCGCTGAACGGTTGTTGCCGCCAGCCGGTCCAAAGGCCGATTTCGCTCTTGAGCAGCCGCGTTTTCCCAGCGGCTGGAGGGCTTTGCCGTCTTTGCCGGATCTTCGTGCCTGGCCGGTATGACGTTCCTCAGCGAGCCGGAGGTGCGAGCGCTCGTCGACGGGCTCGAGGTTCTGCACTGGGATGAGGAGGACGCGCCCGGACCGGCCAGCAGCGGGCCGAAGCACTGGCACGTCTTCCACGTCATCGCCCGCCGGTGACCCCAGCGACTCGCAAGCCCGTGCCGCGCAGCGTCTCGCAAGCCTGTGCCGCGCAGCGTCTTGCGCGCCGCCCGGTGACCTCGCGCGCCGGTGATTCTCAGGCGCTGAGCCGCCGGGCGGTGATCTCCATTCCGGCTGCCCGCAGGCGGTCCACCAGCGCGTCTCCGATACCCGTGGCCGGTGTCAGCACGCCGCCTCCGAAAGCCGGCAGCCGATTCCGGTCGAGAACCAGCGCCAGCGCCGACTCGCCGAGCATGATCGCGGTCGCTGCGTACCCCGGGTCTCCTTTCGCCCGGAAGCGTGCCGTGTAGCGCGACCCGTCCGTCGTGGTGGTGAAGATGTCCATGGTGAAGCGCCCGTTCTGCTGGGTCTGCTCGCTCGGGCCCGAACCCGGTTTCGGCAGCACGCGGTCCAGCACGAACCGGGTCGGCGGCAGCGCCCAGCCGAGGATCAGGCCGCTCATCGCCAGCTTGGTGGCGTGGGCGACGAGCGCGGAGCCGACCCGCAGCACCTCGCGGTAGCGGAACCGGCGGCCGTACGCCCAGCCCTGCAGGGCGTTGCTGCGCCGCACCACACGGGTGTTGTAGGACGCCATGACGAACGGCGCGAGGTGCCCGCGCACGCTCGGATCCACCTCGGACGGGGCGAGAGTCAGCATGTCCGGCTGCCGGCCCAGATCCGGTTCCGTGGCCCGGTCGGGACTCAGCGAGTACGGGCTGGCGCCGATCTTGCGCAGTCGCTGGTCCTTCTTCATGACGTCGACCTGGTGGCGCATCGAGTCGATCGTGCCGCCGCTCACCCCTCCCCGCATGCTCGTCACCACCAGCGTGGTGTCCGTCAGTTCCCCCGCGTTCTCGGCCTGCACCTGCTGATGCAGCACGTACACCCCGATGTCGGACGGGATCGAATCGAAACCGCACGAATGCACGATCCGTGCCCCGGTGCGCTTCGCGATCTCATGGTTCTCGTCGATGCTGTTCCGTGCGAACAGGACCTCGCCGGTCAGGTCCACGTAGTCGGTGCCCGCTTCGGCGCAGGCGTGCGCCAGAGTCCGGCCGTACTTCGCGTAAGGGCCGACAGTGGTGATGACCACCCGCGTGCGGCCGGCCATCGTGGCCAGCGCATCCACGTCGCCAGCATCCGCCACGATGATCGGCCAGTCCACACCGAGGCGTGAGCGAACCGCCTCGAGCTTCTCGGCTGAGCGCCCTGCCAGCGCGATCCGGACGCTGGCCGGGGCGTGGGCGGCGAGGTGCCGTGCCGTAAGGACACCCACGAAACCCGAGGCGCCGTAGACGATGACGTCGAGGTCACGCTGTTGATCGCTCATGAATGCCGATTGTGCACCGTCACCCCTACTCGCGGGTAGCTCTAAAGTTTGCCGAGTTAGACCCACAAGAGGGGATTTGAGCCGTTAATTTGGGATCACAAGGTCACCTATCCCCGTGTAAAGGCTTGGCCGGCGTCGTCGGCCGGTGACCACCGTAGGCAGTCCGCAGTGGCGGACACCGTGGCCGGAACGCCGAGTCCAGCCGCCGACCACGGTCGAGAGAAAACACAAGGCATGGAGCGGGGGACCCAAGAGTTCCTCGGCGCTGATGCGCCTCGGGGTGAAGCCGCGTCCTCGCGGCCGGGCACCTCTGCCCGAACCCGACAGCTGACCTCGCAGGCGTGGAGGACAAGTTCATGATGCAGATCAAAAAGCGGGTTCGTCATGCCCTCGGCGTCGTTGCCGTCGGGCTTGCCGGGGCTGGAGCCGTCGTGATGCTCGAAGCCCCCGCCGCCGCCACACCGTCCCCGCGTTTCAGCGTCAACTGGGACGCGATCGCCCACTGCGAGTCCGGTGGGAACTGGAGAATCAACACCGGCAACGGCTATTACGGTGGCCTCCAGTTCAGTCGCGGAACGTGGCGAGCTTACGGAGGCACGCAGTACGCGAGGACCGCCAATCTGGCCACCAGGGCCGAACAGATCACGATCGCCGAACGCGTACTGCGCGGCCAGGGCATCGGCGCCTGGCCGCACTGCGGGAAACGCCACGCATACAAGCCGCAGCGTGCGTCCACCGTGCGGCGGTCGTCACCCACCGCGAGCGGCAACACCCGCGTTCACGTGGTGCGCCCCGGCGACACCCTCGCGGGCATCGCCAACCGGTATGACGTTCCCGGGGGCTGGCGTGCCCTGTACCGGGCGAATCAGGGTGTGCTGGACAGTCCGCATCGTCTGTACGCAGGTCAGCGGATTTCTCTCTGACTTCGGGTCGGCCTGCGGGGCGTCGTCCCACCCCGCAGGCCGGCGCGCCTGCCGCATCACCGCTGCGGCTGGACGAACTCCGGCTGATCGAGCACCCGCAGCCAGCTCCCGTCCGGCTGGCGTCGCGCCACCTGGGCCCGCGCCCCCGACCCGTCCTTCGGCGGCGTGGACGTCAACGCCAGGTCACCGCTGATCAGCGTGGGCAGCGGATCCTCCGGCTCAAGCTGCGGCATCTTCGGCAGCAGCTCATCCCACAGCTCCCGGATGGCCTGACGCCCTCGCGTCTGACTGCCCGGCGGAAAGGCCATCACGGCGTCCTCCTCGTAGAGAAGGGCGAGACCCTCGGCGTCTTTCGCGTTCGCACGCTCCACGAACAGCCGGGTCAGATCCTCAGGTTGCTTCGCCACATCACGATCGGTCATGTCTCCACCCTGCCGTCGGCGCAGTGAGAAGTCCAACGCATAGTTCTCATGGCATCTACAATCTTCGCTCATGGATCTGCGACAGTTGGAATACTTCATCGCAGTCGCCGAGACGGCCAACTTCACCCGCGCCGCCGAGCGCGTGCACATCACCCAGTCCGGGGTGAGCGCCCAGATCAAAGCCCTGGAACACGAGCTCGGCACCCGCCTCTTCGACCGCAGCGGCCGCACCGCGAGACTCACCCAGGCCGGCGAGGTCGCTCTCCGTCACGCGCGCGCCGCCCTCGACGCCGCCGCCGACCTCCGCGACGCGATCGACGACGTCAACGGCCTGATCCGCGGCCGTCTCACGATCGGCATGGTGATCGGCTGCGAGGTGGCACCCCTCTTCGACGCGCTCGCCGCCTTCCACCGGGACCACCCCGACATCGAACTTGAACTGGAGGAGGCGAACTCCGACACCCTGGTCGCCGGGGTGCGCTCCGGAAATCTCGACATCGCTCTGGTTGGCCTCGCCGGTAAGCCCCCGGAGCATCTGGCGGCCCAGGTGATCGCCACAGAACGCCTGGTCGCCCTCACTCCACCAGACACCGAGGCGGCGCGCCGGGGGCGATTGGCGGTGACTGGGCTCTCCGCGTACCCCATCATTTCTTTGCCCGTGGGAACCGGCATCCGCAACGTTCTCGACCAGGCCCGCGCCGCGCTCGACATCAATCCGGCGGTCGCCCTCGTGGCCACCTCACCGGACACTGTCGCCGGCCTGGCCCGGCGCGGCCTGGGCGTTGCGGTACTCAGCGAATCGATGGCGGCGGCCTACCCCGACCTGGTAACCGTCCCGATCGACGACATCGAGATCCCGGCGCTGCTGGCCCTCGTGTGGCAGGACCGCGGCAGCCCGGCGCTGGCGGCTTTCCTCCGCCACTGCCGCGAGGCCTTCAGCTAAAACTTCTCCTGGTACGGCCAGTGCAAGTCCGTTCGGTCCGCTGCGAATTCTGCGGCCGCCGCCGCCCGAGGCCCGGAACGGACAAAGCCGAGCGGCCGGGGCGTCAGGCGCCGCCCGGTGGTGACGAGCCGCAGAGCTCCGAAGACCAGGGCTGGTACCGGGACGCAGGCAAGGTCCCATCCGCAAGAGACTCTCAGTCGGACGCGGTCGGGTAATGCTTCGACATCAACTTCACCTTTACGGCAACCATAGATATCGATAGGGTCAAGCGTCGATGCAAGATCGGTTTCCGGCGTCGAAAACTCTCTATGTCCGTCCCCAAAGGAGAGAACGTGACTAAAAGGGTATCCCGGCCTCTCGCCATCGCCACAGCGCTCGCAGCCGCCGCGTTCGGCGCGTTCGCTGCCCCAGCGCCGGCCTCAGCGTACTGGAGCTGCGGGCGAGCCGCTCCGCCGGACCTCGATACCAGCGGTAACCACTACAACCACAACTACTCCGACGTCTGGACGTACGTCGGCTCCAGCACCCGCTGCGCGCAGAATTCTTGGCTCCAACGCAGCTTCAACCTCGACTATCACTGCTGGGCTCATGACTACGACAACCCGAGCGGCAAAACGTGGACCTACGTTGTCGTGGTCGGTTCTCCGGCCAAGCGTGGCTGGATCCCCGACACAGTGTTGAATGATGGTGGGTCCTCGATTCAGTGTCCGGGCGCCTAACACGAATCTCGATGCGGCTCCGGACAGCAACAATCCGAGCGGCGACGAACGGTGCAGATAAGAAGCGGGTACCGGCTCAGAGGTAAGTAGCCGCCCGCGTGGGCGAGTAAGGGCTTGACCCCTGCCGAGTCGTGTCGCCGATCTTCACGAGTTCTAGGTACCGGTCCATGAGCTGGTGGACCGTCGCCCGGGTCTTCGGGTTCTCTGCTCCTCACGCTGATTCAGCAGACGCGTCAGCGCCTTCTGCGCGTCGCGGGCCGCCGTCGGCCCGGCAGGGATCGTCTCGGTCAGGTCGTGCCGGCGTCCGGTCAGCGGATCGGTGCCCGAGTGCACCTTCCCCCGTAGGGAGCCGCTGGGAAGCTTCTCGATGCGGCCACGGTCACGGCCCGCGGCACGGGACCCACCTGCCATGACGTTGACGGCAACCGGTTCGTGCCACGAACCGAACCACGCGACCGGCTCAGACGAGCCGATCAAGGCTGTGACCTGGGTGCCCCCGGCAGGAATCGAACCTGCGACACACGGTTTAGGAAACCGTTGCTCTATCCCCTGAGCTACGAGGGCGCGAGGCTCAGGATAGCGTGCCCACCGTTGACCACGGGTGACCACCGGTACCCACGCGTGCCCAAACGCCGTCACCAGCGGCGTCACGCCGCATGCCAGGCTGGCGGAGCGCATCGGGAGCACGCCGACGGCTAGCCGGCGCGGCCACGCCATGCGTGCCCACTGCTGACCGCAAGTGACCACGCATCCCCCAGCCACGACCCCGTGGATTTCCAGGCCGATGTGAGTTCTGAGACGGCTCACCCCGGCATGGCGATATGCATTCTGACCAATCTCCGGGTACGACCCGTCATCGATAAGGACCGCAGTGACCGAGCGGACCGCGCATGTCGGACCGAGGTGGAATCATGACAGCATGACGCCGGAGCAGCACGCCATACGCGCAGAGGAACTCGTTGCAGAAGCTGAGCAGCTGTACGCCGACCTCCGCGTCGACATCGGGAATGCCGGTGACGTGGACCGAACCGGGTGGGAATTCCTCGACACCACTGTGCGGCTCGGGCAGCTCCATGCCACCCTCGCGCTGCGACCGTCACCGCCGCGGCACGTCCCGGCCGACGACATCCTCGACTACGACGGTAAGCCGCAACGGCTGGACCCGTAGAAGCCTGAAAGGGTCATAAGTTCGCTTTAGGGTATTTCATATTCACCCTGGTTTGAGCTGCGCCGAGTTGGACTCGATTAAGACTATTTGTGATAACCGGCGGCCTGCAGGTGGAACAGTTCGGCGTAGTGGCCGCCGGCAGTCATGAGGTCTTCGTGGCTGCCGAACTCGACCAGGCTGCCCTCACGCAGGACGAAGATCCGGTCTGCGTGGCGGACGTTGGCCAGGCGATGTGTGATGAGGATGGTGGTCTTGTGGCCCTGCCGGTCCTGGATGGCCTGGAAGAGGGCGTTCTCGGCCCGCGGGTCGAGGGCCGAGGACGGCTCGTCCATGATGAGCAACTCCGCGTCTCGGAAGAAGCCTCGGGCGGCGGTTATCCGTTGCCACTGGCCGCCGGAGAGGTCCTGGCCCTGGGCGAAGGTGCGGTCGAGCAGCGTGTCGTAGCCGTACGGTAAGGCTTTGATCATGTCGTTGGCGACGGCCAGTGTTGCGGCGGCCTCGATGCGCTCGGGGGTGGGATCGCTGGCGGCGTCGCCGATGGCGATGTTCGTGGCGGCGGTGAGGGGCCATTTGTGGTACTCCTGGGTGACCACCGCGATTCGGGAGCGTAGCGCCTCGTTGTCCCAGTCCTGCAGGGGGACGCCATTCCATTCGACTGTGCCGTCGGTAGGGGTGCGGAGAGCGGCGATCAGGGCGGCCAGCGTGGTCTTGCCCGAGCCGTTCTCGCCGACGAAGGCCACTGTCTGTCCGGCATGGATGGTCAGGTTCACGTGGTTCACGGCGGGGGCAGTGCGGTCCGGATACCAGAGTGAGAGCTTGCGAACGGTGAGTTCCTGGAGAGTGGGCGGGGTGCCGCACCCGGCGCCGGGTTCGGGCAGGTAGGGGGCGGTGCGGCTCATGAAGCTGGTGTATCCGTGGAAGAACTGGCCGTTGGCGTAGATCCGGTCGATCTGCAGGGTGATGGCGGTCAGGGCGCGCTGAGCCGCCTGGATGGCGATGACACAGGTAGCCGCGGCGGCCAGTGGGATGCGGCCCTGTACCAGGAGGTATGCGAGCAGGACGTAGACCCCGCCGGTGGCAAGGCCGCTGACCGCGGCGCCGATGCTCGTGATGGTGGTGACCCGGCGGGCCAGACTCAGCTGGATGGTTGTCTCGGCGCCCATCACTTGGTCGAACTGGTGGAACAGGAACCGGCGCAGGCCGTAGGAGCGCAGCTCCAGCGCCGACTCGCGCTCGGCCATCAGGCGCTGCAGGACCCACAGTCGGCGGCGGCGCACCGAACCGGCGAGGTAGGTCCGGAATTGTTCGTGGCCGGCGGCCAGGGATGCCCAGGCCTTCGGCAGCGCAGCGATGAGCAGGGCGACGAGCAGAAGTGGGTGGATGACGACGATCGCCACGGCGACGGCCACGACGCCGACCAGGCCGGCGAACATGTTGATCGCATCCTGGACCAGGTCGTTTGCGGCTTCGGAGCCTCGGGCGGCGCGTTCCATGTCGTCGGCGAACGCGTCGGCGTCGAACGCCTCCAGGCGCACCGCCGTGGTGACCTCGAAGAGGCGTCGCTCGACCTCCCGGTTCACCCTCGGGGTCAGCCCGTTGGTCGCGTATCCGGTGGCGATCCCCATCGCGGCGCGTGCGGCGATGGCCAGGGCGAGTACGGCCAGAGCGGGCAGCGCCGCGGTGACCCGCTGAGGTGTCGGCCCGGCGGCGAACAGCTGCACCAGTATCCGTTGCGTGGCCAGCAGACCGAACGTGGCCATCACCCCGCCGCCCATCGCCGCCAGCGCGATGACCATGGTGCGCACGCGGTCGGCTCGCCACGCTGTGCGCAGCGCCTCGCCGACCAGCCCGGGCAGCTCGGTGACGGCTCCGATCACGCCGGCGTCGGCTCGGGCCTTCAGCCCGGTCTCCCACCAGGTCGCCCGCAGTTCCGGCAGCACCGAGTCCGGCGATAAGTTCACGAATCCGTCCCTTCACTCACGGCCGATGCGAAGCGTTTGCCCAGGTGGACGCCCTGGATGTAGCGGGTGATCTCGTCGTCCCGGCAGCCGGCGAGGGTGATGCCGGCCAGGTGCAGGGCGCCGGGGAGGTGGTCACAGGCCTCCGCCAGCTCGGTGATCACCTCTGGCGAGACCGGCGACTCGTCGAGAAACCGGCGCAACAAGCTCTCCGACTCGGCAGGCATGAGGCGGGCGAGGCCGGCGGGCCCGGCGGGCTTGGCAGGGCGGGCGAGCCCCGCGGGGCCGGCGGGGCCGGCGGGGCTGGCGAGACCCGCGGAGCCGCCGCGCAGCATCGACCGCTGGAGTTCCGTGAAGTCGCACCCGGGGTCCAGCCCGTGGTGCTCAGCCAGGTGACTCTGATAGCGGCGGGCGACGTCCAGGGCCTCCACCGTCCGCCCTAGTTGGTGCAACGCGAGCATGAGCAGGGTGTGAACCCGTTCGCGCGCGAGTTCCTGCCGGCTGCGGGTGAACAGGCGGTCGAGCACCGTCGAGGCCCGCCCGGCCGCCACCTCCAGCTCGATGAGGTCCTCCTCGGCGATCAGGCGCTGATCATCGAGACGGGCACGCGTCTGCTCGACGTAGGTGCCCGAGGCATCGCTCAGCGGCGTTCCCCGCCACGTCTGCATCGCCCGGGTCAGCAGCCGGGCGGCGTCCGCGTCGTCGTGCCGCTCCCGGGCCGCCCGGGCCTGGTCGGTGAGGTCCGCGAAGCGGTACAGGTCGACGCCGGCCCGGGGGACGTACAGGCTGTAGCCTGACGTGGTCGAGACGAGCAGGTCAGGGGCACCCAGGGCAGCGAACTGCCGGCGGATCCCGTGAACCGCGCTGTGGATCTGCTCCCGGGCAGTCGCCGGCGGAGCATCACCCCACATCGCCGCGATCAGATCTGATGTGGACACTTCCGTGCCCGCGTTGAGGATCAGATATCCGAGCACGCCCCGGCGCTGCGACCGGGTGAGTGTCATCCGCTGGCGTCCGGCCACGACCTGCACCGATCCCAGGATCCCGAACAACATCAGCGGCACCTACGAGACAAGGTCATGCGTACGCAGCCAGGTCTGCACCTGCTCCACCACCGCCGGCGGCAAACCGGTCGCGTTCGGGGCGGCGAGAACCGACGCCACAGGCGGCGACAGTCTCCAGATGCGGACGTGCCCGTACGCGTCACGACGGAACGCGTGGGGTACCGGCGCTGCGTCCCCGCCGGCCTCGGCCGTGACACCCAGGCCGGCCAGGACACGGGCGCGCAGCTCGACGACGGCGACCGCGAACGAGTCCACCTGAGCCGCCGGACGACTCGCGGCCGTCGCGAGGCGGTAGAGCAGCAGCTCCAGCCGAGCCAGCTCCGGGACGAGACCACCTGCGAACTCGGGCGCCGCCCGGAGGTGATCGGCGAAGCGTTCGCCAAGCTCGTGCGGAGCGTACGGCGGAGGCAGCGGCGCCCGGAAGAAGCGATCCACGACCCCCTCGGCGAGGTGATGGCCGGCGAGCACCTCGAACGTCGCCGGAAGCATCAGCTGGCACCGCCCCAGCCATTTCGTGCGGACGATCGTCGCCATCACTCTCAGCCCGTGGGCCTGTGTGCCGGCCATGGCCAGCACCACGGCGGGGTCGAAGCCGTGCCGGGCGGCGAAGGCCTCCGGGTCCGCGAGCATCGACTCGACCCGCGACGGCGCACCGAGCACGAGGGTGAGCAGCGCCTGGCTGTCCGTCGAGCGGTTCGGCTCGCTCACCGGGCCACCGCCGCCCGGGCACGTTCGACATCGGTCAACAGTTCGCTGAAGTCGTCGGGGAATTCGTCGTCGCGTTCGATGAGCACGCCCCGCAGCGACACCAGATCAGTGAGGTGGCTCAGGAGCGCGAGGCACTCGTCCGAAACGGGGGCGCTGTGCGTGTCCAGCGCGATGCCGGGGTACGGCTCACTGCCGGCCACATGCACCTGGACGATCCGCTCCAGGGGGAGGGATTCGAGGAACTTGTACGGGTCGTAGCCGTGGTTCGCCGCGTTCACCCGTACGTTCTCGAGGTCGAGAAGCAGGCCACAGCCGCTCTGCTCCAGGACCTCGGCGAGGAACTGTGCCTCGGTGAGCTCGCCGGGCATGTCGACGTAGTAGGTGATGTTCTCGAGCAGCAGCGGGCGGCCAAGCAGTTCCTGCGCTTGCTTCGCCTTGGCCCCCGCGTTCCGCGCGCGTTCACGGCTGCGTTCGATCGGGGCGAGGGTTCCCAGCTGGTGGCCCCCCTCGTTGGTCATGCACAGGTGATCACTGACCCAGGGCGCGTCCACAGCGTCGGCGATGGTGACGATCTTCGTCAGGTAGCCGAGGTCGAGGGGAGCGTCCGACCCGACCGACATCTCCAGGCAGTGCGGCACCACGGGAAAGCACGCCTTCAAGGCGACCAGAGTGTCCATCAGGCTCGGTTCGTTGAGAAACCGGTCCGCGGTGATCTCAACCCAGTCGATGCGGTCGCTGTTGGCGAAGACCGCTCCCTCGATCTCGGGACGGAACCCGAGGCCGACCCCGAGGGCCGGCAGACTCGCCGCTGAGTAACTGGCGTTGTTCATCGTGCCTCCATCATGTGTGTTCTGGTCGGTGGGGACAGCCAACCGGTGGCCACCGCCGCGTCCCTGACCAGGCGCAACACGTCCATCTCCAGTGGTGACGCCGAGCCGAGGAGGCGGTTGCAGTGCAGGTGCACGAGGTTGCGGGCCACCTCCCGAGTGGCGGTCCAGCTCTCCCCGCTCGCCGTCAGGCGCCGGGCGTGTCGTCCGTACGCTGAAAAGGCCTTCTGCCGCCGAGCCCGCGCCCGCGCCAGTTCCGGGCCCCACGGATCGTCGGCCGCAAGCCGGCGGACCAGCGGGCGTTCGCTGCCCGGGTGACCAGTGACCCGCAGCAGGTAGGTGGCCTCGGCCGCTCGCGGGTCGAACGACCGGAGCAGGTCGAGCACGCTCAGCGCTGCCACGCCGGCTTGGGTGAGCCCCGCCGGCCATGATTGACGCGCTCGCAGCAGGTCGAGCACCCACTGGCTGTCCTCGTGAAAGGCCTCGGTGCACGGCTCGTGAAGGTCCGGGCCGCCGTAACGTTCGAGATCGGGCTCGTACGTGTGCACGCTGAGAGTCCCGGCGAGCCGCCGGCTGTGCAGGGCGGCGCACCAGTCGCTGAGGTGCGGCAGCAGGTCGGCGCGGAGGGCCGCCGGTTCGCCGTGGAAGCGGAGCCGCAGGTGCTCACCCCGTCCCGCGTCGCGGTAGCGCACGAAGTACCAGCGGGCGCGCAGGGACGGGCTCACCTCGTCGAGAGCCGACCGCAGTGCCGCCAGGACCTGTGGCTGCAGGATCGCCGGGGTGTCCACCCGCGCCTCGAGCCACGAGGAGCCGGGCGGGTATCTGACCTCGTGGCCGAGTACCCGGCGCGCGGTGGCCTGCTCGCCGGTCGGCGTGGTCACCGGTGTGGTGATCGGCACAACCAATTCGGCTCGGTGCGCGCCGGCCGGCCCGGTCAGCCAGCCGTCCTCGTGGTCGGCGCCGCCGGGCAGCTCGACGACCTCGAAGGCGCCGGCGCGGATTTGCCGCCGTAGGAGCCGCCGGTCCAGCTCGTTGCCCAGGTCCACCGGCACCCGGCGGTCACCCCGGCCGACCGCGACGACGTCCGGTATCACGTACCTTCCCCAATGCCGCGCGACCAGGTCGTTCCAACGGCCGGCGCTGATCCGTGGCGAGATCGCGGCATCCCGCAGCGACTGGCCGACGAGCCAGCGCGCGGAGCGGAGAACGAGGCGACCGTGGCGTAGCCGGGGCTGCGCCGGAGACGGGTCGTCGCACACTGTCCACCAGTTGTCGTATGCCGCGTTGACCTCGCTGATCTCGACCAGTAGCCGAGCCAACGGCGGCATCATCTGCGGCAGCACGCTGGAGTAGGACACGGCGACCACCCGGCGCCCGGTCGGAAGGTGAACCAGGTGCAGACGGTGGCCGTCGGCGGTGACCGCGAGGTCGGCCGGCGAGATGGCCGGTGACCCGTCGAAGTGCGCGTCGATCGGTATGTGGTGCTCCGTCCAGCCCAGCGGCGGCAGGGCGTTGTGGACCCGCAAGGCCAGCGGCCGGTAACACACCTCGGCCACCAGCGCTCCGTCAGCCGCCGCGGCGCTCGCCGGCCGCCGGGGTTCGCCGGACACGAATCGCGCCGAGGTGGCGCCGGCCGGCCCGGTACCCAGCCGGGGCTCGACCAGCAGGAAGTCGCCGCGTTCGAGTCCGGAGGGCGTGGCGATCAGGGAGGCCAGGAGGTCCATCGACTCCGGCCGCCGGGACGGGACGGCGGGCATCAGCCGGGCCAGGTCGTCATCGCTCAGGACGACCTCGGTCTGGCCGTCCAACCGCGCCCGCCAGGCCAGCTCGGCCAGCTGCGCGCGGCGCCGGCGCAGGTCGTCCAGTTCCTCGACCTCCGGTGGCGGGCACGGCTCACCCACGTAGTTACCCGGCGGCCCGAGGCCGACAGCGGAGTCGATCAGTTTCAGCACGGGCACGCGACGGCTCGTGCCGAACCGCTCGATGAAACGGCCGTGGTAGGCGTCCAGGGTCCGCTGCGCCGCCGACCGGGCACGCAGGCGCCATAGGAGATCAGCGGCCCGCTCGGCCTCGGCCCGGGCGGCGAGGGGCAACTCGAGGTCGGCGGCCAGTCGCAGATGGCCGTGCATCGGCGCGTCCGGCACCGGCGGCAGGGCATCGGCGAGTGCCGCCAGCGCGGCGGTGCCGTCGCCGACGGCACTTTTTTCGTACGCCCCATGCAGCGCGCGAAGCCCGTCGACGCGCCGGATCGTCTCCTCCGGCGCCCCGCTCGCGGCCAGGACGTCCCGTATGTGCCGCAGTGGATCCCGCTCGCCGGGTGCCGGGGCGAGGCCGATGACGAGAAGCCCGCCCCGGATGAGCTGCCGAACGGTGCTGAGCGGCCGGTTCAGCACCGTGGCGATGTCGGCACCAGTCCGGTCCAGCCCGTCTCGCAGCGCCTCGGTAGCGGCCACCGGGAGCTGAACCGCAACCCGTCGCCACCGAGCGGCCTGCGCCGCCGGAGCCGCCACGTGCAGCACCGCGACGCCCGCGGCGAACGTGACGGCCGGCGCCAGCCGTACCTGCAGCGACGCTAGCACCGCGTCGTCGTCCTCCAGTTCGCGTACCAGTTCGGTGATGCTCGCGGCGCTGGGCCGGCTGAGGACGCGGTGTCCTGCCGGGGAGAGCCGGCCGCGCGGCTGACCGCCGAAGGTGGCGGTGGCGGTGCCCGCGAACAGGCCGAACGGGGTGGTTCGGTGAGCCATGCGCTGCTCGTAGGCTCGTACCGTCGTCGCCAGCCCTGTCTGGGCCGCCGCGTCGGTGCCATCCGCCGACCGCATCAGCGCGGCGGCCACCGTCGGCCTCGCCATCAGCAGGCACTCGAGCAGTTCCGGGTCCTGCAACGCACGCCGGATCACGTCCGCGGAGGTGTCGGCGTCCGCGTGCGGTGCCGACGGCAGGAACGGTCGCAGCGGCGCGCGGACCAGCACTGGTTGCTGTGCCTGGAATCGTGCCTGGTCACTCATCGGGGCCGCCGATGAGGATCGCGTTCAGGAAGGACTCGTCCACCCCGTCGATCTCGCACAGCTCATCCACGGCGTCGTCGAAAAACCCCGCGTACGGGATCGAGACCAGATTCATCGCCTGGGCCACCAGCTGCAGCTGCTGGATCAGCGCGCCGGCCTCGATCAGGCAGAACCGGTATCCGCGCAGGCCATACTTGAAGCGGGACCGGGCGAACAGCGCGGTCACGACTATGACGAGCGGTACTTCGGCCACCGCCACGTCGGCCGCCAGCCGGTCCAGCAGCTCGGCACCGACGCCCGAGCGCACCTCCTCGAGCCGGTGCCCGGCCACGTCGTAGTGGTAGACACCCTTCCGGCCCTCGCCGGTCACCTCGGCGAGCAGGTAGAGCTCCAGCGGATAGAGCCCTCCGGCTGACGCGACCGGGCGGCGCGCCACCTCACCCCCGCCAACCCGCTCGCCGTAGCTGAAGGCCAGGAGGTCGCCGATCACCTCGACCGGCAGCGGACCGGGGTCGAAGGTGCGGTGCGACGGCCGGCGGGTCAGCGGCACCGGCAGCCGCCGCGTGTCTGGCGCGGGCAGTGGAAGCCGGGGCAGGTGCGGCAGGTCGCGGGCACCCATGCCGGCACTCGTGGCCAGGTCGGCGTCCGCCAGGAGCCGGTCGATGCGAACCTGCCGGCGAATCGTCGGCCGGTAGAACTTCGAGGCCTCGTGGTACTCCTCGGCAAGATCGGAGCCCTCGATCGGCTCCGCGGACAGTCGCGACCATGTCGCCACCGCCCGGTGCGTGCCGGACGCCGGTACCTCGGTCATCGTCACAGTCGCCTTTCAGGAGAACGGATGCGGGTCCGGGTTGAGTTCGCCGGCCGGCATCGCGGACGGCCAGTTCCGCAGCCGTGCGCTGCCCAGCTGCCGGGCGTTGTGATCCATCTCCAACATGAGCAGGTCGGGTGAGACGACCCGGTAGACGCACAATCCCGCGTCGGCACCCTCGACCGGTGTCAGGTCGACGGCATAGGTGCGGACGCCCCGAGCTCGTAATCCGGTGGCGAGCTGGGCGAGTGTCCGCTCTGGCCACGGCCGGGAAACCTCGGGCGCGGGGTCCACCGGTTCCAGGAGCCAGTCGATGGCGTCGCGATGCGCGGGGTCGGTGAAGTATTCGACGTGCTCGGCGAATCCCGTCACGTCTTCCGGGGACATGGTGCGCTGGGCGTGGGCCATCGCGCGCAGCCGGAAGCCTTCATAGAGGCCGGCCGCCTCGGACAGGGCCTTGGTGGCGGCTCGATCGAGGGAGGTGGCCGCGGCTCCGCCGAGACTGTGGACCGGCCGGCCGTCGCAGTCGCGCCACAGAACGGCAAGCACGCAGGGGATTCCGTGGACCTCAGTGAGATCGATGAGCCGTGCCCGGACCCGCGCCGACCCGACGACCCGGTCCAGGAGAGCGGCCAACGGGCCGCCCGGGGGTATCCGCACGTCGGGAAGCCTCAGCCGGTGGTACCACATCAGCATGAACGCGTCGCGTTCGATCAGTTCGAGCAGTGCGGAGAGGGTGGCCCGGAGGGGGTCACCGCCGGCGGCGACGCCGTTGCTGGTCGGCTCGAACCAGCGGCCCACCCTCGTCGTCTCGCCGCTGCGGTGGTCGACGAAATATGACGAACAGACCAGACCAGGTAGCCATGTCTCCTCGCCGGTGGCCAGGTCGAGCCCGGAGATCCACGGAATGGGTTCGTCCCGAGCCGGCGGCGGACGCAGCGGAAATCGGGCTGATTCGTACTGCTCCGGCAGGAAGTGGGCGAACTCGTCGGCCGCGAGGTGCGGCGCGTCGTGGGTGGCTGTCCGAACCTGCACCCGGGACGAGTCGACGCAGGCCACCGCATAGCGTTCGAAGGCCTCACCGACCGCGGCCATCCGGCTGTCGAGGCGGCGCTCACTGATGCCCAGCCCCGCGTCGAAATCCCAGTCGACGCCGATGGTGCTGGGAGTCGCGCGCACCCCGGCTGTCGACCGGCAGAGGCGTACGCCACCCGCGCCGGTGAGCATCTCGTCGACCGGTCCGGTGAACCCGACGACCGTGCCCTGGAGGCGGGCGAGCATGTCAGAGCCCATCAGTGCCTCTCTCCGGCGTCGAGGCTCAGATCCTCCAGTTGCCGCCGGTAGTCGGCCCACACCGTCGGCCGGGTCGCCGCGGGAACGGGACGGCAGGCTCCGCACCGGGGGACCCGCAGCACGTACTCGACGTCGATCGTCACGCCGGCCTTCGGTGATATCGCGTGCACCGCACCGACGACGGCCGGATCGTTCCGGGTGAGCCAGGAGTCGAGGACCACGGTGGCGACGGCGGCCGGCAGAGCTCTCGGCAGTGAGCCGCCGGTGAGCGATCCCAGGCGGCGGGCGTGCAACCAGCTCGCGTCACCCGCGTGCCACGCCGAGCGACGCCGGCGGAAGCATTCGAAGCATGCCGACCGGCCCGGCTCGATATAGGGGCCGACGATCGCCACGCTGCCGTCGAACTCGATGACCGGCATCCAGGGGAGGTTCTCGCGCAACGCGCGTTCGTTCCAGGCCGCGATCTCGGCGCTGTTGGGGTCGGAGACCCACACCAGCCTTGCGTGACATTGCACATCGAGATCGGCAAGACCTTCCAACGGTACGGAAATGACGCGCCACGTTTCGGGCGCCGCCTCGTGAACAGCCGCCACCTGTGCGTCGTCACCGGCCACCGCCACGTGGTGCCGCACCGTGTGGCCCGCCGCACCGGCCGGAACGGCGAATCCGTCGTCGACGAGCCGCTGGGCGATGCCCTCGACGACCGGGGCGAGCCGGACATCACCCAGGGCCCGGGTGACCGTGGGCAGGTCGTCACCGGTGGCCAGCAGCGGTAGCGCTCGCCCGAGGAGGTCGGCACCGGGCCCTCGATAGCGGACGGCCCGGTCTCCCCGGATCACCGTCACCATCTGGTCCTCCACGGCGTACGACAGGCCGTGCACAAACGACAAGCTCACGTCTTCCTCCCCCTGCCCCACCCGTCGCCGGAACGGGTGTGCCGGACCCCGCGGCCCGGCACACCCGGTCACTGGTTCTGAATCAGTCGCGCGACTCGGTGAATCGCGGCCGGATTCCGCACGCGCCCAGACCGCCGCAAGCGGCTCCGGCGCAGCCGCAGGCCGGAACGGTCTCGGCCTTCGGCAGTTCGTAGCTCTCCAGCTCGAGAACCTCGAGTTCGAGCCCCTCGGTCCGCAGTTCCACCGACGAGCGTTCGGCCACCATCTGTGCCATGACTTCCTCCAATTCGTCAATTGCTGGCACCATGATTACTCGTTCCTGAGGCGGCCTCCTATACATCTTCTATGCGCTGTACAACTGCGCCACTCGGTAACCATTGACGGGTGGTTCAGCCCCGGGGTTGACTCCGGCCGACAACGCCGCGAGGCGATCGGGACATCATTGAAAGGCGTGGCCAATGGGCGAGGAAAAGGACTGGCCGCAGTCGCTGCCAAGAGAAGAAGCGATTGCCGTGGCCTGGAACCGTGAGGTGCATTTCGAGCGGGCGAACGGCGACGACCAGCTCATTCTGACGATTCGCCAGGTCTTCGAGCTCCTCGTCGACGGCCGGGCCCGCTATCCGCAGGTCGTCGTCAACAAGAACGGCGCACCCGCCGACCGGCGGTTGTACACCACCGGGCGCCCACTCAACACCCGTAAGGACGCGGCCAGTATCGCCGGCGGATATCTGAACATCTCCAGAATCGCGGAAGAGTTTTCGCAAGGCGCCACCATTCAACTCAATGATCTCCAGGAATACTGGGAGCCGGCCGCTCGGCTCTGCCGGGCGATCAGCGAGAAGTCCGGCCTCGACACGGCGGCGATCGCGATCCTCAGCCCGCCGGGTTACGGAGCCTTCCCCGTTCATCAGGACCTTGTGCATGTGTTTGTGAAGCAGCTCGAGGGCCGTAAGAAGTGGCTTATCTACAAGCCACTTCCGGATGCGCACGACGACGGTCCGGTGACGTTGCCGGACGGCGCCGTGCCGGTCATCGAGTTCGTCATCTCCCCCGGGGACAAGTGCTACATGCCGCCGGCGTGGCCGCACCGGGCGGAGAGCCTTGACGAGGCGTCCCTGCACCTGTCGGTCATCGCCAGCCCGCCCACCGGTGCGGAGATCCTCAAGTCCCAGCTGCTTGAGATCCACGAATTGTTGGGCCGGCACCGGGTCACCTCGGGCTGGTCCGGATCGCCCGCCGCATGGGAGTTCCCAGCCACGGTGCTCACCGAGGCCCGCGCGCTGTTGACCCTGCCGCAGGAGCAGGGGCGTGGGCCGGTGTCACGTACGGATCAGCGGCACCGGCTCGCCGCCGCGCTCGGGCTGCTCCCGCCGGACAGCGACCCGAACCAGCCTTGAGAAGCCTGTTCAACCCGACACCGGTCATCGGTTGAACGAGCTCGGCCTCAGCTGTTGTGAGCTGTCCTCTCCAGGTGTTCCGCGAGGTCGCGCCACTCGTCGGCGCACCGTCGTGCCATCGCCGCCACCACGTATGTGCAGTGCGAGGGCAGTTCCTGCAGGGCTGGGCGCCACCCGTCCAACCCGGACACTCTCGGCAGGAGCCACCGCAGCAGGCTCCGCCCGGACTCAGTCGAGCGCAGGGAAGGATCCCGCAGCAGGCCGTGCACCGCCTCCGCGAGATCCTTCTCCGCGCCGGCCGACACAACTCCGGCGGCGTCGACCGGGTGGACGGCGCTCCGGGAGCGGGTGACCGAGGGTTCACCGCGCTGCAGCCGCTGCCGGACATCGCGGACCGTGGCCGGCGAGATGCCCACCTCGGCGGCGACCTCCCGGAGCGACGCGTGCGGCCGGTCGGTGAGAAGCCGTTCGGCGGCCAGCCGTCCGGCTGTACTGTCCATCGGCCGGATCCGTCCGTCCCGGCCGATGCGGCGGTCGATCGCCTCGACGCCGGCGCGCCGGCGGATCGCTGCCACCGTCTTCGGCGCCAGGCCGGTCACGTCCGCGAGAACCCGGTCCGACCAGAGCGGATGGGACCGGATGAGACGCGTCGCCGCCGATTCCCGGTCGGCCCGGGGCAGCGGCAGGCCATGCTTGACGTTCAGCCGCACCGACAATGCGAAGGCGTCATGCTCCGAGCCGTCGAAATAGCGCACCGCCACGGTCCGGCGGCCACTGAGCAGGGCCGCCCGGACCCGGTGCCATCCGTCGATGACGCGATGGGTGCCCCGCTGGACCAGGATCGGCGGCAGCGGCGTCTGAACCTGCGCCAACAGCCTCGTGTGGGCGAAGTCCTCACCGGCAAGGCGCGGTGTGTCCGGAGCCCGGAGGAGCGCGACGGCGACCTCCTCGACGGGCTGCGTCCCGTCCTCCTCCCACGATCCCCAGCCGTGCATGACCATCGGTCCATCGTGTCCGCTCACAACCGTATCCCCGTGTGTTGTCGCCGGTCGGACCACTGTCGCAGCGGACCGTTGCGACCGCGTTAGGGCCACGTTTAGGGCAGACCTAACCGACCGGAGTGCCGGCTGTGCGAGCGCGAGCCGCCGCGGCCTCGTCGGCGGCGTCGAGCACGTCGAACAGCTCCGCCGAGCGCTTCCAGAGGGCGTGCGCCTCGTCCGGACTGCCCTCCCGGTCCTTGACATCACCGTGGAGTTGGAGGGCGGAGGCTTCAACGAAGAGGTCACCACACATGCGAGCCAAGTGGACGGCTCGCCGGCAGTGCTCCTCGGCCTCGGCGTAACGGTCCAGCGCCGTGCAGGCTTCCGTCAGGTGCAGGTGGGCGTACGCCTCGGAGGTGACGTCCCCCTGGGCGGCCGCCGCGGCGCTCGCCCGCGATCCGGAGTCGACGGCCTCGGCCGCACGGTTCAGGCGCAGCAGGTTCTTACAGATGTTGTTGAGGGCGGAGGGCACCCGCGCGTTCGACCCGCGTTCCCTCTCGATGCGGACCACCGTCTCGAACTCGGCGATGGCGGCCTCGGGCTGGCCCGTGTCGCCGAGTAGGGCGGCGAGATTCTGCCGGGAGACCAGAAGGCTGTCGATGTCGCCGGCCTCGGTACGCAACCGGATGGCGGCCCGGAGGTGTTTCTCGGCCTCCTCGTACTGCTGGAGCAGGGCGTGAGCGATGCCCATGGCGTTGTCGAAGAAACTCTCGGCGTCGCGGGCACCAGCCCGCACCGCGGCAGCGTGGCCGATCTTCGCCAGGGTGATCCACCGCTGCCGCTCCATGCGCCGGCCGAGCAGCGGACTGGGCGCGTGCACCACGCGCCAGGCCAAGTCGTTCCACTCCCGGTCCACAGCCGCCTCCAGCATGGCGGTCAGATTCGGCAGCTCCCGGTCCAGCCACCGCGCCGCTTCCGGCACACCGGCGAATTCGGGCACCGGGACCACCGGCGGGGGAAGGTCCCGCGTCGCCGCGGCCGGGTGCGGATGGGCGGCCTGACTGGCCGCGTCGCTGGCGTGCAGGTACCAGATCAGCGCCCGGCGCAACGCCTCGTCGTTGGCGGCCTGATCGTCGTGCTCCGCCTGCTCACGCGCGTAGACCCGGACGAGGTCGTGCATGGCCACCCGATCGGTGGAGTCCTCCCGCAGCAGGTGGGCGGCGACCAGGGCGTCGAGCTGGGCGTGGGCCTCGTCGACCGGCAGCCCCGCCAGCGCGGCGCACGCGGACAGCGACGGTGTGCGGCCGGCATGCAGTCCGATCAGCCGGAACATCCGCGCCGCCGGGGACGGCAGCGGCTGGTAGGAGACCTGGAACGCGGCCCGGACAGCCATCGTGTCGTCCTCGATGCTCAGCGCGGACAGCCGGGTTCTCTCATCGCTGAGCCGGCGCGCGAGGTCTCGCGCCGACAGGCTTCCACGCAGCCGTGCCGCGGCGATCCGCAACGCCAGAGGCAGTCCGGCGCACATCTCGACGACCACGTCGATGCCCTCGTCGCCCAGCTCGGTGCCACCGCCGGCCACCAGCAGCTCACGGCTGTGCCCGGGATCGAGCGGCTCGATCGCCAGCAGTACCGCGTCCTCCCGGGCGGCCAGCCCGTCGAGCCGGCGCCGGCTGGTGATGAGGGTCCGGCTGGGGCCCGCGCCGGGCAGCAGCGGCCGGACCTGTTCGGAGCTGACTGCGTTGTCGAGAACCAGCAGCATGCGGCGGCGGCTGACCAGCGAGCGGAACAGCGCGGCGCGCTGGTCCATCCGCCCGGGAATCCGTCCCGCCGGCACGCCCAGGGCCAGCAGAAAGCCCTCCAGCGCCTCGGCGGCGGGCAGCGGTGCCGCCGGGCCGAATCCACTCAGATCCACGAACAGCTGACCGTCAGGGTAGCTAGGCCGGGCGCGGTCGGCCCAGTGCAGGAGCAACGCCGTCTTGCCGACTCCGGCGGGGCCGATCAGCGCGACCGGTGGCGCCCCCGCGGCCGAGCCGACGGAGCCGAATTGGTCGAGTTTTCGCAGCTCGGCGTCGCGGCCGACCAGGGTGCCGGTGGGTGCCGGCAGCTGGGCCGGCGATGCGGGCTCGGCGCTTGACGGCACCGGCGCCGGGGCGGCCGGGGCTGTCACCCGCACTCGGTCGTCGCCGGCGGGGCGCAGCTCGCCGCGCAGGATCTGCTGGTGCAGCAGGCGCAGCGAGGATCCCGGGTCGACACCGAGCTCGGCGCTCAGTCCCTGACGGAACCGCTCGTAGAGCGTCAGGGCATCCGCGGAGCGGCCGGCGAGGTACAGCGCCCGCATGGCCTTCTCGTGCAGGCTCTCGCGCAGCGGGTTGGCCGCGGCCAGTGCCGTCGCTGTCGCACTCGCCTCGGCGTACCGGCCGAGCTCGATGTCGACGCCGAGCAGTTCCTCCTGGGCGTCGAGCCGCAGGGCGTCCAGGGCTGCCGCCTCCTGCGAGACCGGCTGCGGGTCGCGGCACGTCGAGTACGCCGACCCGCGCCACAGGCGCAGGGAGTCGTGGAAGGTTCGGTGCGACTCGTGCAGGAGGCCGTCCGACAGGGATCGGCGCGCTTGATCGACGCCGTCACGAAAGCGCTGGGCGTCCACGTCGTGGGCGTCGATGACCAGGCGGTATCCGCCCGGCTCGTGCGAGATCGCCTCGGCCCCCAGCAGGCGCCGAAGGTGGTGAAGGTGGACTCGCAGGTTGGACGTCGTCTTCCCCGGCGACACGGCTCCCCAGACCCAGTGGACGAGGGTGTCCGCCGGAATCGGCTGATTCACGTGGACGAGTAGTACGGCCAGGAGGTTCTGCTGGATCGCCGAGCGAATCGTCACCGGTCCCGAGTCAGCGTCGACGCGCAACGGACCGAGGACGCTGATCTGCATATTTCCCCCATGCGCCTGCGTAGCCGACCGTTCGACAGGCGTCCGCCGTCCGCAGAGGACATTCGGCCGAACCCCCGATTCGACATCGACCGGACTGTACGTGATCGTCGCCCGTTCACCGGGGTGTTGGCCGTTGTGGCGGGGCTGGCGCAAACGCAAAGGCGGCGGGGTGGCGCAAACGCAAAGGCCAGGCTGGTCGGGTCGCGCATCACCCTGTCGAAGGGTCACACGTAGCCGGATGGGACCGGATTCCGCTGTCTCGGCGGCCATTGTGTCGCTCGTGACGCCCCTCCGGCGCTCGTCGCAATTTATAAGAAGTACGACGAAAATGCGCAGGTGCTCATCGCTGACCGTGCGCGTCGGCCAGGCCGGAGTTTCGTCTCGGCCTCGGAAGAATTTCGACGCAATCGAGGATGACAGCGGCCGACCTTGATGACACCCCGAAGCCTTGAAGCCCGCATCGCTGGAAGCCGCTACGGGAGCCCGCTACTAGGACGGGCCGCCGGCTGTCACCTGTACGGGTGAGTCGTGTCCCATGGCTGACTGCCGCTTGCGCGCCATCGTGGTCGACTGGCCAACGTAGGCGACGCTACCCCAGACAAGGGAGTACGACCCGTGGTCGCGTTCGACTTTCCCCGCGTGATTCGCCCGGCGTCCGATCATCAGCTGCTGAGTGTCTCGGACGGCGACACTCCCAACATCTTCATGCCGGTGCGGATGGTCTGCGTCGATACCCCGGAGAAGGCGACCTTCGCCGGCGCGGCGACGACCGCGCAAGCCACCCTGGAGCGGTGCCGGACCCGGCTGCTGGATGGCACCTACGACGCGTTGCCTCAAGGCCTTCGGGACTATCTGGTGTCGAGGATCGTGCCCGACGCGGCGGCACGGCACATCGCTGCCGGTGACCGCGCCACCGGCGAGCTCGATGCGATGCAGCAACGCCGGCTGACCCGTCCCGACGGAGGCCGCCGTAAAGCCGCTGTCATCGCGACCGGCGAGCTGATCGAACGCAACGGCCGGCTGCTGGCCTATGTGGCGCCGTGGTTCGCGGGTGGCTTGAGCGATCCGCTGCCGCCGCGCGACCATCCCGACCGGCGCACCTTCAACCTCGACATGGTCGCCGCCGGGTGGGCGGCGATGTTCCTCATCTACCCGTCCATCCCCCGCAACGACGACTTGGGCCTGCTCCTCGAGGCGGCCGACGAAGCCTGGTCCAAGCGGCTCGGTGCGTGGGCTGAATTCGGCGAAGACCTTCTGCTTGCATACGAGTTCCGCGCCTGCGTGAAACTCGGACAGCGTGAGCTGGACGATCCCGCGGCCGCGATCGCTGAGGCATACCAGCGTGTCTGCATCGACCTCCGCACCATGACGAATGTCGGGTTGTACGGCTACCACCAGGTTCCGCCCCAGCACCGACTCTGGATCTGGCAGGACCAACTCGACCAAGCCCGGCAAGACCTGCAACTCTCCAGTTAGCAGGCGGGATCGCCGCGATCCGCTGATTTGCTTTCAGGACGTGCGGGTGCGGCGAAGACCACGCTGACTGTGGCCGCCTCCGACCGCAACGGCATGGCGCGTGTGCAGATGCTGGTCAACGGCAAGGCGGGGGCGACCGATGCGAAAGCTGCCTACAGTTTCGTGCTGAATCCGAAGAAGTACGGCAAGAGGTTCACCGTGCAGGTGCGCGCCTATGACAAGGCCGGCCACGTCAGGTACAGCACGAACGCACCTATCGCCGCTGACATCGGTGCGCACAACTGAAAGGCGAGGACTATGCGATCCGTAGGTCACCTGGTGTAGGTGAAGTACCTCCAGGGGCCGGCGGAGTCGGAGTTGGCGCTGTCCCCCACCGTTCCGCGGAGGTATTCGGCCCGCACCCGGAACCGTTTGCCGATCCTTTTGCCGGTGATGAAGGTAAAGGACGCCTTTCCGGTCGAACTCAATTTGGTGTTGCGGCCCGACCAGAGTCTCCACTTGCCGCCGGACCAGGCCTGGATGGTGGTGCGGACCTGGCGCCCGGGGTAAGGCGTCATGGTGTGCTTGATCAGCGGATCCTTCGACTCCCGGAAGTACTGGTACGTCGTCGAGCCGATCTTTTTGGTCTTGTAGTGCCGGGCCAGCGTGGTGTTCGCGCTGACCCTGGTCCACAGTTCGAGCCGGGCGGAACCGGGTTCGTAGGCGCCGTCACCGGTGAACCGGGCGGTTACCAGGGTGTTCCTGGTGGCTTTGAGGGCAGTGACCACATTGCCCGAGCCGTTCACAGGTGCCCGCTTGATCAGGCGGTCACGCTGGTCCGCTCCATGCGGGTCGGCCCAGATCTCCACGACCCGGTTCTGGTAGGGGGCACCAAGTTTGGCAGTGAGGCTCACCGTGGCGCCGTAGGGCAGCACTCCCGTCCCAGAGCCTCGCGACAGGCTGAGCGGCGCCCGCGCCCGGGGAATGTTGAGCAGCATCGCGGATGAGACCGGGGCGAATCCCGGGCTGCCGGCGAACGAGAAGGAGTAGCGGATATTTCCGCCGTTGGGGGGAGTGTCGATCAGGCTGAAGCCGCCGTTGGCGTCGGTCTTCACGGTGCCCAACGGGGTTCCCGAGGGAGATCCGATGTCGATCCGCCGCACGGTCAGAACGGAACCCGCCGGCGGAGGCACGTTCGCGGCCGCCATGATCCACCCTGCCAGGGTGACGGGCTTGCCCCGGACTGCGGTAGGGGGTCCGTACCAGTTCAGGTACATCGTCCGCGGGGGCACCGACGGATCGTGGGAAGGTGGCGTTGTGCTGGGCGAGGTCGTGGATGGTGTCGGATCCGGCAGTTCTGGATCCGGGTCGTTCAGGGTGAAGAGCCAGTATCCGGAATGGATGGCGTGGCCGACGGCGAACAGGCGCGGACCGCCGGGTTCCCAGGCGAGACCGCGGTAGGTCACACCAGGCTCGGAAGTCTGACTGATCACGTTCGGTAGGGCGTAAATTGCCTCGGGCTCGTCCGAACCCTCCCGGAACACGTAGACGTCTTTCGTCCCGGCTTCGCTGAGACCGAGCGCTATCCGGCCGTCCTGCGCGACCTCCACAGCGGTCGGCCGCAGCCGCAGTCCCGGATAGACGTCCTGTTTGTCCCCGTCGGTGACCCGGATGCGGGTGATGCCGACGGTCACCTGCAGCACGTGACTGCCATCGACGGAGAGTGCCGAGTCGTTGGTCATCTGCCCGGACATGTCCGTGTCCAGCTTCAACTGCTCGGTGCCGGACGAGACGTCGAACACGCTGCTCTCACTACGGGAGCTCCTGTTTTCGGTGGCGAGCACCAGGCCGGGCTCACCCGGCGCCACGGAAAGCATGGGCGCGCTGTGGAAGCTGGTTCCGTCGACAGATCCGTCATGGAGCCGGACCTCGGACGTATCCAGATCTACCGAGCCCAGCCCTCCGCCGTCCAGGAAACTCTGGTTCTCCACCTTCGCGGAGAACCAGAGTTTGCCACTGACGGGTGGTACGACGTCCCCCAGCTCGATAGCGTCCCCGACCGGGTACCGCTTCGATTCACGCAGTGTGTCGGTCGAGAACTGGACGATCGCGTGTGCCCCGGGGGCGGCCGCGTAGAGGTCACCGGAGCCGGCCGAGAGGGCAAGGCCCCATACCCCGGGAAGGCCGCTCAACTCGGCTACCGAGTGCCCCTGGTAGGTCGTCACGAGAACCTTGCCGGCAACGGGGTCGCTGATGAAGACCCGCTTGTGCACCGCGTCGATCGTGATCTCACCGAACGACGTGAGAGGCAGCGCCTCGTCGGAGTCGGCGGAGGCGGTGCCGACGGCCAGACCGAAGCCCACGGCCGTGGCCGCGAAGAGGACGGTGGCGGCCACCGCGGCCCGGGACACAAGCATGCGATCTCCGTACTGATCAGGGCGGGCGGCGGCCCGCCCGAAGATCGTATGGACAAGATCAATACATCGACATCAACCGAAAGTACGGGTCCGTAGCGACGCGACGGTCGCGCGCGGGTCGTCGGGCTTGCGTGACGGCGGGCAACTGGTTCCGTACCGGAAGCCGGCGCCTCCGGGCTTGATCGGGCGGATTTCGCGGCCTCACTTCACACGGGATGCGAATCGTGCGATGTTCATCGATCCGAGGTGGCGTTGCGTCCGTATTTCGTAGTGCCGGGCCGGGTGCCCCGGTCAGTGGAGGTGCCGGGTGGCCGACCAGTTCGACGAGGCGTCGTCGGCTCAGCAGCGCGCGGACGTCGTCATGCGCTTCTTCACCGGAACTCCGGCCTCCAATCGGCCCACCCTTCCGGTTCCCGGACATCCCTTGGGTCGCCCGAGGGTCGGTGACGCGCCGCAGGTCCCCTTGACCGGCAACGCACCCAGCCTGCCTGCCGGCGGCGTCCCGCCCGCCGAGCGGCTGGGCGAAAGGCAGCCGCCCACCCGCACGCAGGCGGGCAGCCAGCCGGCGCCTCGGGTGACGGGACGGGTTGCACTCATCTATGAGCAGCAGATTCGCAGGCCGTGGCGGCTGTGGGTGTTCACGGCCGTCCTCGTGTCGTTGACCGTCGGGGTGGTGTTGGGTCAGGCAGAGGCCTACCGCCCACCCTCGCCGCGGTCGGCGGCGGCCGCGGAGATCGGCGGCGGGCCGGTGTCCCAGCCGCCCGAGGTCGTCCAGCCGCCGCCGGCGGCGCCGCTGACCGCACCGCTCGGCGCGATCACGGAGCGGCGGCTTGAGATCGTCGGCGCGGCGACCACGTTGCGCGTCCGCACGGCGGATCTGGGCGAGGCGCTCTTGAACGTCACCGCGCTGGACCAGAGCGCGGTATTGCAGCTGACTGACGTCGGGAACGGCTCGCTGCTCGCTCTCGCCGGCGGGGCGGCCGGCACGGTGGGCGCCGAGGTGTTGCTCAACGCCAAGGTGGCCTGGACGGTGAAGCTCACCGGCGAGGCGACCGCGCTCGACGTGGACTCGCAGGCGGGCGGTCTCGTGGGCGTCGAGCTTGCCGCCGATGTGTCCCGCGGGGTGCTGCAGCTGTCCGAGCCGGAAGGTGTCGTGCCGATCGCGGTGACCGGGTCGGTCAGCGAGTTGACGGTCCGCACCGAGACGGGTGCCCCGGTGCGGGTTCGCCTGGCCAAGGGCGCCGGCCTTGCCACCGTCAACGGCAAAGCTCAGCGCGGGGTCAAGGCCGGTGCCAGGCTTCGGGAGACGGGCTGGCCAACCGCCAAGAACAAGTACGACGTACGCGTCACCGCCGATGTGAGCACGGTGCTGGTCGAACGGCTGGCCCCGGCCGCGGCCGGCGAGCGAACGTCGGAGTCGGCTTCTACCAGCCCATCGTCGCGGGGCCGCCCTTGAACGGGCCGGTGATGTCCGCGGTGATCCAGCCGCCGTAGAAGTCGCCTTCCTGCGGGCGGACCAGTTCGCCGGCCACCCGGCACTCGTCGACCCGGCTCGGATAGAAGGCGACGGCGCCGGCAATCTCCGCGTACGCGGGTGTGGGGCTTTCGTAGGACCAGCCGGCCTGTCGCACCCGGGTCTCGCCGGCGATGAGGTCCCAATAGGTGGCGTCGCCTTTGAACTCGCAGTACGACCGGCCGGTGCCGGGCGCCAGCACGCCGTCGGCGATCTCGGCGCGGGGCACGTAGTAGACCGGCGGGTGTGAGGTCTCCAGGACCCGCCAGCAGCGGTCGCTGTCGACGATGACCTGCCCGGCGTGCCTCACCGTCACCCGGGCATCGGTGCGCTCCAGGCGCGGCGGGCGTGGGTAGTCCCAGACCGATTCCATCAGCCCAGCGTGCCAGCATCGCCGCCGCACTGCACCCGCACTGTCTCAGGGGCGTGCGTCGAACCGGGCGCGGGCCTCGAAGACGTGGTCCATGTGCGCCTCCGCCCAGTCCTTGATCGCGACCATGACGGGAAACAGTTCATGGCCGAGCGGGGTGAGCTCGTAGTCGACGCGGACCGGCACCGAAGCAGTCACCGTGCGGGTGACCAGGCCGTCCCGCTCCAGCGTCCGCAGAGTCTGGGTGAGCATCTTCTGGCTGACACCGGCGATGCGGTGGGCGATCTCGCTGTGCCGCAGCGGGCCACCGGCGAGGGCCGGGATCACCAGCGCGACCCACTTGTCGGTGAGCCTGCTCAGCAGCTCCCGGGTCGGGCAGCCGTCCAGAAACGCGTCGTAGTCGCGTTTCGCCTGTTCACGTCGCTGTGCCGCGGTCGTCGTGGCCATCGCGTCCTCCTCCGGTGCCCTAGGCACTTCGAGGTACCTACTTTCTCACAGTTCCCTTCGTTCGTACGGTCGAGGTGTTCCTGAAGTCCTATGAAGGAGACGGCGATGCGCGCAGTCAGCTACGCACAGTTCGGTGGGCCGGAGGTCCTGCAGGTGGCCGACGTGCCGGTGCCCGAGCCCGGGCCAGGACAGGTCCGGGTACGAGTCGCCGCGTCGGTCGTACACCCGGTCGACCTGATGGTTCGCTCCGGCCGGTTCCCGGCCCCGCTGCCCACCGGTCTGCCCTACACGCCCGGCTGGGACGTGGCGGGCACGGTCGACGCGATCGGCGGATCGGTCGAGGAGTTCGCGGTCGGTGACGAGGTTCTCGGCTTCTCGCCGTGGCTGCGGACCACGGCCGGCGCGCACGCGGAACATGTGGTGCTCGACGCGGCCTGGCTGACCTCGGCGCCCAGCGAGGTCCCCGCCACCGAAGCGGCGACCCTGCCGACGAACGGCCTCGCCGCAGCCCAGGCCCTCGACCTGCTCGCCCTGCCGGCCGGATCGACCGTGCTCGTCACCGGGGCTGCCGGGCAGGTGGGCGGGTTCGCCCTGGCGCTGGCGCGGGCGGCCGGGCTGCACGCCACCGGACTCGCCGGAGCGGGCGACCGTGAGTTCGTCGAGTCGCTGGGCGCGGAATTCCTGTCGCGTACCGAGGAGCCGGCGGGGATGTTCGACGCGGTCATCGACCTCGCAGTGATCGGTTCCTCGCTGCTGGAGCTCGTCCGCGACGGCGGTGGATATGTGGCCGCGTCGCCGCCGCTCCGCCCGGAACCGGTGCGGGGGATCCAGACCTACGCGCTGGAGGTGGAGCCGGACGGGACCCGGCTCGGCGAACTGGTCAAGCTTGTCACCGGCGGCGGCATCCCGCTCCGCGTCGCCGGCGTGTACTCCTTCGCCGACGCGGCCGCCGCCCATGAGCGGCTGGCCCAGGGCGGCGTACGCGGTGGTGTGGTCATCGTTCCTTGATCCGCGTGCGGGCATGGGGTGCATGCACCCCATGCCCGCAGCCGGGGGATCAGGGGAGGTTGATCGGGCGCAGAACGCGGTCGATGGAGTGGGCGATCTGGCGGTTGCCCTTGTTGATGTCGAACCGGTTGATGCGCGGGTTGCGGTCGCTGCGGTCGGCGTCGATCAGCGAGATGCGCTTGTGCCAGCGCGGGCCGTACACGTTGACCTTGATGGTGCTGCCGGCGGCGGTCTTCAGCTTGGCGTTGTCGGACTTGAGCGCGGCCTTGCGGTTGACCGTGGCGCCGGGGACGACGTGGTAGAGCAGCACCGACTCGACGGTGTTGATGCCGAGTCCGGCGACCGCGTTGAACGACTTCTTCTCGCCCGGCAGCCGCTTGCTCTTCGTGATGTCGGCGACCAGCAGCTGGAACGCCCGGTCGTTCGGGATGAACGCGGTGACCCGCGTCTTTCCGTCGGCGAGCACCTTCACCGGGCTGGACGGCTTGGCCTTGAGCACCGCTTGCACGGCGGCGGTCAGGATGTCGAAGTCGTGGCCGTTCCGGTCGAAGCCGCTCTTGTCGGCGGTCAGTACCGCGGCGAGGGACTTGGTCTTCAGCGGCTTCTTACCGGTGGCCGAGGCCGGCGCGGCAGTCAAGGCGGAGGCGACGATGGCGGCGGTGGCCACGGCGGCGGCCTGCTTGCCCAGTCGGATGAGCCTCATCTTCGGACGTCCTTTCCGAGTACGGGTGGCAGCCGATCAGCTGCTACCCGTACTTCGCCGGGACTCGGAGGATTGGATGCAGTTGGTCGAAAAAGTTTCTGACGAGCCGGCGCCGTCACTCATCGAACAGCTTGCAGGGCAGTGGCTCGCCGTCGACGAGTCCGGTGTGGACGGAGCGGTGGCGGGCGCCGGTGTCGTCCGGTTGCTCCATGATCACGAAGTGCAGGCTGGACCCGGGGGGCATGAGGTCACGCCGGATGGTGAAGACCTGCTCGTCGACCCCCGGCGGGGCAGTCGGCACGGGGAGGACCCGCAGGAGCAGCGGGGACGAGGACTGACCGTTCTCCTGGCAGCCCGCCGTCTGACCGGGGCGCAGCTTCTTGAACTCGACCTTGGCGGGCACACCGGCCTTCTTCAGCGTGGTGGTCAGATCGCCGGCGTCGGTCAGCTGCCGGATGGTGAGCAGGACGCTGCCGTCCGGGCGGGCCTCCACCGACCAGGCCGCCGCGTTCATCGGCGGCGCGGGCGCGGGCGCGGGAGCGGGCGACGGGTCGGCGGACAGCCCCACGGCCAGGCCTGCGGTGGTCGTGGCGGCCAGAACGGCGAGGCCGGCAGCCGTGGTGGCGTGGCGACGGCGGCGCAGACGGTGGCCGCGGGCGGCGATGTCGGCGACCGGGTTCCGCAGGTGCAGCTCGGCGAACTCGGAGCGGACCCGCGCGTACAGATCGTCGTTGTTGTCGATCATGGTTGCTGCTCCTGTTCGTGGACGGGCGCCAGGTGAATGCGCAGGGCCCGCGTGGCCCGGGCGAGATGAGCGGTCACCGTGCCGGTGGCGATGCCGAGGGTGCGGGCGGTGGTGTGGCTGTCCAGGTCGAGGAAGATGCGCAGGGCGATCACCTGACGTTGCCGGGTGGGCAGCGCCCGCAGCGCGGTCATCATGCGCGGGTCGGGCAGCAGGTCGTCCATGTCGCCGGGAGCCGGACGGTCGTGGCCGGGCCCGCCGGGTGCGGGTACCTCCCGGCGCCATCGGCGCCACCAGGAGGTGTGCGCGTTCAGGGCGGTACGGACCACCCATGCCCGGGGCGCCGGATGCCGCGCGACAGCGGGCCACGACGCCCAGGCCCGGGCGAACGCCTCGGCGACGACGTCCTCGGCCGCCTGACGGTCGCCGATGGAGGCCGCCACCGCCCGGAGGCAGTCGTCCCGGGCGTTCTCGTAGAAGGCGGCGAACTCCGCCGGTTGATGTGCCACACCGGTATTACGCCAGGGCGCCGCCATTCACTTACCTGACGGCCGGCGCAGTGCGAAAAAGTCGGGACGAACAGCCCGTACGCTGACCGGATGATCGATTTTCGCAGCGCGGTGGAAGCACGCGACCCGGATGCCATCACGGCGACCTTGGCCGACGACGTGGTCTTCCGCAGCCCGGTGGCGTTCAAGCCCTATCCGGGCAAGGCGATCACCGCGGCGATCCTGCGCGGCGTGCTGCGGGTCTTCGAGGATTTCCGGTACGTCCGTGAGCTGAGCGGCGGCGACGGTGGCCGCGACCACGCGCTGGTGTTCGAGGCGCGGATCGGTGACGTCGCGGTCGAGGGCTGCGACTTCCTGCACCTGGACGAGAGCGGCCTGATCGACGAGTTCACGGTCATGGTCCGTCCGCTGTCCGCGGCGCAGACGCTGGCCGCCGCGATGGCCGACGAGTTCGAGCAGATCCAGCGCGAGGCCGCCGCCGGTTAAGGCGTGTCGTGGGCGGCCCGGCTGGCGAGCACCTCGTCCATGTGCTCCTCGGCCCAGGTCTTGAGGCCGCGCATCGTCCGGTGCAGCGAGAGACCGAGTTCATTCAGCTCGTAGGAGACCGTGACCGGCACGGTCGGGACCACGGTGCGAGTGACCAAGCCGTCCCGTTCCAGGGAACGCAGGGTCTGGGTGAGCATCTTCTGGCTCACGCCGGCCAGCAGGCGGGACAGCTCGGAGTAGCGCATCGGGCGGGGCCCGCCGGCGCAGTCGGGGCCGCTGCCCAGGGCGGCCAGGATCAGCGCGACCCACTTGTCGGAGATCCGGTCGAGCAACTGGCGGCTGGGGCAGACCGCCAGGAAGGCGTCGTACTCCGATTTCGCCCGCGCCTTCTTCCGGGCCGCTGTCGTCGTTGCCATCGCCGGCTCCTCTCACTGCTGAGTGCGTAACGAACCTGGAAGTGCGTACTTCCCGTCGGAGAGTTACCTCCGCATAGTGGAGCAGCATCCTAGATCAAGCACGAGAGACAGAGGCACCAGCATGGTCCCCACCTCCCTTCCCGGCGGCACCTGGACGCTGGGCGATCTGACGGTCAGCCGGTTCGGGTACGGCGCCATGCAGCTCGCCGGTCCCTGGGTGATGGGCCCGCCCGCCGACCACGCGGAAGCGCTCGCCGTCCTCCGTGAGGCCGTCGAACTCGGTATCACGCACATCGACACGGCGGACGCCTACGGGCCGCGCATCACCAATCAGCTGATCCGGGAGGCGCTGCACCCGTACCCGGATTCGCTGCACATCGTGACCAAGGTCGGCGCGACCCGCGACGAACAGGGTGGGTGGCCGCCGGCGCGCGACCCGGACAGCCTGCGCCGGGCCGTGCACGACAACCTCGACGCGCTCGGCCTCGACGTGCTGGACGTGGTCAACCTGCGGCTCGGCAACGCCGAGGGGCCGCAGCCCGGCTCGGTCGCCGACGCGTTCGGGACGCTCGTCGAGCTGCAGCGGGAGGGCCTGGTCCGGCACCTCGGGGTGAGCAACGCGACGGCCGCGCAGGTGGCCGAGGCGAAGGCGATCGCGCCGATCGTGTGCGTGCAGAACATGTACAACCTCGCGCACCGCCAGGACGACGAGCTGATCGACGCGCTCGCCGGGGAGGGCGTCGCGTATGTGCCTTTCTTCCCGCTGGGTGGCTTCACCCCGCTGCAGTCGTCGGCGCTCACGGCGGTGGCCGACCGGCTGGGGGCGGCGCCGATGTCGGTCGCTCTCGCCTGGCTGTTGCACCGGTCGCCGAACATCCTGCTGATCCCGGGCACCTCGTCGACGGCTCACCTGCGCGAGAACGTCGCCGGCGCGGGCCTTCAGCTCTCCGGCGACGATCTGGCCGAGTTGGACAAGATCGGCCGACAGCCGAAAATCTGACGTGACGACGGAACCGCAACGTAGCGCCCCTGCTTTACGATCCGGGAACAATCGATGAACGCGTGTCCGACGGGGGAGGAACAGCGATGTCCAGGAGTGTCTGGCTGACCAGAGCCGGAGTGGCTCTGTTCACCACCGCGGCCGCGGTCGGGGTGGTCGCGTCGCCCGCGCAGGCCGCGGCCACCGGCGTCGTCTACCTGGCGCCACCGATCGAGCCCGGCGACCCGATCGGCGTCATCTTCAGGGCCGGCTCGGGCAAGAGGAACGCGGTCGTGATCACCCGGTCCGGCCGGACCGTCACCATCGACGACCGGGTCGCGGTGCGGGCGGGCAAGGGCTGCAAGGCGGTCAAGAAGGACAAGACCAAGGTCCGGTGCACCACCTCGAAGGAGATCGGGCACGTCGGCATCAATCTCGGTTCCGGCCACGACAAGGTGACCAACAAGACCAACCTGGTGCTCTCCGGTTACGGGGGCTCGGGGAACGACACGATGATCGGCGGCCCGGCCGGTGACGTGATGTTCGGCGGCACCGGGGCGGACCGTCTCCACGGCCTGGGCGGCGTGGACGGGCTGTACGGGGACAACGGTGACGACGCGCTCTCCGGCGGCGCGGGCAACGACAACCTCAACGGCGGCAGGGGCAACGACCGGGAGTACGGCGGTGCCGGCGACGACAGTCACGGTCAGGGCGACGACACGGCCTTCGCGGACGCGGACCTGCTCTCCGGCGGCGCCGGGATGGACATGGTCTCGTACTCCGGCCGGAAGAAGCCGATCACCATGGACTCCGACGGTGTCAAGGGCGACGACGGCCGGCAGGGTGAGGGCGACACGATCACCGGCGCCGAGTACCTGGTCGGCAGCCTCGGCAACGATCGCATCTACGGCACCAACGGCAACGACACGCTGTCCGGGCTCGCCGGCAACGACCTGCTCTACGGTTACGGCGGCAACGACTCGCTCCTGGACTATGCCGGGGTGAACCGCCTCGAGGGCGGTTCCGGCAACGACCTGCTCGAATCCGGGGCGGGCAACGACCACCTGCTGGGTGGTGCGGGGGTGGACACCGCCGACTACCGCTGGCGCTTCGTCCCGATCACCGTGGACCTCGACGGTGCCGTGGGTGACGACGGGCAGGCCGGTGAGAAGGACACGATCGCTGCCGACGTGGAGAACGTCCGGGGTGGTCAGGCCGCCGACGCGCTGACCGGCAACGACGGGCCCAACGCCTTCGACGGCATGCTGGGCAACGACATCATCCGCGGCGGTGGCGGCGACGACGTGCTGCTCGGCGACGAGGGCGTCGACCACCTCTTCGGCGAGGCCGGCGACGACTACCTCGACGGCGCCAAGGACCAGATGATCGACTCCTTGGACGGCGGCGACAACGGCGCGGCCGGCGACAACTGCCTCACCAACGACGAGGGCGACAAGCTGGCGAACTGCGAGGTCTCGCGGCCGGCGACCGGGTCACCGTTCCCGGTCTAGGCGCGATCGAGGGAAGGCCGCTCCGGGTCCGGGGCGGCCTTCCGCCGTTTCAGAAGACGGCTTCGATCAAGGTCGAGGGCGGCAGCGTACGCGGCCGGTCGCTGACCTGGCCGTCACCGAGCTCGATCACCCGCCACACGCCGTCGGTGCGCTGAGCCAGGTCCACGGTGACGAACGGCAGGCCGACCCCGGCCACCGCGGGCGCCAGGAACGCCACGGAGAGGTCCGCCGGTTGCTGGTCGGGGGTGTCGGGGTGAGCGCTGACCGCCCGGCAGATCCCGTCGACCCACCAGGTCCGCACCTCGGCGCCGGTGAAGTCCTCGAAGCGGCGCAGGACGAATCCACCGGTGAAGTCGTCGTCGCGCAACTCGTGCAGCCGCCGGGCGACGGCCCAGGCCGCGGCGGAGTCGCCCAGATCCGGGATGAAGGCGGCCTCGTGCCAGTAGTGCTTCATCGATTTCGTGTAGTCGCGGATGACCGCCGGCCCGTCGCCGAGCGCGGCGCACGCCCGTTCGAAGTCGCCGCGATCGGCGCCGCGCGTCCAGACCGATGCGGGCGTGAAGGGGCGCAGTGCGTCGTACCAGCCGGGTAGTTCGTGGCCGCGGCGGTACTGCTCAGCGCTGGTGCGCAGCGTGATGCCACGGTCGGTGAGAGCGGAGGCCAGTTCGGCGTACGCCCCCGCGGTCAGCATCCAGCCGCGATAGACAGCGGTCGTCGCGGCGGCCGGGAGCCGGGAGACGCCGGCCGCGGGCGCGTCATGGTCGATGAGCCCGACCGGGTGGCCCGCCTCGCGCGCCGCGGCCGCCTCGTCGGCGAAGTGGTCGTCGACCCGCCGCGGATTCACCACATCCCGCGGTACCAGCAGCATCATCGGCCCACCTTATGTAACACGTCATTCTGTTCCGGAACCGGCGGATCATATTGACGATTTTAAGTTAACTTTCCTAACCTTTGGTGGCCCGCAGTCATCCCCACGGCGCGCTCGGCACGCCGGACACGAAGGGTCGTCATCCCCATGAGCATCAGGAGAACGAGCCGGTGGGCGGCGGTCGCCGCCGCCCTCACCCTGGCCGCGACAGGCACTGCCATCGCTCTCACCACCTCGAGCGCGGCTCAGGCGGCGGTGCTGCCCAACGGTTTCAAGAGCGTCGGATACATGCCGTCCTGGGCCGGCAGCGTCACCAGCGTCCAGTACAACAAGCTGACCCACATCAACTACTCGTTCGCGCTGCCCAACGCCAACGGCACGCTGCAGCCCATCGAGAACACCGCCAAGCTCCAGCAGCTGGTCACCCTCGGGCACCAGAACAACACCAAGATCTCGCTCGCCATCGGCGGCTGGAACGACGGCAACGACTCCGCCTTCGAGGCCCTGGCCGCCAACGCCGGAACCCGGACGACGTTCGTCAACTCGGTGATGAGCGTGGTCCGCCAGTACAACCTGGACGGCATCGACATGGACTGGGAGTACCCGGACCCGGGCGCCTCGGCCACCAATTACACGGCCCTGATGGGGCAGCTCAGCACCGCACTGCACAACGAGGGCAAGCTGCTGACGGCAGCGGTGGTCAGCGAGGGCGGCGCCGCCAACGGCGTGCAACCCGCGGTGTTCGGCTACGTCGACTGGCTGAACATCATGGCGTACGACGGCGGCACCCCGCACGCCGGCTACGACTGGTCGATCAACGCGGCGAACTTCTGGAAGAGCCGCGGCCTGCCCAAGGCCAAGACGGTGCTGGGTGTGCCGTTCTACAGCCGGCCCGGCTACTACACGTACGCCCAGCTGGTGGCGATGGACCCGGCCAACGCCAACCGGGACTGTGTGACCGTCGGCGGCGCGCAGCAGTGCTACAACGGGCTGCCGACGATCCGGCGCAAGACCCAGTGGGCGCTGGCCAACGCCGGCGGCATCATGAACTGGGAGCTGTCGCAGGATGCGACCGGCGCCAACTCGCTGGTCAGTGCGATCTACGAAACCGTGATGGGCGGCAGCGGGCCGACCGAACCGCCGCCCGCCGGCCGGACCGGCCGCATCACCGGCATCGGCGGCAAGTGCGTCGACGTCGCCTCGGCGAGCAACGCCAACGGTACGGCCGTGCAGCTCTACGACTGCAACGGCACCACCGCGCAGAACTGGACGGTCGGCACCGACGGCACCGTCCGGGCGCTCGGCAAGTGCCTGGACGTGGCCGCCGCCGGCACCGCGAACGGAGCCCTGGTGCAGATCTACGACTGCAACGGCACCGGTGCGCAGCAGTGGCAGGCGCAGTCCAACGGCACGCTGCGCAACCCGGTGAGCAACCGCTGCCTGGACGCGCAGAACAACAGCTCGGCAAACGGCACCCGGCTGCAGATCTGGGACTGCTTCGCCGGTGCGAACCAGCGATGGACGCTTCCCTGATCCATTGAAGAGGGTGGCGGGCCGTACCGGCAGAACCGGTGCGGCCCGCCGATGCAGCGCCGTTACGCTATCGTTCCACCGTCATCAATGATCGACGGGGGAGAATGAGATGGCAGCACGGCACAGCCGTGGCCTGATAGCTGTCACCGCCACGCTGGTCCTGATCGGGGCCGGGATCGCGGTGACCGGAGAAGACACCGAACCACAGTGGACCGGAACGGCCGCGGCGCCGCAGACGTCCACTCCGGCGAGCTCGCCGCCGGCCACCGCGACCGCGCCGGCGAAAGCGAAGGCGAAGCCGAAGGCCAAGGCGACGCCCACCGAGGCGGCCGAGAACGCCAGGACCAACCTGCGCGCCAACCGCAAGGCCATCCGCTCCACCCCCGCGGAACGCTTCCGCGACGTGGACACCGTGGTCGACCCCGACGGGACCCGCCACGTGCGCTTCGAGCGGACCCACGCCGGACTTCCCGTCCTCGGCGGCGACTTCGTCGTCCACTCCGGCGCCGACGGCGGCTTCATCGGCGCCACCCTGGCCCAGCAGCGGGAGATCGACGTCCCGGCCACCGCCCGGATCGGCCGCGACCAGGCCGCCGACGCCGTCGACGGGCGCAAGTCCAGCGTCCGCAAGGTGGTCGACGCCTTCTCCGGAGAGCCTGCCCTGGCCTGGGAGGTGGCCACCTCTGACCGGGTGGTGATCGTCGATGCCACCACGGGCAAGGTCCGCCGCTCCTACGCCGTCGTGCACGCCGCCGAGGCCGGCACCGGGCACGGGCTGCACAACGGCGACGTCCCGCTGGCCACCACGAAGCGGGCCGACGGCGCCTACGCCCTGATCGACGAGGGTCGCGGCGGCAACACCGTCCGGGACGCGCTCAACCAGGACTACTATCTCGCGCCCGGTAAATGGGGCGAGTTCACCGACGCGGACGACGAGTGGGGCGACGGCACCCGTGCCGACCGTGCCACGGACGCCGTCGACGTGCACTACGGCATGGCCCAGACCTGGGATTATCTGCTGGAGACGTTCGGTCGCGCGGGTGTGCGCAACGACGGCAAGGGCATGCCGGCGTACGTGCACGAGGCCGTCGATCAGGCGAACGCCACGTTCCGCAACGACTGCGTCTGCGTGCTCTTCGGCGACGGCGCACTGACCGGCAAGCCGTTCACTGCGCTCGACGTGGTCGCGCACGAGGTGGCGCACGGGCTCGCCTTCCGTACCGCCCGGCTGGTCTACTCCGGTGAGTCCGGCGGACTGAACGAGGCCAACAGCGACATCTTCGGCACGCTTGTCGAGTTCCACGCGAACAACCCGGCTGACCCGCCGGACTACCTGGTCGGCGAGAAGACCGAGACCCGTACCCCGGCCTTGCGCCGGATGGACGAACCGAGCCGGGACGGCAAGTCGGTCTCCTGCTGGTCGCGAGGGATCGGGGGCCTCGACCCGCACTACTCGTCGGGGATCGGCAACAAGTTCTTCTACACCCTGGCCGTGGGCAGCGGTGTCACGCAGTGGGGCGACAGCCCGCCGTGTGGTGACGCGGCGCCGGTCACCGGCATCGGCAACGACCGTGCCGCGCAGATCTGGTACCGCGCACTCAACCTCTACATGGTCTCGAACACCAACTACGCCGGCGCCCGCGACGCCACCCTTCTCGCCGCCGCCGACCTGTACGGCCCGGACAGCGCCGAGTACCGCACGGTGGACGCCGCCTGGCTGGCGGTCGGCGTGGACGGCACCGACAGCGCCTACGGCGTGCCGCAGTTCGAGTCCTTCAAGCAGTCGCACACGCTCCATGTGGGCGACGCGTTCAACCTCAAGATCCCGGTGCGGGAGCCGCAGGGACAACCGCTGACCTTCAGCGCGGTCCGCATGCCGCCCGGTCTGACGGTCGACGGGACCGGCCTGATCAGCGGGACGGTGACGGTCAAGGGTGAGTACTTCGCCACCGTCACGGCCACCGATCCGGACGGCAACTCCAAGGGCGAGAGCATCCTCTTCCGCGTCCAGGGGCCGCCCGTCGCGCAATCCGTATCGCCGGCGCTCACCATGTATCTGGCCGGCGACAGGTTCACCATCTACCGGGCGACGTTCGTCGACGCCCCTGACTACGTCGACGATCCGCCGAACTCGGTGAAGGTGACCGCGACGGGAATGCCCGACGGTTTCGAGCTGTCGGCCTACCAGTCCAGCCCCGGCACCTACATCGCCACCGTGGCCGGGAAACCCACGGCCGTGGGCTCCGGCACCACGGTTCTGACCGCCACCGACGCCGACGGCGATCAGGTGACGGCCTCGGTGCCCTGGGAGGTGCTGCCCGGGAACCTGCCGGCCCTGCCGGTCGGCGCCATCGTCACCGGTGGCAGCGGCACCGCACAGCTGGCGTGGGAGAAGGCGCCGTACGCCACCGGGGACGCGCTGGTCACCGGCTGGATCGTCCGGGTGTCGCCGGGCACCCGAAGCACCCAGCCGGCGTCTGCCCGGTCGCTGCTGCTGACCGGACTGGACACCCGGCGGTCGTACACCATCGGGCTGCGCGCAACCAGCGCGGTCGGCGACGGCCCGGAGAAGACGCTGACGCTGAGCCCGACCGGCGTCCCGCTGAGCGTCTCTCCCGGGACGGTCAGCTTCGGTAAGCCGGGCACGCTCAGCGGCAAGGTCCTCCGTGGTGGCACCACGGCCGTCGCCGGTGCGGCGCTGACGCTGGAGCAGCGGCCCGCCGGCAAGTCTGTCTGGAGCCGGGTTGCGACGGTGAAGACCGACGCCAAGGGCGCGTGGCGGTCGACCGTGAAGCCGGCGGTCACCACGGCCTACCGGGTGCGGTACGCGGGCTCCGCGGGCATGTGGCCGGCGACCTCGGCGACTCCGGGCATCACCGTGCGGCACACCGTCACGGTGAAGGCGAGCACGACCAGGCCCAAGGCGAAGAAGAAGGTCAGGATCTCGGGGGCGGTGAAGCCGGCACGTGCCGGTGTGAAGGTCACTCTGCAGCGCAAAGCCGGCTCTCGATGGGTGACCGTCACCAGCGTGAAGACGACGGCGACCGGGGCGTACTCGATCTCCCGGGCCTTCACGAAGGGCAGTTGGACGCTGCGGGTGGTGGTCGCGGGCAGTGCCTACAACGCGACCGCGACCAGCAGCACGGTGAAGCTCAAGGTCAAGTGAGCACGCGGTGCGGGCCGGTCGTCCGGCCCGCACCGTGCACGCTCAGCCGTTCTTGTTCACCAGGGTGGGGTTGTCCAGCAGGTACGGCCCCACCCGGTCCTTGGCGACGGCCTCGAAGAACTCGTCCACCTCGGGCCGGAACTGCTCACCGAGGTAGCTGCCGCCCTCGAACAGCCCGCCGCCGGGCAGCTTGACGGTCGTCATGTCGTCGACGTTGACGCCCTTGAGGGCCAGCGCCCACTCGATCGGGCTGTTGCCGCCGCCGGCGAACGTCAGCGACTCACCGGCCGCGTCCAGGATCTTGGTCAGCTTGCCGACGTCGGTGATGACGTCCTTGCTCATCGCTTCCTTGGCCATGGCCTTGATGAACTGCTGCTGGTGGCGCTGCCGGTCGTAGTCGGTCATGTTCTCGCCGTAGCGCTGCCGGACGTAGTCCAGTGCCTCCCACGGCTTGAGGCGCACCGGCTTGCTGCTCTTCGGATAGAACTTCTGCGGCCCGGTGTACGGGTGGTCGCAGTTCGGGGCGTTGCGGGTCGCCGGGCAGCGCGACAGCCGCGGCCGGTGCTTGCCGTTCGGCTGCAGGTGCTCCGACTTCACGTCCATGTCGATCACCATGGAGACGCCGCCCAGCGCCTCGACGATCTTCTTGAAACCGCCGAAGTTGATGATCGCCGCGGCGTCGAACCGCTTGATCCCGGTGACCCCGCGGACGGCCTTGGAGAGCACCTGGAAGCCGTTCGCCACGTCGATCTTGCCGTTGACCTGGCTGCCCAGCGCCATCGCCGAGTTGATTTTGCCGCGGTGCGCGTTGATCCCGGACTTGGCGTCCGCCGGGATGTCGACGTAGAGGTCACGCGGGATCGAGAACAGATAGGCGGTGCTCATGTCGGCCGGGATGTGCGCCACGACGATCGAGTCGGACAGCGGCGGCGTGGTCGGCTTGCGCGGGTCGATGCCGACGAGCAGCAGGGTCAGCGGGCCCTTGATCTCCTTCTTGGCCGATCCCCCCTCGCCACCCTGCGCCTCGAGCAGGCTGTTGTCGGTGATCCCGCCGGTGTACTTGGCGAGCAGGGCCTGCCCGGTGGTGAGAGTGGCTCCGCTGACGATCAGGAAGATGCAGCCGAAGGCCGCACTGAGCCGCGCCCACAGCGGTGCCCGGCGCCTCGCGGATCTGGCCAACGTTGTTTCCCATCTCCCGCTCCGACATCGAACGCGCATGATCCCACGCCATCCTGTGGACGTGAAATCATCCCGGAGGCGAAACCGCGAGGTCACCGGGAGTGACATCTCGGTGCGGTCGCTGCCTTCCTTCATCTGGTACGAACTTCGCGCACCGATGCGACGACACCCGGCCCACCCGTTACCGGATCGTGCCGAAACCCCGCCGGGCGCCCACCATCGCCCCGGCGCCGGCGAGCAGCAGAAGCAGACCGGCCACCACGAGCGCCGGCGTCGACGGCCCGGTGATCGGCAGCGTCGGCGTCCTGCCCGGCGGGGTGGTCACGCCGGCCGACGGGCTCGGCGACGCGCTGCCCCCGGCGGTGAACTCCAGCGGCACCCGCACCGAGTCGTTGGCCCGGTTGTCGTCCCCCGCGTACGGGTAGAGCTCCACGAAGACCGACTGCCGCAGGTCGCGCACCGTGTCGCCGGCCTCGGTGGGCAGCACGTGATCGAGACGGACCTCCTGGCCGGGCCGCAGGTCGACGATCACGTCGCAGACCATCCGCCCGGGGTCGGCGAAGCAATCGCCTTCGCCGTAACCGGTGACCGTCCCGCCGCCGTACCACCCGGCGTCGAACACCTCACGCAACGCGAAGTGCCGGACCGCGCCCGGCCCGTCGTTACGGACGACCACCGTGTACCGGACGTCCTCGCCGAGCGTGATCGGCCCGGCCGGCGGGATCGCGGTGACACCGAGATCGGCGGGGTGCACGACCGTCGTGTCGAAGGTCCGGGTGTTGTCGGCCGGAGTGGCCTCGGCGCCGGCCGACGAGGCCACGGCGGTGAACCGCACCCGCTCGCCCAGTGCGGCGTCCGCCGGGAACCGCACCGTCACGTCCCAGACGAACGCGTCGAGGGTCTCGTCCCGGCGCTCGGCGACGCAGGTGACTGTTGTGCCGTCGGCCGCGCACGGCCCGCTCTGTCCGGGCCGCACCGACGCGAACGCCACACCGGCCGGCAGCGTCAGCACGGCACGGATGCTGCCCGGGTCGGCCGGCGGCCGGGTGACGCCGACCTGCAGCCGGTATTCCGCGCTGCGGCCGGCGACGGCGTCGGCCGGGCCGAGCAGGGTCATCAGGAGGTCCACCGCCGGTTCCGCGGCCCGGGCCGGTGAGGCCATCCCGGTGACGAGAGCGAAGAGAACGGTCAATGCTGTCGCTGCGGCCCGTCTCGTCATGGTCGCGCAATCTAGCAGCGACGATCCGGCGTGCAAGCCTGTTGTTACCGTTTACCCGCAGGCCGTACAAAAGCGAACAATGAAGCTCACTTAACGGAGACTTTGGACACTGTCGCCGCCTGGTCTTACGCAGCTCAATGCGTTTCCGTTACCTTGCCGAGAATTGATCGTCACCGGAGGTCCATACGCTCCGGCGGATCTACTTTCTTCGGAGGACCTACCTCGATGCGTCCATACATACGTCTCGTGGGTTCGGCCCTGCGGTCCCGCCCACCGCTGCACACCCGTCCCGGGTTCCGTGCACTGGGCGCCGCCGCCGTGGCCACCGCGCTCGGCCTCTCGCTCACCGGTCCCGCTGTCGCGGCCGCCGGCACGCCGTTCATCAGCGAGCTGCACTACGACAACGCCGGCACCGACACCGGTGAGTCGATCGAGATCGAGGCCTCGGCCGGCTTCGACCTGGCCGGTTGGCAGATCGTCCTCTACAACGGCAGCAACGGTGGCACCTACGGCACCCCGGCCGTCCTGAGCGGACCCGTGCCGGCGGCCGGCGTCGTCGTCCAGACCTACGGCGTGGACGGCCTCCAGAACGGTGCCCCGGACGGCATCGCGCTGGTCAAGCCGGACGGCACGGTGGCCGAGTTCGTCAGCTACGAGGGCGTCCTCACCGCCACCAACGGTCCGGCCGCCGGCCGGACCAGCGTCGACATCGGGGTGTCGCAGTCCAACGCCCCGCTCGGCCAGTCGCTGCAGAAGATCGACGGCACCTGGCAGGCCCCGGCCACGAGCAGCTTCGGCGCGCTCAACAAGGCCGAGCCGGAGGAGCCCGAGGAGCCCGGAACCGGCTGCGTCACCGAGGTCACCCACTCCATCGCCCAGGTGCAGGGCACCGGCGCGGCGACCGGTCTGGCCGGCGCCAAGGTCACCGTCGAGGGTGTGGTCACCGCCGATCACCGCACGGGTGGTTACAACGGCGTCTACGTCCAGACCGCGGGCAGCGGCGGCGACCGCCCGGTGGCCGCCGGCACCGCGTCCGACGGCATCTTCGTCCATCTGACCGCGACCGCCGCCAACCACCCGTCGGTGGCCGTCGGCGACCTGGTCCGGGTGACCGGCACGGTCAGCGAGTTCAACGCGCTCACCCAGATCACCATCGGCGCGAAGGCCGACGTGCAGGTCTGTGCCGGCGACGCCGTGCTGCCCGCGCCGGTCCCGCTGGCCCTGCCGCTGGACGACGCGGCCCGGGAGTCGGCCGAGGGCATGCTGGTCGCGCCGGTCGGCGCCGTCACCGTCTCGGACGTCTACAACACCAACCGCTACGGCGAGATCGTGCTGGCCGCCGGCTCCGAGCCGGCCCGCATCCCGACCGACGTGGCCCGCCCGGGCAGCGACGCCGCCCTGCAGCTCCGGACCGCCAACAAGAACGGCCGGATCCTGCTCGACGACGCCCGGACCACCAACCTCGCCACGGCGAACCTGGCCCCGCCGTACTTCACCAAGGACGACCCGGTCCGGGTCGGCGACACCGTGGAGAAGTTCGGTGCGACCGTGCTGGGCTACGGCTTCAACGAGTGGCGCCTGCAGCCGGCCACGCCGGTCGACGCGAACACCCCGGCGGTCTCGCGCACCACGTTCAAGGACACCAACCCGCGGACCGCGGCGCCCGCGAAGGTCGGCGGCGACATCAAGGTCGCCAGCTTCAACGTGCTGAACTACTTCGTCCACTTCGGTGGCGAGGCGCGCGGCGCCACCGACGCGGCGGCGTTCGCCAAGCAGGAGGCGAAGATCGTCTCGGCGATCACGGCCCTGGACGCCGACGTGATCGCGCTCATGGAGATCGAGAACTCGGTCCGCTTCGAGGACAACGATCCGCAGATGGCGCTGAAGACGCTGGTCGCCGCGCTCAACGAGGTCGACGGCGCGGGCACCTGGGACTACGTCCGGTCGCCGGCCGAGCTGCCCGGCGCCGCCCAGCAGGACTTCATCACCAGCGCGATCATCTTCAAGCCGGCCGCGGTCACCCCGAAGGGCCCGTCCAAGTCGGTCAACGACGAGACGGTCTGGGGCAACGCCCGCGAGCCGATCGCGCAGACCTTCACCTCGGGCTCGATCGACTTCACCGTGGTGGCGAACCACTTCAAGTCGAAGAGCGCCTCGGTCGCGCCGACCGGGGACAACGTGGACACCGGGGACGGGCAGGGCGCGTACAACGGCGACCGGGTCCGGCAGGCGCAGGCCCTGGCGACCTTCGTCGAGGGTCTCGGCACCGACAAGGTGATCCTGCTCGGCGACTTCAACGCGTACGGCCAGGAGGACCCGCTGCAGGTCCTCTACGGCAAGGGCTTCACCGACGCGCACGCCGAGGGCAAGTCCTCGTACGTGTTCGGCGGCGAGTCCGGCTCGCTGGACCACGCGCTGGTCAGCGGTGAGTTCGCCAAGCGGGTCACCGGTCTCGACATCTGGAACATCAACTCCGTCGAGTCGTTCGCCTACCAGTACGACGGGTACGCGCCGTTCTTCGACAACGGCCCGTTCCGCTCCAGCGACCACGACCCGGTGGTCGTCGGCGTGGAGACCGGCCAGGCCGGCCCGGTCGACCTGCAGCTGCTCAGCATCAACGACTTCCACGGCCGGCTCGAGCCGCCCGCCACGGTGAACGGCCAGCCGGTCGGTGGCGCCGCCCAGCTCGCCGGGTTGGTGGACCAGCTGCGCGCGGCGAACCCGAACACCGCGTGGATCTCGGCCGGTGACAACATCGGCGCCTCCACGTTCATCTCCGCGATCGACAACGACAACCCGGCGATCGACGTGCTGAACGCGGGCGGCCTGGCCGTCTCCGCGGTCGGCAACCACGAGTTCGACAAGGGCCTCGCCGACCTGCAGGGGCGGGTCGACGAGCGGGCCGACTTCCCGCTGCTCGCGGCGAACGTCTACAAGAACGGCGAGCGGGTGCTGCCGGGCTACGACGTGCAGAACCTGGGCGGCGTGCGGGTCGGCTACATCGGCGTGGTGACCGAGCAGACCAAGTCCCTGGTCAGCCCGGACGGCATCGCCGGCGTGGAGTTCCGTGACCCGGTCGCCGAGGCGAACGCCCTGGCCACCCAGCTCTCCGACGGCGAGCAGGCCAACGGCGAGGCGGACGTGCTGGTGCTGCTCGCCCACGAGGGCGCGGCCACCGAGAACATCGGCTCGGCCGAGGCCCTGGCCGCCGACCCGGTCTTCGGCCCGTTCACCAAGGTGAACGCGGAGATCGACGTCATCTTCAGCGGCCATACCCACCAGCCGTACGCGTTCCAGGTCCCGGTGCCCGGCACCGCCCAGACCCGTCCGGTGGTGCAGGCGGAGGACTACGGCGAAAAGCTCGGCAAGGTCGTCCTGACCTACGACCCGGCCACCGGCAAGGTCACCAAGTCCACCGCCGAGCTGGTCCCGGTGACCGGCTACCCGGCGAACACCGAGGTCGCGAACATCGTGACCGCGGCCAAGGCGAAGGCCGAGGAACTGGGCAAGGCGACCCTCGGCAAGATCACCGAGGACATCCTCCGGGCGTACACCAGCGCGGGCGGCGAGGATCGGGGCGCCGAGTCGGTGCTCGGCAACTTCATCGCCGACGTCCAGCTCGACCAGACCCGTGAGCCGGGCCGGGGCGGTGCGCAGATCGCCTTCATGAACCCGGGCGGCCTGCGGGCGGACCTGAAGTACGGCACCGACGGCACGGTCACCTACGCGGCGGCCTTCGCCGTGCAGCCGTTCTCCAACGACGTGGTGACGCGGACCCTGACCGGCCTCCAGATCAAGCAGGCGCTCGAGGAGCAGTGGCAGCCGGACGGGGCCTCCCGCCCGGTGCTGCACCTCGGTGTGTCCAAGGGGTTCACCTACTCCTACGACGCCGCCAAGCCGCGGGGCCAGCGCATCATCGCCTCGTCGATCAAGCTGAACGGGGTCACGCTGGACCCGGCCGGCACCTACCGCGTGACGACGAACTCGTTCCTCGCCGCGGGCGGGGACAACTTCCCGTCGCTGGTCAGCAAGGTCGGTGTGACCACCACCGGCGACAACGACCTGACCATGCTGGTGAACTACTTCGCCGAGCACTCGCCGATCACCGCCGACACCGCGCCGCGGAGCATCGCCGGCGTGGCCGACAGCACCGCGCCGACCGGCACGTACGCCCTGAACGCCACGGCCGGATGGGTGGGCCAGACGGTGACGCTGACCGAGAAGGCCCTGGCCGACGACGTCAGCGCACCGGCCGGGATCACCCGGGTGATCAACTGGGGTGACGGCAGCGCGCCGCAGACCCTGGCGGCCGGCGCCACCTCGGCGACACACAAGTACGCCAAGGCCGGCAGCTTCGGAGTGTCGGTGACCCTCACCGACCAGGCCGGCAACAGCGGCGCGGCCACGATCAGCGGACCGTCCACGGTCACCGTCTCGGCGCAGCCGGGCCGGTTCACCCTGGACCGGTCCTCGATCTGGGCCGGCCAGACGGTCACGCTGCGGGTCAGCGGGGTCACCGGCGCCACCAAGCTCGTGGTGGCGTGGGGCGACGGCACCAGCGCCACGGTGTCGCCGAAGAACGGTTCGGTGACCCACAAGTACGTCAAGGCCGGAACGTTCGCGGTCAAGGTGACGCCGTACAACGCCCTCGGCGCCGGCCAGCCGGTGACCGCCGGGAACCTCAAGGTCGTCAAGGACACCGTCAAGCCCGTGGTGACCCTGACCGTCCCGAAGAGCCCGGCCAAGGCGTCGTCCTGGTCGAAGCTGACCGGTAAGACGGCGGATGCCGGCCTGGGCGTCGCTCAGGTGCGGGTGAAGCTGATCGAGCAGCGGTCCGGCAAGTGGTACTACTACAACGGCCGCGGCTGGGTGAAGGCGTCCTCGCAGAAGGCGGCCTCGGCCAAGGCCAAGGTGATCACCGTGGCGCCGAACGCCAAGGGCGCCTGGACCACCGGCGTGACGGGTGTCAAGAAGGGCACCCTGAAGGTCACGTACTGGGCCGTGGACAAGGCGGGCAACACCTCGTCCGTGAAGGTCTGGACCGCGAAGATCACGAAGTAACCGGAGCAGTGGAGAGGGCCCTCGCGCGAGCGGGGGCCCTCTCTCCGTCCTGGACGGCCGTGCCGGGATCAGCGGGCTGACCGCCGCCCGGGCCGTCGCCCGGTCGCTGATGCCGATCCGGTTGACCGGCGGATCCGTCCCGGGGGATGAGGCATTACGTCAGCGGACGGCTGCGCGCCTTTCGCATGCGCACGAGAGCGGCGGTGGCGGTCACGACCGCCCAGGACGCGACAAGAGTCGCGGCGATCCACCAGCCGAGGGAGGCCAGCACGACAGCAGTGAGAGTTATCACAGCTGCGATCGCGAAGAGCGGGAGGGCCGGGCGGCCGGTCGTCGACACGCTGAAGTTCCCACCGCCCATGCGGGCACAGAAGTCGGGATCCTCGCGCTGGAGCTGGCGTTCCAGCTGTGCCAACCGCCGGTTGTCCTCTTTGCTGAGCATCTAGCACCCTCCGGTCTGCCGCGCCGGTGAAGCCCTGCGATCGAGCGAGAGCGATCTCGATCACAGCCATTGTTACCTCTGAGTTGCCTTTGTGATACGCCCGCGTGTGCCGATTTTTCGCCCGTTCCGTTCCCGGGGCGTGTGCCGGACGGGGAGGTTCGCGGGACCACCGGTGGGCAGAACCCTCCGTATCGGATACAACGGACGCTCCCTGGGTGCGGATACGGACTCAGCGTTGTCGGTGAACTACTGAAAGTGATCGACCCGCCCCTGTGCGGGACGGGCCGGGCGCAAAAAATCAGGGTCAGGGCCGGGTCGTCAGGTCGTAGAGGGTGGTGGTACCCACCGTCTGCGCGGTGAAGGTGGCGGCCACCCACGCGCTGATCTGCGAGCTGATGCTGCTGCCGCCGTTGCCGCCGCCCCGGGCGAAGGCACCGCCGCCGATGAAGTAATGGATCCGCCCCGCGGCCACGTACCGCTGGAACTGCTCGAGCGTCGGGGACGGGTCGGTGCCGTTGAAGCCGCCGATCGCCATCACCGGCTTCTCGGTCGCCAGCTGATAACCCGAGGCGCTCTGCGACCCGACCGCGGCGGCGACCCAGGTGTACCGGCCGGCGTCCTGAGCGAGCAGCGCCTTCGTCTCGGCGCTGACCTCGGCCGCGTCGAGCAGCCCGCCCATGCCGCGGGCGCCGTCGCCGCCCCGGCCGCCGCCGTCTCGACCGCCGGCACCAGGCCCGGCACCGCCGGTGAACCCGCCGCCAGGAGCCTGACCGGGAATCTGACCGGGAGCCGCACCGGGGGCCTGACCGGGAGCCCCGCCAGGAAAGCCACCGCCGGGGAAGCCACCCCGGCCGCCGCCACCCGGACCGCCCCCGAACCCACCGGCCACCGCCGGCCCGGCGGACGGGATCGACCCGGTGTGCGGCTCGGCGGCCGTCCGCACCGCGTACGCCGCGGGCCCGGCCAGCGTCGCACCGAGCGCAACCGCCACGGCCACCACCGCCAACCGCCCGGCCAGGCGGAGGGTCGCGACCACCGCGACCGCCGCGACCAGGCCGGCCACCAGCACCGGCAGGCGCAGCCAGGGCAGGAAGTCGGCGCTGCGGCCGAGCAGGACGTACGACCACCAGGCGGTCACCGCCACCGCCGCACCCAGGGTGAGCGCCGCGACGATGTGTCTGCGGCGCTGCCAGAGCAGGGTGGCGCCGATCGCGACCACCGCGCCGATCGCCGGCGCCAGCGCGACCGTGTAGTACGCGTGGAAGATGCCCTGCATGAGGCTGAAGACCAGTCCGGTGACCAGCAGCCAGCCGCCCCAGACGAGCAGCCCGGCGCGCTGCGCGTCGGTGCGCGGCCGCCTTGCCGTGATCACCAGGCCGGCGACCAGCATCATCAGTGCGGTCGGCAGCAGCCAGGCGATCTGACCGCCCTGGGCGCTCTCGAAGAGCCGGGCCACCGAGGCCGACCCCCACCGGCCGCCGACGCTGCCGGCCTCCTCGCCGCTCAGCCGGCCCAGCCCGTTGTAGCCGAGGGTGAGCTCCAACAGGCTGTTGTTCTGCGAGCCGCCGATGTACGGCCGGGCCGAGTCCGGGACGAGCTCGACGATCGCGATGTACCAGCCGGCCGAGACGACCATCGCCATCAGGGCCAGCAACAGCTGCCCGATGCGCCTGCCGAGCTTCGGCGGGCCGGCGATCAGATACGCCAGACCGAACGCCGGCACCACGAGCAGCGCCTGCAGCATCTTCGCGAGGAAGCCGAAGCCGACGAACACTCCGGCCAGGACGATCCACTTCGTCGCGCCGGTCTCGACGGCGTGCACGGTCGCCCAGGCCCCGGCCACCATCAGCAGCACCAGCAGGGCGTCCGGGTTGTTGAACCGGAACATCAGCACGGCGACCGGCGTCAGCGCGGCGATCGCACCGGCGAGCAGGCCGGCGGCTGGTCCGGCGATCCGGCGCACGGTGGCGTAGAGCAGGCCGGTGGCGGCGACACCGAGCAGCGCCTGCGGCGCCAGGATGCTCCACGAGCTGAGGCCGAATAGGCGTACCGAAAGTGCCATGATCCAGAGCGAGGCGGGCGTCTTGTCCACTGTGATGGCGTTCGCCGCGTCCGAGGAGCCGTAGAAGAACGCCTTCCAGCTCTCCGAGCCGGCCTGGACCGCGGCGGAGTAGAACGCGTTGGCCCAGCCGGACTCGCCCAGCCCCCAGAGATAGAGGACAGCGGTGGCGAGCAGCAGCGCGACGAGGGACGGTCGGATCCAGGGGGCGTCGGTGCGGCCGAACAACAGTCGGGCGGCACCGGCGCGTGCGTGGGGAGGCGCGGCGGGCGCCGCCGGCACGTCGGCGGCGGACGTCTCCGGCAACAGCATGGTCATGCGTGGAACGATCGGTGGACCGGCTGTCGCGCCCTTGTGGTCATGCTGAGCGGTCCCTGTGAAACCAGGGACCGCTCACCCGGACGGGTCAGACCGTGCGGCGCTTCGCCGACGCGAGGGCCAGGCGCTCCAGCACGGCCACGGTGGCGTCCCAGCCCATGCACGCGTCGGTGACCGACTGGCCGTACACCAGGGATCCACCCAGGTTCTGACGTCCCGGCTGCAGGAAGCTCTCCAGCATCACGCCGCTGATCCCGCGCTGCCCGGCTTCCAGCTGCTGGGCCACGTCCTCGGCGACGATCGGCTGCCGGAGGTGGTCCTTGTTGCTGTTGCCGTGCGAGCAGTCGATGACCAGCCGCTCCGGCTCGCCGGCCGTGCGCAGCAGCTCCAGGGCGGCGGCCACGTCGGCGGCGCTGTAGTTCGGCTTGCCGCCGCCGCCGCGCAGCACCAGGTGGCAGTCCGGGTTGCCGGCGGTGTGCAGGATCGCCGGGGTGCCGGAGTAGTCGATGCCGGGGAAGACGTGCTGCGCCGCGGCGGCCTGGATCGCGTCGACCGCGGTGGAGACGCTGCCGTCGGGACGGTTCTTCATGCCGATCGGCATGGACAGGCCGGAGGCCAGCTGGCGGTGCACCTGCGACTCGACGGTGCGGGCGCCGATCGCGCCCCACGCCACGGTGTCCGCGATGTACTGCGGGGTGATCGGGTCCAGGAACTCCACGGCGACCGGCAGGCCCCGGCCGAGCACCTCGAGCAGCAGCTTGCGGGCGATCCGCAGGCCGGCGCCGACGTCACCGGTGCCGTCCAGGCCCGGGTCCATGATCAGGCCCTTCCAGCCGACCGTGGAGCGGGGCTTCTCGAAGTACACCCGCATCACGATCAGCAGGTCCTCGCTGAGCCGCTCGGCCTGGACCTTCAGCAGGTCGGCGTATTCACCGGCGGCCGCTGGATCATGCACCGAACACGGGCCGACGACGGCGATCAGCCGTTGATCTCGGCCGTTCAGCACGTCCTCGACCTGCTTGCGGCCGTCCAGCACGGTGTCGTGGAGTGCGGAGGTGAGCGGCAGCTCGTGGTGCAGAAGCGCCGGGCTCATCAGCGGGACGACCTTCTCGATGCGCTGGTCGCGGACGCGCTGTACCTCGGGGGCAGTCATGATGGGCTCTCCTTCGCCGGCCCCCGAGGGCGAGAGCCGGCTTGCTCGTCGCAAACAAAAAGGCAGCGACGTCGTCGCTGCCTCAGCCGGCTCTGGCGGGGTGTCTCAGGTCATGCGGTCATGGCCGAGGCACCGGCGGGAGCCGGCCTCGTAAACCAATAAAAAGACCACGTCTGTGACACGCCAAGGATCATAGCTGCTCTGAGTGCGCCTGCTGTAACTCCTGCGGTTTTTGTTCAAGTGCTGGGACGAGCGGCAGCATCACGGTGAACACGGTCCGCCCGGGCCGGCTCTGCACGCCGACCCGGCCCCCGTGCGAGGTGACCACCGCGTGCACGATCGAAAGGCCCAGGCCGGTGCTGCCGGCGGCCCGTGAGCGCGAGCCGTCACCGCGGGTGAACCGTTCGAAGATGCGCGGCGCCAGGCCGGCCGGGATGCCCGGGCCGTCGTCGATCACCTGGAGCACGGCGGCGTCCGGCCCGGCGGCCACCTTCACCGTGACCGTCGAGCCTTCCGGCGTGTGCGTACGCGCATTGGCCAGCAGATTGGCCAGCACCTGATGCAGCCGGGCCCCGTCGCCGATCACCGACACCGGCTCCTCCGGCAGGTCGAGCTGCCAGTCGTGGCCCGGCCCGGCGGCGTGCGCGTCGCTGGTCGCGTCGACCGCGAGCATGGTCAGGTCCACCGGGTCCTGGGCGAGCGGCCGGCCGGCGTCCAGGCGGGCCAGCAGCAGCATGTCCTCGACCAGCGCGGTCATCCGTTTCGCCTCGGACTCGACCCGGGTCAGCACGTGGGCGATCTCGTCCGGGACGGGCCGGCGGCTGCGGCGACTGAGTTCGGCATAGCCCCGGATGGCGGCGAGCGGGGTGCGCAGCTCGTGGCTGGCGTCGGCGACGAACTGGCGTACCTGCATCTCGCTGGCGTGCCGGGCCTCCAGCGCGTTGCCGACGTGGTCGAGCATCTGGTTCAGCGCGGCGCCGACCTGGCCGACCTCGGTGCGCGGGTCGGTGTCGGCGTCCGGCACCCGCTGGGCGAGCTGCACCTCGCCGCGGTCCAGCTTGAGCTCGGAGACGCGGGTCGCGGTGGCGGCCACCCGGTCCAGGGGCTTGAGGGTACGACGGACGATCAGTGCCCCACCCCAGCCCGCGATCAGCAGCGAACCCGCGATCACGCAGCCGGTGAACGCCGCGACCGTGAGCAATGTGGTGTTGACGTCGTCGAGCGATTGGCCGACGTACAGCAGTTCGCCGTCGACCGGGAGCGCCATGATGCGGTATTCGGGCAGCCCGCCACCGAGGTCGACGTCCGCCTTCTCGCCGGCCTGCACATCGTCGCGCAACATGTCCAGGGTCGCGTCGGAGAACTCGCTGAAGGTCGTGGCGCCGATGCGGGTGGTGGCGTCCGTCTCGGGGTCGAACCGGACCAGCCCGCCGACCGGATCGCCACTCTCCGGGTAGACGACGACGATGGAGTTGATCGGGGCGCCGCGCGGGGGTTCGTACGCGATGGCTCTGCTGAGCGTCGACCGGTTGCCGTACGGCTGGGCGCCGATGGCGGGCCCGATCACCCGCTTGGCCACGTCCTGGAGGTCGGTGTCGATCTGGTTGTGCAGGGACCGGTAGAGGTAGATCTCCGCGGTGCCACCGACGACCAGGCCCAGCACCGACAGCAGCGCGATCATGATGGCGACCAGGCGGGTGCGCAACGGCCATCCCGCGGGGCTGCGCCAGCGGGCCGGGCGGGCCTTCTCGTCGGCGGGCATCGTCAGTCGGCCGGTTTGAGCACGTAACCCGCGCCCCGCATGGTGTGGATCATCGGTGCCCGGCCGGCGTCGATCTTCTTCCGCAGGTACGAGATGTACAGCTCGACGACGTTGGCCTGCCCGCCGAAGTCGTAGTTCCAGACCCGGTCCAGGATCTGCGGCTTGCTCAGCACCCGGCGCGGGTTGCGCATCAGGTAGCGCAGCAGCTCGAACTCGGTCGCGGTCAGCGTGATCAGGTCACCGGCGCGGCGCACCTCGTGCGAGTCCTCGTCCAGAATGAGGTCGCCGACCACCAGCTGCGACTCGGTCCGCATCGGGGCGTGGCCCATCCGCCGCATCAGCCCGCGCAGCCGGGCCACCACCTCCTCCAGGCTGAACGGCTTGGTCACGTAGTCGTCGCCGCCGGCGGTCAGGCCGGTGATCCGGTCCTCCACCGAGTCCTTGGCGGTGAGGAACAGCACCGGCACCTCGGGGGTCTCGCCGCGCAGCCGGCGCAGCACCTCGAGCCCGTCGATGTCGGGCAGCATCATGTCCAGGACGACGGCGTCCGGGCGGAACTCCCGGGCGGTGCGCACGGCGGTCATCCCGTCGCCGGCGCTGCGCACCTCCCAGCCCTCGTAACGCAGCGCCATCGACAGCAGCTCGGCCAGGGTCGGCTCGTCGTCCACCACCAGAACCCGGACCGGGGTGCCGTCCGCGCGGCGGAGCTCGGTGCTGGGATCTGCGTTCGCCATCGTCATGCCCTCACTGTGCGGGGCGACGCTCTGCGCCGGCTTTCCGTTTCCTGTGTAGCAGCTGTGTCTCGCCCAGCTGTTCGGCACGGTGGTTCCGGGCCTTACGGAGTGGCAATCCAATAATCCGGACAAAAGCCGCATGATGAGGTTATGTCCCTACCTGAACTGCCTGGTGGCGGGCCCAGCCCGATGTTGCTCGCCGCGATCGGCGGATACCTGCTCACCGCCGGTCTGGCACTGCTGATGCTGCGTCGCTGACGGTCAGCCGATCGAGAATCCCGCCGGGTCGGAACACTCGCCGTTCGCGCGTTGTTGTGCGAGCGTTGGGGTCGGCGCGACGCGAGTGAGGAGCTGCACGTGGATCTTCTCGAGGAGTACCGCAGGGCCACCTTCTTCTTCGAGTCCGGCGACCCGCTCGGCGCCGCCCGCCTGCTCGAGCCGATAGTCGAGGCCGAGCCGCACAACACTGCGGTCCGCCAGCTGCTGGCCCGCGCCTATTTCAACTCGGCCCAGCTCAACGGCGCGGAAACCCAGCTCAAAGCACTGATCGAGCATGATCCGTCAGATCATTACGCGCACCACGTGCTCGGCCGGACCCTGGAGCGGGCCGGCCGCTTCCGTGAGGCCCTGCCGCACCTGCGCCTGGCCGCCGCGATGAAGAACCAGGCCGACTATCAGGAGGCCCTGCGCCGGGTCGAGACCTGGCTCGGCAAGAACAGCGAAGGCTAGGGTCGGGGTCGTGAAGCTGAAGCTGGATCTGCACGACATCTTCAACAAGGGGCAAGAGATCGACCGCGCGCTGCGCGGCATCATCGACGAGGCCATCCAGAAGAAGGCGGCGAGCGTCGAGATCATCCCGGGGAAGGGGAGCGGCGCCCTGAAGAAGAAGGTGCTGCGCTTCCTCGATCAGCGCGAGATCAAGCAGCTCTACCACCGGGTCGAGAAGGACGGCGACAACTGGGGCCGCCTGTTCGTCCACTTCCGCCACGACACACCCACCGGCCGCCGCGGCCGCGGTCGCTGATCAGCGCATCACTCGGTACCAGAGCTCGTTGGCCAGTGGCATCGCGCTGCTGCTGAGCAGCTCCAGGGCCACGTCGGTCCCGCCCGGATGCTCGAAGAGCCGGGTGCCGTCGCCGAGCAGCACCGGGGCCACGAACACCAGGATCTCGTCGAGCAGCCCGGCGGCCAGCAACTGCCGCGCCACCCCGGCGCCCAGCACGTTCACGTACCGATCGCCGGCCACCTCCCGAGCGGCCGCGACGGCCTCGTGCAGGTCGGTGACGAAGGTGACGTCCGGGACCGGCTCGGCGGGCGGGCGGTGGGTCAGCACGAAGACGGGCCCGTGCCAGGCGCCCTCCATGGCACCTTCCTTCTCCGTGCCGGCGTGCGGGTCGTCGCCGTCGAACGTCGTCCGCCCGACCAGCATGGCGCCGATCCGGCCGACGAGCGCCTCAGCCACCGGGTTGGGCCCGAGCCGCGGCGTCAGCCAGGACATGTCGCCGCCGGCCCCGGCGATGAAGCCGTCGAGGGACATCGTGACGGAGTAGAGCAGTTTCGCCATCGGGACATCCTCTCGTGGATCGACCCGGCAGCTCAGCCCGGCGGTCGCGTCGCGGGCGCGACCGGCCGGTCAGGTCGCGGGGTAGGCACGGGATTTGGCATTGTGCGTACGAAAAGAGGGGTCAAAGGGTGTAGGTCTTCGCGACCGCGACCATCTCGCTGCTGTGCGAGCCGAGAACGCCGACGCCCGCGGGCCGGGGCTGGAGTCCGGGCATCCGGCTGAGGTCGTCGCTCGCGTCCATGACCCGCATCCGGACCGGGTCGGTGCCGCGCACGGTGAGCTCGACCTCGACGCCCTCCTGCGGCGGGGCGTGGAAGACGAAGCCGAAACCCCAGCCGCCGCCCGCGGCGCCCTCGACGTCGACGGTGCGGCCGCTGACGGTTGCCGCGGTGACGGCGGTGCCCTCGGCGACGTGCAGAGTGACGAATCGGGCGGTCCGTTGCGGGGCGAGCTTGAGGCGCAGCGTCCGGCCGGTGCCGGTGCCGGTGCCGCTGTCCGACACCAGCGTGAGGTTCGGCGCGGGCAGGGGAGCCGCCGGGGCCGGGCCGCTGCGCAGTCGTTCGGGGCCGAAGGCGGGCAGCGAGTCGGTGACAGTTGCTGGTGATCCGGAGACGTGCCGCGCGGTCCAGTCCTGCGGCTCGGCCTCCTCGCTGAGCCAGCGGGCGGTGCCGGTGTCGGCGTCCAGCGCGTACATCAGGTGGGTCAGCGACGGGTGCCGCACGTCGAACCGGTCCACGGTCAGACCGGTCGCGACACAGGCCAGTACGGCGATCACGGCGACCGCGGTGGGCACGGCGCCGAGGCGGCGGGCGCGCAGCGCGTCCAGGCCGCGGGCGCCACCGGCGGCCGGATGGATCAGGTCGGCGACCGGCAGCAGGGCGAGCCCGAGCAACACCGTCAGGAAGGCGCCCACGCCGGCCATCGGCATGCCGAGCGCCGGGAAGAGCATCAGGACCGTGGGCAGCAGGATGACCACTGCGACCAGGCCGCCGGCGGTGATCGCGACGACTGCGAGCGTGTCCCGGACGTGGATGGCGACCAGGCCGGCGAGCGCGCCGGCCAGCGCGGGCAGCGTGGTCAGATATGCGCCGCCGGGAGTGAGCACGGCCAGCACGACGCCGAGGACGGCCAGCCAGCCGAGACCGGCGACGGCCAGCGCGGCCGGGCCGATCCGGCGGCGCAGCAGCACGTACCAGGCGAGGACGGTGAACGCGGCGAGGGCGATCACGGCCAGGCGGTACCACAGTGGACGGTAGGGGTCGATCGGCATCCCGCCGTACTCGGGGCGGACCAGCACGAGCAACGACCAGAGGGCCTGCGCGAGGACCGGCGCCACGACGATCGGCAGCAGGGCCAGCACGCCGGCCACCGCCAGCCGGCGGCCGGTGCTGCGCTTCTGCCGCGCGACCAGCCGGCCGAGCAGGCCGACCACCAGCACAGCCAGAACGGCCAGCGGCAGGACCAGCGAGCCGGGGTACCGGATCAGCAGCCCGGCGGCGGGGAAGTAGGTGGCGTCGCCACTCTCCAGCGCGGTCAGGTCACGTCCGCCCAGCTCGCGGACGAGGGCCAGGGCGTTGTCGCCGTGGTGCTGGAGGCTGTCCCGGTTCATCGACCCGGCGGTGTCGGTGGGCGCGTGATAGACCGCCGCACCGTCGATGTACGCCGAGTTCAGCCCGGCGAACCCGGCCTCGCGGAACGGCGTGAAGTCGGTGTCGTTCGGCAGCAGCCGGTAGATCTCCACGGCGAACGAGGTGCCGACCGGGTACGGAACCTTGCTGTACGCGTCGACGAGCTGCCCGTTCCCCTCCGACGTCTCGAACATGATCGCCGGACCGCTGCTGCCGCGCGCCTCCAGGTTGACCACGACGCCGCCGCCCTGGGCGAGCGGGTGCTGGTCGACGAATGCCTTGGCCCCGCAGAGGCAGGCCTCCTCGGCGTCGGTGAGCAGCAGCACCACGTCGTTGCGCAGCTGCCCGCCGGTGGTCAGCGCCCGGGCCGTCTCCAGGATCGTCGACGTGCCCGCCGCGTCGTCGTTGCCGCCCGGCCCGACCTGGGCGGAGTCGTAGTGCGCGACGAGCAGGATCCGCCCGGTGGGAGCACTACCGGGGATCAGCGTGACGACGTTGCGGATCCGGGCCAGCCCGGCGCCGCCGGCGCTCGCGGACAGCGTCCCGCCCTGCACGGTCACGGTGTCCTGCACCTCCGGCGTCAGGCCGAGGCCGCGCAGCGTGGTCAGCAGGTGCTCGCGGACCCGGTCGTTCGCCGCGCTGCCGGCCACGTGCGGCTCGGTGGCGATCGCCCGGACGTGGCCGAAGGCGCGGGCCGCGCTGAACTCGTCCGGTGGCGCCGAGGCCGCCCGCTCGGCCGGCGGCACGATGGCACGGACCGCGGCGAACCCGGCCAGCGCCAGCACGGCGAGGACGAGGGCGGCGGCGAGACCCCGGCGGGCCGGCCTGGTCAGGGCGTTGTCACGCATGAGTCACATCTAAGCGCCCGGCGTGGCGGCCGGGTACCCCGAAGATCCGTTCGCGGGTGGAATAGCGTTGTCGGGGTGACTACCCCGCTCGACCCAGCCGCCGTCATCGCGGAGTTCATCGACGCGGTGTCCCCGTACAACCCGAACCCGGACGCCGCGCCCGTTGCCGTCCTCGGCGTGCGCACCGCGCTCGGTGAGGATGTCTTCACCCTCAGCGATCACGTGATCCGGGCGATGTGCCGCGCGCTCGCGTCCTACCGCGACCCGGAGGACCGCGGCAACTGCGCCGGGTGCGGTGGTCGCCACCTGGACGAGAACCTGCACTGCCGGGACTGCGGGCAGCTGCACGGCATCCTCGGTCAGGTGATCGCCGCGCACGCCCGGCGGGTGGCCGCCGACAACGCCGGTCCGGACCCGCAAGGTTCGAAGTGAGGCCAGGTCACGACCTGATGACCGGAGTTGTGCGGCCGGGCCCGGTGGTACACGATTCTCGGGTCACCTATGCGTCGAGTGGGGAATCGGAATGACGGAGCGGTCGCTCGCGCCCCGCACGTACGCGGCTAATCAACTGGAGAGATTGCGGATCCTGCTCGTCGAGGACGACGAGGGTGATGCCTTTCTGGTGCGTGAGCTTCTCGATGAGGCCGAGGCCCCGTTCGAGCTGACGGTCGTCACCAGTCTCCGGGAGGCCATCGGCCTGATCGCCGGCGCCGAGTGCGTGCTGCTCGACCTGGGCCTGCCCGACGCGGAGGGCATCGACGGCCTGCGCAAGCTGCTCGCGCTGGCCGGCCGGGCCGCGGTGTGTGTGCTGACCGGGCGCTCCGACGAGCACCTCGGCGTGCAGGCGGTCGCCGAGGGCGCCCAGGACTACCTGGTCAAGGGCCAGGTGGACGGCGTCCTGCTGATCCGCTCCCTGCGGTACGCGGTGGAGCGCAAACGCGCCGACGAGAACGCCCGCCTGCTGCGCGAGGTGGAGCTGCGCCAGGCCGAGTCGGCCCGTCTGGAGCGGGGCCTGCTGCCGCAGCCGCTGATGCAGACCACCGAGGTGTCGGTGGAGACGTTCTATCGATCCGGCCGGGCGATGGGCCTGCTCGGTGGCGACTTCTTCGACGTGGTGCAGGTCGGCGACGACCGGCTGCACCTGATCGTCGGCGACGTCTGCGGGCACGGTGTGGACGAGGCCGCGCTCGGCGTCGAGCTCCGGGTGGCCTGGCGCGCCCTGGTGCTGGCCGGTGTCCCGGAGGAGCAGGTGCTGCCCTCGCTGGAGCAGGTCCTGATGTCCGAGCGGCGGGCCCGGGAGGTGTTCGCCACGGTCGCCGCGCTGGTCGTCGACCTGCCACGCAACCGGGTGACCGTCCGCCTCGCCGGCCATCCGCCGCCCGTTGTGCTCTCCGGCGGCCGGGTCGCCCCGGTGACCGCGCGTACCGGCATCGTCCTCGGGGTACGACCCGCTCCCACACCCGCGACGGAGTTGGAGTTCACCGACCATGACTGGTCCCTGTTGATGTACACGGACGGATTGATCGAGGGGCACACCGGCCCCGGGAACGAGCGTCTCGACGTGGACGGCCTCTGCAAGCTGCTCGACGAGCCGGAGGCCCGGCAGATGCCGGTGCCCGCACTGCCCGCGTGGCTGGTCAGCCGCGCGGACCAGGCCAACGGCGGCCCGCTCGCCGACGACGTGGCGATGCTGCTGATCTCGCGGGGCGGTGGCCGGTGAACGTCCTGGACGCCCGCAGCTGGACGCTGCGCCAGCGGATCGCCGCGCTGTGCACCGCGGTGGCGCTGGTCCTCGGTGTGCTCGGGGTCTTCGCGGCGATCACCGCGGCGAACAGCAACCGGCACCTCGACGACGTGCTGGACCGGATCGGCCCGATGCGGGTGGCCGGTGAGGCGCTGAACACCGCGCTGGTGAACCAGGAGACCGGTGTCCGCGGATACGTGATCACCGGCCAGCGCAACAACCTGGGGCCTTACGAGGAGGGCCTGGCCGCCGAGAACCAGCAGATGGACATTCTGGAGAAGCTGCTGGGGCCCGGCGACACGCGGGTTCGGGCGGCGCTCGACGACCTGCGCACGCGGGCCGCGACGTGGCGTTCCGAGGTCGCTGAGCCGGTGATCGCCGCGGTGCAGGCGGACGGCCCGGCGGCCGGCCAGGCGCTCGTCGACCAGGCCGACACCCGCGACTTCGACGAGCTTCGGCAGTCCGCCCAGCGGGTGCAGAACGAGATCCAGGTCATCCGTGGCCGGGCCGCGACCGCCGCCCGGCAGGCCGGCTCGACCATGGTGGCGATCGAGATCGCCGCCGCGGCGATCATCGTGCTGGCCGGCGCGTTCCTGCTGTACCTGTTGGACCGGCTGGTGAGCCGCCCGATCACCGAGCTGGCCGGTCAGGTTCGCGACGTCGCGGCCGGTGACTACGAGCGGCAGATCGCCAGCCCGCGCGGCTCTTCCGACCTGGTGGCGCTCGCCGCCGACATCGACCGGATGCGCCGGCAGATCGCCAGCGAGCTGAGCGAGGTGCGCATGGCGCGTTCCCAGATCGAATGGGTCAACGAGCAGCTCCAGTCGCAGGCCGAGGAACTGACCCGGTCCAACCGCGACCTGGAGCAGTTCGCCTACGTCGCCTCGCACGACCTGCAGGAGCCGCTGCGCAAGGTGGCCAGCTTCTGCCAGCTGCTGCAGCGGCGGTACGCGGGACAGCTCGACGAACGGGCGGACCAGTACATCGGTTTCGCCGTCGACGGCGCCCAGCGCATGCAGCGGCTCATCAACGACCTGCTCGCGTTCTCCCGGATCGGCCGCTTGACCAGCGGTTTCACCGACGTCGACCTGAACAGGGTGCTCGACGACGTGAAATCGCAGCTGGAGCCACGGGCCGGCGAGGGCGCCGAGATCACCTGGACCGGGATGCCGGTGGTGGAGGGTGAGGAGCCGCTGCTCACCACGCTCTTCGTGAACCTGATCGGCAACTCGCTCAAGTTCCGCCGGCCGGACGTCGAGCCGGTGATCCGGGTGACCGCGGAACGTGACGGCGCGGAGTGGCGGATCAACGTCCGGGACAACGGCATCGGCATCGAGGCCGAGTTCGCCGACAAGGTCTTCGTGATCTTCCAGCGGCTGCACGCGCGGGACGCGTACGAGGGGACCGGCATCGGACTCGCGATCGTGAAGAAGATCGTCGAATACCATAGCGGGCGGATCTGGCTCGATGTCGACGCTGCGGAAGGCGCGTCGATCTGGTTCACGCTGCCGGTTCTGCCGGGTGCGGAGTCTCCGGAGACAACGTCTCCGGAGAAGACGGAAGAGGTCGTGGAAGCATGAGCGTGACGCGGGACAACGGCACACCGATCGAGGTGTTGCTCGTCGAGGACGACCCCGGTGACGTCCTGATGACGCAGGAGGCGTTCGAGGAGCACAAGGTCCGCAACCGGCTGACCGTGGTCTCCGACGGCGCCGAGGCTTTGGCATATCTGCGTCGCGAAGGTCAGTACTCCGACGCGGTCCGGCCCGACCTGATCCTGCTCGACCTGAACCTGCCGCGGCGCGACGGCCGCGAGGTGCTCGAGGAGATCAAGAAGGACGACAGCCTGGGCCGCATCCCGGTCGTCGTGCTCACCACCTCGTCGGCGGACGAGGACATCCTGCGCAGCTACCAGCTGCACGCGAACGCTTATGTGACCAAGCCGGTGGACTTCGAGCGGTTCATCGCGGTGATCCGGCAGATCGACGAGTTCTTCGTCAGCGTCGTGAAGTTGCCGCCACGTGCTTGATCAGGTGGCCGAGCTCGTCCGCGAGGTGGCGCACACCGAGGTCCTGCCGCGATTCCGGCGGCTGGCCGAGGACGAGGTGCATCAGAAGGCGCCCGGTGACCTGGTCACCGTGGCCGATCAGGAGTCCGAGCGGGCGCTGACCCACGGGCTGACCGCCCTGCTGCCCGGTTCCGTGGTGGTCGGCGAGGAGGCGGTGGCGGCCGACCCCTCGGTGCGGGACCGCATCGCCGGCGGCGGCGCCGTGTGGATCGTGGACCCGGTCGACGGCACCAACAACTTCGCTGCCGGCAAGACCCCGTTCTGCGTGATGGTCGCCCTGGTCCGCGACGGTGAGCCGGCCGCGGCCTGGATCCTCGACGTGGTCGGTGACCACCTGACGGTGGCCGAGGCCGGCTCGGGGGCATACAGGGACGGTGTCCGGGTCAAGACCCGCACCGACGATCCCGGCCCGGCGGGGCTGCACGGCGTGATTTCGCACAAGTACTTCCCCGACGACCTGAGCGAGCAGGTCCGGGCGAACGCGGTCGCCCTGGGCGGGCACACCAACGGGAAACACTGCGCGGGGTACGAATATCCGGCCATCGCCACCGACGAGCAGCAGTTCGGCATGTTCTGGCGGATCCTGCCGTGGGACCACGTCCCCGGCTCGCTCATCGTCCGGGAGGCCGGGGGTGTCGTTCGTCACCTCGACGGCACGGATTACCGGCCGACCGACCACCGACGAGGGCTTCTGGTCGCGGCCAACCCCGGCATCTGGGAGTCGGTGCACGGAACCCTGTTCCCGGACGGCCCCCCGGTGATCGATCCGCTCTAGAGTCCCGTCGTGAGCTCATATCTCGATCAGCTTTTCGGCCTGAGCGGGCGGACCGCGGTGGTGACCGGCGGCAGCTCCGGGATCGGCCGCGCGATGGCCGTCGCGCTGGGCCGCGCCGGCGCGCGCATCATCCTGGTGGCCCGGCGCGAGGCGCCGATGGCCGAGGTGGTGGCCGAGCTGCGCGGACACGGCGCGGAAGCGGACGCGGTCTCCGCGGACCTCGCCGACCGTGCGGCGGTCAAGGCCGCCGCTGCCGAGATCACCGCGGGGTACGGCGAACCGGACGTGCTCGTGAACTCCGCGGCGGTGAACCTGCGCCCGCCGCTCGGCGAGCTCACCGAGGACGACTGGGACGTGACGGTGGCCGCCAACCTGACCGCGCCGTTCCTGCTGGGGCAGGCGTTCGGGCCGGCGATGGCCCGTCGTGGCTGGGGGCGGATCATCAACGTCGTCTCGCAGCAGGCGTTCCGTGCCTACGGCAACAGCGGCGCCTACGGTGCGGCCAAGGCGGGGCTGGTCGGTCTCACCCGGTCGCAGGCCGAGGCCTGGTCGCCGCACGGGGTCTGCTGCAACGCGGTGGCGCCGGGCGTGGTGCACACCCCGCTCACCGAGCAGGTGTTCGCGGACCCCACGAAAGTGTCGGCGCACGCCGCCCGGACGATGATCGGCCGCAACGGTCTACCGTCCGATTTCGCCGGATGTGCCGTCTTCCTGGCCGGCGCTGCCGGGCAGGCCGTGACCGGTCAGACACTCTTCGTCGACGGTGGCTACTCAGCCACCTGAGCGATCTCCCCCACCCCAGGTCCGGCACGGTAAAGTACCGGCGCTTACGACTTGGAGGTATTCGTGGCGGCCACTCTTCCGCGCCGGCGCCCCGCCCTGCTGGTTCTGCTGATCGCCGTGCTCATGGCTGCCCTCACCGCCGAGGCCGCGCTCGCCGCCCCCAACGACCCGGAGGGCGGCACCAAGAAGCTGCGCACCGCGCTCGACAGCGCCGCCAAGGGATACGACCAGGCGAAGACCAAGCTGGCCAACTCCAAGAAACGGCAGAAGCAGCTGACCGACCGGCTGGCTCAGTCCGAGGCCAGCGCCGCCGCGCTGACCCGGCAGGTCAACGCGGTGGCGAACCGGTCCTACCAGATGGGCCGGATCAGCACCATGACGCTGCTGCTCAACAGCGCCTCGCCGGACAACTTCATCGACCGGGTGCAGAGCCTCGACGTGCTCGCCCAGATCGACAGCGGCACGCTCGCGCAGTACCAGAAGGACATCGAGACCGCCAAGAAGGCCCGGACCGCCCTGGACGCCGAGATCATCGAGCAGAGGCGCCAGGTCAACGTGATGGCCCGGAAGAAGCGGGAAGCCGAGCTGGCGCTGGCCGAGGTGGGCGGCGGCGCGGCCGGCGGCTTCGTCTCGGTGGACTCGCCGGCGGCCAAGCCCGCGCCGCGCAACTCGGACGGATCGTGGCCGCGGGAGTCGTGCACGGTCAAGGACCCGACGTCCACGGGATGCATCACGCCGCGGACGCTCCACGCCTACCAGCAAGCCAAGTCGGACGGGTTCAAGCGCTACACGGTCTGCTTCAGCCAACGGTCGTCGGGGGAGCACCCGAAAGGCCGGGCCTGTGACTTCTCGGCGGCGCAGAACACGTTCAAGAACGAGGCGGCGACCGGGGCGGACAAGGCGTACGGCGACCGGCTCGCGTCCTACCTCGTGAAGAATGCCGACGAACTCGGCGTGATGTACGTGATCTGGTACCGGCAGATCTGGCAGCCGAGCACCGGCTGGCGCGCCTACAGCGTCTCCGGTGGACCGGCGGCGGTGCACACCAATCACGTACACCTGTCGATGCTCTGAGCCCGCTGCGCTGTCCCGCCGTTCCGCCGGGATAGCGTTTTCGGTTATGGACGACCACCGGTGGATGAGCCGTGCCGTCGAACTGACGCACCGCTGTCCTCGCTCCGACACTGCCTACGCCGTCGGGGCGGTGATCGTCTCCTCCGCCGGCGCCGAGATCGCGTCGGGGTACTCGCGGGACATCGATCCCTATGTGCACGCCGAGGAGTCGGCGCTGCTGCGGGCCTCCGGTGATCTGCGGCCGGCGACCCTGTACAGCACCCTCGAGCCGTGCTCGAAGCGGAGCAGCCGGCCGCACGCCACCTGCGTGCGCCTGATCATCGCGGCCGGGATCCCGCGGGTGGTGATCGCCTGGCGGGAGCCGGACATCTTCGTCACCTGCGAGGGCATCGCGCTGCTCACCGCGGCGGGGATCGAGGTGGTGGAGTTGCCGGAGTTCGCCACAGCGGCCCAGGAGGCGAACGCTCACCTGCGTTTTTGACCTGGGTAATATCCGGCGATGGACAATCCGCCCCGCGCTCTGCCCTCGGCTCTGGCCACCGCACTGGCCTTCGGGTCCAGCGGCGCCGTCCTGGTCCTGGAGATCGTCGCGCTCCGCCTAGTCGGGCCGTACGTGGGTGTCACCCTCCAGGTGAGCAGCTCCGTGATCGGGGTGGCGCTGGCGGCCATCGCGTACGGGGCGTGGCTCGGCGGGCGCCTGGCCGACCGCTTCGACCCGCGGGCCCTGCTCGCCCCCGCGCTGATCCTCGGCGCGATCGGCACCGCGCTCACCCTGCCGCTGGTCCGCTGGGGCGGCGAGTTCCTCCGCGGCGGCGCCGCCCCGGCCGTGCTGCTGCTCGCCGCGCTGGCGATCTTCCTGCCCGCGCTGGTTCTTTCCACGATCGCGCCGATGGTGGTGAAACTGCAGCTCGGTGACCTGAGCCGGGCCGGAAGCGTGGTCGGGCGGCTGTCCAGCATCGGCACGCTCGGCGCGATCACCGCCACGCTGGTCACCGGGTTCGTCTTCGTGGCGGCGATGCCCAGCAGCGCGATCGTGCTCAGCCTGGCGGTGCTGCTCGCCGTCGGCGGGCTGCTGCTCGGCTGGTGGATGCGCAAGGACCTGCCGGGGTCACCGCGGACGCGGGCCGCGCTCGTGGCGGTCGGGCTCGTCGGCGCGGGGCTGGGCGCGTCCTCGCCGACACCGTGTGACGTGGAGACCGCGTACCACTGCGCCCGGGTGGACGCGGATCCGGCACGCGAGTCGGGGCGGACGCTGATGCTCAACTCGGCGCGGCACTCGTACGTCGACCTGAGCGACCCGCAGTACCTGGAGTTCGAGTACGTCCAGTGGATCGGCGCGGTCAGCAACGCCTTCAAGCCGCCGGCCGCCCCGGTGTCCGCGCTGCACCTGGGTGGCGGCGGCTTCACGGTGCCGAACTATCTGAAAGCCACCCGGCCCGGCAGCGACCAGCTGGTGCTCGAGCTGGACGGCGGCCTGGTCGACCTGGACCGCACATCGCTGGGCCTGAAGACCGGGCCGGACCTGCGGGTCCGGGTGGGCGACGCGCGGGTCGGGCTCGCCGAACAGTCCGACGCGGCGTACGACCTGGTCGTCGGCGACGCGTTCGGACACCTGGTGGTGCCGTGGCACCTCGCCACCCGGGAAATGGCGGCGGACGTGGCGCGCGTGCTGCGGCCCGACGGGGTCTACGCGCAGAACGTGATCGACTATCCGCCGAACCGGTTCATCCGGGCCGAGGTGGCGACGGTCGGGGCAGCCTTCCCGCACGTCGCGTTGATCGCCCCGCCGCAGGCCCTCGCCGGGAATCAAGGGGCCAACTTCGTGATCCTGGCGTCGAAGAGCCCGCTGCCACTGCCGGCGGTGCGCGGCGCACTGGATGCGGTCCGGGAACCGGTCACGCTGCTCTCCGGGCCCGAGCTGACCGCATTCGTCGGCGACTCGAAGGTGCTGACCGACGATTACGCCCCGGTGGACCAGCTGCTCGCCGGCTGACGACAAATTCCGGTGGCCGGGTTTAGAAGCCGGGTTTCGCGGTGCGGCACCGGACGGCGATCCGCTCGGCGAGAATCGGCGCATGGGGCGTACGAAGCGGAACGGTCATGATGGATCGCTTCGTCTCGCCGGTCGGTACCGCCTGGTCGAGAAACTCGGCGCCGGAGGCATGTCGGTGGTCTGGCGCGGCTACGACGAGACGCTCGGGCGGGACGTGGCCGTCAAGGTGCTCTCACCCCGGCTCGCGGACGACTGCACGTTCCGCGACCGGCTCCGGCAGGAGGCGCTGGCTGCGGCCCGGCTGTGCCATCCGCACATCACCGGCATCTTCGACTTCGGCGAAGCCCCCATCTCGGACCGGCTGACCGTCCCCTACGTCGTGATGGAGCTCAACGACGGGGAGTCCGTCGGCGCGCGCATCGGCCGGCAGGGCTCCCTCGACTGGCGGGAAGCCGTGATGATCACCGCCGAGGTGGCGTCCGCGCTGGCCACCGCCCACGCCCGCGGCGTGGTGCACCGCGACGTCACCCCGGCCAACGTGATGCTCACCGGCTCCGGCGCCAAGGTCGTCGACTTCGGTATCTCCGCCGTGGTCGGCCAGCGCGACGCCGCACCGGACGGCAGCCTGCTGGGCACCCCCGCCTATCTGGCCCCGGAACGACTCGGCGGCGCCTCCGTCTCACCGGCCACCGACGTGTACGCCCTCGGGCTCCTGCTCTACCGCGCTCTCACCGGTCGCCTGCCGTGGCCGGCGGAGAACACCGCGGAGGCGTTGCGCGCGCATCTCTACGCCGACCCGGAGCCCGTACCGGACCTGCCCGGGATGCCGGCCGGAGTCGCCGACCTGTGCCTGCGCTGCCTCGCCAAGAGCCCGGCGGACCGGCCCGGTGCCGCCGAGGTCGCCCGGGCCCTGGCCGCCACGGTCGGGGTGCGGGCGATCATCCCGCCGCTACGGGAGGGTGAGCGGGCGGCGGTGCCGGCGGCCCGGGCAGTGGTGCGGGTGGCCGCGGCGGCGCGTCCCCGCGAAGGTCTCCTGCGTGGCCTGCGGCAACGGTTCCGGCCCGGGCTCACCGCGGCGGAGGCGGTCCTGGTCACCTCCCCTGACGTAGGCTCCGGCGGCTGCCGTCCGGAAGCGGCCGCCGGGACCGGTGATGCGCAGGCGTGGCGGACACAGCTCGCGACGTTCCGGCTGCGGGCCGGGCTGCGGGTCGGCTCGGTGCTCCGCACGGGAACGGTCCGGCCGTTGGGCGGCGGTCTCTTCGTCGGCGGCCGCTCGCATCTCGGCTCCCGTTTCGCCTCCCGTTTCGGCTCTCACCCCGGCTCTCATCCCGGCTCCCGCGCGGGGGAGATCAGCGGCCACCGGGACCGGCTGCCGGCGATCGCCGCCCTGGCCACCGTGATCCTGCTGGCGGCGACCGTGCTCAGCTGGTCGGCCCGGCACGACGCCCAGGACGCCGACAGCACCCACACCACCGCTTCCGGGGCGGGCGGGCCCGCGGTGGGCGCGCCGGCGGCCGGTGGCCCGAAGCGCGGCCGGTGCGTGGTCCGATACGAGGTGCAGCACGACTCCGGCTCCGACTTCGAGGCCAGGCTGACCGTTTATGCCACCGCCACGCAGCGGGCCGCCTGGCGCGTGGAGTTCAGCTATCCGGGCAGCCAGCGGCTCACCCCGGCCTCCAAGGCGGTATCCCAGCAGGGCCGTCAGGTCGTCGTCACCGGCAAAGGGCGGTCGCGTGCCGTGACCCTGCACGGCGGCTACCGCGATAGGAACCCGCTGCCGCTCACCTTCGCGCTCAACGGGCAGAACTGCCGTGCCGAGGTTCTCGGCAGCGTCAACGCCGGAACCGTCCAGAGCGACCCGATCACCACGGCGGTGGAGGAGCCGGCCCGCGGTGGCACCCCGAGCAAGCGCAGGCGGACCCAACCCCGCCGGCCCAGCACGCCGCCCCGCAAGCAGGTCACCGAGGCGCCCTCCGGCCGCTCGGCGGTCCCGGCGCCGGCTCCCAAGCGCAGCACCGGCTTCTCGCTGGCCCTCTGACCTCTGGGGCGGCTGTCCGCCGATAGTGTCGCAGGCATGACGAGACTCGCAGTGGTCACCGGCGGCGGCACCGGGCTCGGGAGGGCGACGGCGGGCATGCTCGCCGGCGAGGGCTACGACGTGATCATCGTCGGTCGCCGCCCGGAGGTCCTGGCCGACGCGGTGAAGTGGATCGGCCCGCAGGCCACCGCGGTGACGGCGGACGTCGCGGACCCGGCCCAGATCCCGGCCGTGGTCGACGCGGTGGCCGGGCGTCCCCTGGACGTGCTGGTCAACAACGCCGGCGCCTTCATCTCCGGCGACGAGGACAGCCTCGACAGCGTCGCCGAACGCTGGCGGGCCACGCTCGACTCGAACGTGCTGACCGCGGTCCTGACGACCACAGCCCTCCTGCCCCAGCTGCGCCGCCCCGGCGGCCGCATCATCCTGACCAGCTCGATCGCCGCCCAGCGAGGCGGCGGCGGGCCGTACTCCGCTGCCAAGGCGGCACTGCACGGGTACGCCCTGGACCTCGCCACCCGCCTCGGCGGCGACGGCATCACGGCCAACGTGATCTCGCCCGGTTACATCACCGACAGCGAATTCTTCCTCGGCCGGATGACTCCCGAAGGACACCAGTCCCGCGTCGACGCCACCCTGGTCAAGCGAGCCGGCGTCCCCAGCGACATCGCCGAGGCGGTCCGCTGGCTCGCGGGCCCCGGCGGCACCTTCGTCACCGGCCAGATCATCAACGTCAACGGAGGCTCCGTCCTCGGCCGCTGACCGACCCCGCCACCGCCCGCCGCCCGAATCGGCGCGGCGTGGCTCAGCCGGCGCCGCCGGTGAAGCGGCCCTCGCCCGGCTTGTTCCGGCGGAATCGCAGGCCGGACCATCGCTCGTCGATGGCCACCTGCCCGCACGGCCGCATGTCGAAGTCGGCGACGATCGGCCAGAGCGTGTCCCGGTTGATGTCGGCCGCGTTGCCCTTCGGATAGGCGATCCAGACCACCGCCGGCTTGTCCAGGTCGGCCTGGTGCTCGGCCAGCTGCCTCCGCAGGCCCGCCTCGTCCTCGACGAAGAGCACCGCCGTGCTGGCGGTGGACAGGCCGCCGCTCTCCCGCACCCCGTCCGGCATCGGGGTGAGCAGCGACAGGCGAGCCGGCTCGTTGAGCCAGACCGTCGAATTCGGCTTGATCAATAACTTCTCCGCGATCGTCTTCGTCATGTCCTGAGCCTTACACCACCGGTGCGCCGAATGGTCGCGTTCGGTGAAGCCGGCACCGTCGCACCCCTCCCATCAACCGATCCCGATCGGACGCCGTCCCTCCGGCGCTCCCTCGCTCCGGCAGCCTGGCAGAAACGCCGGAGCGGCGCGCGAATCGGCTCACCCGCCTGTGGACAACTCCGGACTGTGGATAACTTCGAGCGGGCCCGGCACGGGCTGATAGACATGCCGGATGACTGACACGACGCGGATGGCGGCCGGTGCGGCGGAGCGGGCGGCCGTGCGGGAGCGGGCCGAGGAGGTGCTCCGCAAGCTTGCCGGGGAGCACGCGGTTCTGCGCGAGGACCAGTGGCGGGCGATCGAGGCCCTCACCGTGGACCGCCGCCGGGTGCTCTGCGTGCAGCGGACCGGGTGGGGCAAGTCCGCGGTCTACTTCGTGGCCACCGCACTGCTGCGTGGCGGTGTCGCCGCCCAGCCCGGCGATCCGGCCACCGGCCCGACGGTGATCGTCTCGCCGCTGCTCGCTCTGATGCGCAACCAGGTCGACGCGGCCGCCCGGGCCGGCATCAGGGCCCGCACCATCAACTCGGCGAACCTGGACGAGTGGTCCCTGATCGAGCAGGAGATCCGGGCCGGCGAGGTGGACGTCCTGCTGATCAGCCCGGAGCGGCTGAACAACCCCGACTTCCGCGACAACGTGCTGCCCGGCCTGGCGCAGAGCACCGGCCTGCTGGTGGTCGACGAGGCGCACTGCGTCTCCGACTGGGGGCACGACTTCCGGCCCGACTACCGGCGGCTGCGCACCTTCCTGGCCGGTCTGCCCGTCCGCACGCCGGTGCTGGCCACCACCGCCACCGCGAACGCCCGGGTCACCGCGGACGTCGCCGAGCAGCTCGGCGACGCGCTGGTGCTGCGCGGCCCGCTCGACCGCGACTCGCTGCGGCTCGCCGTGCTGAGCCTGTCCGACCCGGCGCACCGGCTGGCGTGGCTGGCCGACAACCTCGAGCGGCTGCCCGGCTCCGGCATCGTCTACACGCTGACCGTGGCCGCGGCCACCGAGACCGCTGACTTCCTGCGGTCGCGCGGCTTCGCGGTGGCCTCCTACACCGGGCAGGTGGAGGACGCCGACCGCCGCGCCGCCGAGCAGGATCTGCTGGACAACAAGATCAAGGCGTTGGTGGCGACCTCCGCCCTCGGCATGGGCTTCGACAAGCCCGACCTCGGCTTCGTCGTGCACCTCGGCGCGCCGAACTCGCCGATCGCCTATTACCAGCAGGTCGGGCGGGCCGGCCGGGCCGTCGAGCACGCCGAGGTGGTGCTTCTGCCGGGCCCCGAGGACGCCGCGATCTGGCGCTATTTCGCCTCGCTCGCCTTCCCGCCGGAGGACCAGGTCCGGGCGGTGCTCAATCAGCTCGGCCCGGACCGCCCGCTCTCCACGCAGGCCCTCGAACCCCTCGTCGACCTGCGGCGCAACCGTTTGGAGCTGATGCTCAAGGTGCTCGACGTGGACGGCGCGGTGCGTCGCACCCGCGGCGGCTGGCTCGCCACCGGGGAGCCGTGGACCTATGACACGGCCCGGCTGCGACGCGTCGCCGAGGCGCGGGAGACCGAGCAGAAAACCATGATCGAGTACGCGACGACGACTGCCTGCCGGATGGAGTTCCTCCGCCGGTGTCTGGACGACCCGGAGGCCACACCGTGCGGCCGCTGCGACAACTGCGCCGGTCCGCTCTTCGGCGCCGAGGTCTCGTCCGCGGCACTGGCCGCCGCCGGCGCGTTCCTGGGCAGGCCGGGGGTCGAGATCGCGCCGAAGAAGATGTGGCCGACCGGGCTGGCCGCCGTCGGCATCGGCTTGAAGGGCAAGATCGGCCCGGCGGAGCAGATCGAGCCCGGCCGCGCCGTGGGCCGCCTCTCCGACCTCGGCTGGGGCAGCCGGCTACGCGGCGTGGTCTCCGCGGAGTCCCCGGACGCCCCCATCCCCGCCGAACTGGCCGGCGCCGTGGTCGAGGTTCTCAAGGCCTGGGCCCGCGGCGACGACGCCTGGCGACAGCGGCCGGCCGCCGTCGTGGCCGTCGGCTCACACCGTCATCCACAACTTGTCCACAGCCTCGCCGAACACATAGCGACCGTCGGCCGGCTCCCGCTGCTGGGTGCCCTGCACTCCAACCACATGGGCGAAACCGGTCACCGAGGCAACAGCGCCCAGCGAGTCCGAGCCCTCCACGAGGCTTTCACCGTCCCACCCGAGGTCGCCGCCCAGCTCGCCGACCTGAACGGCCCTGTACTCCTGGTCGACGACCTGGTCGACTCCGGCTGGACCATGTCGCTGGCTGGCCGGGCACTCCGCCGCGCCGGCGCCCCCGCCGTCCTGCCCTTGGCCCTGGCCGTAGCCGGCTGACCAGTGTGTGAAGTTCAGCCCACATAGCTACCCGAACTTCACACACTGCGGCACGCGGCACCTTTCAATGTGTGAAGTTCGGCCCACATAGCTGCCTGAACTTCACACGCTGTGAGCCCGAAGGCGGGAGCGGGCAGGCAGGCGGAAGCGGGTCGCGGCGGGTGGGTGGAAGCGGGCCGGGGCCGGCGGGCGGAAGCGGGCTACAGCTGGCGGGCGCGAGCGGGCGGGGCCGACGGGCGGAAGCGGGCCGGCGGCTGCGAGCGGGCTGGCCGGCAGGAGTGGGCCGCCTGCCGGGGTCAGGCCTTGCCGAGGATGGCGTTTCTGGTGGGCCGCCGGTCGATCTCCATGAAGCGGTGCGCCCCCTCCAACTCGGCGAAACCGGACCGCCGATAGACCTCCTGCGCGTCCTTGGTGGCGAGCAGGAACCGCTGGATGCCGCGCTCCGCCTGGCTTTCCAGGATGCTGTCGATCAGCCACTTGCCGAGCCCCCGGCCGCGGTGCCCGGCGTCCACGAACACGTCGCAGATCCACGCGAACGTCGCGCCGTCGGTGACCACCCGGGCGAAGGCCACCTGGGTGCCGGCGGTGAACACGGAGTACGGCACGGAGCCCTCGATCGACCGGGCGACGAGGTCGCGGGGCCGGCCGGCCGCCCAGTACGACTCCTCGGACAGCCACCGGTGCACCCGGTCCAGGTCGACCCGGCGGGGGTCGGAGGTCAGCACGTACTCACCGCGTTCCAGTTCTGTCACTGGCGTTCCCTTCAGCTCAGGAGACGGGGCGCCGCGGCGGCGAGGCGCTCCAGCCATGTCGGGACGGCGTCGTCGCCCCCGGTGATGATCCACCCGCGCAGCTCGGCCGGGTCCAGCAGAGCCGGTGCCGACCCAGCCGACCCGGCGCTGAGCGCCAGGCGGCGCAGCGCAGGCGACAGCTGCATGCCGTCGAGTTCGGCGAGCAGCACCGCGTCGTAGAGGTCCTTCATCGCCGACTCCTGGTGTATCAACTGGTCACCGGTGAGCCAACGCAGTTTCCAGGCCAGTGAGAGTGCCGGCCCGGCCGTCCACACCGCCACCGGTGGCCGTCCGCCGGCCCGGGGCACCGCGGTCACGACCGGCGCCTCGGGCAGCCTCTCGTCGTACGCGAAGTCGAGCTGGGCCGTCCCCGATTCCCCGTCCAGGGACTTCCACGGCACCCGCAGCCGCGCCCCGCCGCCGCCTTCGACACCGGGGCCGTATCCCGCGTATTCCCAGTCGGTGTCGGTGCTGATCTCGTCGGCGTCGAGCAGCACGCCGCTGTCGGTGACCGGGTTCGCGGCGACGATCTCGTAGACCTGGTCGTGCACGCGCCGTCCCGGGTCGTCGTCCACCGACGTCGCCGTGATCCAGCGCAGTCCCTCCGGGGGCAGCCGAGGATGCCGCCCGCCGGTCTCGAACTCCTCGAACGTCCAGATCTCGTTCCGTGCGGCCCCGTGCACCGCCTCCGGCCAGTGCTGGACCGGGCCGAGGTGGTCGACGAACGGGTACGGATCGAGGTCGCCGGGCGCGACCAGATCCGGCGGCTGCACGACCCAGTCGAGGTCGCCGGGCGGCCGGGCGGCGTCCCCGATCCACGCCGGCATGGTCATGCTGCCGCGGAGCACCACCGTGTTCGCCCACGGTGCCTCGGCGACCAGGCCGAGGATGTGGTCGAGCACCTCCCGGTGAGAGAACACGGCCGGAGGCTATCCGCCGGGTACGACATCCCGGGGGCCATATACCGGCAGGGGGTATGCTGGCGTCCAGGTCGGACAGCCCGCCGGAATTCGGTGGGCCGGGAACCAGCAGGGTCCGAGGAACGACCAACAACGAGGCAAGGCGAGCCGCCGGAAGGGTTGAAATGGCTGTGACCAGCACATACACCGTTAAGGGCATGACCTGCTCGCACTGCGTCCAGTCGGTGACCGAGGAGATCTCGGCGCTGCCCGGTGTCGCGGACGTGCAGGTGGACCTCGGCTCCGGCGGGGTGACGGTGACCAGTGAGGCGCCTCTCGACAAGGGTGCGGTGCGCGGGGCCGTCGACGAGGCCGGCTACGAGCTCGTTGATGTCTGAGACCTCCACCACAGCAAGCTCTGCCGACGAGGAGGCGGCCGAGGAGTTCACGCCACCGCGGAACGCCGGCTTCCGGCTGGCCGCCTTCGGCGCGCTCCTGATCGTCGTCCTCTTCGCCGGCTACGGCCTGGGCCGCCTCAACAACGGCTCGGCCGGCAGCGGCTCGGCGGGCAATGGCTCGGCCGGCAACAGCGCGACTGGCAACGGCGCGGCCGGCGCCGGCTCGGTGATCAACGCCACGGTGCCGACGGCGGGGGCGAGCGCCGTCGACGAGAGCCAACCGCACGCGCACGGCACCACCGCACCCCTCCCCGGTGCGGCGGCCGGCGCCGCGGCCGGCGGCCTCTCGCTCAGCGCGAGCGGCCTCACCCTGGCCCCGGTGACGACCACCTTCCCGGCCGGCCGGGCACAGCGGCTCGAGTTCACGATCAATGGTCCCGGCGGCGCACCCATCACGACTTACCAGGTCGTACACGACAAATCTCTGCACTTGATCGTGATCCGCCGGGATCTCACCGGTTTCCAGCACCTGCACCCGGAGATGGCGCCGGACGGCACCTGGAGCATCGATCTGACCCTGCCGGATCCGGGCAGCTACCGGATGATCGCCGACTTCACCGCGGTGGTCGGCGGCAGCCCGGTGGCGATGACGCTGGGCAGCGACCTGACGGTAGCCGGCGGCTATCAGCCGGTCATCCTGCCGGATCCGGTCCGGGTCGCGGCAGCGTCCGATCACACCGTGGGGTACGAGGGAACGCCCGTCACCGAGTCGACCCAGCCGCTGCTGATGACCGTCAAGGACCCCGCCGGCAAGCCGGTCATGGTCGAGCCTTATCTGGGCGCGTTCGGGCACCTGGTCGTGCTGCGTCAGGGAGACGTGGGCTACGTCCACGTGCACCCGGAGAGCCAACTGGTCGACGGCAAGGTCAAGTTCTGGCTGGCCGCGCCGAGCCCCGGCACCTACCGGATGTTCTTCGACTTCCAGGTCGGCGGCAAGGTCTCCACCGCGGCCTGGACCGTGGTCGTCAGCTAGCCAGAAGCGTCGAGAGGGCGGGCGTCACACCCCACTGACCGGCCAGCGCGTCGTATTCGGCGCGCTGCTCGCCGGTCGGTGCGGAGCCGGTGCGCCGGGCCCGCAGCAGCAGGTTCCGGGGGGTGTGCGCGGAGTCGATGAACTCCACCACGTCCACCCGGTACCCGTGCAGCCGCAGCAGCGCCGCCCGCAGCGAGTCGGTCAGCACGTCGGCGAACCGCTCCCGCAGGATCGCGTGCCGGGTGAGCTCTTCGTACGGGCTCGGCGCTGCACGGCCCTTGAGCTGGGCGGCGATGTCGTGGTGGCAGCAGGGCGCGGCCAGCACCCACCTGGCCTGCCAGCCGACGGCCCGGGCCAGCGCCTGGTCGGTAGCCGTGTCGCAGGCGTGCAGCGCGAGCACCAGGTCCGGCTCGAACGGCACGTCGGCCGCCTCGATCGTCCCGGCCACGAACGTGACGTCGCCCGCGCAGTCGAGCTCCTCCGCCACCGCGCTGTTGCGTACCCGCTGGTCCTCACGGACATCGACCCCGACGACCTGGACCTGCGCGCCCCGCGCGGCCAGATAGCGATAGGCGGCGAAGGTGAGATAGGCGTTGCCGCAGCCCAGGTCGACGACGCGCAGCGGCGTCGGCAGCTGCTCGGGCAGCGTCGCGGCCAGCGCCCGCAGGAACGCGTCGATCTGCCGCCGCTTCGCCGCGTTGCCGCCGATCACCTGGAAGAGCGGATCGCCCGGATCGAGCAGCCACTGCTTGGCGCGGTCGTGCGTGGCGGAGACGGGCCGTGGGGTGACCGCGCCGGCCCGATGCACCTGGGCCTCGCCCTTCTTGGTCACCCGGACCTGGACGGTGGCCGAGTCGGTCTCCACGTGCCAGTTGCCGAACGGCTCGGCGAGCAGCTCGTCCACCGCGGCCGCCGCCTCGTCACCGGGAGCGACGTTCCGTGTGAACGGCCGGGCGCCGTCGTCCGTGACGATCTGCAGTCGCGGCCCCTGCTTGAGGCTGACCGGCCGCACCATGGCGCGGGTCACCGAGGGGACGTTCCCGCGGCGCCGGCCGGCCGCGACGGCCCGGGTCAGGCCGGGTGCGAGCAGCAGCTCCCGCACGTGGGCGAGCGCTTGATCGAGCGGTTCTGGCATGACATCCATTCTGCCCGGCACATTTGGGCCACCCGGGTGGCGTACCGGGGCACAACGCTGGGCGTGACCGAACACGGGACCGAGAGCCGGTCCCGTGCGTTCGGCGACGATCAGGCGGTGGTGCCGACTCCGGCCTCGGAGCCGCCGGACATCTCGGCGCCGGCCGAGGCCGTAGCTGAAGCAGAAGCCGTAGCGGAGTCCGAAGCGGGCCGGCGACGGCGACGGCGACGCGACTCCCCACCGTCGTCGGCCGCATCCGAGGTGCCGGAGTCCGCGACGGCGGACGCCGGGGCCGAATCCGAGGCCGCGGGCTCGCTCGCGGAGAAGGTCACCGCGGTCGTGGCCGCACGGCGGCGACGGGTCCGCGGAGCACGCTGCTCCTCATCGGCCGATCCCTCCGACGGGGCCGCTTCCGGCGTACCCGAAGAGGGGGTGTCGGTTGCCGCGGTGGAGTCCTCCACCCGCCGGCGGCGACGCTGCCGCTTGGGCCGCTCCCCGCCGTCGGCGTCATCGGCGGCCGAACCGGACGCCGGACCTGCTGCCGGACCTGATGCCGAGCCGGCTCCCGAACCGGATCCAGAGCCGAAGCCCGAGCCTGACCTCGCCGGGCCACCTCGCGAACGCCCGCGCTGGGCCGGGCCGCCACGTCCCCCCGCACGCCGGCCGGCGAACCCGAGGTCCTCCTCGACCTCGGCCGCCAGACCCGCGCGGTTGCGGTCGGCGGTCGGCAGCGTGCCCGAGATCTCGGTCGGGATGTCCAGGTCGGCGTAGAGCGCCGGGCTGGTGTGGTAGGTCTCCGGCGGTTCCGGCATGGTGAGCCCGAGCGACTTGTCGATCAGGACCCAGCGCGGCATGTCCTCCCAGTCGACGAACGTGACCGCCACACCGGTGGCGCCGGCCCGGCCGGTGCGCCCGATGCGGTGGGTGTAGGTCTCCGGGTCCTCCGGGCAGTCATAGTTGATCACGTGGGTGACCCCGGAGACGTCCAGCCCACGGGCCGCGACGTCGGTCGCCACCAACACGTCGATCTTGCCGGTGCGGAAGGCCCGCAGGGCCCGCTCCCGGGCGCCCTGGCCCAGGTCGCCGTGCACCGCCGCGACCGCGAAACCGCGGAAGTCGAGGTCCTCGGCGACGCGGTCGGCGGCCCGCTTGGTGCGGGTGAAGATCATCGTGAGGCTGCGCCCGCGGGCCTGCAGGATCCGCGCCACCATCTCCAGCTTGTTCAGCGGGTGGGTGCGGTAGACGACCTGCTTGGTCAGCGGCGACGCGGCGCTCTCGGCAGTGTGCCCGGCGTGGATGGTGACCGGGTTGCGCAGGAAGCGGCGGGACAACGCCACGATCGGGTCCGGCATGGTGGCCGAGAAGAGCATTGTCTGGCGCTGCTCCGGGAGCATTGCGAGGATCTTCTCGACGTCCTCCAGGAAGCCCAGGTCGAGCATCCGGTCGGCCTCGTCGAGGACCAGGGCACGGATCGAGCCGAGCTTCAACTGCTTCTGCTTGGCCAGGTCGAGCAGCCGGCCGGGGGTGCCGACCAGGATCTCGACGCCCTTCTTCAGGGTGTCGACCTGCGGCTCGTACGCCACGCCGCCGTAGATCGGCAGGACCCGGACGCCTCGGGTGCTGCCCGCGGCGGCGAGGTCGCGGGCCACCTGCAGGCCCAGCTCACGGGTGGGAACGACGATCAGTGCCTGCGGCTGGCCGTCGGCGCCCTCGGAGGGAGCGGTGATCCGCTCCAGCAGCGGGAGGCCGAAGCCGAGCGTCTTGCCGGTGCCGGTCGGCGCCTGGCCGATCAGGTCGGTGCCCCGCAGGGCGATCGGCAACGCGTATTCCTGGATGGCGAACGCGTGGGTGATGCCCGCCTTGGCCAGCGCCTCCACCGTCTCGGCACGCACGCCCAGCGCGGCGAAGGTGGGGCTGTCCGGGCGGACCGGAGCGCGGGTGATCACGGGTACTAGTGCTTGCTCATTGTCGGTCATGAAGTTTTACGGGTGCCCTCTCGTGGTGCGCCCGTCGAAGTCCTGGGCGCGGTCTGTGTAGGCGCGGGCCACACGCGGAAAAAGCGGGCCGCACGCGCGGTCGCCGGAACCCCTGGCCGATGAACAAGCCGGTCGATGTCGCGGCGACGCACGCCAGTGTACCTGACCTGGGACCGGACGCACCCGAGAGCGAGTCACGGGAGGGAACCCTGGGATCAGGGCCCCCTCCCGTCGACTCAGCGAGTCGTGAAACCGAAGGGGCGGTGCGACGCCTCGGCGATCTCCACGTAAGCCACCTTGGCGATCGGAATGATCACCTTGCGGCCCTTCTCATCGGTGAGCGACAGGACGCTGTCCTTGGCCATCGCCTCGGACACCGCCTGCTCGACCTCCGCCGGGGTCTGCGCGCTCTCCAGCACCAGCTCACGCGGCGAATGTTGCACGCCGATCTTGACCTCCACGGAGCCCTCCTCTGTCAACCGTCTTCCGACAGGAAGGCTATCCGATTTCCGGCGGCGTTCCGGCTGTTGAACCGCCCTGGAGCGGGAAGCTGGCGATGCCACGCCAGATCAGCGCAGCTACGAGCGCTTCGGCTTCAGCTTTAGGCGTACGCCGGCCGTTCGCCAGCCAGAACTGGGCGGCCTGCCCGGCCGCCCCGGCCAGGCCGGAGGCGAGCAGCTCGGCCTGGTCCGGCCGCAACCCGGTGTCCGAGATGATGGTGTCCGTCACAGCGGCGATGCAGCCCTGCTCCACGCGCTCGACACGCTGGCGCACCTGCGGGTCGTTGCGCAGGTCCGACTCGAAGACGAGCCGGAAGGCCTCGCTCTCGTGATCCATGAAGTCGAAGTACGCGCGAACCGCGCCCTTCACACGCTCCTTGTTGTCGGGAGTCGCCAGCATGGCCCCGCGCACCTTGGCGATTATCGCGTCGCAGTGCGTGTCGAGCAGGGCCAGGTAGAGCTCCAGCTTGCCGGGGAAGTGCTGGTAGAGCACGGGCTTGGAGACGCCCGCCCGCTCCGCGATGTCATCCATCGCGGCGGCGTGATAGCCGTGCGCGACGAAGATCTGCTGCGCGGCGGCCAGCAGCTGCTTGCGGCGCGCCGAACGTGGCAGGCGGGTGGGTCGTGCGGTCTGTGCCCCGCCGGACGCAGCGGTCATCTCTTGAACCTCCAGGGGGTCGGTCCCCGCGGTTTGGCGTCGCGGATTGCCCGGATCGGCGCATGTCGCGGTCGTGCGGGCAATTGTCGCGACGCTGCAACTTATCGCCACTGCAACCACACGGTAGCCTCAGCGGGGGCGAGCGAGGAGCACGCGGTGGATGAATCAGGGCATTCCGGAGAGGCCGGAGCCGCAGCGAGTGGCAATGACGCCGACTCGCGTGACCGCAACCGAGTGAACGGGTGGGCCAACAGCGACAACCCATGGTCCAGCTCAGGTGCGGATCTGGACAAGGACACGGACATCCCGTCGTGGCGGCGTCCGGCGGACAGCCGCACCTTCGGGCGGCCCGCGACCCCGCCGGCCTATCCGGAAGTTTCTCCCGAGATTCCCCCGTCCGGGCACCCCGAGCCCGCCACCGGTTGGACGGGTGAGCGGAGCCGCCTCGCCGACATCCTCGGCCACCGGCGGGTTCCCAGCGCGCCGCCCGCGCCCAGCAGCGCCCCGCCGTACCCGTACGAGGGGGACCTCGACGACACGTACCGGGACAAGACCCCGGTGGTCCAGCGCGCCTCGGTGCCGATGGCCCGCCCCGAGTGGACGCCCACCGCGGAGCCGGCGAAACCGGAACGATCCCGGCACGCCCTGGTCACCGACACCCTGGCGCAGGGCCTTCCGCAGGTCGACACCGCACCTGCGGGGGACAGGCGAACGGCGGACAACGGAGCGCCCGTCGCCCGCCCGTCGTACGATTCGGCCGGGTTCTCCCGCCGGTCCTACGAGCCGGCGCCCACCGATTACGCGCCGCCGGCCGCCGATCCGTCCGAGGCCGGCGAGGCACTACCGCAACGCGTGCCGGCCCAGCCGGACGTGCCCAGAGTTCCGGAGCCGCCCTCCGTGGAGCCATCGGCCGAAGCGCCCGCCCTGGCGCGGATCGCGACGCATCTGCGTCGCGGTGACGTCGTGCCGGCGCAGGAGCGGCAGGAGGGCTTCGACGTCCAGGACATCCTGGCCGCGGTGCGCGAGGTGGACGGTGTCCGCGACGCGTCGCTGCGCGCCACGCCGGCCGGCGCGCACAGCCTCCGGCTGGACCTGTCCGACGGCGCCGACCCGGCCGAGGTGAGCCGTCAGGTGGCCCGCCTCCTGCAGGACCGGATGGGACTGGACGCCGCGATGCCCGGCGACGGCCCGGCCGGCCCGCTCGTGCCCGGCCAGCCCACCCGGACCGCGCAGCCCAGCCTGCCCCCTCAGCCCACGCGGCCCGGCCGCGCGGCGGTTCTGCCCGCCCCGGCCTCGGCGCCCCCGGCGCCGGTCTCGGCCCCGCCCGCCCCGGTCTCGGCAGCTCCCGCTCCCGTCTCCGCGGCTCCCGCCCCGGTCTCGGCGGCGCCCGCCCCCTTCACACCCGCCGCCTTCAGCCCTCAGCCCGCGCCGGCCTCGGCTCCTCCGGCCGCCGCGCCCGCGCCCGCGCCGGCGCCGGTCTCCGCGCCGCCCACGACCGTGACCCGGCCGCGTTCGCTGGTGCCCGCGGACGCCTCTCGGCCCCGGCCGCTGGACCCCGGCGACAACCCCGGCCCTCGCGTGATCATCGAGAACGTACACGTCAACACGTTCGGGGCGGACGCCACCGTCGAAGTGCGGCTGCGGTCCGGCTCGCGGACCGCCTCGGGAGTCTCCACCGGCCCGGCGGTCGACGGCTACCTGCTGCGGCTCTGCGCCACCGCCACCGCCGGCGCCATCGACGAGCTGCTCTCCGCCTCCCAGCACGAGGAGGGCCCGGCGCGCTGCTTCGTCGAGCACGCCGCCGCGGTCTCCTTCGGCCAGATGCAGGTCGCGGTCGTGGTGCTGCTGCTGTCCTGCGGCGGTGGCTGGGTCGAGCAGCTGGCCGGCTCCGCCGTGGTGACCGGCGATGACCGGCACGCTATGGTCCGCGCCACACTCGCCGCGGTGAACCGTCGCGTCGAGGCACTCTTGGCTTGATGAGAGGCGCGATTCTCGCCGACGACAGCCTGCTGTTGCCGGCTGGTCAGATACCCCCACCGTGGCCCGCACGCCGGGTTCCGGTCAGCGGGTCGATGCTGCACGTCCGCGACACCCCGGCACTCAGCCCGAACGCCGAACCGGCCGTCTACGTGCACGGGCTCGGCGGCTCCTCGCAGAACTTCACCGACCTCGCCGGCCTGCTCGCCGACCGCCTCGACGGCCAGGCGATCGACCTGCCCGGCTTCGGTTACAGCGACCCCAGCCCGCGGTACTCCATCCCGTCCTTCGCGGCGACCGTCATCAACTACCTCGATCACTCCGGCCGCGGCCCGGTCCACCTGATCGGCAACTCGCTGGGCGGCTCCATCTCGGTCCGGGTCGCCGCGCTGCGCCCCGATCTGGTGCGGACCCTCACGCTGATCTCCCCGGCGATGCCGTTTCTCAACCCGCGCCGCACCGCACAGGGCCCGGTCCTGCCGCTGCTCGCCCTCCCCGGCGCGGAACGCCTGATGGCCTGGGCCCTGACCCGGGTCACCGCCGAGCAGATGGCCGAGCAGGTCCTTGCCGCCTGCTTCGGCGACACCACCAAGGTTCACCCGCAGCGCCGCGCCGAAGCGATGGAGGAGATCCAGCTCCGCTACACCGTCGCGCACTACCCGAAGGCCTACCTCGGCACTCTCCGCGGCCTGGTCAGCAGCTTCCTCCGGGCGTACCTCCCCGGCGTCAACTCGCAATGGCGCCTGGCCGCCCGCATCGAGGCGCCCACGCTGGTCATCGGCGGCCTCAACGACCGTCTGGTCGACCCACGCGTGCCGACCCAGGTCGCCCGGGCCGTCCCGGACAGCCGCCTGCTGGTTCTCCCCGGCGTCGGCCACGTGGCCCAGATGGAGGAGCCCCGGCTGGTGGCCAGGGCGATCATCGGATTGCTGCAGGACGTGCGTTCGCCCGCCGCCGGCTGAGTTGCCTTTCCGCCCCCCTCGGACGGGTGTGCGCCGCGCCGCACTCGGGGTGACAGGGGTGGGCCGGGCAGGCGGAATGTGAAAGCCTGGATCTCCCATGACGTCGCCTGCCGCCTCCGGCCCAACGCCGGAGACCTCGCCCGGAAGAGACCGTTGGCTCCAGTCCTGGTTGGTCGTCCTCGCGGCGACGCTGGTCCTGCTGGTCTTCGTGGCTGCCGGACTGCCGGGCCAGGATCCCGCACCTGTCGGCAATGCCGCCGCCGCGAGCCCGCCTTCAGCAGGCCCGCCGCCCCCGATCAACTCGTCGGCGTCAGCGGGCCCCTCCGCCGGCGGCGGGTCCACCTCCGGCCGCCCGTCGGCACCCGCCAGAGATCCGGTGTCCACCACTGATCAGCAGGTCGTCGAGTCGAACGCCGCCCCTTTTCCCGCTGCCGGGATGCTGCGGCTGCCCGGGCGGGCGCCGGTGCGCGGCTCCGGCCGATTCGAGTTCGCGAACAGCCGCGGCCCCGTCGCCGGGACCCGGGGACCGGTGCGCCGATACCGGGTGGCCGTGGAGAAGGGCACCAACGAGGACGTCGAGGCGTTCGCCGCGCAGGTCGTCGCGACCCTCGGCGACAGCCGGAGCTGGATCGGCAACGGCCGGGAACGCCTCCAACCGGTGACCGGAGCCGAACGTGCCGACTTCACGGTCTATCTGGCCACCCGGGAAACCGCGGGACAGATGTGCGCCCGGGGCGGCACGAACATCCGGATCGGTGGCGTGCCGTTCACCTCCTGCCGCACCACCGGCGCGGCGATCATCAACCTGGACCGGTGGCACGGCTCGGCCCGCCCGTTCGTCGAGGCCGGAACTGATCTGGCCACCTACCGCCAGTACGTGATCAACCACGAGGTGGGGCACGAGCTGGGCCACCGGCATCAGGACTGTCCGAAGGCCGGCGGACCGGCGCCGGTGATGGTCCAGCAGACGATCACGTTGCGCGGCTGCCGCCCGTACGCCTGGCCCCGCCGGAACAACCGCGGCTTCTCCGGCCCGGTGCGCTGACCCCAGGTGCGGTCCTTCCGCAGGTGGTGCGCTGACCTCGGGCTTCGGTTCATCCGGTACGGAAATCCGAAAGTCCTGTGACAAGCGATGCGTCATGGCACGCTGGCACTTGCTATGGCAAACGCGACAAATGGTCCTGTTGATCCGGACGCTGCGAGCACTGGCCGCAGCGCCGCCGAGCGTGCCCGGGCCGAGGCCGCCATGATGGCGGGCCTGTCACCGGACTCCACGGAACGCGACTCCACCGTCGAGCCGGCCGGACGGCACCGCGCGGTCCCGGCCACCGGGACGAAGTCGATGATCACCATCCCGGCCGAGCCCGCACGAAAGTCCGTGCGGAACGGTCAGGCGGCCGACGGCGACCGAGCGGCACCCGCCAGGCCGCCGGCCGTCAAGTCGACGTCGAGCCGGTCCGCCACCCCGCCGGCCGGCACCCGGACGACGGCGCGCAAGACCACCTCCGCCGCCAAGGCACCCACGTCCGAGGCGCCGGCTTCCACGTCCGAGGAGAAGCCCCGCCGCCGGACGACCACGCCGGACAGCGTCGCCGCCAAACCGGTCCGGCGCCGGGCCACCGCCGCCGACCCGGATCCCGGACCGGTCGCCGAGCAGCCGAAGCCCGTCCGCCGTCCGGCCCGGCCCGCGAAGCCCGCCGGAGCCGACACGACAGCGAAGTCCACCGAGGCCAGAACGACGGCTCCGCGGGCGAAGAAGGCACCTTCCGGCACCACCGCGAAAAGCGCGACACCGACGGCGAAGAGCGCCGCGGCCGCGCCGGCTCGCGCCGTCAAGAAGCCCGTCGCGGCGAAGCCGGCGATCGCTGCCGTCCCGGCACCGGCGCCGGTCGAGGCGGCCGCACCGCAGCCGGCCGGCGAACTGGTCGCCCGGGGGATCGTCGAGCTGGCCGCCGAACGGCTCGCCGCTTCCACCCCTGCGCCCGCACCCGAGCCGGACCCGGACGAGGACCCGACGGCCGCCGCGATTGCCCGCGCTGCCATGCCGCCCGTTCGCCGGACCAGCCGCTCCGGGTTCGGCGCCCGTCCCGGCAGCCGCCTGCCGATCCCTTCCCGGCAGATCGAGTCGCCGTCCCCGCAGAGCCACCTCGACCGAGCGGGCCACCCGGAAGCAGCGCCGTCCGAGAGCACGGAGGCCGACGGCACGGACCTCTATCCTCGGACCACGAACCGGCCGCCGGCCGGGCTGCCGGCCAGCGTCCGCCTCCCGGCCGAGCTGCCCGACAACCTCTGGCCGCCGCCCGGCCTGCTGGAGCGGCACACCACCGAGAACCTCTACGTGCCGGCCGCGGTGCTGCCGGCGCCCGCGCCCGAACGGCCCGGCGACGAGGCACCGGACCAGGCACCGGACCAGGCACCGGAGGAGACACCGGAGAAGACGCCGGACGAGCAGGCGCCCGCCGGGAACGGCCCGATCGGCCGTCTCTACGTGCCCGCCTCCCCGGACGAGCGCCAGGACCAGACCCCGCGCACCGAGGCCCAGGAGCCCGAGGGAGCCTTCCTCCCGACCGTGCTCTCCCGTGACGACGACCCCGGCTACGCGCCGGCGCACTCCCGTAGCGAGGCGGGGGCACGGCACGCGGCACCGGCGGCGAGCGTGCGGATGTTGCGCCGGCGGAGGCGCGCGATGCTTCTTGCGTACCTCGTGCTCGTCGCTCTGGTCCTGATCGTCGGGCATCGGCTCGGTCAGCAGGAGGAGCCCCTGGCTCCCGGGCGGGAGGCCGCGCAGCGTGCGGTCGACCCGGCGGGCGTCGGCCCGGCGGAGACCGTTCCGGCGGCGACGCCGCAGGCGCAGGCCGGACAGACTCAGGAGAGCCAGGCGGGGGAGACCGAGACGGCCGAGGCCGCTCAGGCGGGGGAGTTCCGGTACGCGAAGGGGCGCGGCCCGATGCTGGGCACGGCCGGCCGGTTGTACCGCTTCCAGGTCGCGGTCGAGAAGACTTTGAACGACGTCACTCCGGCCGACTTCGCCGAGCGGATCGACGACACGCTCGGGGACGACCGCAGCTGGACCAACGACGGGCGGCTGCGGATGCGGCGGGTGCCGAGTTCGGCCGGGAACGCCGACTTCACCATCTATCTGGCGTCCGCGAGCACGTCCGAGAAGATGTGCGCGACCGGTGGCCTGCAGACTGCCGGGTTCACCTCCTGCCGGGTGCCGGGCAAGGTGATCATCAACGCCGGCCGCTGGTCGGACGGCGTGCCCGATTACGCGGGGCACCTCGAGGAATACCGCCGCTACACGATCAATCACGAGGTCGGTCACGAACTGGGGCACGGGCACGAGGCCTGCCCGGGTGACGGCGAGAAGGCGCCGGTGATGATGCAGCAGACGTACGGCTTGAAGGGTTGCACCCGCAACTCCTGGCCGTACCTGAGCGGCAAGCGGTATGCCGGCGAGCCGGTGGCCTGAAATATTCCGCGATCCCGCATGCCGGGCCCGTGTCCGACGTCATGGGCGTGTTGCTGGAGAACGAGCAAGAATAGGCGGCGATCCTTACCACCGAACCCGGGGAGTGAACTGTGGCCCTGCCCCCGCTCGTCGAGCCGGCCGCTGAGCTGAGCATCGATGAGATCCGCCGCTATTCGCGTCACCTGATCATCCCCGACGTCGGGATGGACGGGCAGAAGCGGCTGAAGAACGCGAAGGTGCTCGCCGTCGGCGCGGGCGGCCTGGGCTCGCCGACCCTGCTCTATCTGGCTGCGGCCGGTGTGGGCACGCTCGGCATCATCGACTTCGACACGGTCGACGAGTCCAACCTGCAGCGTCAGATCATCCACGGTGTCTCCGACATCGGCACGCCCAAGGCGGAGTCCGCGGCACGCAGCATCGCCGAGGTGAACCCGCTGGTCAACGTGGTCATTCACAACACCGCGCTGGACCGGGACAACGTCAAGGAGATCTTCAGCCAGTACGACCTGATCGTCGACGGCACCGACAACTTCGCGACGCGGTACATGGTCAACGACGCCGCGGTGCTGCTCGGCAAGCCGTACGTCTGGGGCTCGATCTACCGCTTCGACGGCCAGGCCTCGGTGTTCTGGGAGGAGCACGGTCCCTGCTACCGCTGCCTCTACCCGGAGCCCCCGCCGCCCGGCATGGTGCCGAGCTGCGCCGAGGGCGGCGTCCTCGGCGTGCTGTGCGCGTCGATCGGCTCGATCCAGGTGAACGAGGCCATCAAGCTGATCACCGGCATCGGTGACCCGCTGGTCGGGCGCCTGATGGTCTACGACGCCCTGGAGATGAGCTACCGCAAGATCAAGGTCCGCAAGGACCCTGATTGCGTGCTCTGCGGCGAGAACCCCACGCTGACCGACCTGATGGAGGACTACGAGGACTTCTGCGGCGCGGTCTCGGTCGAGGCGCAGGAGGCCACGGTCAACGCGACCATCACGGCCCGTGAGCTCAAGGAGTGGCAGGACTCCGGCAAGGACCTGTTCCTCGTGGACGTGCGCGAGCAGGCCGAGTGGGAGATCAACCGGATTCCCGGCGCGACGCTCATCCCGAAGGGTGACATCCTCTCCGGCGCGGCGCTCGCCCAGTTCCCGCAGGACCGGCAGATCGTGCTGCACTGCAAGTCAGGCGTGCGCTCGGCGGAGGCCCTCGCCGCGCTCAAGGCGGCCGGCTTCAAGGACGCCGTGCACGTCCAGGGCGGCATCGTCTCGTGGGTCAACACCGTCGACCCGTCGCTTCCGTCGTACTGATCTGTCGCGCTGAGGAGTCACTCTAAGGTGGCTCCTCAGCACCGGAATGGCCCAGCGGAATCCCCGGTCGCGGGGTACCGTGACCATCGTGGTCGATATAGACGCCGCGATCGGGTATGTGGTCGCCCACGGTGACCTGGTCGAACGGGCGAGGTCGTCCCATCTTCGGACGGGGCAGCCCGCACCCGACGAGGTCGTCGTCCGCATCGCTTCCGGGCAGATGCCGGAGGGTGGCTGGGCCGCCTCGGCGGACGGCGGGGTGCCATCGATCGACGCCACCTGTTTCCGTCTCAATGAGCTCGACGACCTCGGCGGCCTGCGCGGTCCCGTCGTCGAGCGGGCCCTGCAGTGGCTCGCCGGCGCCCAGCGCGGCGACGGCACGTGGCAGGAGCACGAGACGCTCGCCGAACAGGCCCCGGCCTGGGCGATGCCCGGTGATCCCGAGGCGACCCTCTATCTGACCTCGGTGGCCGGTTTTTGGCTCACCGCGGCGGCGGTGGAGGCCGACCCCTTCCAGACCAGGGCCCTCTTCGGTGACGTGTTGCCGAGGGGGGCCGCCTGGGTGGCTTCGCAGCTGCGTCCCGACGGCACCTGGCCGTCGTTTTTGGCGGCCGGCTGGCACGCCGCCGTCCTGCTGCACCAGCAGCAGTTCTTCTACGAGTCGGCCCGCGTGCAGCAGGTGCTCGGCGAGCGGCTCACCGACATGTCGCCGGCCGACGTGGCCTCGATGGCAGCGGTCCTGCGCCGGGTGAACCTGGGTGACGACTGGCTGCTGCAGAACGCGCGGAAGCGGCTCTCCGAGACGCAGCGCCGGGACGGCGGGTGGGACAGCAACGAGGGCCCGCTGTTCGACGTGAACACGACGTTGACGGCGTTGCGCGCGTTCCGCTGAGCCGTCTTGCGAATCAGGCCTTCATCACCCTATGTGACGGAGTCATTCGATAACGGCTGGGTCGCCCGAGCGTGCACCCTGCCCTTTTGTCGGATTTAACAGGCAAAATCCCGCGTCCCGCCTCGACGAGAGGTTGTTCTGTCAAGGCCCGGCAACCGAACTGCACCCGATTGAGCCCGATATTGCCTGAAAGGCCACCAGACTCGCTACCAGGTGCACATCACTCTGGGTAATAAGGGCTATTGGGTTAAGGCAGACATGTCACGCATAGTTGGTGCAGGCCCGAACGGGGCCGAGGCGAGACGAAGATCCGCTGGGCGATGAAGATGGTCGCTCCAGTCCGGCGGGGAGTCAGTAGCGAAACCGGCGCCTACGAAGACCACCTACTTCGGAGGAATGCTCCCATGCGTAAGTCTGCCAAGCGCGCCGTCGTCATCGGTACCGCCCTCGCCCTGACCGCCGGTGGCGCCACCGCCGCCTACGCCGCCTGGAAGGTCAACGGCACCGGCTCCGCGTACGCCAAGGCTGGTACGGCTGTCGAGCTCACCACCTCGGTCGCCACCACCGAGGGCGCGCTGCTCTACCCCGGCGTGATCGCTGACTCCACCGTCAAGGTCACCAACAAGAACCCGTTCCCGGTCGACGTCAAGTCGGTCTCCTGGGCCGGCGCCAAGAACGCCGTCGCCGGCAACGTCCTCCCGGGCGAGCACTGCAACAACACCGGCGTCTACTTCGGTGACTTCACCTCGGGCAAGGGTCAGAGCGCGGGCGACTCGGTCGCCGTCAACTTCCACCTGGGCGCCGGCGAGACCAAGACCTTCACCGTGGCGAAGTCGGTCCGCATGACCAACGCGTCGGAGAACGGCTGCCAGGGCGCCACCTTCACCATCCCGGTGTCGCTGACCGGCCTCAGCGCCGACAGCTGATCTCCGCCCCGGGTGACGAGGCGTCAGGGGACGGGCGCCTCGTCTTCCGGGCATTTCCCTTTACTTCCCATCCGCAGAGAGAGCTCTCCCATGCGACTGCCACTCAGTGCGTACGTCCTGACCGGCGGCGGCCTGGTCGCCGCGGCCCTGGTGGCCGCGCCGGGCGCCGCACTGGCGTCGTGGTCGGTGGGAAGCGACGGCGGATCCGCCGTTGTCCGGGCCGTGACACTTCCGCCGGGTGGGACACCGGCCGCCCAGGTTCGCGACAGCGAGTCCTCGGTCGTCGTCACCTGGCCGGCCCTCAGCGTCCTGCCCGGTGTCGAGGTCGAGGGCTACCGCCTGACTCGGATCGACCCGGTCACCCGCGAAGCGGTCGACCTCGCCGGCAGCTGCGACGGTCTGATCACCAAGACCCGCTGCGTCGACTCCGGCGTACCCGACGGCAGCTGGATCTATCGGGTCCGCGCCGTGACGGGCGGCTGGACCGGCTCGTGGGGCGCACCCAGCGCTGTCGTCGTCGTCGACACCACCCCGATCGGGGCCGCCATCGCGTTCCCGGTCGACGGCGCCAAGTATGACGCCGAGACGTTCCTGGGATGCGGGTTCGAAGGCTTCTGTGGCACCGTCACACCCGCCGGCGGCTCGGCTCTGCGCGACGTGCGCGTCAGCTTGCGGCAGGGCGACCGCTACTGGAACCCGGCGACCGGATCCTTCCAGCGGGACGAGGTCCTCTTCGCCGTCCCCCACGACAGCGGCAGGTGGCGGTACCGCTTCCCGGTCGAGCGTTTCGAGAAGAACAACGCGAAGTACGAACTGCGTGTGGTCACCCGTGACGACGCCGGTGGCCGTGCCGACGACATCGCCGAGTTCCGTTTCCAGCAGACCGGCCCGGTGAAGACCGACCCGGTGGAGGTTGAGCCGGGCACTCCGAAGCCGGAGAAGCCCGCCGAGCCGAAGCCGGAGCCGGAGAAGCCCGCCGAGCCGAAGCCCGAGCCGGAGAAGCCCGCCGAGCCGAAGCCCGAGCCCGCCGAGCCGGCACCGCCGAAGCCGGAACCGGGTAAGGGTTCCGAGTCGAAGCCCGACGAGAAGCCTGCCGGCAAGCCGGACAAGAGCGATAACGCCGACGAAGCCGACAAGGGCGACGAGGGCGGCGGCAAGTCGGACAAGGGCGATAAATCCGAAAAGGACCACGAGTCCGGCGAAGGTGCGGACGCGCAGCCCGCCGAGTCGGAGAGTAAGTCCGGCGACGCCGAGATCTGAGAACGAAACAGCACATGGCGCCTGGCCCCCAGGCGCCATGTGCTGTTTCATGCAAAAGAGTGAATCGCCGTCGGCCCATTTCGGCGGATCGTCCCGGCCATTCGGTGGAGAGTAACCCAAGTCCACGATGGACTGTGCTGGGCAAACGCGTCGTGCAACGACCGAATCGGGCTTTACGCCCGCCCGGAACAGTTCGGTCAGTGCTGTCCGGGGGGCCATCAGATGGGCATTCACATCTCCTAAGAACTGATGCTGACCAGGTGATATGCGCCATGGGTGTCGAGCCGTCCAGGGTGCTACGGTCTCGCGCCGAAAGGATTTCCGCCGACGTCCACCAATGTGGACCTTCAGTGGACATGCCGTTTCGGAACACATATTCGACTGCCTTGTTGGAGCATCATGAATTCGCGTCAGGCTCTCGGAGTGCTCGACTTCGACCGGCGGGCCCACTCGGTGGGTAATGCCGGCATCGGCATCCTGCCGGTCACCGGTGTCGCCGCGATCGGTGGCGGCAACCTGATGGTTCAGCTGCTCGGCATCGCTCTCGTCGCCGTCTTCATCGGCATCGTCCTGTTCCGCCTGGGATCTTCGCGCAGCCGTGCCGTCCTGCAGGCCGGCGTGAACCCGGCGCGGCACCGGGCGTCTCGCGGGTCCCGCCGCGGGTCAGGCGCATGACGGCGGACCGGCTTCTGCGTTATGTCGCAGCTGTGGCGGCGTGCGCGGTTCCCGTCGGCTACCTGAAGTACGTCGGACTCGGCGGCATCGACAAGATCTTCTCGTTGATCGTGTTGCTGTACATGCTGGCGTTCACCTTCCTGGCGCTGTTCCAGCGGCAGCCGCGCCTGCCGCTGCCGGCCGGCCGGGTGATCGCGATCGTGCCGTTCTACAACGGCGACGCCCAGTTGCTGCACGACTCGATCCGCTCGCTGCTCAACGGCTCGGTGGTGCCGGATGTCATCCACGTGGTGGACGACGGCTCGGCCTCCGCCCCGCCGGTCTTCGACCACCCGCGGGTGGTCTGGCACCGGCAGGCGAACGCGGGCAAGCACCACGCGCAGGCCCGGGCGTTGCGTGCCGAGTTGGAGGCCGGGGTTTCGTTCGACTTCGTGGTGACCGTCGACGACGACTCGGTCGTCGACCGTTACGCGGTGGAGCGGCTGCTGCGCCGCATGTCGGATGCGCGGATCAACGGTGCGACCGGGGTCGTCTACGCGATCAACCGGGCCCGGAGTGTCATCACCAAGGTGACCGACCTGCACTACGTGCACTCGTGCCTGATCGTGCGGCAGGGCCTGTCCGCCAAGGGTGACGTGTTCACCACTTCCGGTGCGCTGGCGGTGTACCGCGCCCAGGTCTGGCTGGACAACCTGGACGAGTACCTCGACCGGGGCAATGCCGACGACCGGCACCTGGCACACATCTGCCAGCGCAGCGGTCTGACCGCCGCCGTTCCGGACGCGTACGTCTACACCCACGTGCCCGACAACGCCGCCGACCTGTTCCGTCAGCGCATCCGGTGGGCCCGCGACTACTACCGCATGATCGTCATGGATCTGCGCTTTCTGCAGGGCTGGTCGCTGTGGATGCGCGGCGCCGACTTCGCGCTGATGTGCCTGGCCCCGCTCCTGGCGCTCACCGCGCTGATGGTGTTCCCGTTCGCGCAGTGGCGGGTGCCGGTCGCGGGTGTGGCCCTCTGGGTGTTCTTCCTCTACACCCAGACGTTCACCTATGTGCTGGAACGGCGTGGGGTGGCGCTCCGGCATCGGCTGTGGGCGTGGCTGGCGTACACCCCGGTCCTGTACTTCCTGCAGGTCGCCCTGATCGGGCCGGCGATGCTGGTGGCGCTGGTCAACCTGCGGCATCCGTCGTGGCAGACGCGCAACGCCAAGGAGGCCGTGAAGGCCCGGACAGCCGGTGGCCGGTCCCGGTGGATGGATCTGCTGCGGTCGGTGGCGATCGTTCGCGTGGTCACCTTCCACGCCACCGGCTGGGGCTGGCTGTCCTACCTCTTCCCCAGCATGGGCATCATGTTCGGCCTGGCCGGCTCGTTGATGGCCCGGTCGCTGACGAAGGCCGGGGACCGTGCCGAGCTGGCGGTCTGGTCCCGGGTGCGCCGGCTCCTCCCGGCGGTGTGGCTGCTCGGTGCGATCCTCGTCCCGGTCATGTTGATCATGGGCTGGGACGGCGACGACGCCCGCCCGTTCAACGAGGCCGCCGTCATCGCGTGGATCTTCCCGCTGTCCGACCCGCCCGGCAACGACTGGGCCGCCCCGATGACCGGTGTGCTGTGGTACATCCGCACATATCTCTGGCTGGTGCTGTTGTCACCGGCGCTGTGGGCGTCGTTCCGGCGCTGGCCGGTGGCGACCACCGTGCTGCCGCTCGGGTTGATCGCGGTGGCGCCGCTGGTGGCACCGGTGTCGGCGTGGGGCTCCGACATCCTCACCTCGCTCGGCACATATACGCCCTGCTGGGTGCTGGGGTTCTGGCACGCCACCGGGCGCCTGAAGTCGGCACCGTTCGGGCGGATCCTCGGCCTGGCGGTGGTCTGCCTCGGCGTCTCCTGGACGTGGACCCGGATCTACCCGCCGGAGCTCGGCTCACTGCAGGAGAGCCCGGTCGGACAGGCCCTCTGGTCGGCGGCATTCATCCTGCTGCTGCTTCGTTTCGAGCCGAAACTGGAGTGGCTGCGCGCGGTACGGCCGCTGGACCGGCTGATCTCGACGATGAACAGCCGGGCCGTCACGATCTACCTCTGGCACCAGCTGGCGATCATTTCGACGGCGCCGGTGCTGGCGGCCTCCGGCGTCTTCGAGCACGGGCCGGCAGCCTCGTGGGCGCTGAAGATGGCCCTGGTGTGGTCCGGTGTGATCCTCGCCTGCCTCGTGTTCGGCCGGGTCGAGGATCTGACCAGCCCGACGAGGCGCAACCGGCATGCCGAGAAGGATCTCGGGCGGACGCACCCCGAAGTGGCGCACGCGCTCACCCCGCGACCGGAGCCGGGCCAGACCGCGGTGATCCAGCTGGCACGGCCGCAGGCCGCCGGCGCGGTCGCACACGTGCGGACGCAGCGGATCCGGTTACCCGAGCGGGTGCCGTCCACGGCGGCGACACCCCGGCGGGAGGAGAGCCGCACGCCCTGGAGGTAGGCGGTCAGCGGGTGTGGCCGTTGCCGGTCACCACGTATTTCGTCGAGGTCAGTTCCGGCAGGCCCATCGGGCCGCGGGCGTGCAGCTTCTGCGTGCTGATGCCGATCTCGGCGCCGAAACCGAACTCGCCGCCGTCGGTGAACCGGGTCGAGGCGTTCACCATCACGGCCGCCGCGTCCACGCCGGCCGTGAAGCGCCGGACCGCGGTCGTCGACTCGCTCACGATGGCCTCGGTGTGCCCGGTCCCGTAGTGCCGGATGTGGTCCAGCGCGTCCTCCAGGGAGTCCACGACCGCCACCGCGATGTCGGCGGACAGGTATTCCGTACCCCAGTCCTCCTCGGTGGCCGCGACCACCGCGTCGCTGTAGCCGGCCACCCGGGCGTCACCGTGCACGGTGACGCCCTTGACCTCGAGCTCCTCCAGCACGAGCGGCAGGAACGAGTCGGCGATCTCGGCGTGCACCAGCAGCGACTCAGCGGTGTTGCAGGTCGAGAGCCGCTGCGTCTTGGAGTTGATGGTGACGGCGAGGGCCTTCTCCAGATCGGCCGACGCGTCCACATAGACGTGACAGTTGCCCACGCCCGTCTCGATCACCGGCACCGTGGACTGCTCGACCACCGTCTTGATCAGCGAGGCGCCGCCGCGCGGGATGAGGACGTCGACCAGGCCGCGGGCGCGCATCAGCTCCTTCACCGAGTCGCGGGTGGTGGCGTCGAGCAGCTGAACGGTGTTGGCCGGCAGACCCGCGTCGGCGACCGCCTTGCGCAGCACCGAGACGATCGCCGCGTTCGAGGAGAACGCCGAGCCGGAGCCGCGCAGCAGCGCCGCGTTGCCGGACTTGAGGCAGATGCCGGCCGCGTCGGCCGTCACGTTCGGGCGGCCTTCGTAGATCATGCCGACCACGCCGAACGGCACCCGGATCTGCCGCAGTTCCAGCCCGTTGGCCAGCGTGGAGCCGCGGACCACGTCGCCGATCGGGTCCGGCAGGGAGGCGAGCTGGCGCAGGCCGTCGGCCATCGCGGCGACCCGTTCCGGGGTCAGCGTGAGCCGGTCGATCATGGCGTCGGAGAGGCCGTTCTCCCGGCCGTTGCGGATGTCCACCGCGTTGGCCGCGACGATGTCGTCGGTGCGCTCCACCAGCCGGTCCGCCATCAGCAGAAGGGCCCGGTCCTTCTCCGCCCGGGTGGCTCCGGCCAGGTCGATCGCGGCGATCCGTGCGGCGGCCGCCTGCTCCAGCACGCTCATGGCAAACCCTTCAATAGAGGAAGACCTAGAGGAGTACGAGATCGTCCCGGTGGACGACCTCTCGTTCATAGCCCGGACCCAGCTCGGCGGCCAACTCGGGGGTGGACCGGCCGAGCAGCGCGGGCAGTTCGACAGCGTCGTAGTTGACCAGGCCGCGGGCCACCGGTGTCCCGGAGCCGGCGTCCACCAGGTCGACCGGGTCACCCGCCGCGAACGAGCCGTCCACCGCGGTGATCCCGGCCGGCAGCAACGATTTGCGCCGGGCCACCACGGCCGCGACCGCGCCCGCGTCCAGGTGCAGCCGGCCGCGCGGGGCGGTGGCGTGGGCCAGCCAGAACAGCCGGGCGGCGGGTCGCTGGGCGGCGGCCTCGAAGAGGGTGCCGACCTCCTCGCCGGCGAGCGCGGCACCGGCCATCGGCGCGGCGGTGAGCACCACCGGGATACCGAACCCGGTGGCGATCCGGGCCGCCTCCACCTTGGTGATCATGCCGCCGGTGCCGACACCGGATTTGCCGGCCGAGCCGATCTGGATGCCCGCCAGGTCGGCGTCGTCACGGACCAGGGGGATCCGGCGGGACGCCGGGTCGGACGGACTGCCGGTGTAGAGCGCGTCCACATCGGAGAGCAGCACCAGCAGGTCGGCGTGCGCGAGCGCGGCGACCAGCGCGGCCAGCCGGTCGTTGTCGCCGAACCGGATCTCCTCGGTGGCGACCGTGTCGTTCTCGTTGACGATCGGCAGCGCGCCCAGGTCGAGCAGCTTGCGCAACGTCCGGTACGCGTTGCGGTAGTGCACCCGGCGGGTGACGTCGTCGACGGTGAGCAGCACCTGGCCGACGGTCAGCCCGTGCTTGGCGAACCCGGCGATGTACCGCCCGATCAGCAGGCCCTGGCCGACCGAGGCGGCGGCCTGCTGGGTGGCCAGGTCGCGCGGCCGGCGGCGCAGCTGCAACGGGGCGAGCCCGGCGGCGATCGCGCCGCTGGAGACGAGGACCACCTCGCGCCCCTCGGTGGCCAGCCTGCCCAAGACGTCGACGAGCGCGTCGACGCGTTGCTCGTCGATGCCGCCCGCCGCGGTGGTCAGCGAGGACGACCCCACCTTGACCACGATCCGGCGCGCACCGGTAACCACTTCCCGCACCAGGCCCATTGTGCTCGGCCGGCCGCTGTCGATCGTTGCCAGATCCCATATCGTGGCGGTTGATGACACCCCAGGAGTACGTCGAAGAGGTTCTCGCGCTGGTGGAGAGCATTCCCGAGGGCCGGGTCATGTCGTACGGGGCGATCGCCGACGCGCTGGCCGAGCGGTCCGGCCGCAACTCGCCGCGGCAGGTCGGCCGGATCATGTCGCTGCACGGCGGCGGCGTCCCGTGGCACCGGGTCTGCAACGGCGCGGGCCGGTTGCCACCCGGCCACGAGCGGGAGGCGCGGGCCCGGCTGCTCGCCGAGGGCGTGCCGATGCGCGGTGACCGGGTGCTGATCGCCGAGGCCTGCTGGATGCCCTAGGCCCTAGGCGATCAGCCCGGCCAGGGTCGCGGCGGCGCGCATCTGATATTCGAAGAAGCCTCGCCGGTCTTCCTCGACACTGTTGTTCAGCTGGCCGAAGAGCTCCGCGCTGATCGCGCCGCAGAGCTGGAAGAACCCGCTGATCGTGTCGGCGACCGCGCGGGCCGGCAGGTCGGGGTAATAGACCGCCGTGACCGCTGCCAGTTCTTCGGCGTACCGTCCGGTGGGCGCCGCCTGCTCGGCGACCTGCCCGCTGCGGTACGCGTCGGCGATGATCGAGCCGAGCAGCAGGAGCACCCGGGTCCCGGGTTCGACGGTGTCCCGCGGCGCCTGATAGCCCGGCACCGGGCTGCCGTAGATGAGCGCCCACTCGTGCGGGTTGGCCAGCGCCCATTCGCGGGTCGCGTGCGCCGCCGCCAGCCACTTGTCCAGCGGCTTCTCGAGGCCCGCGACCGCCTGTTCTGCCGCCGCGCCGACCGCGCCGTACGCGTCGATGATCAAGGCTGTGAGCAGCTCGTCCCGGCTGGCGAAATACCGGTAGACGGCCGACGAGGCCATGCCGAGGTCGCGGGCGACCGCCCGTAGCGACAGGTTGGGCCCCTCGGTGGCGAGGTGGCGCCGGGCCACCGTCTTGATCTCTTCGGTCATCTCGGCCCGCACCCGGGCCCGTAGGTTCGCGGCGCTCATGCGACCAGTGTGCCATAAGGAGAGCACCGCTCTTGCGTCCGGAGACAACTTATGCAACCCTTGTTCTTGTAAGAGAGCGGTGCTCACAAAGCAGAGCAAGGGGAACGTCATGCATGTCGTCATCGGTGCCGGTCCGATCGGCTCCACCGTCGCCCGTCAGCTCGCCGACCGTGGCGAGACCGTCCGGATCGTCACCCGCAGCGGCGGTGGCCCGGTGCACCAGCTGATCGAGCGGGTCGCCGCCGACGCCGCCGACGCCCGCCGGCTCACCGAGATCGCCAAGGGCGCCGAGGTGCTCTACAACTGCGCGAACCCGAAGTACACCGAGTGGGCCGACAAGTGGTTCCCGATGAACAACGCGATGATCGCCGCGGCCCGGGCCACCGGCGCGGTCTACGCGATCACCGGCAACCTCTACGGCTACGGGCAGCAGCCCGGCGGCCGGATGACCGAGAGCTCCCCGCTCGCCGCGACCGGCCGCAAGGGACGGATCCGCAACCGGATGTGGCAGGACGCGCTCGACAGCGGCGTGCGCACCTTCGAGGCCCGGGCGTCGGACTACCTGGGCGCCGGAGCGGCCGGAGTGTTCTCCGCGGTGCTCCTGCCCGCCATGAACGCGGGGCGCACCGCCTGGGCGCCGGCCGACGTCGACCTGCCGCACACCTTCACCTACACCGGCGACATGGCCCGCACCCTGGTCGAGCTGGCCCGCGACGACCGGGCGTACGGAAAGGCATGGCACGTGCCGTCACCGGTCCCGATCACCATCCGGGAGCTGGCCGGGCGCTATGCCGAGATGACCGGCCGGCCGCCGCTGAAGATCCGCAAGCTGCCGCGCTTCGTGATGCGGACCGCCGGTCTGGCCGTCCCGATGGCGCGCGAGCTGGCCGAGATGGACTACCAGTTCTACTTCCCGTTCGTGCTGGACAGCTCGCTCACCGAGCGCACCTTCGGCCTGACCGCGACGGACCTCGAGGTGGCGCTGCGGGAGACGGCCGCCGACGAGCAGAGCGTCGCCGCCCGGAAGATGTGATCACAGCAGCAGGCCGACCCCGCCCCGCCGGGGATCGCCCGCGGCCCCGGCGAGCCCGACCGCGGTCACCCCGCCGAAGTAGTGGTTGACCTCCGGCCACTCGACCACCTGCCAGCCGGCTTCCGACAGCGCGGCCAGTTCCGCGGGCGGACAACCGGCTTCGGCGTGCACGGTGTCCTCGACCACGTGGAAGCGGGGCCGGGCGATCGCCTCGGGCACGCTCAGCCGGTCCACCAGGACTCCGAGCAGGGTGTCCACCAGCGCGGTGCGGATCCGGGAGGCGCCGGCCGAGCCCGCGGCCACGGCCAGGGCGCCGTCCGGGCCGATCACCACGAGCGGGCACATGTACGACGACATCCGCCGCCCGGGCGAGAGATCCCCGGTCAGCAGCTCGCCCTCGCCCAGCATCGAGTTCAGGTTGATGCCGAGGCCGGGCAGCCAGACCCCGGCGCCCAGGCCGAGCGTCGTGGTGATCACACAGGCGTTGCCGTCCGGGTCGACCACCGACACGTTGGTGGTGTCACCCAGTCGCTGCGCGCCCCGGTTGCGCAGCGCGGCCGCGACGCCGGCGGCTCGCGACGGCCGGGACAGGTCCGCCGGCAGTGCGCCGATGGTGTCCACGGTCCGGTTCAGGTCGGGCCGGGCGTGCACCCGATGGCCGGCGAGCGTCGCGGTGTCGACCGGGGTCTCCTCGACCCGGTACGCCGCCAGGTCCGCCGGTCCGATCGTGCCGCCGGCCGCGCGTACCGTCTCGACCAGCAACGACCCGTAGGCGCCGGTGTAGAAGACGTCCGGGCCCTCCGCTGCCATCGTCTCCAGCGCGTCCGCCAGCCCGGGGTGGAAGAGGAGCTCGTCGCCCTGCAGGAGCCGGCCGCCGGGGGCGTACAGCGCCGCGCCGTCGCCGTACGCCAGGGCCGGCGCGCACGACTCCAGCGTCCGCGCGTGCGCGGCCGGAAGCAGCACACCGGTCCGGGCCAGCCCGGCGGCCGGGGCGACCACCTCGGCCCAGGGCAGGCGCCCCCAGCGCTTGTGCACCTCGCCGAGGCCGGCCGGCACACCGGGCACGGCAACGCTGGCGCCGCCGATCGAATAGACCTGTGGCAGCCCGCCGAAGAAGACGTCGACCGCGACCATCGGCTCGGCCTTGCGATCGTCGTCGAGGCCTGGCACGGCGACGAAGAAGTCGAGGCAGGTGACCTTTCCGGTGCTCGCCTCGAAGAAGGTGGCGAATCCGCCACCGCCCAGCCCGGTGTAGATTGTCTCGGCGACGCAGCAGGCCAGGACGGCTCCCACCGCCGCGTCCGCCGCCGATCCGCCGGCCTGCAGAATTCTGATCCCGGTGCGTGCGGTCGCCGGGTGACTTGCGGCGACGCCGGCCGCGACGCTTTTCATGCGGCGAGCGTAGGCGGCGCGGGGCGATCATGGTTACGATGCCGGTCCATGACGACGGCCGGTCCCTCTCCCGTGGTACCTCCGAAGGGTGTGCTGCCGCGCGGCGTTTTGGCTGGATATGCACTTGGTTCGCTGGTGACGGGCGCCTTCGGTACCGTGCCGGGTTTGCTCCTTCTGCCTTATCTGACCGACACGCTCGGCGTGGCGGCCGGCGTGGCGGGCCTGCTCGTGCTCGCCCCGAAGGCGTGGGACGTCCTGGTCAACCCGGTGGCCGGCCGCATCTCTGACCGCAGCGGCTCACGGCGGCCGTTCCTGCTGGCCGCGGGCCTCGCCCTGGGCGTGCTGTTCGCGGCCATCTTCCTGGCGCCGTTCCCCGGCAGCGCGGCCTCCGGCGCCTACGTCGCGGTCGCGTTCCTCGCCGCGGCCACCGCGTTCGCGTTCTTCCAGGTGCCCTACGTCGCGATGCCGGCCGAGCTGACCGACGGCTACGCGGAGCGGACCCGCCTGATGACCTGGCGGGTCGCGGTCCTCGCGCTGGCCATCCTGATCTCCGGCGCGCTCGCGCCGCTGGTGGTCGAGCTGACCGGCGGCGGACGCGAGGGACATCGGTGGTCCGGCGCCTTCGTCGGCGCGCTCATCGTCGCCGGCACTCTTGCCACCTTCTTCGGTACGCGCAAAGCACAGTCCCGCACAGCCGGCGAGTCGGAGCCGAGCCTGCGGGCGCAACTGCGTGTGGCAGCCGGCAACGCGCCGTTCCGCGCCCTGCTGATCTGCTGGGTGGTGCAGGCCGCCGGGATCGGCACCATGCTGGCCGGCGTCAAGTACTTCGCCGACCACATCCTGAACCAGCCTTCCGGCGCGACCTTCCTGTTCGCCGCGTTCGTCGGCCCGGCTCTGCTGGTCATGCCACTGTGGACCAGGGTCGGCCACCGGCACGGCAAGCTGCGCTCCCTGATCGCCGCGTCGCTGCTGTTCGCCGGCGGAGCGCTGATCCTGCTGGCCGCCCCGGCGCTGCCCGCCGTCGCCGTCTACCTGCTCGTGGCCCTGATCGGCGTCGGCTACGCCGGGCAGCAGGTCTTCGCGCTGGCCATGCTGCCGGACTGCATCGCCTACGACACCGAGCGCACCGGCCGCCGCCAGGCCGGCGTCTTCACCGGCGTGTGGACCGCCGGCGAGACCCTCGGCCTGGCGCTCGGCCCGGGCATCTACGCGCTGCTGCTGCAAATTTTCGGGTACGCGTCCTCGGCCACCGGCGAGGCGGCCGGCCAGACCGGCACCGCCCGCCTCGGGGTCCTGCTCGGCTTCACGGTCGTCCCGGCGCTGTTGGTCGGAGTCGCGGTGGTCCTTCTGCGCGGGTACGACGAACGGATAACGTCTCGGGCATGATCGACGCGTTGCCGGACAAGGGCGTACCGGGCGAGCAGATCCTCGCCGAACTGCGCGAGATGCGTGGGGCTGACCTGCCCACCCACGGCGGGCGCCTGTTCGCGTACGTCTACGACCCGGCCGTCGACGGGCTGGACGAGCTGGCCCGCGCCGCGCACGCGATCAGCTCCCAGGTCAACGGCCTGGACCCGACCGCCTTCCCGTCGCTGCTCGCGATGGAGAACGCGCTCGTCGGCGCGGCCGCCCGGCTGCTCGGCGGCGATCAGGACACGGTCGGGAGCGTCACCAGCGGTGGCACGGAGTCCCTGATCCTCGCCGTGAAAGCGGCCCGGGACGCCCATCCGGAGATCGCCGAACCGCGGATCGTCATCCCGTCCACCGCACACGCGGCATTCGCCAAGGCAGCCCATTATCTGCGGGTGAGTGCGGACGTCGTACCCGTGCGGGATCTGCGGGCGGACCCGCAGGCGATGGCCGCCGCAGTCGGCCCGGACACCGTGTTGATCGCGGCCTCCGCACCCAGCTATGCGCACGGCGTCGTCGATCCCGTCCCGGAGATCGCCGCGATCGCCGCCGGGCGCGGCATCCGATGCCACGTCGACGCCTGCTTCGGTGGCTGGATCCTGCCCTATCTGCGCCGCCTCGGCGCCGGCCTGCCGGCTTTCGACCTCTCCGTGCCCGGCGTCACCAGCATCTCGGTCGACCTGCACAAATACGCCTACGCGCCGAAGGGTGTGTCGGTGCTGCTGCACCGCACCGAGGAGCTGCGGCTCCCGCAGTATTTCGCGTACGCGGACTGGCCCGGCTACACGATGATCAACCCGGTGATCTCGTCCACCCGGTCCGGTGGGCCGATCGCCGCCGCCTTCGCCACCCTGCGCTCCATCGGCGACGCCGGTTACCTCGCGCTGGCCGAGCAGACCCGCGAGGCGGTGGAGATCCTGGCCGCCGCGGTCACCGCTACCGACGGTGTCCGGCTCTACGCGCCCGCCGAGACCAGCGTCGTCTGCCTGGCCTCCGACGGGGCCGACCTGTTCGTGCTGGCCGACGAACTGGCGGCGCGCGGCTGGCACACCCAGCCACAGATGGCGTACGCCGGCCTGCCGCCGACCATCCACCTGACGGTGACCGCCTCGGTCCGCGCCACCGCCGGCTCGTTCGCCGCCGACCTCGCCGCGGCGACCACGGCCGCCTCGGCCCGCGGCCCGGTCGAGCTGCCGCCGTTGCCGCCGCTCACCCCGGAAATGATCACCCCTGACCTGATCCGCGGCCTGGCCGAGGGCCTGGGGCTCGGCGCCGGCGACTTCTCCCGGATGGCCGCCGTGAACACGCTGCTGAACGCCGCCCCGCCGGCCCTGCGGGAGGCGCTGCTGACCGGCTTCCTCAGCCTCCTGCAGCGCCCCACGACGCAATGACGCAATCATTGCGTCATTGCCACTAGACTGGGCCGGCCGGGCAATGGCGTGGCAGTCCCGTCTACGTGACGGACCCCCGCGACCCGAGCGTCGCCGCGTACACCGCACCCGACGCGAAGCTGGTCCCCGGGCTGATGGACGAACTGGTGACGTGGCTCGACACCGACGACGGCAGCCACCCGCTCGTCCGGGCCGCCATGGCGCATCTGCACCTCGTGTCCATCCTTCCCTGGGCCGACGGCAACGGCCGGATGTCCCGGTCCCTGCAGACCCTGTTGATCGCCCGGGAAGGCGTCCTCGCCCCGGAGTTCTCGTCGGTCGAGGCATGGCGGGGACGACCCGGCAACACCTGGGACTACTATCGCGAACTCCAGCGCCGCGGTGCCACGTACCTGCCGGACCAGGACGTCTCCAGCTGGATCCGGTTCAACCTCACGGCGTACCACCAGCAGGCGCAGACGGTGCGGGGCCGGATGAACCGATCCGGTGCGGTGTGGGAGCTGCTCGGCTCCTTCGCGAGTGCCAACAGCATCGACGCGCGAGTCGTCGCCGCCCTGCACGACGTCGCGGTCGTCGGCCGGATCCGCCGGGCCCGGTACGAGCAGGCCGAAGGGCTGACCGTGCAGCAGGCGCAGCGGGATCTGCGTGACCTCGCCGCCGCCGGTCTGCTCGAGCCGGTCGGTCGCACCCGGGCCCGCTACTACGTCGAGGGCCCGCGCTTTCCCGAACAGGTGCTCGAGGTGGCGCGCACGCCGATGACCCTGACCCAGCCCTATCCGGATGCGTTAGGTTGACCGGATGGCCCTACCCGGAGTGCTCGGTGAACCCATCCGGTTCGTGCTGAACTGGGGGCGCCGCTATTCGCTGTGGGTGTTCAACTTCGGGCTGGCGTGCTGCGCCATCGAGTTCATCGCGTCGAGCATGAGCCGGCACGACTTCATGCGCCTCGGCGTGATCCCGTTCGCGCACGGTCCCCGCCAGGCCGACCTCATGGTCGTCTCCGGCACCGTGACCGACAAGATGGCGCCGGCCATCAAGCGGCTCTACGACCAGATGCCCGAGCCGAAATACGTGATCTCGTTCGGCTCCTGCTCGAACTGCGGCGGGCCGTACTGGGACTCCTACTCGGTGACCAAGGGCGTCGACCAGATCATCCCGGTCGACGTCTACGTGCCGGGCTGCCCGCCGCGGCCGGAAGCGCTGCTGCACGGCATCCTGCGCCTGCAGGAGAAGATCGCCGCCGAGCAGTCCGGCCCGGGCGGCGTGCACCGCCCCGACCCGCTCGCCCTCACCGCCCCGCTGGTGAAGCCCCCCACCCCAAGCGTGTGAACTTCCCGCTCGCCGAGCCACCCCTGAGTGTGTGACCTTGCGGCTCGATTCGAGCCCTGACTTCACACGCTGGTGTTGTGGGCGCTCAGGCGGTGAGGATGTCGCGTGCGCCCTGGCGGAGCAGGGCCGCCGCCACCGAGGTACCCAGCACCACCGGATCGGACGCCCACTCGTGCACGTCCAGCACCGTCTTGCCGTCGAGGCTGATCACCCGCGCCCGCAGGCTGATCCGCCCGTCCGGCTCGGTCCGTGCGTAACCGGCGATCGGCGACTGGCAGTTCCCCTGCAGGATGTGCAGCATCGTGCGCTCGGCCTCGGTCTCCCGCGCGGTCCGCGGGTCACTCAGCGCTGTCGCGATCTCCAGTGCCTCGTCGTCGTTCTGCCGGCACTGGAGCACCAGCGTGCCCGAGCCGACCGCCGGCACGAACGTGTCGATGTCGATGGCCTGCGTGATCCGCCCCGCCTGCTCGATCCGGTGCAGCCCGGAGACGGCCAGCAGCAGCGCGTCGTACTCCCCGGCGTCCAGCTTGGCCAGGCGGGAGTTGGCGTTCCCGCGGATCGGCACGGGGACCAGGTGCGGCCAGTGCAACGCGAGCTGGGCGATGCGGCGTACTGCCGAGGTGCCGATCCGTGAGCCCGGGGGAAGATCGTCGATCCGGGTGCCGGCCGGATGCACCAGGCAGTCGCGCACGTCGTCGCGTTCCAGGTAACCCGCGAAGATCGTGCCGGCCGGCGCGGGCCGGTCACCGGGCACGTCCTTGACGCAGTGCACGGCCAGGTCGGCCCGGCCGTCGAGCAGCGCCTGGTCGACCTCCTTGGTGAAGGCGCCCTTGCCACCGAGGTCGGCCAGCGAGCCCTGCCACCGGTCGCCGCTGGTGGTCAGCGGGACGACCTCGACGGTCAACTCCGGCCGGCGGGTGGCGAGCATGCGGCGGACCCGCTCGACCTGAGCGAGCGCCATCGGTGAGGAACGGGTCCCGATCCTGAGCAAACGGGAAGCGGACATAGCGGGAAGCGTATCCCCTGCCCGATGATCGATGAGTAACCTCACCCGCATGGGCTCACCGTCGCGTGCCGACTTCATCATCGACGTCCTGACCCGTGAGTTCGGCGACCTGATGGCGCTGGACCCGGCCGCGTTCCGCCGCAAGTTCCGGAAGATGGCGGCGTCGCCCTTCGCCTTCTACCGGGGCAGCGCCGCGCTCTTCTACGCGGACCTGACCGCGGATCACCGTGACGACAGTTACCTCGACGAGCGCACCAGCCGGGTGTGGATCCACGGCGACCTGCACGCCGAGAACTTCGGCACCTACATGAACTCGTCGGGCCATCTGGTCTTCAACGTCAACGACTTCGACGAGGCGTACGTCGGGCCGTTCTCCTGGGATCTGAAGAGGTTCGCGGCGAGCGTCGCGCTGATCGGGTACGCCAAGGCGCTCTCCGACGACGACATCACCGCCCTGGTCACGAAGTTCGCCGGCTCCTACCTCACCGAGTTGCGGGCGATCGCGCACGGTGGGGACGACGCGATCGGCTCGATCACCCTGGCGAACGCGGACGGCGTGCTGCGCCGGGTGCTGCAGGAGGCGCGGCTCAACACCCGGGTGGACCTGCTGGCCACGCAGACCACGATCGACGACTACGAGCGGCGGTTCTCTCTCGGCGAGGGCGTCTACGAGGTCGACGACGCGGCTGCCGCGAAGGTGCGGGAGGCCTTCCGGCAATACCTGGGCACGCTGCCGGAGACCACCCGCCCGGTGTCGCACCACATCAAGGACATCAAGCTGCGCAAGGGCGTGGGCATCGGGTCGGCCGGCCTCCCGTCGTACAACCTGCTGCTCGAGGGGCACACCGAGGCCCTGGAGAACGACGTCGTCATCTACATGAAGCAGGCCCAGGTGCCGGCGGTGGCCCGGTGGATCGACGACGAGCGGGTCCGCGGCTATTTCCGGCACCAGGGGCACCGCACCGCCGAGTCGCAGCGGGCCCTGCAGGCGAACGCCGACCCCTGGCTGGGCTTCACCGAGCTGGACGGGGTCGGTCAGCTGGTCGCCGAGGTCTCGCCGTACGCCGCCGATCTGGACTGGTCGGACGTGAACGAGCCGGCCGAGCTGGCCGGTGTGATCGCCGACCTGGGCCGGGCGGTGGCCCGGATGCATTCGGTCGCCGACGACGAGTCCAGTCACGACCTGGTCGACTTCTCCACCGAGGAGGCGATCGTCGCGGTGGTCGACCAGGACGAGGCCGGTTTCGTCCGGCATCTGGTGGAGTTCGCGCATCGGTACGGTGACCAGGCCCGCGACGACCACCAGGACTTCGTCGACGTGTTCCGCAACGGCCGCCTCCCCGGCCTGTGAGTCAGTAACGCTCGAGGACCGTCGCCACCGCGCTGCCGTCTCCCGCCTGGGGGTCCGGGACGATGTCGTAAAAGAGGCCGTGCGTGGCGGCGTAGGTCACCGATGCCTCCTGTGGTTCCTCCGGCGAGCACCGCGCCGTGACCTCGTCGAATGTCTTGCTGTCCCCGTCCCGGCCGGAACCGGCGACGAGGGTGACGGCGCCGAAGCCCAGGCAGACCACCCGGACCCGGTACCGGCCCGGTTCGATGGCGCGGTCCTCGTAACCGGTGCCGCTCTCGACGAGGAACTGGGAGCCGCCGCCCAGGTGGGTGCTCCTCTTCGGACCGAGAGCGTCCGTGGCGGCCTGCTGCCATCGGGATCTGTCCTTCTGGCTCAGCACCAGCGCGTACCCGACGACTGCCCGGTCCGCTCCGGACACCTCCGGCTCGATCGTCAGGGTCAGCCGGCCGCCCGGCTCAGGGACCACCACCTCGAGCGGCAGGTACGGCCGGGACCCGGCCTCGCAGGCGATCGTGGATTCGACAACCCAGGGACTCTGCCCGGGCACGACACTGGTCGCCGCCGTGACATACATCTGGCCGGCCCCGAAACAGTTCAGGCGCAGCTCGTAGGTGCCGCCGAGCAGTTCGTGCTGCCGCTGCCAGGAACGGGACAGGTCCGTGAAGATCGGGCTCACTTCCGTGCTCTCGGCCCCTAGACCCTTGGTGACCTCCTCGGCGAGCACAGTCTCCGGGTACCAACCCATCGCCGGGGGCGCCGCCGCGGGCACCGATCCGCCACTCGGGCGCACCACGGCGACCAGGCCCGCCACCGCCAGCACCGCGACCGCGGCCGCAGCCGAGAGAACGGCCTGCCGGCGCCGGGCAGCTTTCCGCAGTGGTGCCGTGCCGGCCGGGCGGACGGTGGGCAGCGTCTCGGCCCGCAGGTCCGCGAAGAGCTTCTCCAACTGGTCGGTCATTCCGCACCTCCGGCGCTGTCGGTGGGGCTGAGCTGGGCGGCGAGCGCGGTCCGCCCGCGATGCAGCCAGGATTTGACGGTGCCGGCGGCGACGCCCTCACGCTGGGCGATCTCGCCGACGCTCATGTCGGCCAGGTAATGCAGCACCAGGGCCCGGCGGTGCGCGTCCGGCAGGTCGCCGAGCGCGGCGATCAACGCGACCCGCTCCGGGCCGGGCCCGTCGGACCGCGGCTCGGCGACCCGCTGCCGGCGCAGGAAACTCAGCGCCGTTCGTGCCCGCCGCCACCGGCTGACCGCGAGATTCCACGCCACCCGCCGGATCCAGGCGACCGGATCGTCGTACCCGGCCACCCGGTTCCACCGCACCAGCGCGCGGTAGAACGCCTCCTGGACCACGTCGTGCGCTTCCTGGCGGTCCCCGAAATACGCGTAGAGCTGCACGGTCAGGTCGGCGTAGTGCGCGGCATAGACGTCGTCGAACGCGGGCGGGTCGTGGCGCATCTCGATCCGCGTCTCCGTCCCGAGCCTGGTCATCGCTGTCACAGCGACTACACGCCGGCGTCCGGCGGCCGGTTGCGGCCCGGCCGCCGATTTCTCACTTCTCCCGGATCCAGGCCCAGGACACCAGAGCGTCGGCGGGCTTGCCGGAGCGGTACCCCATGAAGGTGGTGACCCGCTCGTCCACCCGCCCCACCTCGAACTCCTTGCTGCTGGCCTGCCACCGGCACGGCAGCGTGGCGGAGGCGACGGTACGCCCGCGGTGATGGATCTCCAGGACGAAGGTGCCCGTGCCGATGCAGGCCATCGCGATCCGGTACCGGCCGGCGGCGACGCCCGGCGCCTCCACGAACGACGGCTCGATCACTCCGGTGCGCATCGAGGACGCGGCCCGCACCGTCCGGCCCTCGAGGTCGAGGGTGCGGGCCGGGTCCATGGTGTTCCCGTTCCAGTCCCGGGCGTCGATCGGGCGGCCGGTGTCGGTGATGACCTGATAGGCGAAACCGGACCGCCCGGCTGCCTGTGCCGCGTCGGCCAGCCGGAACCGGTATGCCTCGTTCGCGCCGGTCATGGCGAACAGCACCTGGGCCGGGACCGGGTCGGCGGCGCAGTCCACGCTCACCCGCGCGGCCTCCACCCACCCGGTGGTCGGGTTCCGCCTGCCCTCCACGAGCAGCCTGATCCGGCCCTCGCCGGCGCAGGCCAGCCGCAGGGTCAGATTTCCCAGGTACTGCTCCTTCTGATCGCGGCGGTAGTCGCCGGTCACCGGTGCGGCGACGTCGATCACCGGCGCCGAGGTGGCGCTTTCGGTGAGCTTGCGCTGGGCGAGCCGGGCCCGGCCGGCGGGGTCGGTGGGCAGGCTGGGCGCGGAGGTGGCGGCCACGGGTGGTCCCTGCCGTCCGGCCGGTCCGCCCACCAGGGCGACGCCGCCGGCGATCGCGAGGACCACGGCGCCGGCCGAGGCCACAGCGGTGGTGACCCGGCGCCGGCGAACGGTCCGCCGGGCCGCCGCAGCCCCGGGCGGCTGAATCTGGTGTACGGCCTCCGCGCGCAACCCGGCGAAGAGGTCGTCCAGGGCGTCGGTCACAGCGGACCCCCGTTCAGTTCGGCGGCGAGAGTGGTGCGGGCCCGGGACAGCCACGAGCGGACCGTGCCCTCGGGAACCCGCTCCCGTTCCGCGATCTCGGCCACGGTCAGGTCGGCCAGATAGCGCAGCACCACCGCCCGGCGCTGCCCGGACGGCAGCTTGGTAAGCGCCGCGAGCAGGGCGACTCGTTCCGGGCCCGGTCCCTCGGTGCTCGGCTCGTCGGTCCGCTGCCGGCGCAGGAAGGTGAGCGCGGTCCGCGCCCGGCGCCACCGGCTGACCGCCAGGTTCCAGGCGACCCGGCGGATCCAGGCGACTGGGTCCTCGTAGCGGGCGATGCTGTCCCAGCGTGTCAGGGCCCGGCAGAACGCCTCCTGGGCGACGTCCTGTGCCTCCTGCCGATCGCCGAAGTAGGCGTAGAGCTGCACCGCGAGGTCGGTGTAACTCGCGGCGTACACCTCGTCGAAGGTGGGCGGACGCTCAGGAGCCGTGATGGCTGCCTCCGGTTCGGCTGTGGCGGTCACACGGACTACACGCGCGAGCCGCCCACGATGCTGCACCCACCCCTGCGTGTGTGAAGTTGCGGCTCGTATCGAGCCCCAACTTCACACACTCGTCAGCGACCTCCGCGGGTTCGTATCGGCCCGCACCTTCACACACGTGCGGGCGGGACGGGGGCCGGTGCCGGGTGGCGCCGGTCATAGGATGACCAGCATGACGCCCGAAGAGGTCGGTGACCGGCTGGTCGCGCTGCTGGCGACGGAGGATTCCGGGCCCATCACCGCGGAGGTGTCCGGCGGCGGTCCCGGCCACGCCCGCGCCGTGGTGGACGTGCCGGTCGCCCGGTGGTGGTTCGCCGCCGAGGCCGCCCGCGACGCCGGCGCGCTGGGCTGCGACTTCTTCGACTGGCTCTCCGCCGTGGACGAGCTGGACGGCGGCTTCTCGGTGATCGCGCACCTGTGGTCGATCCGGCGGCGGCACGGGTTGCTGCTGCGGACCCGGGTGTCCCGTGCGGAACCGGTGGTGGAGTCGCTGGTGGACCTCTATCCCGGTGCGGACTGGCACGAGCGGGAGACGCACGAGATGTTCGGCATCACGTTCGCCCGCCACCCCGGACTGCGGCCACTGCTGCTGCCGCCGGAGTTCGAGGGTCACCCGTTGCGCAAGGAGTTCGTGCTGGCGTCCCGGGTGGCGAAACCGTGGCCGGGCGCGAAGGAGCCGGGCGAGTCGGAGGGCGGCGCGGCGAAACGGGCCCCGATGCGCCCGCCCGGCGTCCCGGACCCGAACGAGTGGGGCCCGCTCAAGGGCAAGGTGCCACCCCCGGAAACACCGGCCCGCCGCGAACGCCCGGCCCGCCCGGCCGGCGAACGCCCCGCCCGGCCGGTTCGCGCGCCGCGCGCCACGCCTGGCACACCGGGTGACCCCAAGGCCGAGCAGCCGCGGACCGACGGGGAGACCGACTGATGCCCCTCTGGCTGGATCTGCTCGTCCGGGTCGTCGCGGTGATGGCCGCCTTCCTCGTCCTGCCGCTGGTCGTCGGCCAGGCCGAGCACAAGGTGATGGCCCACATGCAGGGCCGGGTCGGCCCGATGTACGCCGGCGCCTTCCACGGCTGGGCGCAACTCGTCGCCGACGGGGTCAAGTTCGTGCAGAAGGAGGACGTGACCCCGCGCGACGCGGATCGCACCGTCTTCCGCCTGGCCCCGATCGTGGCGCTCTTCCCGTACCTCGTGGTGCTGTTGACCATCCCCCTCGGACCCGGCGGCCTCGTCGCCCAGAGCTTGGACATCGGTCTCTTCCTGGTCCTCGCCGTGCTCGGCATCGGCGTCGTCGCCGTGCTGATGTCCGCGTGGGCCTCGGCCAACAAGTACAGCCTGCTCGGCGGTGTCCGCGGCGCCGCCCAGCTGCTCGGTTACGAGCTGCCGCTGGTGCTCGCCGCCGCCAGCGTCGCGATGGCGGCCGGGACGCTGAGCCTGCCCGGCATCGTCGAGGCCTGGCAGCCGTGGTGGCTGATCTGGCAGGCGCCGGCCGCGCTGGTCTTCTTCATCGCCGGGCTTGCCGAGATCCGCCGCCCGCCGTTCGACATGCCGATCGCCGACTCCGAGCTGGTCTTCGGTTACATGACCGAGTACACCGGCCTGCGTTTCGCGTTCTTCCTGCTCGCCGAGTACGTGGGCATCGTGGTGATCGCCGCCCTGACCACGGTGTTGTTCCTCGGTGGCTGGCACGGACCCGTCGAGGACCAACTCGGCTGGCTCTGGACCCTGCTGAAGATCTTCGCGCTGTCCTTCGTGATCATCTGGCTGCGGGTGAGCTTTCCGCGCCTGCGCGAGGACCAGCTCCAGCGTCTCTGCTGGCTGGTCCTGGTTCCGGTCGCCCTGGCCCAGCTGGTCCTGACCGCCGCGGTGAAGATCGCGCTCTAGGAGATCGGCACGTCGATGACCCACGGCTCCCGCACCCGGAGTCTTCCTGCCGACATGCGCACCGTCCGATAGCCGAGCCCATCCGGTGCGAGCCGGTGCACCCGCACCCCGGCCGAGTCGGCCAGCCAGGAGTGCGGAATCCCCGCGGAGGCGTAGACCGCGGGTTTGAGGGCGCGATCGAGATGGTGCGAGCTCTCGTCGACGACCTCGACGACGAGAACGACGTCCTCAGGGTTGTAGAAGGTGGTCGCGCCGGACTTGCAGCCGGCCCGGACAGCGACGAGGTCGGGCACCAGAGCGGTGTTCTCGGCGACTCTGAACTGCACGCCGGGCGCCACGTCATAGGGGTCCGGGCATGTGCGGTGCAGGATCGCGAAGAGGCACATGACCAGTGAGTTGTGGTCGATCGTCGGTGCTGGCCGCAGGATCAGTGCGCCCTGGAGGATCTCGCGCCGCCGATTGTCTTCGGGAAACCTCTCGATGTCGGAGACGGTCCACTCCCCGCTCGGGGGGTACCGGTCCAGACGCATGGTCTGTTGTTACTTGCTCAGCGACTAGATGACAAGGGTGCCGAGCCCGAATCATCCGGTGGGGCGAGGTCGCATCGGGGCGCGCGAGCGGGCAGGATATCCCCTTGTGAGTGAGAACGGCGATCGCATCGCGCCAGGCAAGGGCCTGCTCGACGGGCTCGCCGTCACGTTCAAGACCATGACGCGGCGGTCCACCACCCAGCAGTACCCCGACGTCGAGCCCGATCTGCCACCACGGTCCCGCGGTGTGATCGCGCTGCTCGAGGAGAACTGCACGGTCTGCATGCTCTGCGCCCGCGAGTGCCCGGACTGGTGCATCTACATCGACTCGCACAAGGAGGAGGTCGTCGTCCCCGGCGCGGCGCGGCCCCGGCAGCGCAACGTCCTGGACCGTTTCGACATCGACTTCTCCCTCTGCATGTATTGCGGGATCTGCATCGAGGTCTGCCCGTTCGACGCGCTGCACTGGACGCCCGAGTTCGAGTACGCGGAGACCGACGTCCTGTCGTTGCTGCACGACAAGGACCGGCTGGGGGAGTGGATGCGCACGGTGCCTCCGCCGCCGGCTCACGACGTGCTCGGCGAGCCGTCGAAGGAGGAGGCCACGGCGGCGCGCAAGGCGGCGGGCCCGGGTGCGGCCACTGCCGCCAAGACCGCAAGACCCGCTGTGGTACGACCTAAGCCCACCGCCTCCGAGCCCACCGCGCCGGAATCCACCGCACCCGAGCCCGCTGAGCCCAAGCCCACCGCACCGGAGCCCGAGCAGTGACTGTCGCGGACGTGCTGCTGCTGGCGCTGGGCGCGGTGGCGGTGGGCTCCGGAGCCCTGGTCGTGACCAGCACCCACCTGGTGCGCTCCGGCCTCTATCTGGTCGTCAGCCTGGGCGCGATCGCCGGCCTCTACCTGGTCCTCGGCGCCGAGTTGGTCGCCTGGGTGCAGGTGCTGGTCTATGTCGGCGCCGTGGTGGTGCTGCTGCTCTTCGCGGTGATGCTGACCCGCGCCCCGATCGGCCCGTCCGCCGGCTTGAACCGCCCGGCGCTGCCCGCGGCCCTGATCGGCGGCGGTGTCGGGGTGGGCCTGACCGCGCTGTTCGTCGACGCCTTCCGCTGGGTGGAGCTTCCCGATCCGGAGCCGGGCACCGCCGAGCGGTTCGGCGAGCAGATCTTCGGCGCCTGGGTGCTGCCGTTCGAGGTGCTCTCCATCCTGCTGCTCGCCGCGCTGGTCGGGGCCATCGTCCTCTCCCGGCCGGACATCGGGGCGCGCAAGGAGGACGCCTGATGCACGTCGTCATCCCGTACGTGATCGGGTCGGTGCTGTTCGGCCTGGGCGTCTACGGCGTGCTGCGCCGGCGCAACGCGATCCTGGTGCTGATGGCTGTCGAGCTGATGCTCAACGCGGTGAACCTGATTCTGATCACCGCGGACGTGTCGTTGCGGGCGCACACCGGCGGGGTCTTCGCGCTCTTCGTGATCGTGCTGGCCGCGGCGGAGGTGGGCGTCGGCCTCGCGATCGTGCTGCAGTACTACCGGATGCGGCGGGCGGTGCTGACCGACGAGGTGCGGCTGGACGCCGGGCCGGAAAAGCTGGACGCCGGGCCGGGAGAGCTGGGCGCCGGGCCGGGAGAGCTGGGCGCCGGACGGGAACGGGTGGCCGGGTGAGCGTCGACGTCCTCGGGCCGCTGCTTCCGGTCGTACCGCTGCTGGCCGGTCTGCTCGGTCTCCTGCTGCCGCCGGGCGACGGTGCCGGGCCCCGCCGAAGGATCTCCGCCGGTGTCGGCGTCGCCGGCGCCGGGCTGGCTCTGCTGATCTCGCTGCGCCTGCTGCTGGTGGACGGCGAGCCGTTCCAGACCGGGGTGGAGCTGGTCCGCTTCGGTGATCTCGCGGTCACCTTCGGGGTGGCGATCAACCCGGCGGTCGTCTATGTGACGGTCGCGGTGAGCCTGGTCGCGCTGCTGGTGCAGATCTACTCGATCGCCTACCTGCACGACGATCCGCGGTACGCGCCGTACGCCGCCCAGATCAGCCTTTTCACCGGCGCGATGCTGCTGGTGGTGACCGCGAACGATCTGATCGTCCTGCTGGTCGGCTGGGAGGTGATGGGCGCCTGCTCCTACCTGCTGATCGGCCATGACCGCCGGCTGCCGGAGGCGCCCGCCGCCGCGGTGAAGGCGTTCCTGGTGACCCGGGTGGGTGACGTCGGGTTCCTGCTCGGCATCGCCCTGCTGATCACCGAGGCGGGCAGTGCCCGGCTCGACGACGTGCTCGGCCACGCCTACGACCCGGCCACGTTGACCGCCGCGTTGCTGCTGCTCACCGCCGGGGTGGCCGGCAAGAGCGCGCAGTTCCCGCTGCACACCTGGCTGCCCGACGCGATGGCCGGCCCCACCCCGATCTCGGCGCTGATCCACGCCGCCACGATGGTCGCGGCCGGCGTCTGGGTGGTCTTCCGCACCTTCCCGCTGTTCCAGCAGTCGCCGGCGGCACTCGCCGTCCTCGCGGTGCTGGCCTCGATCACCATCCTGCTCGGGGCGCTCTCCGCCACCGCACAGGACGACCTGAAACGCGTGCTCGCCTGGTCGACGGTCTCCCAGATCGGCTACATGGTGGGCGCGCTCGCGGTCGGCTCGCCCGCCGCCGCGCTGTTCCACCTGCTCACCCACGCCGCCTTCAAGGCGCTGCTGTTCCTGGCGGCCGGCGCGGTGATCCACGCGGTCGGCACCAACCTGCTGTCCCGGATGGGTGGCCTGCGCGAGCACATGCCGCTGACCTTCTGGTCGTTCGTGGTCGGTCTCGGTGCGCTGGCCGGCGTGCCGCCGCTCGCCGGTTTCTGGTCGAAGGAGAACGTGTTGACCGCGGCCGCGCACGCCACCGAGGGCGGCGAGGCGGTGCCGGTCTGGGCCGGGTGGCTGGTCTGGCTGGCCGCGCTGCTCGCGGTGGGCATCACCGCGTGGTACTCGGCCCGGCTGCTCCTGCGCGCGTTCTTCGGGGCTTCCCGGGCGCACGGCCCGGACGGCCCGGCGTGGGAGGTCGGCTTCGACGACGCCCGGTTCCGGCGGCCGGCCGCCCCGCACGACCCGCCGGCCGTCATGGGCCTGCCGCTGGTGCTGTTGGCGATCCCGTCCGCGCTGCTCGGCCTGGCCGCCTTCGCCCCCGGTTTCCGCACCGCCCTGGAACTCGACGATCCGCATCTCGGCGTGGCCGTCGCGCTGCCGATGCTGCTGCTCGCGACCGGGGCCGGCGCCGCGTGGTGGCTCTGGCGGGCGGTGCCCGGGGTGGATCCCGCGGCCGCGCTCGGCCGGGCCGGGCCGTTCCTGGCGTCCGGGTTCCGCCTCGACGAGGTGCAGCACCGGCTCGTCGTGGTGCCGGCCCGGGCGCTCGCCCGGCTGGTGACCGCCGCCGACGAGCGCGTGGTGGACGCCGCCGTGATGGGCGCCGGCGCCGGGACGCGGAGTCTCGGCGGGCTGTTCGCGGCGGCGCACCGGGTGGCGCTGCCGGTCGCCGCGGTCGCGGTCTGTGCCGGCGCGCTGTTGCTGGGCGTCGTGGCGTGGTTGGGGGCTCTCGCGTGACCGGTTTCTGGTTGGTGGCGGTGCTGGTGACGCCCGCTCTCGGCGCCGCGGTGGTCGCCCTGATGCCGCGGGGACGGGACCGGCTCGCCCGGATCGTCGCGACCGGGTTCGCCGCGCTCACGTTCCTGCTGACGCTGGGGCTGACCCCTCCGTCGGAGTACGGGTGGACCTCGTACTCCTCCGGTCCGCCGGTGATCGTCCCGTGGCAGCACGTCCACGTCGAGTGGGTGCCGTCGCTCGGACTCGACTTCCACCTGGGCGTGGACGGCATCTCGTACCCGTTGGTGGTGCTCACCGGGCTGCTCACGGTGCTCTGCTGCGCGTACACCGTCAAGAAGGTCCCGGACGGCGGCTCCGGCCGCGCCCTGGCCGCGCTGCTGCTGGTTCTCGAGGTCGGTGTCCTCGGCACGTTCCTGGCCCTGGACCTGATCCTGTTCTTCGTCTTCTTCGAGGTCGTCCTGCTGCCGATGTACGCGGTGATCGCCGGCTGGGGCGGCCCGCAGCGGCGTGCGGCGGCCCGCAAGTTCGTGCTCTACACCCTGGCCGGCTCGGTCCTGCTGCTGCTCGGCGTGGTCACCGTCGTGGCCCGGGCGGGCACCGGCAACCTGGTCGAGCTGGCCGGCGCCACGCCGCTGCCGCGGAACGTCCAGTTCCTCGCCTTCACGCTGCTGGCGCTCGCCTTCGCGGTGAAGGCCCCGCTGTGGCCGCTGCACAGCTGGCTGCCGGACGCGCACACCGAGGCGCCCACGGTCGGGTCGGTGATCCTGGCCGGGGTGCTGCTGAAGATGGGCACCTACGGCCTGATCCGGGTCGGCTTCGGCGTCGCGCCGGACGCCGCCGTCGCGGCCGGGCCGGTCCTCGGCCTGTTCGCGGTGCTCGCGATCATCTTCGGTGCCCTGATCTGCCTGCGCCAGCGCGAGCTGAAACGCCTGATCGCCTACTCCAGCGTCGGGCACATGGGCTTCGTGCTGCTCGGCATCGCCACCGGCACGGCGACCGGCATCCAGGCCGCGCTGATCGGCAACATCGCGCACGGCCTCATCACCGGCCTGCTGTTCTTCCTGGCCGGGACGATCAAGGATCGCACCGGCACCGGCTCGATCCACCAGCTCAGCGGCCTGCGGGAGAGCGCGCCCCGGCTGGCCGGCCTGTTCGGGTTCGCCGCGATCGCGTCGCTCGGCCTGCCCGGCCTGGCCGGATTCTGGGGCGAGGCGTTCGCGGTCGTCGCCGCGGTCCAGGCCGGCGGGCCCTACTGGCTGACCCTCGCCGCGCTGGCGGCGGCCGGCGGAGCCCTCACCGCGGCCTACTTCCTGCGCCTGCTCCGGCAGGTCACGCACGGCCCGGCCACCCCCGCCGTCCGGGCCATGCGCCCGGCCGTCAGCCTCACCGAATGGTTCGCCTGGGCGCCGCTCGTCGTGCTCACGGTCGCCGTCGGCCTGTTCCCGGCGCTCGTGCTGGCGAGCACGGCCGAACCGATCACCGGACTCCTGGCAGGTGCGCCGTGAGCAGTCAGCAGATCAGCCACTTCGCGCTGCTCCCGCTCTACGCCGCCGCCGGCACCGCGATCCTCGCCCTGCTCGCCGACCTGTTCGTGGGCAAGCGCGCGGCGGTGCTCGGCGCGACGCTGCTCGGCACCGTCGCCACCGCTGTCGCCGCCCTGGTGGTGGGCGACGCGGCGGGCACCTTCTGCACCCCGGAGGGCGCCTGCTCCTGGCTGCCGGCCTGGCCCGCCGCGGTCGCCGCGGTGCTCTTCGCCGGGCTGACCGCCGGGGTGCTCGCATTCTCGGTCCCGGCGCTGCGGCTCGGGGTGGCCCCGGCCGGTGAGTTCTGCTTCCTGCTGGCCTGCTCGATGACCGGTGGTGTGGTGGTCGGCTATGCCGGCGACCTGATCACTCTGATCGTCGGGCTGGAGACGCTCACGCTGCCGCTGTACGTGCTGGTGGGCCTGCGCCGGTCCGCACCGGCTCCCGCCGCCGTCAGCGCCACCCCCACCTCCACGAGCGCCACCGCCACGAGCGGCACCACCACGAGGGCCACCGCCACCAGCGCCGCCCTCGCTTCCCCCTCCACATCGGTCTCCGCTTCTGACTTCGCCGCCGCTTCCGCCGCGGCTTCGGCCTCCGTGACGTTCTTCCTGATCAGCGTGATCTCCACGGCGATCGCGCTGCTCGGGATCGCGCTCAACTACGCCGCGACCGGCGGCATCCACCTGGAGCTGCTGACCGCCGGCGCCGGCCCGTTCCAGCAGCTGGCCGGGGTGGGCGTGGCGCTGCTGGTGATCGGCCTGGCCTTCAAGGTCGCCGCGGTGCCGTTGCACGCCTGGGCACCGGCCACCTACGACGGGGCGCCGGTGCCGGTGGCCGCGTACCTCTCCACCGCCTCCAAGCTGGGCGGCGTCCTCGCCCTCGCCGCGGTGGTCTCCCGCCTGGAGGCGCGCGGGGTGGTCGTGGTCCTGGCCGTGCTGACGATGACCGTCGGCAACCTGGTGGCGCTCCGCCAGACCCGGATGGTGCGCCTGCTCGCCTGGTCGTCGGTCGCCCAGGCCGGCTACATCCTGGCCGCGCTGGCGCTCGGCGAGGCCGGCGTGACGGCCGCCCTGGCGTACGCGGCCTTCTTCGTCGTCCTGGAGTTCGTGGCGTTCGGCGCCGTGGTGGCGCTGCGGCCGCCGGGCGCCGACGGCGGCGAGGTCGAGGACTACCGTGGCGCGGGCCGTACCGCCCGTCTGCCGGGTGCCGCGCTCGTGCTCGCCCTCGCCGGGCTGGCCGGCCTGCCGCCGGGGCTGGCGGGCCTGTTCGCCAAGGTCTCCGTGGTCGACGCCCTGGTCGACGCCGACTGGACCTGGCTGGCCGGGGTCGTGCTGATCAACGCGGTGATCGCCCTGGCGTACTACGTCCGGGTGGGTGCGGTGCTCTACAACGGGCCCGGCCCGGCGAAGGCCCCGGTGCCCTGGCCGGTCGCGGCCGCCCTGGTCACCGGCATGGCGGTGGCCGTGGTTCTCGGCTTCGCCCCTCAGGCCCTCTTCGACGCCCTGTCCTGAATACCCAGCCGGCTCCCGGGGCCGGCGGTTTCACGGGGTCGTTGTAGCGGGGCATAAGCCCGCCGCAGGCGACCCCCAGCCAGCCAACTCACCAGGGCCAGAAGCTGCCCGGACGCCCAGCACAGCCCTGCGACCAAGCCGCGAACCAAGACCCGGTTCCCCGAGCTGCCCTCACCCACCTAAGACAGAGCCGGTGGGTGAGGGTGACCGAAAGCTTCAGCCCGGCGGTCGCGCTGCGGCCTTGCGCCGCATGCCCGCCGCGTGGATGCCACGGCACGCGCCGGTGCGTCTGGCGACCCCTGGCGCGTACCCCCCGAGGTTGTCACGAATCAAGAAGCCGGCGGCGACCCTCCCGCCTAGCGTGGTCGGCATGCCGACGGAAACGTTCACGGGCTGATTCCGGAGGCCCGACCGGCCTACTCTTATGCCGCCGCCCTCGTGATCCGGATGGAGACCGCCTGATGAGCAAGACGGACGTGATCCGCGTGCACGGCGCCCGGGTGAACAACCTGAAGGACGTCAGCGTCGAGATACCGAAGCATCAGCTCACGGTCTTCACCGGTGTGTCCGGCTCGGGCAAGAGCTCGCTGGTGTTCGGCACGATCGCCGCCGAGTCGCAGCGGTTGATCAACGAGACCTACAGCGCCTTCCTGCAGGGTTTCATGCCGTCGACGGCGCGGCCCGACGTGGATGTGCTGGAGGGCCTGACCACCGCGATCATCGTCGATCAGGAGCGGATGGGGTCGGACCCGCGTTCCACGGTCGGCACCGCCACCGATGCCCACGCCATGCTGCGGATCCTGTTCAGCCGGCTCGGGCAGCCGCACATCGGGTCGCCGCAGGCGTTCTCGTTCAACGTCGCCTCGATCTCCGGCGCCGGTGCGGTCACCCTCAACAAGGGTGGCACCACGACGAAGGAGCGGCGCAGCTTCAGCATCACCGGCGGCATGTGCCCGCGGTGCGAGGGCCGCGGCAAGGTCAACGACTTCGATCTGACGGCGTTGTACGACGACAGCAAGTCGCTGAACGAGGGCGCGCTCACCATCCCCGGCTACAGCATGGACGGCTGGTTCGGCCGGATCTTCCGGGGCTGCGGGTATTTCGACCCGGACAAGCCGATCGCGAAGTTCACCAAGAAGGAGCTGCACGACCTGCTCCACAAAGAGCCGACGAAGATCAAGGTCGACGGCATCAACCTGACCTATTCCGGTCTGATCCCGTCGATCCAGAAGTCGATGCTCGCCAAGGACGTCGACGCCATGCAGCCGCACATCCGCGCGTTCGTGGAGCGGGTGGTGACGTTCACGGTGTGCCCCGAGTGCGACGGCACACGGCTCACCGAGGCGGCCCGGTCCTCCAAGATCAAGGGCATCAGCATCGCCGACGCCTGTGCCATGCAGATCAGTGACCTGGCGGCCTGGGCGCGCGATCTGGACGAGCCGTCGGTGGCCCCGTTGCTGGCGAAACTGCGTCACACCTTGGACTCGTTCGTCGAGATCGGCCTGGGTTATCTCTCGCTGGACCGCCCGGCCGGCACGCTCTCCGGCGGCGAGGCGCAGCGCACCAAGATGATCCGGCATCTCGGCTCCGCGCTGACCGACGTGACGTACGTCTTCGACGAGCCCACCATCGGCCTGCACCCGCACGACATCCAGCGGATGAACGAGCTGCTCCAGCGTCTGCGCGACAAGGGGAACACGGTGCTCGTGGTGGAGCACAAGCCGGAGGCCATCGCGATCGCGGACCGGGTGGTCGATCTCGGTCCCGGCGCCGGCACCGAGGGCGGCACGATCTGTTACGAGGGCACCCTGGAGGGTCTGCGGTCCAGCGGCACCCTGACCGGCCGGCACCTGGACGACCGCGCCTCGATCAAGGAGACGGTCCGCACCCCCAGCGGCAAGCTGGAGATCCGCGGCGCGAACGAGAACAACCTGCGGAACGTCGACGTGACGGTTCCGCTCGGCGTGCTGGTCGTGGTCACCGGGGTGGCCGGCTCGGGCAAGAGTTCGCTGGTGCACGGTTCCATTCCGGCCGGCGCGGGGGTGGTCTCGATCGATCAGGCCGCGATCCGTGGCTCGCGGCGCAGCAACCCGGCGACGTACACCGGTTTGCTCGAGCCGATCCGCAAGGCGTTCGCGAAGGCCAACGGTGTGAAACCGGCGCTGTTCAGCGCCAACTCCGAGGGCGCCTGCCCGAACTGCAACGGCAACGGCGTGATCTACACGGATCTGGCGATGATGGGCGGTGTCGCCACCCCGTGCGAGGTGTGCGAGGGCCGGCGGTTCGAGGCGTCGGTGCTGGATTACCACTTCGGCGGCAAGGACATCAGCGAGGTGCTGGCCATGTCAGTGGCCGAGGCTGAGGAGTTCTTCGCCGATTCCCTGCCGGCGGCCCACAAGATCCTGCGGAACCTCGTGGACGTCGGGCTCGGCTACCTGCGCATCGGCCAGCCGCTGACCACGCTTTCCGGCGGTGAGCGGCAGCGCCTCAAGCTGGCCACGCACATGACCGACAAGGGCGGGGTCTACGTTCTCGACGAGCCGACCACCGGCCTGCACCTGGCCGACGTCGAACAGCTGCTCGCCCTGCTGGACCGGCTCGTCGACGCCGGCAAGTCGGTGATCGTCGTCGAGCACCACCAGGCCGTGATGGCGCACGCCGACTGGATCATCGACCTCGGTCCCGGTGCCGGGCACGACGGCGGCCGGATCGTCTTCGAGGGCACCCCGGCCGATCTGGTGGCGGCGAAGTCGACCCTCACCGGGAAGCACCTGGCCGCCTACGTTCAGTGAACTCACAGCGCGCTCCCGGATGACCACATAGGTGTCCGGCGTTCTCTTGACTGCGGGCCACAAGCCCCGTCAGTCAAAGGGAGTGATCGTGCACCGCCACCACAACGGCCTCAAGACGGCCGCCCTGCTGGGTCTGCTCACCGGCCTCATCCTGGCCGTGGGTTACTGGCTCGGAGGCAGCGGCGGCCTGATCATCGCAGCGTTGTTCGCCCTGGGAACGAACGCTGTCAGCTACTTCTTCTCCGACCGGATCGCTCTGCGGGCGATGGGCGCCCGGCCGGTCAGCGAGCCGGAGTTCCCGGAGCTCTATCAGATGGTCCGGGAGCTGGCGGCCGACGCCGGCCAGCCCATGCCGCGCCTGTACGTCTCGCCGGCGATGCAGCCCAACGCGTTCGCGACGGGTCGTGACCCTGAGCACGCCGCGGTCGCGGTGACCGTGGGCATCACCCGCATCCTCACCCTGCGTGAGCTGCGCGGTGTGATCGGCCACGAGCTGTCCCACGTCTACAACCGGGACATCCTCATCTCCAGCGTGGCGGCCGGTCTGGCCGGCATGGTCACGATGCTCGCCCAGCTGGCCTTCTTCCTGCCGTTCCTCGGCGGCTCGGACGACGAGGACAGCCCCAACCCTGCCGGGCTGCTGCTCATGCTCGTCCTCGGCCCGCTGGCCGCGTCGATCATCCAGCTGGCGATCAGCCGCAACCGGGAGTTCGAGGCGGACGCTTCCGGCGCCGCGCTGACCCGTGACCCGCTTGCGCTGGCAAGTGCCCTGGAGAAAATCCATTACGGTACGCAGCGCGCGCCGCTGCCCGCCGAGGGCCGGCTGGCGAGCACCGCGCACCTGATGATCGCCAACCCGCTCCGGGGCGGCGGTCTCGCCGGACTGTTCTCCACGCACCCGCCGATGGCCGAGCGCATCCAGCGCCTGCACCAGCAGGCGGCCCTGATCCGGCGGTGAGCCCCGCCATATTTCAGGCGCGTTAACGGACCTCCGGCGTTAGCCTCGGGAGACGTTTCACTCGTTACCGACCACCGCCGGAGGTTCGTCCCGTGACCGCGTTGCGTCAGTACCTTGGCGTGTGGCAACTGCCGGGCGGCCGGGTTCTCCTCGTCATCGGCGTCCTCGCCCGGCTCGGCATCGGGATGACCCCGCTCGCCCTGCTGCTGCTGGTCGAGCAGGCCACCGGGCGATACGCGGCGGCCGGCCTGGCCGGCGGCGTCTACGCCCTGGCCGGCGCGGCCCTGAGCCCGGTCGCCGGGCGCCTGGCCGACCGGATCGGCGCGGCACCCATCCTGGTCGTCACGGCGGTGCTGCACCCGCTCGCGCTGGGCGCCCTGCTGCTGGCCAGCCGGGGTGGCGCGGATGCTCTGGGCTGGATGTTCGCCGCCAGTGCGGTGGCCGGCGCCACCTATCCTCCGCTGTCCGCGGCGATCCGCCGTGCCTGGACCGACATGACCTCGGTCGGCAGCGGCCGGCACGATCTACGCCAGGCTGCGATGGCCGCCGAGACGTCCCTGTTCGAGCTGGTGTTCGTGCTCGGCCCGATGCTGGTGGCGGCTTTCCTGGTGCTGACCGGCGAGCCCGGCTCGGCCCTGGCCAGCGCCGCCGTCGCGACCCTGGCCGGGACCCTGTGGATCGCCCGGCTGCCGGTGATGCGGCGCGGCGGCGCGCATCACGCCGAGCACACCACCAAGGGGCTGGGCCCGCTGCGGGTCGGCGGCTTCCCGCCGCTGCTGGTCTGTGTGGCCGCGCTCGGCGTCGCGTTCGGCGCGGCCGGGGTCATCGTCCCGGCGTACGCGTCGCAGCACGGCGGCGGTGAGGCCCTCGGCGGGGTGCTTCTCGGCGTGTGGGGTGTCGGCAGCGCGATCGGCGGCATCTGGTTCGGCACCCGGCGCCCGGCGATGGCCCTGCCCCGGCAGTTCGCCTGGCTGCTGGCCGCGGTCTCGATGAGCTTCCTGGTGCTGGCCTTCATGCCGGAGCCGCTCTATCTCGGTGTCGCGCTGGTCGTCGGCGGCGCCACCATCGCGCCCGCACTGACGGTGGAGAACAACCTGGTCGGCCGGATCGCGCCGGCCGGCATGCTGAACGAGGCGTACACCTGGATCGTCACCGTCTCGGTCGGCGGCAGCGCGGCCGGCGGCGCGCTGGCCGGCGTGATCGTCGACCAGCCCGGCGGCCTGCCGTGGTCGTTCGCCTTCGCGGCCGCGGTGCTGCTGGTGGCGGCCGCCGTGGCAGCGGTCCCGGACGGGTCGATGGCGCGGGCTGACCGGCTCGCCGCCGCTTCCCAGGTAGCCTGACGGGGCCACCGGATGGTGACGATCGCACACGGCCGATCCGGCATCGGCGACGGCGGGGCTGACTTGTACCGGATGTCGTAGGGAACTGGTTATGACTGCTCAGAATCGCGTACCGCTCTCCGTCCTGGACCTGGCCACGGTCCGCGAGGGGCACGGCAGCGCCGACGCCCTCCGCGGCACCGTCGAGATCGCCCGGGCCGCCGACGAGCTGGGATACGCCCGATTCTGGGTCGCCGAGCACCACAACATGCCGGCCGTCGCGTCCACCTCGCCGCCGGTCCTGATCGGGGCCGTCGCCGCGAACACGCGCCGCATCCGGGTCGGCTCCGGCGGTGTGATGCTGCCGAACCACATGCCGTTCGTGGTGGCCGAGCAGTTCGCCCTGCTCGAAGCGCTCTATCCGGAGCGGATCGACCTGGGCATCGGCCGCGCGCCGGGCACCGACCAGGCGACCGCGGCCGCGCTGCGCGGCGTCTCGCCGTACCTGACCGTCGAGCAGTTCCCGGAGCACCTGCAGACCCTGCTCGGCCTGCTCAGCGACGCCCCGTCGTCGTTGCGGGCCACCCCGGCGCCGGAGACGTACCCCGAGGTGTGGATGCTCGGCTCGTCGACCTACGGCGCGCAAGTCGCGGCGGCCCTGGGCCTGCCGTTCTGCTACGCGTACCACTTCGCCATGAGTTCTGATGTGGACGGTGCGCTGCGCCTGTACCGGGAAGGCTTCCAGCCCTCACCGGCGCATCAGCGGCCGCACGTCATGGTCAGCGCCTCGGTGATCGCCGCGGAGACCACCGAGGAGGCGCAGTACCTCGCCGGGCCCAGCCGCATCATGGCGCTCAGCCTGCGCACCGGCCGGCTCGGCCCGATCGTCTCGCCGGAGACGGCCGCCCAGGTGGAGTTGTCCGAGTTGGACCGGGCGATGCTCGGCTCGCTGCCCGGCACCCAATACGCGGGCACCGCCGAGGAGGTCGTCGCCGGCCTGGACGAACTGGTCGAGCGGACCGGCGCCGACGAACTGATCCTGGCCGGAGCGGTCTACGACCCGGCCACCCGCCTCGACAGCCTGGCCCGGATCGCCAAGGCCTGGGGGTTGTGATCGGGTGGTTCCGACGTCCTGGCAGCTGACCACCGACCTGGAGCGCTTCGCGGCGGCCACGGAGGAATTCCTGCGATCCGAGCCGGTCCGGCACACCGTCTTCCTCACGGTGATCGGCACCTTACGGCGGCGAGGATCTGCGGCGTACGGGCCGGACGTCCCGTTCTTCGGCTGGTGGACCACCCCCGCCGGCCAGGTCGGCGGGGTGCTCGTGCAGAGCGCGCCCTACCCGGTGATGTTCTCCGCGATGCCATCCGAGGCCGTCCCGGCCGCCGTCGAGGCTCTCGCCGACCGGTCGGTGACCACCGTCAACCTGCTCGCCGGTGACGTCGACGGCTTCACCGGCCGCCGGCGGGACCGGACCGGCGGCACCGCCCGAATCCGGATGCGCACCCGGCTCTTCCGGCTGGACCGGCTGGTCCCGCCGGTGCCCGCGCCGCCCGGTCGCGCCCGGCCCGCCACCGTGCATGACCGCCCCCTGCTGCTCGACTGGTTCCGGGCCTTCCACGACCTGATCGGCGAGCAGCCACCGGACCTCGGGTCCAAGGTCGACGACCATCTCCGGGCCGGCGGGATAACCCTCTGGGAGGACGGCGGAGTCCCGGTCGCGATGGCGGCCCGATCCCGTCCCGAGGCTGGGATGGTCCGCGTGCAGACCGTTTACACCCCGCCCGAGCTGCGGCGGCGCGGCTATGCGGCCGGCGCCACCACGGCGGTCACCCGGGCCGCCCTGGACGACGGCGCGACCGACGTGGTCCTCTTCACCGACCTCGACAACCCGACCAGCAACGCGCTGTACGAGCGGCTGGGCTACCGGCCGATCGAAGACCGAGCAACGGTGGAGTTCGATGACTGACGGAGTCGTCCTGTCCCTGAACGTCGGCGCGGCCGAGGACAACCCGGCCAAGCGGGCGCCGTCCACGGGCATCGGCAAACGACCGGTCACCCACGCGGTGGCGGTGCGCGCGCCCGGCCCGAAGACCACCGGACTGCACAGCGGGCTGGTCGGCGACTTCATCGGCGACGTCGCGCACCACGGTGGCGACGACCAGGCGGTGTACGCCTACGCGACCGAGGACTACGCCTGGTGGGCCACCGAGCTGGGCCGCGACGACCTGGTGCCCGGCCTGTTCGGCGAGAACCTCACCACCGAGGGCGTCGACGTGGGCGGCGCGGTCATCGGCGAGCTCTGGCACGTCGGCGACGAGCTGGTTCTGCAGCCGACGTTCGGCCGGATCCCGTGCTCCACGTTCCAGCACCGGATGGGGGAGCGGCGCTGGATCAAGCGGTTCGCCGAGGCCAACCGCAGCGGCGCCTATCTGCGCGTGGTGACGCCGGGCGAGGTGCGGGCGGGCGACCGGATCAGGGTGACCGGCCGTCCCGCCCACGGGCTGAGCATCAACGAGGCGTTCGGGATCTACATGCACGACCCGGCGCGACTGTCCCGCCTGCTGGTCGCCGACGCCCTGCCCGGCGGCATGCACGAGGAGATCTCGAAGCGCCTCTCACCGGCATCGCCATAGGGTCGGCAGCACGGCCCGCTCGACCGTCGCCGACATGCTCAGGTTGCTGCCGGCCACGATCCGCGCGTCCGAGCTGACCACGGACACCAGGAACCCGTCGTCGTCGTTGCGCGGCTTCGTCGGCAGGTTCAACACCTCCTTGCCGACGAAGATCCGGGCCTGCCGGTCCATGTGACCGGCGCCGGCCCCGTTCCAGCCGGGGAGCTGCGCCATCCCGTGTCCCTCGTCGCTGACCATCTGCCAGACGTCGCTGCGTGGGTCGTACCGATAGAGAACCGGTCCACCCTCTGACCTGACCGGCGGGGAGGCGGAGTTGACGTGCAGCACGCCGTAGACCCAGCCGTGATGGAAGCCACTCGGCTCGAATCTCTGGTCCCGACCGGGCTCGGCCTGCGGCGCGGTGATCGGCTCCACGGTGCCGTCCGGGTGCCAGAGATGCGGCTCCTCATAGGACCTCGCAGTGGCGAGCGAGAGCAGGACGGTGCCGTCCGGGGCGATGTCCCAGACCCGCCCGGCGGACGCGTCCTCAGGCAACGTCATCAGCTCCGGCTCGGCTTCCGGTGACGACCACCGCTGAGGCACGGCCCGGCCGCCCTTCTCGTGGTTCCCGGCCACGTTCCCGGCGTCGTTGATCGCGACGGCGAGTCCGTCGCCCTTCATCCGGCTGACCTTCTTGTCCCGGTAGAAGTACGGGAGGGCGGGGTACCCGTCGGTGCCGCCCACCGCGACGCCCGCACCGTTGATGTCCCACATCACCGGCGGCTTGTCGGCCGGCGCGAGGTTGGCCACCAGCTTCCCGTCCCGCCACACCATGACGGTGTTGCGTCCCTGGAACATCGGATCGCCCATGCCCACCAGCCAGGTGCCGGTCCGGTCACCGCCGCGGACCTCGGCCGACCTCTCGCCGCCCATCGGCAGCGTGGAGACCACGCATGAGGACGGCACCACCGGGTCCGGAGGCAGCGTCGGCAACGCCTTCTGATCCGGGTCGGCGAAACTGAGCACCCCGCCGGCGGTGGCGGCCGCGATCACCGCACCCACACCGGCACCTGCCGTCCACATGCGCCACCGGCGGCCCCGCCGCCCGTCCCGCATGGCCTTGGCGACGTCGATCCGGATCGGCCCCTCGGGCTCGGTGTCCAGCGGCCGCAGCAGCAGCGGGCCGAGTTCCTCGTCGTTCATCGGGTGCCCCCTTCGCTACCACTGGGAATCCGATCGCCGAGAAGCCGGCGGAGCGCGTTGAGCCCGTGCGAGGTCTGGCTCTTCACGGTGCCTTCGGAACAGCCGAGGATGTCGGCCACCTCGGCGACCGACTTGTCGCAGAGGAATCGCAGCACCAGCACCGCCTGCTGCCGTGGCGGCACCTTGCGCAGCGCCGCCCGCACCACCGTGCGGTCCTCGAAGCCGGTGCTCTCCGGCGCGGGCCGTTCCGGTGCCGAGGCGAACAATCCCACCCGCCACCAGCCGCGGCGCTTCTCGTCCAGGAACGCCCGGACGATCATCGTGTGCACGTAGGCGTCCAGGTTGTCCACCCGCTCGATCCGCGTCCAGCGCGCGTACAGCTTGGTGATCGTCTCCTGCACCAGGTCGTCCGCCTGATGCACGTCGCCGCTCAGCAGATAGGCGAACCGCCGAAGCGCCTTCACCCGGCCGTTGACATATGCCAGGTATTGCTCGTCCGAGCTGTCATCCATCCCCGCTCCCGTCCGATCGTCTGTAGGTAGACGGCAGGTCGCGCCGCGGGGTTGTATCTCTCCGGGTGCTCGCCCCTCCGATGCCTTGTCCGTCAGCTGGTCAGGCCGGCCAGGGCGGCGGCCAGACCGAGCGCCGCGCAGACGCCGAGGACGCGGAGCACCGACCACCGCAACCGGAAGATCAGCACAGCGGCGATCACCGCGATCGCCATCGGCACCGGCCGCACCGAACCGAGAACCGGGATCTCGAGATGCAACGGGCCGGTGGTGATCGTGCGCTGGGTGGCGAAGAGGGTGTGCACGGCGAAGTAGAGACCCAGGTTGGCGATGACGCCGACCACGGACGCCGTGATGCCGGTCAACGCCGCCGACAGCGCCCGGTTGCCGCGCAGCCCCTCGACGTACGGCGCGCCGAGCAGGATGAACAGGAAGCACGGCACGAAGGTGACCCAGGTGGTCAGCAGCGACGCGACCAGGCCGGCGACCCACGGGTCCAGGCTGCCCGGCTGGTGATAGGCGCCGAGGAACGCGACGAACTGCACCACCATGATCAGCGGCCCGGGGGTGGACTCGGCGAGGGCCAGACCACGGACCATGTCGCCGGCCGACAGCCAGCCGTAATGCTCGACGGCTCGCTGCGCGACGAAGGCCAGCACGGCGTAGGCACCGCCGAAGGTCACCACCGCCGTCCCGGAGAAGAACAGACCCTGCTGGCTGAGGACACTGCCGACGCCGGTCAGCGCCACCACGATCGCGATCGGCGCGAACCACACCACCAGACCGATGACGAGGATCTTCACCGCCCGGGGCATCGACGGCTGGTCGTGGTGCAGAGCGTCGTCGGAGATCAGGGGTGCCGGGCCGTCCTTCGCCCCGCCGTGCCCGCCGGCGGTCTCGATCAGCGCCGGCCGCCACCGGTGCAACGCCCAGCCCGCCACCGCCGCCGCGGCGATGACGATCGGGAACGGAACAGCGAAGACCGCCAGCGCGACGAACGCGACCGCGGCGAACCCGATCAGGACCGGATTGGTCAGCGCCCGGCTGCCCACCCGCCACACGGCCTGCACGACGACGGCGACGACCGCCGGCGCCAGACCGGCGAACAGGCCGGTCACCACGGTCGTGTCACCGAATCCGACGTAGACGGCCGAGAGCGCCAGCAGCGCCACCACACCCGGCAGGACGAACAGCGTTCCGGCGACCAGGCCTCCGCGCAGGCCGTTGAGCAGCCAGCCGACATAGATCGCCAGCTGCTGCGCCTCCGGGCCGGGCAGCAGCATGCAGTAGTTGAGCGCGTGCAGGAACCGTTGCTGCCCGATCCACCGCCGCTCGTCGACCAGATGGCGTTGCATGACCGCGATCTGCCCGGCCGGCCCGCCGAACGTCTGCAACGAGATCAGGAACCAGGCCTTGACCGCCTGCCGGAACGGCACCACGTCGCGCTGCGGCGTCACCTCGGTCATGCCGGCGGCCGATCGAGCAGCAGGGCCCGGCGGTGGTACTCGTACAGGCCGTCGAAGAGCGGCGCGGTCAACTCCAGCACCCGGTCGTCGTCGCAGATCAGCGACAGCCCGCGGAGCAGCACATCAAGACCGGGGGCCTCCGGAGCGTCGTACCGCTCGTCCTCGATGTCCGCCTCGTGCACGATCTCGGCGATGCGCCACAGGACCGGGTCGGCCAGGTCGTACCGCCGCAGAATGGTCTCGAACGTGCAGTCACCCCCGTGATGCCCGAGATCGACCCCGCGCATGTCGAACGGCGTCGCATCCGGCGCCGACGCCGGATCCCCGGCGAAGACGAACTCCGCCTCAGCGTCCACGTGCCGCCGGATCAGCCAGGCGCACGCGGCCCGGTCGATATGCACCCCCGGCCGGGTAACCCACCTCATGCTGTCTCCCCATCGATGCGCAACCCAGGCCTCATGCCGTGCGGTCCCGGCACAGTTTCGCGGATGCCCGTGTCGCCCGCGTTGCCCGCGTCGCCGCCGTCGCCGGCCAGTGACTCGACCGCGATCCGCGCGGCGTCCCGCTCCGGCGGCGGAAAGAAGTCCCGCCGCCCGATCCGCCGCAGCTCCCCACGAAGCCGGCGCAGCACCCGGGCACGTTCCCCCGGCGCCACAGACCCGGCCTCCTCGATGACCGCCTGATACTCGGCCGCCCGAGCAGCCCGCATCCCCTCAGCGATCACCCGCTCCTGCGCGGCACTCGCCGGCTGCGCCAGCCACACGGTGCAGGTCCCCCCGGCAGCCAGCACATCGTCGGCGATCCAGTCGAACTGCTCCCGCGTCCGCGCGTCGGCCGGAAGCCCCACCACCCCGTCACCGAGCCGGGCGACCCCGAGCCGCTCAAGCTTGCGCCACACCGCGATCCGCGGTCCCGACGGCTCCCGCGGCATCCGATACACCAGCATCACCCAGGACCCGGCCTCGTTCACGCAGGCAATGTAACCGCGGTTACACCAAGCATGCAACCGGCCGCTGTCGACGGGTTCAAGGCATCGGCACCGCAGGGAAACGCCTGCTCACGCCGGCGGCGCACCCATCAGCGACGAACGAGAGACCGCGTGTCGAGTTCGAACCGGAACGGACGCTCGGAGGTCAGGCTCCCGCCGGTCTTCACGACGGTTTCCTCGACGTAGTGCCGGCCGTCGAGGCGGTTGAGCCGCAGCGTCAGCGAATCCGGCGCTTCGTGCTCGGCCAGCAGATAACACCCGATGCCGGCGGCAGCATAGAGCTGCATCTTGAGCACACGGTCCATGGCAGCGTTGCTCGGCGAAACGATCTCACCGATCAGAAGCACCCGGGAAGCGTCCGCCGTGACGGCCTCCTCGTCCACATCCACCACGACCAGATCGGGAATCACGATGCGGTCGGTGTGCAACCGAACGTTGATCGCCTCGTACACGAAGAGCCCGGCCGGCGCGGCGCCTTCCTCCAGCGCGTTCGCCAGACGGCGGGGCTCACCACCAGGCTCCCATCGATCAGCTCGATCCGGTCCGTCGTCTCGCCGAGCGCGAAATACTCGTCCTCGGTCCATGGGCCGACATGGTCAACCACTCCCGCGCTCATCGACGACGTCACCCCCAACGGCTCCCAAGAGACATGCCCTCCCCGCTCACGGTACGACACCTCAGGCGGCATGGCGTCCATGCAGAGCGGCAGATCAGCCCTACCGGCTGGGCGCGGTCTCACCGTGGCCCGCCGTGCCCGCATCGACTCGCGATTGCTCGGATGGCGCCACCCGGACGATGGTTCCGCCAATGCCTGGCCGAGGCGTCGGCCATGCCAACCGAATGCCACACGGCGTAAGCGGAACCCGCCGTCATGCCGCGCTCTACCTACTTACTGACTCCCTCTCCCGGGTCGCTTCCACCGGTACGCAGGACGAGGTTCCTGGAATGCGACGAGAACGGCCCCGAGCCGTGTTTCCGCTGGCCTCGGGGCCGTTCTGTCTGCCTGTGGCGGGTAGAGGATTCGAACCTCTGTAGCTTTCGCGACGGGATTTACAGTCCGTCGATCATCTTGCCTATGACCAGGTGAAACAGGCCTAAGGGACGGTGCGGCGACACGGATGCGACAACAGGCCCCCTGCACGCGGCTGCCATTCGGGTGACCAGCAGAGCGCTGAAACAGGGGGCGTCCCTGGCTGTCCCCCTAGTTTTCGCTGCTCAGCGTACCAGGGGGACAGGAGGGACACGTGGGACAGCGGGGACAGGGGCTGTCAGTTTGGGAACCGTACAAGATCCCGTGGTCCGCTGTGCTAGGGCGACCTAGACGCCACGTCGAGCGGCCTGGAGCGTCCTCAAGCGGCACCGCTTAATGGCACGCCAATGGCACGCACGTGGCTAGTCCGTATCGGGGTTCCGTCCGGCAGCGGGCCTGGGTCGCTCTGAAGAAGCTGGCTTAGCTGCTACGTGGTGTGGGGCGAGGGCACCAGCGACGAGATGTGCCTGGGCATCCTGGTCCTGGAACCCACCGCCGGATAGCGGCCGTCCGTCCGGCCGAGGGGCGGCGATGCGGGACCCTCGGCCGTTGAATTGTTCGTTTGACTGGCGGCAGGAAGTGCTGTCCGTCAGAACAACATGTGACAGGAACCCGGAGAGCCGAGGCCGTGCCCACGCTGCACGGCTGTCAGATCTGGGCGGCGGTCATCTGTGCCGTCCTCGCCACGGGGTCTTCCTCCCTATTGATGAGTGGCGGATCGACAGCGCTGGTCTACACCGAATTCGATGAGCTTTTCGGCTGAGACCATGACGTTCAGTTCTCGGGAGGAAGCATGGACCAGTCAGAGGATTCCCCGGACACGAATGCCTCGTCCTGGCGAACTCCCACGGCCGGGGAAAAGAAAATCTTCCTCTGGCTGGCGGGCGTGCTCGGAGCACTTTCCGCGATAGCTCAGTTCCTGGGCACATTCATCGACAACGGGCTGATTCTGTTTGCGGTCTGCCTCGCCCTGACCTGTCTCTTCGTCGGCGCGGTGATGGCCTTCCGGCGGGTGCGGCGAGCAGCCGTCTGGACGGTGGCGCTTCTCGTCGCCGTCGCAGCGGGTGGCGCCGCGGGTTATGCGATGGGCCGCAGCGGAGGAGGAGGGGGAGGTCAGGCTGGCGATCCGACACCGTCGGCCGGACCTGTCAGGTCCCCGGCGGTCACCTCCTCCGGCGGGCATTCGCAGGGAATCAGCAGTCCGGACGTCGTGACCACGCACGACGTGGCTTTCGCCTTGTCGGCCGAGCCGGCGGGGAGCCGTGCCGTGGCGGTGAACGTGACTAAACTTCGCAACCCGACGCCCGCTCACGCCTTCTGGTTGGTCCTTGAGATTCACGGAGTGAACGGTCATAGCGAGTTCTATCCGAGCAAAGACCTCACGGTGGTACCGGAGAAGTATCGATACTCCATCACGTTGCCGGACGATGCCGGTGTCAAATATCGGCGAACGGGCCGCGTGTATGAGGTGGACGAGGCGACCGCGAAACGCATGACGGCAAGCAAGGAGGAGGGAAGGGTCATTCCGCTCGATGAACTGCTGAAACCGCCTTGTGACGACTGTTCCGTGTCGGACGAGGTCGAGTTTCCGTTCACCGAGTGAATCGGGCACTGATGTATCGCGCGGCCGGGACCAGGGCCCCGGCAAAGTCATGACGGTGTCCGACTTGAGTGGATCAAGGTAGAAGCGCCTCGGTTGGCGGTGGCAAGACGAGCATGACCGGTTCAGAAGATCATCAAGTTTCCTACGCCACGATGATCTATCCGAAGTGAGTCATGCCCGCACTGCCATCTGAGCTACACCGCCGCGCCAGGCTCTAGTCCATCGCCAGGCAGGGCGGGAACGAACCCGGTAGAGCACCGGCAGCACCGCGATGGGATCGCCCACGGCCGCGGCGCCGTCCATCAGCAGCGTCGGCTCGGCGAACGCCTCCCGCCGCGCCGCTACTACCCGCGGCAGCCGGTAACGCGGATGCCGATAGCCGGCCAGCCAGCGCACGTTACGCACCGCTACCAGCTCAGGCGCACCGACCAGCCGGTACTCCCATCCGACAAGCTCACAGGCCCGACCGGTGGGGCGAACGCCGCGGCGTCACGCGGCTTGATCCGATCGGCCGGGCGGCAGTCCACGACCATGGCGCGGCCGTCGACCAGCCGCGCGAAGTAGTCCGGCGCATGCGAACGCCGCCGGCCGGAGACCTCGTCGTCCCAGAACAGCGAGAACGGCTGCGAGGCGATCCCGACCACGGCTGGGTCAAAGTCCAGCAGCATCAAGTGATCGCGCTCCAGCCACGACTCGTAGCCGACGTGGCCGCCGACCGTCGAGGACCACCACAGGCCCGGGAAGTTGCGCTGCCGCTTGTACGACGGAAACCCGCGCACCGGCCTAACCTGCTCAAACCGCACCCCAACCGAGTCGGCCAAGCAAGCGCGAACCTCGGTTCCCCCGGAGGCCACGAACGCCACTTCGAACTCTGCCGTCAACGCCACACTCAAGGCCGGAACCGCATGCAGCATCCGGGCAAAGTACCGGAGATGCCCTTTGGGCGTCAGGCCAGCGAGGCACGGTCTGAGGTGCGTTCCAGCGGTGACGATGAAGCCTTCTACCCGTCCGCGTGGTTCTCCGTGATCCAAGGCAAGCCTGCTATGGGTACGTCTTCAAGACTTCGCGGATCGATACTCCAGAATCCGGCGAGTGTGAGCACGGTTTCTTCATCCGGCCAGGGGTCGGTGTCCTCGTCATCTTCCGACTCCGGCCATCCTTCGTCCGGAATATAACCGACGCCCAGCGCCTGTTCCTCGGGTGTGCGCTCACCGATCTGGAAGAGCGCTTCGTCGTGGCCGCTGAGGTATCCGAATGCCCGCTCGACGACGCCGCCGCTCGCCCGGCCCCACGCGTGGTAATCCACGACGCGGTTCGTCCCGAAGTATTGGACTTGTCCGAGTGACGTGCTTAGGGCTGCCAGCCACGACCCGAACCGGCTGTCATCTGGAGTCGGCATGCTCCTTGAGGCCGCGAGGGTCCACCCATCGATAGGCGGTGTCAACATCCACTGACCGGCGTAGGCGGCGGTCACCGCGTCTTGCCAAGGCACCCTTGAAAGTCGACCGAGGCCCAACGTCCCGGCTACAGCCTCGGCACTCTGGGAACGCACCGCAAGCCACTCGATCTTGTACCCGAACCCTGCGCCCGTTTCCATCATTCCGGAGGCTATACCGCGGCGGATCACGGAGTTGCCGTGCCCAGGGCCATCTGGCGAGCGCCAACCCGCGCCGTTAAGCCGCATGTCCCCATGCCGGCTGTTACTCGGCAAGTGCCACACCCACCTCGAAAGGTGCCAGCCAGGTGCCAATCGGGCCGGAAGGTGCCACGTCGCGGCGGACGGGACATCAGCTGCCTGAATGCGGGACGTCGTTGCACCTCGCTTCGAATACCTGCGCGGTGATGGCCAAGTTTTTCCGGGGTTTCAGCAGCTCAACCCGGTTGGCGGGTACGAGGGGACGGGGACGCCAACAACAGTCGGCCCGTCGCCGCGTGGAGATGGCCGGCGAGGGCGAGGCCGGGCCTTAGATCGAACCCAAGCTGTCCGCTCGGAACCGTACGAGGGCCCGGTCGTGATCACCCTAGCGGGCAGCTCAGAGAGAGATCGAGTGGCCTGGAGTGGCCTGGAGTGACCTCACATGGCCAGCCGTAATGGCCCGGATCTTGAGCAAGCCCTAGCGACCTTTGCCGGGCTGTCGGGGACACCCCCTCACAGTCGCTGTCCCCCTCGTTTTCGCGGGTCAATACCAGTTGGGGGACAGCGGGGACACCGGGGACACCGGAGACAGCGTCACGCCGATTCCATCGGAGGCGCGACGACATCGTGACCGTTCAGGTCAGTGACCGTTGCCTTCGGAACCCTCGGTTAGCTCGGGCCGGTGAGTGCGGATCCACTCCTCGACATCCTCGGCTAGCCAGATTCGGCCCATCCCCAACTCGTATACCGGGTCTGGAAAGCCCTTGGCGTTGATCAGCATGGCAGTGTGCTGGCGCGAGTAGCCCAGCCGAGAGCGGATCTCCTGCTGCCCCATCAGTCGGGGAAGCTTCTGCCGGTCTGCCATGGCTCGGACGCTATGTGCCATGTACTTGGCACACAGGCCAGGGCATTGGCCGACAGCCACCGGTCGAAGCTGGTCGTCGCTCAACGGGAAGGTGTCGCGTTCGACGAGACGTGCGGCCTCCCCGAACCGATGGCCCGCGCCCGCAACGCCCGTTCGTGGTACGACCACGCGATCGCCTACGTCGACGTCAAGTGGCCGCGTGCCTCGGCCAAGCACCGCAAGGGCATCGCCGAGGCACTGGCCACCGTCACCCCGGCGCTGCTGTCGACCAGCAGGGGAGTGCCGAGCGACAAGGCCATCCGCGCCGCCCTCTACGGCTGGTCGTTCAACAAGACCCGGCGAGACGCCGGAGACCCGCCGGCCGAACTGGCGACCGCCGTCCGGTGGCTGGAGACGAACACGGTCGACCTGTCCGCCCTGACCGACGCTGCCCTGATCAGGAAGGCTCTCGACACCATCGCGCTCCGCATGAAAGACGGCGGCGCGGCTTCTGCGAGCACCATCGCTCGGAAGCGCGCGATCTTCTCCGGCGCCCTCAAGTACGCGGTCGAGCTGCGGCTACTGGAGGTCCACCCGCTGTCGCTGGTGAGTTGGATCGCCCCGAAGCATGACGACGAGGTCGACCGCAAGGCTGTAGTCAACCCGGCGCAAGCTCGCGCGCTGCTCGCCGCCGTCCGCGATCGCACGCCTGAGCTGGTCGCCTTCTTCGGGTGCATGTACTACGCCGCGCTGCGGCCCGAGGAAGTGCTGAACCTCCGGGAAGACGAGTACGAGCGGCCCAAGGCCAAGGGCGGGTGGGGCGTCCTCCATCTCACCGGCTCGACCGTCGCGGTCGGACACGGATGGGGCGACGAAGACGGCACGATCGAGCGACGCGGACTCAAGCACCGGGCGAAGAGCGCGACACGCCCGGTGCCCGCGCCGCCGCCGCTCTGCGGCCTGCTCGACCACCACATCGCCGAGTACAAGCCCGCGCCCGACGGCAGGCTGTTCGTCACCCGGCGCGGCCCCGGCGGTCGCTACGTGCCGACGCTCGGCCAGCCCATCCCGGGCAACTCCTACGGCAAGGCGTGGCGCGACGCCCGCGAGGCCGCCCTCACGCCCGCGCAGCTCCGGTCCCCGCTGGCGAAACGCTCCTACGACCTGCGGCACGCTGCCGTGTCGCTCTGGCTTAACGCAGGCGTTCCTGCGACACAGGTCGCCGAGTGGGCAGGGCACAGCGTCCACGTCCTCATGCGGGTGTACGCGAAGTGCATCTACGGCCAGGACGAGGCGTCCCGCCAGAGGGTCGAGGCTGCCCTCGGAATGGCGGAGAGGCCCACTCAGGACGCCGCCTGATCGCCGACACGTATACGACACGACCAGTGAGATCGAGCAGTCCCGAGTGAGACCCAGTGGGACCAACGAAAGAAGCCCCTCTCTGCTGTTTCAGCAGGTGAGGGGCTTCTTTGTGCCTGTGGTGGCGGGTAGAGGATTCGAACCTCTGTAGCTTTCGCGACGGATTTACAGTCCGCTCCCATTGGCCGCTCGGGCAACCCGCCTGGGCAACCACCGCAGTCTCCCGCGGCAGCGGACATCAGAATAGCCGTACCGCGGGACGTATCCGCAACCGGGTACGGTCGGCATGTCGCGGGGTTTCCGAGTCCCGCCGCGAGACATCGACACACGCCCAGCCGCAGGAGTTTGATCATGGCAGCCAGCCCGTCGTTCGACATCGTCAGCAAGGTCGACCGGCAGGAGGTCGACAATGCTTTCCATCAGGCGGAGAAGGAGCTCGGGACCCGGTTCGACTTCCGGGGTACGGGCACGGTGCTCGCCAGGTCGGGGGAGTCGTTCACGATCACCTCGGAGACCGAGGAGCGGGCCAGCGCCGCGCTCGACGTCTTCAAGGAGAAGCTGGTGAAGCGGAACATCTCGCTGAAGGCGCTGGATGCCGGCGAGCCGCGGCAGTCCGGCAAGACGTACAAGATTGATTGCAAGGTTGTCGAGGGCATCGAGACCGACAAGGCGAAGGTGATCAGCAAGAAGATCCGCGACGAGGGCCCGAAGGGTGTGCAGGCGCAGATCCAGGGTGACCAGCTGCGGGTCACCGGCAAGAAGCGCGACGACCTGCAGGCTGTGATCGCCCTGCTGAAGCAGGAGGATTTCGGCGTCGCGCTGCAGTTCACCAACTACCGGTAAGGCCGGCGGACGTGATCGACCCGGTGGTGGACGAGGCCTGGCTGCGGGCGCGGGGCGGCGACGTCGTGCCGGCTGACGTCCGGTGGTACCTGGACGGCCGGTCGGGCCGCGCGGCGTACGAGATCGGTCATCTGCCCGGCGCGGTTTTCGTCGATCTGGACACCGTGCTGGCCCGTCCGGCGTCGCCGGCCGAGGGCCGGCATCCGCTGCCGGATCCGGAGATCTTCGCGGCTGCGCTGGGGGCTTCGGGGATCGGCGACGACAACCCCGTGATTGCGTACGACGACGCGGGTGGCGTGGTGGCCGCCAGGCTGGTCTGGCTGCTCCGGTCGATCGGGCATGACGCCGCGCTGCTGGACGGTGGTCTGACTGCCTGGACCGGCGAGCTGACCACCGAGGTGCCGGCCCGGCCGCAGGCTCGTTTCACCGCGCGCGCGTGGCCGCGCGACCGGCTCGCCTCCCTGGAGGAGACGGTGGACGGCTCGGGTGTGGTGCTGGACGCCCGTGATCGCGAACGGTTCCGTGGTGACGCCGAGCCGGTCGATCCGCGGGCCGGCCACATTCCGGGCGCCCGGAACCTGCCGTGCCGGGAGAACGTGGCGGCTGACGGCAGGTTCCTGCCGGTGGAGCAGTTGCGGGAGCGGTTCGCCGGGGTGGGCGCCGACGGGACGGGTGACGTCATCTCCTACTGCGGTTCCGGGGTGACCGCCTGCCACAATTTGATCGCTCTGGAGCACGCCGGCCTGGGTGCCGGCCGGCTTTATGCGGGTTCGTGGTCGCAGTACAGCCACACCGACCGTCCCGCGGCGACCGGGGACTGATCGTTCACGGCCGCGCCTGGTCGTCCAGCCAGCGCTGGTGTGCCTCCCAGGCGGCCTGCTTGGTGGTGCCCAGCGCGGCTCCGATCAGGGTCCAGGACGCGCCGGAGGCTCGTGCCGCCCGCACCATGGCCTGCCGGCCGTACCCTGCCTTGCGTATCAGGACTTCGCTGAGCGCCAGCATCTCGAGGGCTTCGTCCTTGGTCAGGGCGGGTTCGTCGAGCCCCGGATGGACGGTGGCGTACGCGTCTCGCAGCCGCAATTCGTCGTAACGCTGGGTGGCGGTGGTGAGGGTGTGCGCTTTTTCCAGCTCGTCGGGCGTCACCATGACTCCCAGCGTCACGTCAGGTCGCCTTGACGTCAAGTCGCCCTGACGGTCGCGCGTGAACGACACTCACTTCTTCGCCTAAATCGCCCAGAAAGCTGTCAATCCTTCAGCGCGGACGCCGAGGGCCTACTCAGCCGTTCGGCCAGGATTTGCCCAACCGTCGCCACGACCCGCCGGTGAACACTCCCTGTCGCACAACCCGTGTGGCACCATCATGAGACCGTCGTCGAACCGACTTTCCGCCAAAGGGAGCAAACATGTTTGCGAGAAAGCTCAGTGGTCTCGCGGGCCTGGTTGTCGCGCTCACCGTGGTCTTTGGCATCGGGGCCGGGAGCGCCAGTGCCGCCGAGGCTCCACGCGACGCCCACGCCGCAGCCGCCGCCACGCTGACCTACGACTGGAGCTGACTTCTCGTTCCACGCTGATCGCGCCGAGCGGAGTCGCCTCGACTGGAAAGGTTCGCGATGGCCAAGCCTGCGCCGGGGCAGGGTAACAGCGCGCAACGGGCTTGGTTGATCACCTATCCGCTGGCCCTTTTCGCTCTCCTCTGCACCGCGGGCTTCTGGGTCGCCGATCCGTATTGGTATAAGCACTGGGCTCTCGCCCTGCTTTTCTTCGGCGTTTACCTTCTGGCCTACCGCAGCGGCTTCAGCATCGTCATCCGGCGGAGTTCACTCAGCGTCGCGATGACCGACGTTCCGCTCGTCCTGGTCCTTTTCTATCTGCCGCCGGTGGCGGCCATTCTGGTGGTCTGCGGCGCCGTTCTGCTGGATCAGATCCGGCAGGGCACGTCGCCGACCAAACAGTGGTTCAACATCTCCAAGTCGGCGACCGGGATCTGCGCGGCGCTGCTTCTGATGATCCCGTTCCGCCCGCTCGAGGGGGCGGATCCCGCCGTCTGGGCCGTGCTGGCCGCCGCCACCGGGATCAACGCGCTGGTCGAGGTGCTCAGCTTCGCGGGCGTGATCAGCCTCGTGCAGGGCTTGTCGTCCGGCCAGGAGGCGTTGCGGCGCGGGCTCTCGGCGACCGGCATCACCGGCATCAACACGGTCATCGGGCTGGTCTTCCTGGTAGCTCTCGAAGCGACCCGATGGTCCGCCCTCCTGCTGCTGGTCCTGGTCGGCGCGCTGTTCTTGATCCTCCGGTCGTACTCGGAGTTCTTCCGCCGGCACCGCACCCTGGCCGACGTCTACGAGCTGACCCAGGCGATCCGCGAGGAGGGCGCCGCGAGCGGTCTGCCCGACGTGCTGCTGGGCCGGGTCCGCGCGCTGATGCAGTCGGAGTTCGCCACGCTCTGGCTGGCGCCGCAGGGCCGGCATCCCGAGGTCCTGCTGACCGCGCAGGTCGAGCACCGGGGCCTGCTCGACGTCTCGCCCATCCCGGAGGAGGTCCGTCAGCGGGCGATCGAGCGGCAGGCCACCCTCGGGGTCGGCGCCCTCTTCCCGGAGACCGAGGCGCTCCGCACCGAGTTGAGGTCGGTCAAGGTCAAGGACGCGATCCTGATCCCGCTGCGGTCCGGCAAGGCGACGATCGGCACCCTGGAGGTGGCGAACCGCTTCGGCGACAACCGCACGTTCCGTGAGGCCGACGTCCAGGTGCTGGAGACCATCGCCGCGCACGCCGCGGTCGCGGTGGAGAACTCCCGCCTGGTCGACCGCCTGCGGTACGACGCGTACCACGACCGGCTCACCGGCTTGCCCAACCGCCGGCGGGTGACCGACGCGCTCGGCGAGTCGGTCACGGTCCGGGCCGAGAGCGAAGTCGTGGCGATCATGCTGTTCGACGTCGACGGCCAGCGGAACGTCAACGAGTCGATGGGCCACGCGGCCGGCGACAAGTTGCTCGTCGAGGTGGCCCAGCGGCTGCGGGGCTTCGCAGACTCGGGCGCCCTGGTCGGCCGGATCGGCGGCGACGAGTTCGTGGTCACGCTGCGCGCCGAGAGCATCGAGGCGACCATCGAGATCGCCACCCGGATGCGGGAGCGCCTGCGCGGCCCGATGGCCGTCGGCTCGCTCACCCTGGACGTGGACACCGCGGTCGGTGTGTCGGTCTATCCCGACCACGGCAGTGACCCGGATACGCTGCTCCAGCGGGCCGAGCTGGCCGCCAACGCCGCCAAGGTCCTGCCGTACGGCGTCCAGCCGTTCCACCCGGCGCTGGAGTCGCGGGCGGTGCGCCGCCTGGGCATCGCGGCGGACCTGCGGCGGGCCCTCGACAACGATCAGCTGGAGGTCTACTTCCAGCCCAAGGTGACGCTCGCCGACCGGCACGTGGTGGGCGTCGAGTGCCTGGCCCGCTGGGTGCACCCGGCGCACGGCGAGGTCGCCCCGGAGGACTTCGTGGCGGTGGCCGAGCACACCGGCCAGCTCGCCCGGCTCACCGAGGTGGTGCTCACCGCCGGCCTGCGCCGTTGCCGGGACTGGACAGCCGCGGACCGGCCGCTCTCGATCGCGGTCAACCTCTCCGCGCGGACCCTGCTCGACTCCCGGTTCCCGGACCTGGTGGAGGAGTTGCTGGCCGAACACCGGGTCGCGCCGGGGCATCTCACCTTCGAGATCTCCGAGCCGGGCATGCTCAACGACATCGAACGCGTCCTGCCCTCGCTCTACCGGTTGCGGGACCTCGGCGTCCGGCTCAGCGTCGACGACTTCGGCACCGGCGCCTCCTCCTTGGCCTACCTGCGGCAGTGGCCGGTCCACGAGGTGAAGATCGACGACAGCTTCGTCCAGGGGATGGCGACCGACTCCGGCGACCACGCGATCGTCCGGGCCGTGATCGGGCTCTCTCGTGAGTTCGGGCTCACCGTGGTGGCCGAGGGGGTGGAGAGCGAGCTCACCCTCGAGCTGCTGGAGGAGATGGGCTGCGAGATCGGTCAGGGCTACCTGTTCAGCCGCCCGCTGCCGCACGAGCGGCTGGAGGCCTGGCTGAGCGCGCAGACCGAGCCGGAGTCGACCCCCACCGGCGAGGTCAGAAGGCTCCGAGCAGTTATCTGACCTGGGGTCGCGGGTGAATGGGGGTACTGATTTCACGCCCGCCCGGGGGCCGTGTAGTCTTACTTCTGCAGCGAGCGAGAGATCGCAAGCGCAAGCCCCCTTAGCTCAGTCGGCAGAGCGTCTCCATGGTAAGGAGAAGGTCTACGGTTCGATTCCGTAAGGGGGCTCTACCGGGTTCGTTCCCGCCCTGCCTGGCGATGGACTAGAGCCTGGCGCGGCGGTGTAGCTCAGATGGCAGAGCAAACGGCTCATAATCGTTGTGTCGCCGGTTCAAGTCCGGCCACCGCTACTTTTCCGTGGGCCCCACCCGGGGACCCACTTTGCAGAATGACGACTCCAGCGTCTACGCTGGTGCGTCGTCAAGTGAAACCCCGTTAGCAGGAAGGCACCCCGCCGTGGCCAAGGCGACCGACGTCCGTCCGAAGATCACCCTGGCGTGTACGGAGTGCAAGGACCGGAACTACATCACCAAGAAGAACCGGCGTAACGACCCCGACCGGATCGAGCTGAAGAAGTTCTGCCCGCGCGACGGGAAGCACACCCTGCACCGCGAGACCCGCTGAGCGCTCGCACCGCACACCCTCTTACCTGCGCCGTCCGGATCTGTCCGGGCGGCGCAGTGTCATGTCCGGCCGAGTAGTTTGTGGACATGCCCATGGACCAGTCCTTCGTCGGCCGCAGCTGGCCGCCCACCGAGCCCTACGTCGTCGGCCGCGAGAAGATCCGGGAGTTCGCCCGGGCGATCGGCGCCACCGACGCGGAGTACCACGATCCGGAAGCGGCTCGGGCCCTCGGTTACCCGGACGTGGTGGCGCCGCCCACCTTCCCCGTGGCGATCACGATGGCCGCGAGCCGTCAGGTGATCAACGATCCGGGGCTCGGCATCGACTACAGCCGGGTGGTGCACGGCGACCAGAGGTTCGCGTACTCCCGGCCGGTCGTCGCCGGCGACACCCTGATCTGCGTCAACAGCGTCGACGAGATCACCAGCCGGGGCGGCCACGAGTTCATCACCACCCGGACCGAGGTGCGCACGGAGACCGGGGAGCCGGTCGTGACGGTCTGGTCCAAGCTGGTGCAGCGCGGAGAGGGGCACTGATGGGCGACGTCCTGGAGCCGCAGACCTTCCGGGTGACCCGGGCGGACCTGATCCGTTACGCGGGTGCCTCGGGCGACTTCAACCCGATCCACTGGAGCGACCGGACCGCCACGGGTGTCGGGCTGCCGGGCGTCATCGCGCACGGCATGTTCACGATGGCGCTGGTCGGCCGGGCGGTCACCACCTGGGCCGGCGCGGCGGACGCGGTCGTCGAGTTCAGCGTGCGGTTCAGCCGCCCGGTCCCGGTGCCGGACACCGACGAGGGCACCGAGGTGGTCGTCGCCGGCACGGTGAAGGAGATCACCGAGGACGGGCACACCCGGTTGAGCCTCACTGCCACGTGCAACGGCGACAAGGTACTGTCCATGGCGCAGGCGCTCATCAGAAAGCGGTAGGCCCGGGTTGGGAGAATGTCGGGCGTACCCGTACACTGGTGCGCCGTGGGGCACTGAGTCTTATAGGACTTGAGTCTTAAGGGACAAAGGCTCCGCGAAGGGGTGTAGCTCAATTGGCAGAGCAGCGGTCTCCAAAACCGCAGGCTGCAGGTTCAAGTCCTGTCACCCCTGCGCAATCCTCCTCGACGTGCCCGCCCGGTGCGCGGTCCGCACAACTTCCGCGTCCGGTCGAGCGCTGACGGGAACCTCAACAGCACCGACGACGGAAGTAGGGCGAAGTGGCCGAGAAGGACCGCCCCGGCGATGACCTCCCGGGCGACGACGAGCTGCGCGCCGACTCCGTCGCCGGCGATGACGTTCCGGACGACGACCTCGAGGACGCGGCGACCCGCGGCGGTGGCACCGCCGTGGCCGAGCGCACCGCGGACGAGGAGAGCCCCAAGAAGAAGTCGGGGCGGCGCGGCGGTCCGGTCGGTCGGCTCGGGGGCTTCTTCCGCGAGGTCATCAGCGAGCTGCGCAAGGTCATCTGGCCGACCCGGCGGGAGCTGCTGACCTACACCGGGGTCGTGATCGTCTTCGTGGTCATCATGACGTCCATCGTGGCCGGCCTGGACTACGGTCTGGGCAAGGCGATCCTCTGGGCGCTGGGCTAGTCATAACCTCGGCCCCGAACCGAAGAGACTTTTTCTGGAAGTGAGCGAGCGTGCCTGAGTACGACGACGAGACCGCGCAGCCTGCCGACGAGCAGGCGACGCCGGAGATCGACGAGTCGGAGGAGACGGTCGGCGAGCCGGCCGTGACCCAGGCGCCGGAGGTTGACGAGGACTACGACCCCGTCAAGGAGCTGCGTCAGAAGTTGCGGTACGCGCCCGGCGACTGGTACGTGGTGCACTCCTACGCGGGTTACGAGAACAAGGTCAAGACCAACCTCGAGACCCGGATCACGAGCCTCGACATGGAGGACTACATCTTCCAGGTCGAGGTGCCGACCCGCGAAGAGGTCGAGGTCAAGAACGGCAAGCGCAACCAGGTGCAGGCCAAGGTCTTCCCGGGTTACATCCTGGTCCGGATGGACCTGACCCCGGAGTCCTACTCCTGCGTGCGCAACACGCCTGGTGTGACCGGCTTCGTGGGCGCCACCGACCGGGTCGACCGGCCGGCGCCGCTCTCGCTCGACGAGGTGCTGAAGTGGCTGGCCCCGGCCGTGCAGGCCGAGGAGAAGAAGGCGAAGCCCGAGGTCAAGGTCCTCGACTTCGAGGTGGGCGACTCGGTCACGGTCACCGACGGCGCGTTCGCCTCGCTGCCCGCCTCGATCAGCGAGATCAACGCTGACCAGCAGAAGCTCAAGGTCCTGGTCTCCATCTTCGGCCGCGAGACGCCGGTCGAGCTGAACTTCAACCAGGTCACCAAGATCTGATCGCCGGCATCCCGGCGATCTGTGGGAGGGGCCGCAGCGACGGCCCCGCCATCAACCACGGGAGTAATGAGAAATGGCACAGCGCAGCAAGGGCTACCGCAAGGCAGCCGAGCAGATCGACGCCAACAAGCTCTACGAGCCCGCCGAGGCCGTGAAGCTGGCGAAGGAGACGAGCCCGACCAAGTTCGACGCCACTGTCGAGGTCGCGATGCGTCTCGGCGTCGACCCGCGGAAGGCCGACCAGATGGTCCGCGGCACCGTCAACCTGCCGCACGGCACCGGTAAGACCGCCCGCGTCATCGTCTTCGCCCAGGGCGCGAAGGCCGAGGAGGCCGTCGCGGCCGGCGCCGACGAGGTCGGCACCGACGAGCTCGTCGCCCGGATCCAGGGTGGCTGGCTGGACTTCGACGCCGCGATCGCGACGCCGGACCAGATGGCCAAGATCGGCCGGATCGCCCGGATCCTCGGCCCGCGTGGCCTCATGCCCAACCCGAAGACCGGCACCGTGACCATGGACGTCACCAAGGCGGTCAACGAGATCAAGGGCGGCAAGATCACGTTCCGGGTGGACAAGCACTCGAACCTGCACATGATCATCGGCAAGGCGTCCTTCACGCCGGACCAGCTGGTCGACAACTACGCCGCGGTTCTCGACGAGGTCCTCCGGGCCAAGCCGTCCGCCGCCAAGGGCAAGTACCTGAAGAAGGTCACCATCGCCACCACGATGGGCCCGGGCGTGCAGGTCGACCCGAACGTCGTGAAGAACTTCAAGGCGGAGGCTCAGGCCTGACGGCCTGAACTTCAGCAGCGATGAAGCCCCCGGGGAGATTTCCCCGGGGGCTTTCGCATGGCAGGCTACCGGCCGTGCGCTTCGAAGCGATCTGGTTCCGGTACGACCGCCGCGCCGACTGGACCCTGCGCGAGGTCGATGCCCTCGCCGAGCCCGGGCAGACGATCGTGGTTCTCGGCCCGAACGGCGCCGGCAAGTCCACGCTGCTCCAGGTGGCCGCCGGCATCCTCCGCCCGGGCCGGGGCGCGGTGCGGGACCGGCCGCCGGTCGTCGGCTGGGTGCCGGAGCGCTTCCCGGCCGCGCAGCCGTTCACCACGTTCGGCTACCTGCGCTCGATGGCCGCTCTCCGCGGTCTCGCGCCGGCACGCGCCGACCACTGGCTCGAACGTCTCGGCCTGGCCCGGCATGCGGACACCCCGCTCGGTGACCTCTCCAAGGGCACCGCGCAGAAGGTCGGCGTGGCCCAGGCCCTGCTCGCCCCGCCCGGCCTGCTGGTCCTCGACGAGCCCTGGGAAGGTCTCGACGCCGGCTCCCGCGGCCTGATCCCGGAGATCGTCGGCGAGGTGACCACCGCCGGGGGAGTGGTCATGGTCAGTGACCACCGCGGCGAGATCACCAACCTGCCCGGTGCCGTGCACTGGACCGTCGACGCCGGCCGGCTCACTGTCGAAACTCCTGCCCACCCCGACGTCGCTCCTTCCGGCACCGCCCATCCGAATTTCGCCCGTCCTGCCGGCGCGGGCTTCGTCGCTCCTGCGGGCTCCGTCGCCCCCGCCCGCCCGGCGGGCTCGGTCATGGCCTCCGCCGAGGCCGACGCGGACGCGGACGAGGTGATCGTGGAGGTCGCGGTGCGGCGGCACGAGGCCGAAGCGGAGGTGGTCCGGCTGCGTGCCTCAGGTCACCGAGTTCTGGGGGTACGCGAGAAGCCCGCACCCGCGAAGGAGGACCGATGATCGCCCTCACCCGGATGCGGATCGGCGGTTTCGTGCGCAGCGGCCGGGCCCTCGCGCCCCTGGTCGCCTTCCTGGTGGTCCTCGGCGTCCTGCACGGCGGCGGTGTCTCGCCGGCCGCCGCGGCATACGGCTATTCGGCCGTCGCGCTGTTCGCGGTGCTGGCCTGGCTCACCAAGCTGGTCCTGGACACCGAGCCTGACGTGCAGCGGGGTCTCGCCCGGCTGGCCGTCGGCCCGGTGCGGGAGGGCGCGGCGGGGCTGCTCGCCGCCGGCTTGCTCGGAGCCGGTGTATGCGTGCTGGCACTGATCGTTCCGATTGCGCTTCGAGCCGTGCACGGCCCCGGGCTCTCCGGCCTGCTGCTCGGTGTGTTCGCGCACCTGCTGGCGCTGCTGGGCGCCCTCGGTCTAGGTGCGCTCGCGGCCCGCCCGGTCACCCGTCGTGTGCTGCCCGGGGTGGCGGTGCTGGTCACCGGCTCGGTCCTGGCGATCGTGCTGGGCATGCAGGGCTCGATCGCGCCCTGGCTTGTGCCGCCGGTGATGGCGACCGCACGGGCGCTGACCCAGCGCAACGTGCCCGGCCCCGAGACACTGCTCCAGCTGAGCGCCTGGACCGTCCTGTGGTGCGCCGCCGCGCTCGCCCTCTACGCCCGCCTGCGCCGAAACCGCGCCTAGAAGCACACACGAGCCGATCCCGACCAGTTCAAGCGTGTGAAGTTGGGGTGCGTATCGCGCCGGAAGTTCACACGCGGGGTTGGGCTGAGCGGGGCACTGCAGTGTGTGAAGTTGGGGTGCGTATCGCGCCGGAAGTTCACACGCGGGGTTGGGCTGAGCGGGGCACTGCAGTGTGTGAAGTTGGGGTGCGTATCGCGCC